>JBKQWE010000014.1:0-113600 GCA_052139675.1 Candidatus Brocadiia bacterium
CCCGAAGTGCATCAGCGGCTCGCCGCCGAAAAAGCCGATCCGCAGATCGCGGCCGTCGTCCGGGAACATGCCCAGCGCCGAGGCGGCGATGTCGCGCGTCATCACCGGCGGAAGTGAAGGTTCACAAGTGGAAGCGTCCTCGCAGACTTCCTTTTCAATCCAGCAGTACCTGCAGCGCATGTTGCACTGATCGGAAAGATGGAGCGTTAGCTGCCGGCAGGAGACGTCCGGGCTGAGGTCGAACTTTGGCCGGCGCTTCGAGAACAGCAGCCCTTCGACGCCGCTCAGGGCGGGCGCCTGCTCTTTCATAAGCGCCTCGTGCTGCGCCTTCGAGATCTCGACTGCGATCAGCGTGTTCGCGTCGAATGCGACGACGCGGTCCTCGGAGACTGGCACGTAATGCACGTCCGGCGCGCAAAGCTCCGTCTCGCCCATGGGCCGCACCGTCAAATTGAGGATGTGCGGAGTCATGCTTTCAGCCATTCCTCCCACGTCCGTTTCGGATCGTACTCGACCACGTTCCACGGCTGCGTCATCCACGGCTGCGGCTTGAAAGCGTAGCGCGCGCGCCAGGCGGCCGGCGTGGCCACGTACAGATGCCGCTTCGGCCAGGGCGAGACGATCCCGCGCCCGACGTAATCCTCGCCGGGATAATTGAACCCGCGCTTCGCGTCGAAGTTCATTCCCGGCCGCCAGACGGCGAGCGTGACCTGCGGTCCGTGATACTTCGCGTGGATCGAGGCGTCTCGGATGACGTGATCTCCGTCGCCGACGCAGACGAGGACCGGAAACTCCACGCACTTCGCGGAAGCCTTGTCCATCAGGCCGATGATCTCCTCGACGTTCGGCGGCAGCAGCTCGTCGGCGTCGGGAAAAAGGACCATCTCCGGCTTCGCTTTCTCGAGCAGCGCGAACAGCCTGGCGTGCAGCTCGTGCCCGACCGCGATCGCGTTGCCGGCGTTGTACGCGAGGTTCGCGCGGTCGAATCCCGCGAGCTTCGGGCAGTTCTGCGCCGCGCGCAGCGCCTCCGGCGTCGGGTCGCCGTTCGCCAGAATGAACAGCCCGTCCACGTGCCGCGCCAGGTCGGAGATGATCCGCTCCGCGAACTGCGCCTGCACGCCCTGGTGGATCGTCATCGCGCCGGCAAGTCTCATAACTCACTCCACACCGAACTCGGAACCGCCGATGGACGCAGATGAACGCCGATACGGAATTACGGAAATATGGAAATACGTCTTTTCGTTCGTCTTATCTGCGTTCATCGGCGTCCATAGAAGCTGATGCAGTTCCAGCGCCTCGTACTCGCTCAGCCCGGACCGGCAGTGCGCGAGCAGGTCGCGGTAGCGCGGGTGAATATCCGCCGGCGTCAGCGGCGTTTTCCCATCGCCCGGATCGGTCTGGAGCTTTCGCCAGGCCGCGTCGCGCTCGGCCAGCGTTTGGTCCTGGACGCCGGTCCTCATGTCGCGCGCCAGCGCCGCGCTCGCGTGGCTGAAATCGCCGCGCCAGCTATAAATGTAACTCGCCCGCGCGCCGACCTCCGTCGTCGCCAGTGCCTTGTCCGCCTTCAGCGCGTCGAGCAACGGCCGATGCTCGTTGCCGCTGGCGATTCCGTAGCCGACTTTTGCCATGTAATCGCGACGGACGATCATCGAGGCCTCGTAGTTGTTCGAGTTCAACTTGTACTCGCCCGTTGCGAAGAACCGGATCCAGGAGCGAACTGGTTTCCAGGCCGCTTTGATATCGTTGGTCCAGGACCTTCCAATCTGCCGCACCGCCTGCGAGAGATGCCAGGGCAGCCACGCGTCGTCATCATCCCAGGTGTGGACGAAGAGAAACTCCGGGCCGACCTTCGCCAGCAGCCGGTTTCGCGGGATGCCCGGCTCGTCGCTCGGCTCGTTGAAGATCGTCACCTCCGGCAGATCGCAGCGAAGCGGCACGGGATGATTGTTGAGGATGAACAGCCGCTTCGCCGGATAATCCTGCGCCAGGAAAAAGGCCAGGCATTCCCGCATCCGCTGGAAGCGGCCGTAGGTGCAGGTGAGGCAGGCGACCAACGGAAGTGAAGATTGCGGACTGCGGACTGCGGAATCGGTCAAGGCGTCATCCTCCATTTCGCCGCGACGGCGGCCTGGTGCGTGTGCTCGTAGCTCAACGCCGGATCGGTCGGCGTCCACCAACTTGCTTTGCCTTCGATCACCTGCCGGCACGGCAGCGGCAGCCAGAGCTTCGTCAGGCCGAGGCGCTCGATCTTCGCCGTCCAGATGCGTTCGAGGACCGCGCCGGCGCCGAGCGGAGCGACTTCGGAATCCTCCGGCCACGTGCGCGCGAGGAAATCCGTCCGCGCGGCAAAGACCTTCGTGACCGTGCAGCGGTTGTTGCAGATTCCCGTCACCAGCGCCGCGCCGTTCGGCGAGGCCATCGCGCGCCGCACCATCTCCTGTGCCCAACCCATATGCGGATGGAACACGTCGCCGCAGATCTTCACGATCCACTCGAAACCGCGCGCCTTTGCGTCGGCAATCGCCGCGCGGACCATCCGCGTCTCGCCGAGCGGCAGGCCGGGATTCTCTCCAACACGGATGACGCGATCGCCTTCGTCTCGTTGGGCCACCAAGGCAAGCGGATTAGCGTCGAACGGCAACACCAGGAACAGCGCACGCTCATCCGCTCCGCTCGCGTGCGCCGATTCCAGACAGCGACGGAGGATCTGTCTCTTTTCCTCGAGGCTTGCCGCGTTGCTGCTTGTTCCGGCATCCGCCGAAAAGGTAATCGCCAGCAGAATCTTCTTTCCTTCATTCAGCGTCTTATCCTCCGCGCCCTGGACGCGCGTCTCGCGGTCGGCGGCGATCCGGCGGTCCAGTTCGGCGAGCAGTTCGTCGGAGGTCAGCTTGAACCGGCTCTGCGCGTCGGCGCGGTAGCGGTTGAACTCCTCGGTCTCGACCTGCGCGAGGACGTGCTCGGCGATCGGGCCGTGCGGTCCCTGTCCGGCCTTCAGGCGCGCGCGGTAATCCTTCCAGTGCGCGTCGTCCAGCACCATCCGCCACGCGGCCGCGTAGCCGAGCTGCGAGCCGATGCCCTGCATCTCGAACGGCGGATAGACTCCGGTCTTCTTGCCGCGGAAGAGATGCCAGAGCGCGACGTTGCTGTTGAAGAGGATCGGCACCTGGTGCGCCGCGGCCAGCAGCGCGACGGAGAGTTCCTGCGCGCCGTGGAAATTCGGCAGCGCCGGCCAGCCGCCGAACCGGTCGAGGACCGTCCGCGGGATCGCGTAGAACGCGCCCATCATCAGCGACGTCGGCCAGAGATCGAGCGGCGGCAGATCCTTGCGTCGAACCACCCATCGCGCGCCGAGCATGCCCTTCTCCGGCACCAGCGAGGCGCCGGCGCGGCCGCAGGAGAACATGCAGCCGCCGTACACGATCGCCTGGCGCTCCATCGCCGCCGCGGCGAGCGTGTGCAGCTTGTGCGGCCGATCCAGCATCTCCTTGAACTCCGGCTTGACCGGCCCGATTTCGGGATACCGCTGCGCGAACCAGCACGCCGTTTCCCAGTCGAGCGCGTTGTGCGCGTCGAGGAAGATGACCACGTCGCCCGTCGCGCGCAGCGCGCCGAGCCGCCGCGAGCGCGGTCCTCCGATCCGCTTGGGATTGCGGATCGTGACGACCGGCTCCGGGACGGTCGAGCCGTCGTCCACCACGATGATCTCCGCCTCCGGGCAATCATGCTTCACGCTGGCGACGGTCGCCAGGAGATTCTCGCGCTCGTTCAAGCTCGAAATCACGACGGAAATCTTGCACGCCGCGCTCTTCATCGCCGCCAGCATCTTCTCCTTGCACGGCGGACAGTCCGTGAGGTCCGCGTGCGGCGGCGCCGGCGCATTTTGCAGTTTGGAATTTGCACTTTGCACTTTCCACTTATCCTTCGGGCAGTTCGACTCCGGCCCGGCCACGAACGCATTGTCCATCTCCAGCCACGCCTTCGAGTCCGATCCCGGCGCGGCGCAGAGCTTGCGGTGGATTCCCGTCGCCGGGTTCGTGCTCTGGATGTGCTCGAACTCGCATCGGACGCAGACCTGTGATCGGTTGTCGCTCATGCTCAGCTCGGAATCAAGGAGTAAGTGGGCGCGCCGCTGCCGGGGAACGTGATGCTGTACGTCGCCATGCAGTTGTACGTGCCGTCCTCCGTGGGCGGCGAGTACTCGCCGCTGCCGGTGCCCAGACCGCTCCCGCTGATGGTGAGGTGAATCGCCCAGAGGTCGAACGTGACCGTCGCCGTGTCGCCCGTGCTGGTTATGCCGCTGAAGGTGCACGGGGCATGCGGGTTCTGCACCAGCGTCGCGTAAACCCGGTTCGTCCCGATCAGATAGATCGAGGCGGGCGCCTTGCCGCTGCACGCGCCACACCCGAAAGCGGCCGTCGGGGCGGAAGTCGGCGCGTCGGTGTGCCGCGAAGTCGGCGCGCCGGTCGGTCCCGAGGTCGGCGCGGACGTCGGTCCTGAAGTCGGTCCCGCCGTGTGCGGCGAGGTCGGACCGGTGGTGTGCGGCGAAGTCGGGCCGGACGTGTGCGGCTCGGTCGGGCCGGAGGTGTGCGGCTCGGTCGGCTCAGGCGTATGCGGTTCGGTGTGCTCTGCGGTGTGCGGCGAGGTCGGCGGAGAAGTCGGCGCGCTCGTGTGCGGCGAGGTCGGACCGGCCGTCGTCGCAGGGCCGGTGTACTCCGCCGTCGTCTCCCACGGCGTCGTTTCCCACGCCGTCGTCTCCCACGGCGTCGTTTCCCACGGCGTCGTTTCCCACGGCGTCGTCTCCGGCGGCGTGCCTTCCTCCGTCGAGCTGAGCACGATCCCGTTCAGCTCGAATTGGGTGGTGCAGAAAAGCTCGCAGCCGATCTGGCAGGTCGTCTCGCAGGCCCAGCAGCCGCCTGGCGGCATCGCCTCGGCGAGCGTGTCGCAGGTCCCGGACGGGAAGTACGGGATCTCGGCGCTGAGCTTGATTCCCGGCACCGCGCGGTTCGAGCCGCCGCCGAGCGTGTGCTCGATGCCGACCACGCGGGCCGTTTGACCGGCCCCGAACCAGCCGGGCAGGTCGAGGTCGAACAGGTCGTACGGCTCCGCGTCCAGCCGCCGCAGCGAATCCACCAGCGCGATCTGCTGCCAGATGTACTGCCAGCGGTTCAGCCAGAAGTTCGCCACGCCCTGCACCGGCGCCAGGCTCGTGTACGCCCAGAAGTCAATCGTCTTGGCGACGCGCCCGCCGACGAACTCCTCCGCCGCCGGCGACCGCAGGATGATCGTCCGCTTGATCGCGTTGTCGAGGTACGCGCCGGTGACTTCCGTGACGATCTGGTTCCATTCCCGGCGCGCGATGTCCAGGGAGCCGAGATAGCGGTCCGCGCCGGATGTCGGCGGCGTGCCGCTCGGGGTCATCACGTTCGTGAGGAAGATCAACTGCGCCTGGCCGCCGAAGAAGACCTCGCTGCAGCGCGCCTGGAAGGCCAGGTCGGCGCAGAGTTCGAGGCCCTTCTTCTGATCGGTCAGCGCGAAGCCCATCTGCAATGCGCTCGTCGCCGTCTTCGCCGCGGCGAAGGAATCGGCGTCAATGTTGGCGCTCGGCATGCCCATCCAGCGCGCGTGGATCGCCTGGATGATGTCCGAGGGATTCTGCAGCAGCGTGCCGGTGCCGTCGCCGTTGCTCTCCACGCCGTCGAGCGTGATCCACAGGTCGTCATTCTTCATCCGCACGTCGAGCTGCGACGGCGGCAGGTTGAAGGTGATGCTCGTCACCGATCGGCCCGGACAGGTCGCGGTGTCGTTCAGGTTGATCGTGTAGAGCGAAGGATCGAGCGCGAAGTACCATTCCGTGGGCGTCGTCCAGATCTGCCCGTTGATCCAGAGGCTCAGCGGATGGCCGTAGCCCTCGACGCAATAAACCTTCTTTGAAGGCGCGTCATTGACCACGTAAGTGTAGCTCGAACGCGCCACGTAGACCTTCGATCCGCAGGGATGGCCGGCCACGTTGCTGCCGATCTGGTACGTCGCGCCGATCGGCAGCGTGTACGTGTGGCCGTCGTTCGTGAACGCGTCGCCGATCCACGTGGTCTGCGAGTGATCGAGCGGGTTGACGTAGGCGAATCCGCTCAGCATGCCGAAGACGATGGTGTGCGTGGCCGAGTCGTAGCTCTGGATGATCTTCCGCTGCACCGTGCCGTCCGGCGAGGTGAAGAGGATGTAATAGCCGACGTACGTCCCATCCGGGCCGGTGAGCGCGCTATCCACCAGGTGCTGGCAGTCCACGCCGAGCGCGGTGACGGTGCCGGTGTAGATCGGCGCGCCGCGCTCGGAGATGCTGAAGAAGTTGCCGTTGAACTGACCGTTCATCCGCTCGCCGCCGATCCAGATCTGCATCGGCGTGAGCTGCGGGAAGAACTCCGCGTCGTTCACGTACAGGCCCATGTCGTAGTAGTTGCAGATCCGCGCGAGCTCCGTCACCGGGCCGAAGTCCAGCGCCACGGCGCGCGCGCGCATGACGTGGCCGAAGACCAGCGGGATCAGCTTGTTCTCGTCGGTCTGGACCACGTTCGGATAGTCCAGCCGGTCGGCGAAGTTGCCCACCGTGCGGTTGAAATAGGTCGAGATGTCCGTGATGTCCAGCAGCACCGCGTGGTCCTTCTCGCTCCAGGTGCACGGCGCGTTGATGATGCCGGCGTGGAGCTGCACCAGGTCGCTCTCGGCGTTGCCCCGGAACTGCTGGTAGATCGCCACCTGCGCGCGCTGCGGCTCGATGCTCTGGAAGTAATTGAAGAGGACCTTGTCCTCGTCGCGCAACTTGATCGTGCAGTCGCCGACGACGTTCACCGCCTTGTCCGCCTTGAGCTGCAGCCGCACGGCGCCCCACTCCAGCACGCGGCCCTGCGCGTTGTCCCAGGAGGATCCGCCGCCGGAGCCGAAGTCCTCCTGCGCGTACCACATCGTCCCGGTCGGCAGAGTCGGCGGAAGCGTCGTTCCGCCGCTCGTCGTCGCCGATCCCGTCTCGGAGACCGTCGGCTCGCCTGCCGCAATGAGAGTCGGCGCCGTGCTTCCGCCTGGCGCTGGCCAGGCGACTTGCAGAAGGCAGTATGGCTTGCTGCTGTCGGAGTTCGCTGCGGCGATTGTCGAAGAGGTCAGTGTCCGCATTTGTCATTACCCTGCCACGACGGTCGGGACCGGAGTGCTTTTCGATCCGACCACCCAAGTTCCAGTAATGCTTTCGGCTGTGTAATAAGCCGTTCCGCCCAGGCTGCCCGCGAACCCCCACTTGGACCCGCCGGTGTAGTAGCAGAGAAAAACTCCGTTCGCGTTCTTGTAATACTCCTTCCCGTTATACGTCGCCTGCTGGTCCACGTAGCCGCCCGCCACAGACGCATAGCCCGGCGTGTTCGTCACCGTGTAGGCGAAGCCGGCCGCCCTGCTGTATCCCACGATCATGCGCGCACCACCGCCAGGGAAACCGTCACCCTGGTCACCGTCGCCGCGCTGTTCACCTTGAAGGCGATGATGCTGCCGGCGGCCAGGCTCGTGCTCCAGCCGGTCAGCGTCGAATCCTGGCCCTTCTGCGCGCTCGAGAGCGTCGGCAGGTCCGAGGCCGCGATGGACGACGTGGTCGGGAATCCCGCGTACGTCGAGGTCTGGACGTCCACGACGATGCTGCCCGACTGGTCGGCCAGCAGCGTCACGCGCTGGATCGTGCAGTTGAACGGGATCTCCAGGAATCCCTTCACGCCGGTCGTGATCGCCGAGCCGCCGCCGTCAATCACGAACTCGATCGCATCCGGAAGCGCCAGCACGTCGCCGCCGCCGGTCAGGTGCGTGCCCTCATGCGCCGTCGGCGTGCGCGCGTTCGTCAGCCTCGAATCGCCGGACGCGACGATCCCGCCATGCGCTGTGGTCGTCAGCGCGGTGTGCGTATTGAGGTTGCCCTGCACCGTAGAGGCGGAGCCGGCCGGATCGCTCGCCGCCTCGGCCGCCGACTGCGCCGCGGCCGCCGCGCCGGCCGCATCGCACGCGGCTTCAGCGGTTGAGATCGCAGCGGCCAGCGCCGTCCGCACCGCCTTCTCGCTCGGCACATTGCTGTCGCTTCCGGGCGATCCGACCGAAGTGACGAGCGCGCTGTTCGGGACGCTCGCCGCAGCGGCAGCCGCCGCAGCACCGGCCGCGTCGCTCGCGGATTCTGCGGTCGTGATCGCCGAAGCCAGCGCCGTCCGCACCGCCTTCTCGCTCGGCACGTTGCTATCGCTGCCGGGCGATCCCACCGAAGTCACCAGCGCGGCCGCGGGAATGCTTGCCGCTTCCGCCGCCGTCTGCGCCGCCGCCGCCGCGCCGGAGGCGTCCGCGCCCACGTCGCTCGCCGAGAGCGTCACCGCGCCGACCTTGCCGCACACGCTCGAGACGACTTGCTGATTATCTATCCGGTTCCAGGAAGCGCCGTTGTAGGTCAGCCAGTCGCCGATGCCATACGCCACGCCGCCGATCGTGCCCGCGACCGAGCAGACCCAGTATTGCCCCTTCACCGGCAAGACCGGATATGATCCGCCGGAGCAATCGTACGTTCCCTGGTAATCCAGAGCGCCGAGAATCGCCGCCGGCAGTTGAGTCGTCGGCACCTTGCCGCTCGCGTCCAGTGTAGCAACGCCGTTATCCGCGCCCGCCGCCGTCAGCGGAACGCTCGCCGCCTCCGCCGCCGACTGTGCTGCTGCCGCAGCGCCGGCGGCGTCCGCGCCGATGCTCGCCGGCGTGATCGGGTCGGAACCGGTCGAAGCATGCGTCGCCGCGTGCGCGATCGGCGTCCTCGCGTTCGTCAGCCTGGAATCCGTCGAGGCCACGATCCCGCCGTGCGCAGCCGTCGTCAGGTCCGTGTGCGAGAGCAGATCGCTCTCCAGCGCGTACTCGGGCGGCGAAGTCGGCGCAGAGGTCGGCCCCGAGGTGCCCGCTGCGGTCGGCGAACTCGTCGGCCCGCTCGTCGCCGACGAGGTGCTCGGCGCTCCGCTCCTCAGATGCAGCTTGATCGTCAACTCGTAGAACCCGCCGGAGCGGACGGTCGTCGGAACCGTGTCGCCGCCGGTGACGAAGCTGCCGGTCGAAGCCGCCTCGTCGGCGACGGTGACCGGGTCCAGCGTGGCGCTGAGGAAATACGCCGCCCACGCGACGTTTCTTTCGTCGGTGAACGTGAACTCGTTCAGCGTGCCCTGCGCCTGGTTCCTGAAGAAGCCCTGAACGTCGTTCAGTTCGCTCAAGCGCAGATTCGACCACTTCAACTCGCGCCGCGTGTCGGCCGAGTCCGCCAGCGCGAAACGATAGAACCCGCCGCTGGCCTTGGGCTGCACGACCTGGTGCGGATCGAGGTTGAGCTGGTCGTTCAGGTCCGGGTTCTGCACCCTCGCCGTCACGCCGCTGAGGGAAAATGAAACGCTCATGGTCCAATCATTCCTATAACCGCCGATGGACGCCGATACGGAGTCCATCGGCGGCTAAAAACATTACTCGGCCGTGGTCAGTTCCAGCGTCGGCTCGTCCGTCGGGTTCGCCGAAGTCCGCTTGGCGACGGTCGGGCGCTCCTCGAAGTCCCTGAAGGAGACCGCCAGGAGGTCGGCGTCGGCCTTTTCGGAGAACGTCTCGTTCAACTCGTAGCACATCTCGAAGACGATCTCCTCGGCCTGCTCGCCGGTGATCGGCGAGACACACGTGAACCGGATGCGGACGGTCCGCACGCCGCCGCCGTCGGTGTTGGTGGAAAGCCATGAACTCGCCGCGCCGACGCCGAACAGCGCCTCGTGTGGCGTGACCGGGTAGTCAGAGCCGCTCGACAGAAATTCCTTGAGCTTCACCCGGAATCTGCCGCCGCACGGCTTAGCCTTGCCGGCCCGGAGCGAGCTGAGATCCGTCCGGTCCATGACGGCGACGGACTCGCGCTGGGCCACGGCGAAGGACATGTCGCCTTCGTCCACGACGAGCTGAACCGCGTTGGCCGGGCTCGACCCGTCCTCGATGGTGATGATCCCATCGGCCATGTTTCTCACGACCGTCTGCCTCGCCACGACTCTCACCTCCCAAAAACGTTTTCACCACGACGACACGACGAGCACCACGTACGGATTTACCAACCTAGTCTTGCGTCGTGGGTTCGTCCGTCGTGGAGCCGTACGTCGTGTCCGCAGTGGTGAGTCCCGGCGTCGTCGCTGCGGCCGGCGTGTTGGCTGAGACCGATGCGACCAGCGCGGACTTGTTGGTGGCCATCTGGTTCGCCAGCGACTGGATCTGCGCCTGGAGCGCCGCGACCGACTGGGCCGGCTGAGAGGCGACTGTCTGGAGCTGCGCGGTGAGCTGGTCGAGGAGCGCCTCGGCGCTCGCGTCCACCGTCGTCTCCGCCGCCACAGCCTGGATGATCGAGGTGAGATCAATGCTGACCGTTGCCATAGCACGAACTCCTTCCATCAAAAAGAGAGTCAGGAGAATGACGATAGCCCATGGACGATGGACGATAGACAGGCGCCGGCGTGGGCCATCGTCCCTTGTCCAAGAGCGCGCAGCGTACTGCGCGCGACATCGTCGCGGCCTACTTGGCCGCCGGCGGAGGCGCAGCCGACGACGACGCCTTCGGCTTGAACAGCGCGATCAGCCCGACCAGCTTCGCCCAGAGCCACGAGATGATGACGCCGATCTTGGCCAGGACGTGGTCGGCGATGACCTGGTGCAGCGCGGCGAGAATCCCGAGCACGACGCTGCTCAGCACGCAGCCGAGCAGGAACGCCACGATCAGTTGCAGCATCGTCGGCCTCCATTCTTGCCCGCCGTAGCCTTGGCGTAGGCGGGTCGCTGGACCATTGACCAGGGACGATGGACGATGGTCGGTCGCTAGAACTGCGCCTTTTGCGTCAGCACCAGCAGCGGCGCCCCGAGCATCAGGCCCAGAAGAATCACGCACACGATCAGGTCCGACCACCAGTTCAGGTCCAGCTTGCCTAGCAGGACGATAAGGAGCACACCCAAGCATTCGCAGCCGCCAACCGTTAGAAACTTCAGCCAGCCAGGACTCAAACCGAAACTGCACCTGCGTCAGAGACGCAATGCTTCCTTTCACCTGGTCGCGGAACTGGTCGGTGTCCTGAGAGGATTTCTGGATCGCGTTGATGATCGCCGTATTCTGCTGCGCGAGCGAGACGACCTGTGCCTGGACGTCCTTGAGCGTTGAGGCCGTGGTCGAGTCCGGCGCGACGGTCTGCGTCGCCTTCTGCGCCGGCGCAGACGAACAGCCGGCGATGTTCGCCACGACGCACACGACGAACACGACGAGCGGCGTCGTCCAAGTGCGCGCAGCGTACTGCGCGCGACATCGTCTATCGTCCATCGTCATTTCCTCTCTCAAGAAATCCTGAACTTACAGACCATCGTCGCCCTGAACTGCCAGAGCTCGATGTGCTTCTGCAGGGCGAGCTTCGGCGCGTAGGACGGTTTCGTGTACTCCGCCTCGGCGAATATCGCCCCGAGGCCGAAATTGTCCGCCCGGAACTGCCGGCTCATGAAATCCTCGAAGCCTTCGGCGAGGTCCACAATATGGCGCGAGTCCTCGCCGGCGGTGGCCATCTCGATCAGGAACGCGGTGCGGCGCTCGAGTACGGCCGCCGGGCCGCGCTTGCACTTCGCCGGCGGCCAGTAATGCAAGTCCTCCGCCGGCCCCATCGCGAAGACCGGGCAGACCGCCGGCACGATCTCCATGCGCGTCAGCACGCCCTGGCCGTTGAACCGGAACATCGTTCCGCCCTTCAGCAGCGCGGACATGGCGGAGTCGGCCTGCAGGCGGCTCCAGACGGCGTTCAAGACATCGGTCGAAAGGCCCATCAGAATTTCTCCCAAAGCCGGGTGCTAACCGGGTGCGGCATTTAGAAACCTCTCGTCTGGCGGCGCGTGAACTGCCGCGGCCGGCCGGAGGCCTTCGCGCCGTGGAAGCGGTCGCCGCGGTCGTCGGCCTTTGGCTCGCCGAGCGACGCCTGGCCCTTGCCGACTTGCTCCAGGAACGCCACGTCGCGGTCATAACTGTTCTTGACTTCGTCCGGCAGCGACTGCCGGCCGAGGTACAGGTAGTACAGCGCCAGGCGGACGGCGATGCTCAGCAGCATCGGCGGCACGGTCGCCAGCGGCAGCGGATACTGCGGCGAGATCAGGCCGTCAATCAGCGACGACGCCTGGTCGCACGCGGCCTGCAGGACCGTGCCGTTCGGCGAGCCGGTCCCGCCCAGGTCGGACAACTGCGTCAGCTCGGCCGTCGTCTTCACGTTGGCCAGGTCGGACGGAGAACAATAGCTCATCGAGCGTCTCCCATTGCGGATTGGGGAGTGCGGATTGCGGAATCATTCCGTAATCCGCATCCCGGACTTACATCACGCCGCGGTCGTCGGGGCGCCGGTCGTGCCCTGCGAACCGTAGGCGAGCCACCACGCGATGGCCTTCACGGCGCCGCGGTAATCCATGCCGAAGTCGAAGCGCTTCTGGTAGAACACGTTCGGGTCGTCGAGCTTCACCATCGGCGTGAGCGCCAGCGGCCGCCGAACCTGGTTGACCACCGGCTTGATCGGCTTCGAGCAGTCCAGCATCATCCACTGGTTGCCGGTCCACATCGGCATCTTGATCTGGTTCTCCTTTGGGAACTTCCCGTAGAGCGTCTGGCTGATCTGGCTGGAGCTGGCCAGCGGCACGTTGAAGAGCTGGTCCACGGTCTGCTCGAGCGCCGGCGAGAAGAGGAAGTGCGTCGGCTGGACCAGGAGCACGATGCCGTCCGGCCCGACGAAGGTGCTCATCTGCTTGATGCCCGCGTAGACCGCTGCGGCCGAGAGGTAAGCCGCCGTCAGGTTCGACTGCGGAGCGCCGGCGGCGCCCTTCATCCCCTGCCAGAGGTGCGAGCTGGAGAAGAACGGCACGCCGTCGAAGCCGACCGACTCGGCGAAGGCGCCGACGCCGAGCTCGTCCTGCACCTGCAGCCACGGCTCGAGCACGCCGAGCGCGGCCTGCTGCTGGATCGCCAGCGCGTACGCGCCGGTCACGTCGTCCTCGATGTCCTCGCGCGGCACGCCGATCGTGTGCTCGAAGGTCAGGTTGCGGACGCTCGCCTCGAACGCGGCCAGGTCCTGGATCACGCGGTCCTTCACCCACTCGCGCATGCGCCCGGTCAGCGCGGCGACCGGGTAATGCTCGATGCGCGTGGACGACGGCACCGCCGAGGCGATGTCGTCAATCCGGGTCTTCGTGCGCTCGAGCGTCTGCTGAAAGATGGTGTTGAACGACACCCACAACGCCTCCAGCGTTGCGGCATTGACTACTGCCATTGCGTCATCTCCTAAAAAAATTCCTGTGCTACACAATCCGCCTTCGCCAAGGCTCCGGCGGACAAGTCGGCAATCGGCAATTCCGTTAGGCCGCGGTCGTCGGCGCAGTAGTCACCGGCAGCGCCGGCTCGACGTACGCGCCGCGCATGTCCACCAGCACTCCGTAACGGTCCACCGCCTTGATGCGGCCCGCGTACGTGTTCGTGCCGGCGGTCAGCGTCACGGTGTGATCGTCGGAGAAGTACGCCGGCTGGCCGACGCTCGCCTGCGTCAGCGTCGCGGCGGCGTCCCAGTACGCGGCCTCCGGCGTGATGATGTCCACGGTCTCAGCGCCGCCGGCTCCGGCGGAATTGTCCACCGTCTCGTCGGCGATGCCGCGGAAATGCCGCACGCCCGGGCCGGCCGGAACCGCAAAGCCGGCCGAGTTCAGCGCCACCGCGCCGCCGTTGAAAATCTGCGTCGCGGCGGCCACGGGCGCCTCATCGCGGTGCAGTTCGTCCACGAACTCCGTGTCCCGGTCAGACGTCAAGTTGCTCATGCGACTGCTCCTAAAAAAGAGACCATTGACCCTAGACGACAGACGACGGTCTATCGTCCGCCGTTCCCTATCCCGCCATCCGCTTCTTCGTCGCCAGGAACTCCGCCTCCTTCAGGCCCGCCTGCTCGCAGGCCCAGCGGTCGGCGTCGGAGAGGACCGGCGTCTCGGCGGCGGCCTGGGCGCCGGCCGCGTTCGTCGCGCCTCCGAGCACCGGCGGCATGCTGTTGAGGATTTTTCTCGCGCCCTCGAAGTCCTGCATCGCCAGCCGGATGAACGCCTCCCGGTTCGCCGGGGTGATCTTGCGCTCGACGGAGATCGCGTTCTCGATCAGCTGCTCCGCCGCCGACTGCGCCGGCATCGCCCGCGTCGCCCCGATCAGCGCCAGCAGCTCGGCCAGCGGCTTGTCCGGCGTCGTGCCGAGCGCATTGCAGATCGAGAGCAGCTTCGTCTCCGCCTCCGCTTTGAGGCTCGTGGTCGAAGAAACCTTCGCCTCGAGCGCCGCAAGCCGGTCGGCGACCGCCTTCACCACCGCGTCCGCACCGGCGTCCTCCGCAACGCCGATACTGTTGGCGACGGTCTTCGCGTCGAGCACGGAAGCGCTTGCGCGCCCCTCGTTCATGGCCGCCGCCAGCAAGGCGAGCAAATTCTGCATGGCTCCGCCCTCCTCTTCTACGCCCGCCGTAGCAGCGGAGCTGCGAAGAGCGGGCTTTTCTGCGACGGCTGAATCGGGAGCGCTGCTGCGCCCCTCTTCCAATCCCGGAGTCGCGGCGTCGCTGTTCGCGACTGCGGGAAGCGCCTTCTTGAACGGGCGGTTCGTCAGCGCCACGGAATCGAGCACCCACCGGACGATCCGGCCGGTGACCGGGTCCTTGTAATCCTTCAGCAGGTGCGAGCTGAGGTAGCGGAATTTCCTCTCGCGGATCAACGCTCGCGCGTCGGCCACCCACTTGATGTGCGCCCAGAGCTCGGTATCGTCCTTCCGCCCTTCGAGGGAATTGATCCAGCCGCCGGACTCGGCGCTCTTGCCGAGCAGCTTGGCGACCACGCCCTGGTGCTCGTAATCCACCGGCAGGTCCACGCCGTTCGCGCGGCAGGACTGGTTGAAGTACTCGACGATGCAGCGGATGTCCGCCGGCGTCAGCCGGTACGCGCCGGCCGGATGGCCTTCCCACTCGCCCTGCAAATCCACCTGGTACCAGCCTTCGGCCGGGACCTCGGCGGGCAGCGCCGCGCCGGTGGAGTCGCTGAACTGTTGCCCGTTTTCCATGGTCAGTCACCTGCCTTTCCGTCAGTAATCGCCCCGGAGGACGCGTTCGTCCGATCCGCCGCGCTCGCCGCGAGCACTTCCTCGCCGTCGGCCGGCGCTGGAATCCCGAATTTCCTCCGCGCCCATTTCGCCGGCACGCGCAGCCCGACGCTGACAAGCGTCGAGACGCTCGTCGCCAGCCGCTGCAAGTCCACCGGCTCCTCGACCAGTGTGCGATAGACCGGCGCGGCGACGTCCGGGCCGAAGTTCAGCAGCGTGATCGGCCCGAAGAACTGGCGGTTCAGCGTCTCATCGAGCGCCCGCGCGTCGGAATCCACCAGGTCGAACCGCACCGCCTCGTGCGCCCGGCCGCTATACCCGAGCGTGTGGCCTTCTTCGCCGCCGCCGGTGAACGTCTGGCCGAGCACCGCGAGCGCCATCTCCTCGCCGGCGCGCTGGCGCAATTGGTCGTACATCGCGCCGTCGCTCGACGCGCGCGCGGCGTCGGCGAACGTGATCTTTCCTCCGGCGGGCACCATCCCCGCCGCCGCGCTGCCGAGGGAGGTCAGCGCGCGCCACATCAGGTCGGCGTCTTCCTGCGTCGCGCCCGGCGGCAGCTCGCCGAGGCGGACGGGAATCCCGCAGAGCTCCGCCAGTTGCAGCCAGTCGCGCAGCGCGTAATTGCGCACCAGGAACGGCCGCGCGCAGGCGAGCGAAATGCCGCCGCGCTGGAGCGATCCGCTGAGGGCGTTGTGCCGGTGCAGGATGAAGTTGAACGGGTTCACCGGCAGCCCGAGCGGCGCCGACACGTCGCGCAGGAGCAGCTTCTGACGGTCCACCAGGTCGAGCGTCCACCAGCGCTGCGGGCGGAACTTCAGGTCGCTCGGCAGCCACTGCCGCTGGCTGGTCTCCCAGAGGATTTCGAGGCAGGCGAATCCCTTGGCGACCGCGTCGAGCAGGTCGCGGAGCCGGTCGCTCCAGGACTGGATGCGGCCGAGGCGCTTGCCGTCGGGCGCGGGCAGCAGCGCGGCACAGAAATCGCGCGCCCGGAGCGACGCGCTCGAATCGTCGCCCGGCTCCAGCGCGAACTCGCAGCTCGTCACGCCCGCCTTGCGTTGCGTGAAGAGGCCGGAGAGGCGCGCGTCGCGCTCCTCCATTGCCTCGAAGAGCTCCATCTGGTGGAGGATGTTGCCCTGCTCGGCCTCGCGGAGCAGGCTCACCAGCCGCGCCGGCGTCAGCAGGTCGGCCACCGTGTTCGCCATGTAATACCGCCAGCCGCCGAGCGTCGCCGGAGCGACCTCGCGCGTCTCCGGTTTCGTGTACGGCTTGCCGTACTGATCGAGGATCGCGCGCGGGTCGCGCAGCGCGGGCGGCTGCGGTCGTTCGGCGCCGCTCACGGCAGGCAGGCCGTACTTGTCGAGGCCGGTCGGCGGCATCGTCATCAGCGTGATATCGCTCATCGAGAAGTCCCTCACCAATTAGCCTTCACTCCGCAACTGCATTCCTCGCTCCGCACTCCGCACTCCACACTCCGCACTCTTCGTGCTCTCCCGATTATAAGGCTGAAATTCCGCTCCGGAGCGGCCGCTCAAAGTGAGTGCGCTTGCGAGTGGTTTCAGTGCGCTTCGGAGTGGTTTGAGTGCGCTTGAGTGCGCTTCGCAGCGGTTTCAGTGCGCTTGTTTTCGCAAGCTGGATTTGACACCCCTCGGGGAACGAGCGCTGATTGACATAATTAAGGACGCGCGCTCCGGCTTCATCACTCATCATTCTGCCCTCGGACTTCTGCGTCTCCGCCTCCCGCGAACGCGACGGCGAAATTGCTGCGCGGGTCGAAGCGCATCAGCGGCTCGCGCGGCTTGCCGCCGGAGCGGGAATCCGCGAAGAGCCGGCGCGCCATCTCAAAGGCATCCGGGCCGTCGTCGTGGACGCCCGGCTTGCCGAAATCGAGGAACTGGTCGAGCAGCAGCCGCTGGTCGCCCTCGCCCTCGTCGAAATAGCAAAGGCCCCGCTCGAAGTCGGGCTGCAAGGAAAGGATCCGGTCCTCCTTCGAGGCGGCGTTCGTGACCGGGAACAGCCCGACCCGGTTCACGCGCCCGCGGATCTCCTCATTCGCCTCGAGCAGGGGCCAGAGGAACGCCTGGAAGCCGTTCGCCTCGCAGCCGATGCGGCCGGGCGAGAAGGCGTCGTACACGCGGAGGATCTCCGCGATCAGTTCGTTCGGCGAGGCGCGGCGCAGCCAGGCGTGCAGGCAGCGCAGTTCGCGCGTGCCCCGCGGCCGCGCCAGGACCACGAGCGCCTTGTAGTCGCTGGTCTCCTTCGCCGTCGCGCTCGGGTCCACGGCCGCGCGGACCTCGGCGGTGGAGCGGTCGAACTCCGCCGCGCGGAAGTCGCGCACCCAGTCCGGCCGGAACACCTCGTCGTCGGAGAACGATTTGCCGAGCATCTCGCGCCCGTAGAGCCCGCGCCCCATGATCGCGGACATGCGCCGGAGGACGGCGGTGGGAAAGCGCTCCGGCCAGGCGGATTCGCCTGTTTCGTCCTCGGCCAGGTACTCGACGTAGCGGCAGATCGGCCGGCCCGACGGATCGCGCTGCGCGGCGGCTTCCTGGAACCGCGCTTTCAGGCCGTGGCGCGTGCCGTAGTTGTTCAGCAGAATTTCGCACCAGGCGCCGGACGACGGATTTCTGATATCTGATTTCCGATTACTGATTTCTGATTGCCGTTCGTCGTGCCCGTCGCGCTCGTCGTGTTCGTCGTGTCGTCGTGGTGAGGAGCCGTGTTCGACTTCCAGCGCCGGGAAGACGTTGCCGAGGAGCCATTCCCAGAGATACTTTTCGCGCTGCAGGTTGCGCGCGAGGAAGTCGTCCTCCAGGTCGTCGCCGAGAAAATCGTCCGGCCGGTGCGGGCCGTGGAGCAGGCCGCGGCAGGACTGCCCCGTGCCGCGCGCGAGCACGCGCGTCTCGACGGCGACGAAATCCGTGTCGGTATCGCTCCCGCGGCGCGGGCCGATCCGGTCGCCGTAGTCCCGGCGCAGCCGCTGGTTGTGGACCAGCTCCAGCTTGATCAGGTCCAGCTTCTCCGCGGCGTTCTCCTCGGTCTGGCCGCCGACGATGATGAAATGCGCGCGGCGCTCGACGATCCGCCGGACGCGCCGCAGCAGCGCGCGCGTCGTCTTGCCGGCGCCGCGGAACCAGTACTCGGCGATCGGGATGCCCTTCTCCTCGACGATCTCGTCGGCGGCCAGGTGCAGCGGCGAGGACTCGCAGAAGGCGTAATGCGGGAAGTAGGCGTGGATCCACGCGTCGAACGGCAGCGCCCGCCGCGCCGCGGCGGCCTTGTCGGACGAATCCTCGAACGGCCGCGCCTCGTGCAGGAGGGCGACGAGGATCCGTGCGCGCTGCGCGTTATACGCGTTTGTCCACTTTATATCCAAAGCTTTCTCTCACCACGACGAAAGACGTTCTGTAATCCCCATTCCGCGCCGGTCACTCCTCGCCCAGCACCGCGCGAAGCTCCTGCTTCTTCTTCAGCGCCGCGACATACGCCTGCCGCGCGTCGCGGACGTCGGCCACGGCCGCCTCGACCAGGTCCAGGTCAATGTCCGCCGGCGAATTGAACAGCACCGTCGCCCGGCTGACGTGCCGGACCGCGTCGGCGGCGCGCTCGGTCGCGCGCTTCATGTCCGCCTCGCACGCCGAGATTTGCCGCCGAATTTCAAGCTGCGTCGCAATGTCTGCCACGTTTTTTCCTCACCTCGACGGCACGACGGGACACGACGTAAGGAATCCGCACTCCGCACTCAACTGTACTTGCGCCGTTGTTCATCGAGGAACATCTCAGTCCACTTGTAGAGTACCGCGCACTCCTCCGCGTCGGCGCGCGCGCCGGCGAACTCCGCGAAACGCTCCAGCGTGTCGAGCATCGGCCCGATCGCCTCGACGTGCGACTCCAGCTTCTCGATGACCAGGCTGATCTTGTTCAGCGCGTCAATTGCCTCCGGCGCGGCCGCGGCCGTGTTATCGCGGATGGCCGCCATCTGCTTCTCGCGCTGGCGCTTGAGGATATCGAGCGCGGCCCGCGGCGATTCGTGCTGCCACTCCCGCCGTTTCCGCATCCATTCGCCCCTGCGCGACCACCGGGCGAGCGAACGCAGGGGCACGCCCAACTCGGCGGAAATCTGAGCAAGGGTTTTCACATCGCGCACGAAAAGACGCTCAGCCGACCGGCGGATTTGCTTCGTTTTCATCGCCCGCTCCCAGGAAAAATCGGACCGTTCCTACAGGATGTGCAGCACGCCCAGGAACCACGCCAGCCCCTTGCCGACGACGACGAGGGCGACGATGATGTAGACCGCCAGTACCGCCTTCTCCAGCTTGGCCAGGCGCCGGAAGATCTCCTTGAAATCCTCGCCGCCCTTGTCGAGCGTGCGGTCCACCTCGCTGCGCTCCTTGGCGATCTGCGCGGCCACTTCCTTCGGCAGCGCGACGACCAGCTCCCGCAGTTCACCGACGAGCCGTTCGAGCGCCGCATACTCCGCCGAGGCCTTCTGCTTGAACCCCTCGAACTCGATCTTGATCCGCGAGAGATTGATGCAATAAGCCTCCGGCGGGCATCTGCGGCGCTCTGGCCCGGCGTAATCTGTCGGGCGGCGGCTTTCAGCGTCGAGCGGGGCGTCATGCGACATCAGTGGCTCCTTCCAAGCCTTCGAGCACTCTTTCCACTACACACTCTGCACTCCGCACTCCGCAGTCATCCTGCTCTCCCGATTATAAGGCCGTATTTTCGCCTAAGAGGGTGCAGCGAAAGTGAGTGCGCTTGCGAGTGGTTTCAGTGCGCTTGGGAGTGGTTTAAGTGCGCTTCAGTGCGCTTCGCAGCGGTTTCAGTGCGCTTATTTTCGCGAATTGGATTTGACAGCCTTGTAATTTCCGATTGCCGATTGTCAGTGTCGCGCAGGCGCGACAGGATTGCCGAATGATAAAGGCAAATGGAAAAGGAACGGAGAATGGCCGCCGAGAGGGCCAGCTCTCCTGTGGAGGAAGGCAAATGGAATTCCGGTTGACAATGTCTTTATGGGTGGATAAAGTTCGCCCGGGCAAGGAATGCGAAGCCTCAGGCAGCGGAACTGCACGCATGACAGACTATCTTCAACCGGTCAGCAGAGCGTGTCGCACCACCAGCATCGTGGCCTGCACGGCTGCGTCCATTATCTGCTTACTGCTCTCGCTCCTGATGTGGACAGACATGATTTGCCGGCGCTCGTTTGACTACGAAGGCAAGCCCCTTTGGTTAGGCGCTATAGCTGTCGCAGTCATTGGTTTTGCGGCGGCATTTATCGCATGGCGACTTGTTCGTCGCCAGGTTGCGACCAACGGCGTCACGGTGATGCCCACATGGTTCATTCAACTCTTCGGCATTCTTTTACTGACGTCCTCCTGCCTGGTCGCCTATCAACGAGGCAGCGTGCTCTTCATGGTGGAGGGCGTGTTCGTTTATCTGGCCATGATTTTTGTCGGCAGGAACATTGCAAAACGACAAAGACAGAGATGATGACCGCGCCGCATGACAAGTCCGCCCACGCGTCCCGCTGCCATGCTTCTGCGTTCGTCAGCGGCTGCACTTTGGAGGCGCCCTTCAACGGAGTTCCGCGAAGTTTTGAAGCCGGTTCCAGGAGACCGCGCCCGCCCCAAATCTCCGCGGCGTCATTTTCCAGCGTCGGCCGTGCCGTTGCCTGCGGCGGTGACATCCAGGCAGAAGATATTGTGCATGTCGCGGACGACGAGTTCGCCGTCCTTGAACGCCAGCGGCGCCCACGGTCCCGGCAGGGCGAGCACCGGCGCGCGGCCGAGTTCCCTGTATCCGGCCGGCGAGGCTTCCGCCATGCACAAGACCCCGTTCCCGCCATGGAAAATGTAGATCAACCCGTCGGCGATGAGCAGGCAGCCCAGGTCGAACTTGGCCTTGTTTTTCCCGCGCGCGTTAAAGGAGTCCCACTTGATCTGGCCGTCGAGCGTGATGCACCGCAGCCCGCCGGCGACGTCGAAGCTGTTGCCGTAGATATATCCGTCCCAGAGCAGCGCCTGGGCGCACTTCGAACCCATGGTCTTGTTCGCCCAGAGTTGCGTGACTTCGTACTGCCGTCCGGGGTTCGCTTCGCCGGCTGCGCGCGCGACCTTGAGCATCACGGAGCCATGGCCGTAGCCGGCCGTGAAGAAGATGCGCCCGTCGCCGATCGGCAGCGGTGAGGGAACATCCCACCAGGTTTTGCCCGCCGCGTAAACCAGGTGCTCGAAGAGCTGCTCGCCGGTCTTGGCGTCCGCGCCGACCAGGTAGCCTTGCATCCCGAGCGCCAGGACCATATCGCGGCCGTCGAACTTCATGAGGATCGGCGACTCGTATTCCTCCTCGACGCCCTTGAGGTTCGGCGTGGCCCAGGCGATCTTGCCGGTGGCCTTCTCATACGCGACGAGCGCCGCTTTCTTGCCCCACGGCATCACGATCACATAGTCGCCGTACAGGAGCGGCGAGGTCGCGACCGCCCACTGCGGCATGCTGGCGTCCCAGTCCGCGAGCAGGTTCTTTTTCCAGACCAAGCTCCCGTCGCTGAACTTGACGGCGGAGATCTGGCCGAAGGGGCCGATTCCGAACACCATGTTTCCGTCGGTGGCCGGCGTCGAGCGGCTGCCGTCGTAATCTGTCCGTCCCGGCGCAGCGTAGCGGTAGTGCCAGACTTCTTTTCCATCGGCCAGGTTGAACCGCCGGAGCGAGTCGGCTTTATCGTCCTCGCGGTCGAGCAGGAACACGCTGTCGCCGCAGATCGCCGCGCCGCCGTAACCCGGGCCGACCGGCTGCTGCCAGAGAATCTTCGGGCCGCCCGCCGGCCAGGCGCGCGCCAGGCCCTTCGCGTCGTGAGCGACGCCGTCGCTCCGCGGCCCGAGGAACTGCGGCCAGTCCTCGCCCGCTGCGCACGCCGCCATGACGAAGGCCGCGAGGATGCCGAACGCCGCCGCGTTGCCTCGACGACGCAACATCTCTTCCTCCATGTCGAGTTCCGGGAGCCCCGAGCGTGATTATACACGCTCGCGGCGTTCCATTGAAATGCTTCGCGCGTTCGCCGGCGGCGGTATACTTGCCAACCAGGGAGTTCCAGGGAGTTCCAGGGACGCACGACCCATCCATGACATCGGCCGCCATGACGATCGCAACGGCCAGGTTCGACTGGAATGAGAAACTGGCCACACAGGTCCTACGACAAACCGCTCAGTCTTCTTATTCCCATCAGGCGCGTCAGGGGCGCGCGTGGGCGGATTCTCTTACAGAACAGCGGCTTGCGCACCTGTTGATGGACAACTCCCCGAAGACCTGCCGCAGACACTGTGCAAGTGGCTTGAGCAGAGGCCTTCTTCGCCCGCACGATTTCCCCTTGACAAACGGGATTCTGATTATCATGATCGCGTATTTGATGGCTGACCGTCATGTGGACGGCGGGCGTCATGGAAATTCCGGTTGGCCTTTGTCCAGCAGTGATTCACCTTGAGGATCGTCAATAGTTCTCCTTCAATGAGAAGGAAAAATCCGCAGTTTGGCAGCCGGAGGGGCATTCGGTGAAACGCGTAATGATGTGCATGGTCGTTGCGGCGGGAGTATTGGCGTTTGGAGCAGGTTTGGCTGTGGGCGCCGATGGGCCTGCCGTTTCTACGACGCCGGGAGCGACAACTGGTACGCTTCCTGATGCGGTGAGCGCGGCGATCTCGCAGGCCTTCCCGAAGGCGACCTTCAAGGCGACCAACAGAATTGTTGATATACGCGGCGTGACCTTCGTCGTCGCGATGACTGAAGGCGCCAAGACGTTCAACGTCTTAGTCAACGAGGCTGGCGTCATTACTACGGTCTACACGCCCATCGCCGTCGCGGACCTGCCCAAGGCCGTCGCGGACGCAGTGAACGCCGGCGCGAACGGCGTGACGACGTCGGCAGTGCGGATCGAATTGCCCACGAACTACAACGGCACGATAGTTTTCAACCCGCCGCATATCTCTTATTCTATCCGGCAGGAACAGGAAGAGATGTCGCGAACGTTGCAGGTGGCTGAGGATGGCACGGTCGGAACGCCGCTCCCCAAGCTCTCGGACGCCGCCAAAGCGGCGATCGCGCAGGCCTTTCCGAGGGCGACCATCGGAATGGTTTTAAAGTACGGGAAGACATTTGAAGTCGGGATGACCGAAGGCGCCAGGACGTTCAGCGTCTACGTCAACGAGTCCAGCGTCATTCTCTCGGTCCATACGCCCATCGCCGTCGCGAACCTGCCCAAGCCCGTGGCGGACGCAGTGGCCGCCGGCGGGAACGGCGCGACGACGGACTCGGCGCGCCGGTTCGAAATGCGCAGAAGCCCCGACGGCAAAAAAGTACTCTCCCCGCCGCAAATCGTTTACCGTATCCTGCTCGTCCAGGGCGAAATGTCCGGCAGGATGCTGGTGGCCGAGGACGGCACGGTAATTTCGCGTCTCACCTTGAAGCCGACCCCAAAGCACAGGGGAGGTTCGGCGACGCCGTCTAACTAACCAGCTCTACTGGGGATAGTCCGGGGATATAAACCCTATCCTTTTCGGCTTTTCGATCTGCTGCCCGGCCTAAAAGGTTAGCCGACACGGCTGGCCGTCCAGGACTCAAACCTGTGGACAATTGGGACAGAGGCCCCGTTTTCAGTACGAGCAGAAAACGGGGCCTGTCCAATAAAACCCAGCAGGTTTTTCGCGTTCGATTCCTCCGCCGCCTTCGTGAAGCCGGATACTATTGTGGCATGATCGGCCAGGGCGGAGAAGAATAATTACTCCTTGGATTCCTTGTCTTTAGATTCCTTGGATTCCTTGGCTTTAGACTCCTTGGTGTCCTTGGAACCCTTTGTGGGCGCCTTTTCCCCGGGACGGACGGCCTTGTCGGCTTGTGGATGGCCGCCGGTCTTTTTGTACTCGGTTGCGTGCTGCACCTTAATCCGCTCGCCGGCCTTCCGGTTTTCCGCGACGTTGACGTAGCGGTTTTCCCGGATGTTGACGGTGACGATATCGCGGACGAAGACGTCGCGCGTGTAGCGATGTCCCTCATAAAAGTAGAAGCCCCCGTACACATAACAACCCGGCGGATACCCCGCGTCGTAGATGTACACTCTATCGTCTGGCGGCGGCTCGACGAATTCCACGTCGCCCGTGACGACGACTGCCGGCTGCGGCGCGACGAAGCGCACCCGCGGCCCCTCGATCGTGCAGCCGCCGCAAAGAAGTGAAATAAAGCCACTAACGGCGCAGACCGCGACGACGACCGTGGACTTCATGATGGCTCCTCCTTTTTTTCAGCTCAACCGGGACTCGCCCTAGGCCAGCCCGTTCCCCGACGGTCGGGCATGAAGTGTCGTATTGTGACGGCTTTACTCACGCGTGTCAACCGGGATTTCCCATTTCGCCGCCCCACCCGGGACGGCCGCCTGATCCAATTCGGGGGAAACCATACGCAGTTACGGATGAACTTCGAACATCCAACATCGAAGCCTGCTCCGCCGAAGCAGCCGCTTCGGCTGCGAAGGCTGGACGCCCAACGCCCAAGTGTTCGCGCGACCCGATCCGCAGACTTGGGCGTTGGGCGCTCGTCCGTTCTTGCCTTGACAAGCGGGATTCCGACGGTCAGAATGCGTCCGTGGCAGTTTCATCCCAGGCGGAACGAAATGGAGGAATATCATGTTCGGAAGGACCTTAGCGGTCGGTCTCTCTGCCGCGGCCATCGCGGGGCTGGCGGCTCCAGCCTGGAGCCAGGAAAAGCAGGTCGTCATCTACACCCAGGCCAACGCGCCGGCGGCGCCGAAGGGCGATGACCTGCCGCTGAAGGACAGCGTCTCGCAATACGGCATGACCTGGACGTTCGAGAAGCCGGCGCGGGTCGGGCAATTCGTCAACGGGGATTTTTACGTCGTCGGGCCGGTGACGGTCACCGAGATCGCGCCCAAGCCTCTCTACGGCTCGGAGATCCCCGCGAACCAGCTCGACCCCAGGGACAAAGAGCACCCGGAAAATGATCGCGTCCGCAACGGCTTCATGCTGAACCCGCCGGCCGTGCAGAAAATCTCTTACGACAGCGGCGTCCGGAACTGGTTTGACCCGTCGCTGATCCAGAAGCTCCCGGTCTCCATGAAGCCGGGCGACTCGCTCGTCTCGACGATCAGCATGCCGGTCGGGCTGTCCCTGAGAGCTCCGATCGCCAACGGGCCGGAAGTCCGCGGCGACGAGGACGCCAGCCCCATCAAGGACGCCGCCGTGCTGACCTGCGTCGCCGAGCCGCTGCCGCCCGACGCCTTTCGCCCGGCGTTCTGCGACCGCACTCAGAAAATTTACCTGGCGCGCAACCTGAAGCGCGAACTGCTGCCCGACCTGGTCCGCCCCGCCGACAGCCCGAAGATCACCGACTACATCCGCTACACGCAGCGCCCGTGGCTCAACACGTGCTTCTTCGGGTTCGAGGAGCCGGTGGAGAACATGCCGTGGTACGGCCGCGAGGTCGGCCGCGTCGTCGGCAACGCGGGGCTGCTGCTCTGCGCGAACTTCACGCCGCAGCAGAAAGAACCGCTCCTCGACAACCTCGTCCAGGTCGGCATTGACTACGGCGGCATGATCCGCGCCGGGCATCCGGGATTCCCGGGCTTCGGCGGCCACGGCACCGGCCGGAAGTTCCCCATCGTCTTCGCCGGAATCCTCCTCGGCGACGAGGAACTCGCCCGGATCAACAAGTCATTCCCCAAGGCCTGCTTCGGCGAGGACGAACAGACCGCCTACGGCGACTCCTGGACCGGGGCGAAGGTCGTCTTCACCGGGCACTCCGCCATAGATGAAGCCACCGGGATCGGCCGCGATTACGCGCGCGGGCCGCAGGCCTGGGGGCCGTACGAACACACGCCGCCGGCGACCTGGGGCCCGGGCCAGAAGACCAGCGAAGGGTACCGCCGCACCAGCAGCACCAACGGCTGGGTCTCCGAAGACCTGGTGCTCCGCCTCCTGCACGACGAAAAGACCTGGGACCACGACGCGTTCTTCGATTACGTGGATCGCTGGATGTACGAGAAAGACGACGCCTTCATCCAGAAGATCAAAGCCGCCACCGGCGAAAACTTCGACCATGACTGGGCCAAGCAAGGGTTCGCCTGGCCCGACGACAATTTCGTCAACGAGATGTGGCATGAATATCGCGCCGCGCCCGGCATGCCCTCGACCGACGGCTGGACGAAGCAGCATGATGATTCTTACTATAAAAACGCCATCGCAAAAGAACTCAAGAGGCCCAACTAAAGCGGTGGATAGAATCACCGCCGCAGCAGGAAGGTTTGTCGTCAATTTTCCGGCGCGCCCGCCGGCGCGCGGTTCGAGAGCAACCGGCTGAGTTTCTCCGGCGCGAAGACCGGCAGCGAGCAGGCGCGGTCGGCGCAGAGGAACGCGGCGGCCTTCTCCATCGGTGGGTAGGCGACGCCGGGGTTCGGGAGCGCGCCTTCCGCCGGGTCCCACCACTCCAGGCGTTTGTACTCGACCGGGCAGCGGAGCGCCTGGGCGAAGAGCGCCTTCGCGGCGGGATCGGCTTTCCCGCCGACGACGGTCACGTGCAGCGGATCGGCGGCGAGTTCCTCGTCGGCGATGAGTATCCCGCACGAGAAAGATTCCCCGCCGAGCGCAGCCGGCGACGCGAGGTACTTCATGGCGCGCGCGGCCATGGACTTGTATTCCTCTTGGCCGGTGTACTGATAAAGCAGGTTGGCGAAGCGCGCCGCCGAGACGTTTTCGTCCACCTCCTTCACGGGCCGCGCGAAGACGCCCCGCGCGCCGGGCGGGACTCGGGCGCTGACGTAGCCGGCCGGCGAGTCGTCCGCGAAATTCGCGCCGATGAACCGCGCCGCCGATTCCGCGCGCGAAAGCCATTTCCGCTCGGCGCTCGCCCCGTAGAGGTCGAGGAACGCGCGGCCCATCGCGAGCGTGTCGTCCAGGTACGGGCCGGCGCGGTCCTGCTCGTCGTGGCGGAATCCGCCCCCGGGCAGACTGCGGTTCCGCACGATCCATTCCGCCGACTCCTCCGCCAGGCTCAGCCAGCGCTCGTCGCCGGTGGCGCCGTAGAGCGCGGCAAGCGCGGAGATCATCCAGCCGTTCTCCCGCGAGTAGAGGTGCCGGTCAATCCGCGGCATTGTCCCGAGGGCGCGGCGGGCGGCGGCGTCTTTCGAGTAGAACTCCTCGCCCTTCATCGTCTCGCTCGCGTCCGCGTCCTGGCTGGTGAAGAACGCGCCCTCCGGGCTGCGCCAGAAATCGGCGGCGTAGCGCGCGGCGGCCTCCGCGGCGGCGAGATATTTCGCGTCGCCCCAGACGCCGTAAGCCATCGCGTAGAGCCGCACGTACGACGACTGGATCGCCATGATCTTCTCGTAGTGCGGGGACTTCCAGTCGCGCTCGTCGGAGTACTGGTAGAATCCGCCCCAGACCGGATCGAGGAGGTTGAGCGCCTGGTCGAGCGTGCGCCGCGCCATGGCCGCCTCGGCCGGATCGCCGGAGCGCGCTTTGAGGATCGCGCGCTCCACGTTGCCCTCGTCGAGCAACTTCACGCGCACGCCCCAGCCGCCGTAGTCGCGGTCGTAAAGCCGCACATGCTCCTCTTCGATCTGGCGGCGCTGCGCGGGAGAGAGGAACGCGTCTTCGGCGGCGGGCGTTTCGGGCGCCGCGCCGGAGGCCTCCGGCGCCGGGTCCCGGAGGATCGCGCGCAGGAGCGCGGCCATCCGCGCGGGCGGGATGTAGCCGCGGCGCTTGGCGATCTCGCGTCCGTCGGCGGTGAAGATCACCGTCGCCGGCCAGCCCCAGGCCTCGTACCGGACCGAGATATCCGGCTGGGCGTCCTGGTCCGCGCGAACGGCGATGAACCCGGCGCCGATGAGCCCGGCGACCGCCGGGTCCGCGTACGTCGTCTCCGCCATGACGTGACACCAGGTACACCAGACGGCTTCGAGGTCGAGGATGACCAGCTTGTTTTCCCTGGCGGCCTGGTCGAAGACGTTGTCCGACCACGGCTGCCAGGCGATCGGCGCGGCGCGCGTCGCGTTGCACGAGGCGCAGGCGATGACCAGCGGCGCGCAGACGAGGACTTTCCAGGCAGGCATGAAGGATCCGCGCACGTGGTGGTTTCCCGTTGGACCGTCCTCCAAAGGACGCCCTCTTTCCCATATAAGATTCTACTCTCCGGTCCGCCGCCGTCAAATTGTTTCCCGGCCGGGCCTTTCTTCACCGCGCAATTTTTCTTGACAAGCGGTATGCCCGCGGTCAGAATGCGGCTTGGGACGGGTGGGCGCGATGGCGGGGATTTCCGGCGAAGGGGTGGAACATGCCAAAGATCCGGTGCGAGTGCAAGCGCGTTCTGGCTTACCGTGAAGACCAGGCCGGCAAGCGCGTCAAGTGTCCGGCGTGCTCCGCGAGGATCGTCCTGCCCGGCGCCGCCCTGAGCGCAGCCGAAGGGGCGAAGGCGGAACCGCCCGGCGCGGCCGAGGCCGCCGCCATGCTCAACCGGCGGCTGTCGGCGCAAGTCGCCTCGTTGACGCCGGCCATTCAGCCGCGGAAAGAGCCGCCGCTCGCCGCGCAGCCGGGCCGGACGATTCCGGCGCATGTCATGCCGAGCGACACCTTGAAGGTGGAGCCGGCGGACGCGGACATCCCGCTCGAGGGAGAGGCGCCGGTCTGGGGCAGCGGGCCGCAACTCGACGCGCCGCCGGCGGAGTCCGGTCCGCGCGCGACTGCGTGAGCGTTCGTCCTCCCGCGCTTTCCGCGCGTCGCCGGAGGCGCTGCCGCGGTCTGCTCAAACCTGGACGATGCAGGTGTATTGCACGCCGCTTTGCGGGTCGAGCCAGCCGAACACCCGCTCCGGCTCGCTCCGGATGCGGCCGCGGATGTCCTCGATGCCCTCCGGCAGTTCGTCAACGCCCAACTCGTACAAGTCCGCCGGCGCCACGTCGCCGCGGATGGTGTTCACCAGGTCGCCCTCGTTGTCCCATGTTTCCCCGTCGAACTCGCCCGGCTGGTACTCGCTCAGTCCGTTGTCGCACGGCTGTAAGCGACACTCCTTATAGGCCATCTTGCGCCCTCCTCATGCTCGCGCCGACGAAGGACCCTGCCGGCGCATCCCCGGCGAGCCGGCGGCGCCGCCCGGCGCTCAGCGAGCGTAAAGCCGCGCGATCAGGTCCTTCGGCTGCGTGCTCTGCTGGATCGCGTCCTCGCGCGAGATATGCCCTTGGCGATACAGGTAAAGCAGAGAGGCGTTGAGGGTGGTCATGCCCTCCGCGCTGCCGCCCTCCATGGCGGCATAGAGCTGGTGGATCTCGCCGGTCCGGATGAGGTTCCGCACCGCCGGCGTCGCGACGAGGAGTTCCATCGCCATCACGCGCCCCGGCGCATCGCGCCGCCGCATGAGCCCCTGCGCCATGATCCCGGCCAGGACGAAAGACAACTGCGACCGGGCCAGCGTCTGCTGCTGGGGCGGATACGAATCCACAATGCGGTTCGTCGTCTGCGTGGCGTCGGTCGTGTGAAGGGTCGAGAGCACCAGGTGCCCCGTCTCCGCCAGCGTCATGGCCATCTCGATGGACTCGAGGTCCCGCAACTCGCCCACGAGTATAACATCCGGGTCCTGCCGAAGCACGCGCCGCAGCGCCTGGCCGAAGGAGCGCGTGTCCTGGTTCATCTCGCGCTGGCTGATCAGCGCTCTCTTGTGTCGGTGCAGGAACTCGATCGGGTCCTCGATCGTGATGATGTTGCAGGACCTGCGCTCGTTGATCCAGTCCACAATGGCCGCGAGCGTCGTGGACTTGCCGCTGCCGGTGGGCCCGGTGACCAGGAAGAGGCCGTGCTCCATCATGGCGAACTTCTCCAGTTGCTTCGGCAGTCCCAGTTCCGCGAAGGTGGCGATGTGCTCGGGGATCAGCCGCAGCGCCAGGGCCACCGAATCGCGCTGCCAGTAGAGGTTGGCCCGGAACCGCGCCAGGCCCGGGCGCGATATGGAGAAGTCCAGGTCGCGCTCCGCCACGAACCGTTCCCACTGCTGCGTGTTGGTCAACTGCTGCCCGATGGCGGCCGTCTGCGCGGGCATCATGCGCGACATTCCCTCCACCGCGACCATGTCGCCGTGAATGCGCATGATGGGGGCCTGGCCGGCGACCAGATGAATATCGGACGCCTTCTTCTCGACGGCGTCGCGCATCAGATCTTCGATGGAGATCGCCACCGTCCCTTCAGCGCTCTGTGTTTCGCTCATCTCCCTGCCTCCACAGGCCGATTCACCGCCGCTGCACGGTGAAGATAAAGCGCCGCGACTGAGCCTCCGCTACACGCTGCCCGAGGCCGCCTCGAAGCTCCGCACCGCGTACTGCACCGCCTCCAGAAAAAGCGCCGGCGGCTCGATCTCCGGCGGCGCCACGCCGCCGCCTCGCTCCGCCAGCGCGTCCCAGTCTCCCGCTTCGTAGGCGATGACGTAGTCCAGGAAACCGCGCACAGGATTGTCTTCGCCCAGGAGCGCCGCCTTCACGTCTTCCTCCATCGGCAGAAATTCCAGGGCCTGCTCGATCGGACGATCCACCACGGCATCCAGCAGAGAGAACATCCCCGCGAAGTACAGGCTTTGGCTGCGCTTCTTCAACCCGGTTCCGCCGGCCAGCAGCTCGCAGAACTTTCCGCGGACGAGCGACTGCACGAGCAGCTCGTTGGGCTTGTCGTTGGCCATTCCCGCCATCGCCAGCAGCGTGGCCCAGCGCCGGACATCGTACAGCCCCAGCAGCGCCATCGCGTGCATGACCGACTTGACCTTGGTCCCCAGGCCGAAGAACGCGGAGTTGACGTATTGAAGAAGCTTGTAGGAGAGCACTACGTCCCGTTTGACGATCTTCTCGACCTCCTCGAACTCCACGTTCGGCGACAGCAGGGCGTTGATCATCTGCAGAAGGTTCAGTTTGTTCTCCGGCACGCTGCCGGTGGACAGGGCCAGCGGCTTGCAGAAGAAACGCCCCTCGAAGTAATCATATCCCGCGTTCAGCGCCTCGTGGAAAGCCTCGCGCGTTTCCACTTTTGCGGCCAGAAAGCGCGGGGTGGAGAGCGATGCCCGGGGCAAAGTCCGGCGCCGCTCCGCCGCGGCCGCGGAGAAGTCCTCCCTCACGATATCGGCCGACTCCGCCAGTCCGTCGTGGCCCTGGCCGTCCGCGCCATCGCCCAGGACCAGCGTGTAGCCCGCGTCCTTGAGCCTGCGGCAGGCCGCGACCAGCTCCGGCCCGGCCTCGGCGGAGTCCCTCAGCTCGATGGCCAGCCACTCGCGCGGCAGCAGCACGGCGTAGTCGTTGAGCAAGGCGGCGCTCGTCGCGGGAATGAACGCCCGCTTGCCGGAACTCAGCGCCTGGACGTCTTCCAGCAGCGACTGATTGACCACGATCCCTGCGCCGGCCCGGTCCGGTTGCTCAAACAGGCTCATCGGCCCGGATCGGAGCTTCATCTCGTAGCCATAGACTTCCCGGTTCCGGTCAAAGATCGGTTGGCGCGCAATGAACGACTTCATCGGGCGATGGCCCTTTCAGTCATGCACGAGATTCGGGGCGAGAACGCTGCCACAAGATTATCGAGGAATTTGCTGGAGAATTTAGCCGTCCGCCACACCCCTTGCGAAGGATGACGCCGGAGAAATCGAGGCCCATCATGAGCGCCTGGAGAAGGTTGGCGTCCTCCGGCATGATGAGGTCCCCGAAACTTAGACCCGCCGTGCGCCTTCTCCTTGACAAGCCGGATTCTTAAGGTCAGAATCCCACGGTTGATCGCTGACCGCCATGTGGACAACGCATATATGACAAATCCGCGATAAATACTGGTGGCGGACCTGATGTGTAAGTCATTCTTCCAGTCGCTTATCGTGCCGCCGGAACTCCTTGGCGTTTATTCGTTCTGAGCAGCGGGTTTCAATGCCCTGAGCGCTTCAGAACTCTGCCCGCAGGGACTGGCATGCCGAACGGGAACGTGGCGAAGGGTTGGGCATCGCCGGAACGGCCGAAATGGACGTTCCTCGAAGTCGGCATCGGGGTCGGGCTGCTGCTGGCCTTCCAATTTCTTTTTTCCCTCCCCGGAAAATGGATCGCTGCGTTGCCCAACTGGGCATTGCTCATCGCAGCGGCCATTCCTCATGCGTTTCTGCTGGCCTATCCGCTCGCGCTTGCGAAGCGGCGCGGATTTACAGCCATATACGTCTGGCCCGGCCGGAAGAAAGTTCTGGACGAGGCCGCCCTCTCGATCCCCGTCCTCATCGGCATGCTGATCCTGGTCTATGGTGTCATGTGCTTGATCAGACTTGCTTCACCGGACACGTCGTCTCGTCCTGAGATATGGCAGCGTGTAGCTTCGTCGCAAATCACGGGACGGATAATTTGCATCTTGCTGTTCGCCTTCACGGTTGCGCCGGTGGCGGAGGAGATCTTTTTTCGCGGGTTCCTTCAGAACGCTTTGCGTTCGCGCCTGGCCGTGATTCCGGCGACATTGCTTCAGGCGGCGCTTTTCGCCATCCTTCACATAAGTTATGGCCTGATGTATACCGTCATCGTGTTCTTCATCGGGTTGATCCTCACGGCCGTCTACGAGTGGCGAAAATCGCTTCTGACTCCGGTATTTGTGCATGCGGGCTGCAACATGCTTTTTGTCGCCGGCGTTTTTGCGACGATGATTGTCAACGCGAACAGCCCGCTGCTTGGAGTCGCCATGCAGGAGAGCTCAGACCGCTGCCTGGTCACCCAGGTCGTGCCTGAATCCGCAGCCGAAAAAGCCGGTCTCCGCCAAGGCGACGTAATAACGCAGCTTGGCCAGTATTCCGTCCGCAACTCCGAGGAACTGACCCGGGCGGTTCGGCTGTACCGGGTTGGAGACGCCGTCACCGTTGGGATCATCCGCGACGGAGCTCACATGGAATTGCAGGCCGTCCTGCAGAAGCGGTCGCAGGCAAAGCCGGTTCCGTAGCAATGACGGGGCCGCGCATTCGCGGGACAATTCGTTTGACAAGCGGGTCCCTGACCGTAAGAATGCAGCATCGGATGACTTCCCGTGATATGGAGGAAATCATGTTCGGAAAGATATGGCTCGGCCTTTCCGCCGCGATTGTCGCGGCCCTGGCGACTCCGGGTTGGAGTCAGGAAAGGACAACCGTGGTCTACACCAAAGACAACGCGCCGGCGGCGCCGAAGCTCGATGAGCTTCCGCTGAACGACAGCCTCTCGCAGTACGGCATGACCTGGACGTTCGCCAGGCCGGCGCGGGTCGGGCAATTCGTCAACGGCGACTTCTACGTCGTCGGACCGGTGACGATCACCGCGATCACGCCGCGGCCTCTTTACGGCGCCGAGATCCCCGCGGACCAGCTCGACCCGACCGACAAGGAGGTGCGGGAAAAGGACCGCGTCCGCAACGGCTTCATGATCAATCCGCCCGCCGAGCAGAAAGTCGCTTACGACAGCGGCGTCAAGCACTTTTTCGACCCGGCGCTGGTCCGAAAGCTCCCGGTCTCCATGAAGCCGGGCGACTGCCTCGTCTCGACGATCAGCATGCCGATGGGCCTGGCGCTTCCGGTCTGGCTGAGGAACGCCACCGAGCATCGCGCCGAGTCCGATTACAGCCCGGTCAAGGACGCCGCCGTGCTGACCTGCCTCGCCGAGCCGCTGCCGGCCGACGCGTTCCGCCCGGCGTTCTGCGACCGCACCCAGAAAATCTACCTGGCCCGCAACCTGAAGCGCGATCGGCTGCCCGCGCTCGCCGCGCCCGCCGACATGCCCAAGCCCGAGGAATACGTCCGCTACACGCAGCGGCCCTGGGTCAACACGTGCTACTTCGGCTTCGAGGAACCCAATAACAACATGCCCTCGTACGGCCGCGAGATCGGCCGCGTCGTCGGCGATTCGGCGCTGCTCCTGTGCACGAACCTCACGCCGGAGCAGAAAGAACCGCTCCTCGACAACCTCGTCCAGATCGGGATAGACCTCGGCGGCATCATCCGCGGCGGACATCCCGGCTGGCCCTGCTGGGGCGGCCACGGAACCGGCCGAAAGCTGCCCATCATCTTCGCCGGGTTCCTGCTCGGCGACGAGGAACTCGCGCACATCAACAAGCACTTCCCCAAAGCCAGCTTCAGCGAAGACGAACAGACCGCCTACGGCGACTGCTGGACCGGCGCGAAGGTGGTCTACACCGGGCATTCCGGAATTGACGAAGCGACCGGGATCGGCCGCGACTACGTCCGGGAATCCAGGACCTGGGGCCCCTACGAACACACGCAACCTTCCACATGGGGCGGCGGCCAGGTGACCAGCGAAAATTACCGCCGCAGCAGCACCACGCACGGCTGGGTCGCGCAGGCGCTGGCCATTCGCCTCATGCACGCCGAAAAGGCGTGGGACCACGACGCGTTCTTCGACTACGTTGACCGCTGGATGTACGAGGACGACGACCCGATTATCAAGGTCCTCAAAGCCGCCGGCCATGACTACGACCAGGACTGGTCGCGGCAGGGCTCATGCTGGGAGAAATTCGTCAACGAGATGTGGGCACAATACCGCGCCGCGCCGGGCATGCCGCCGACCGACGGCTGGAAGCAGCAGCACGATGATTCCTATTACCGGAACGCGATCGCGAGGGAACTCAAAGGCCCCGGCCAGCGCGGGAGATAGCCTGTGACGATAATGGCGGAGCTCATCCTGGTAAACCTGATTACAGTAATAGTGATCGGGGCTGCGATGATTGCCGCCTGCCGTTCGATCTGCCGAGTCGCTCCCCGGATAAGAATGCCGACCGCGCTCGTGGGGGTCCACGTGGTGGTTGTCGTCGCCACAGTCATCCCCTCACTCTTCGGCGTGGGCGGCGTCCCGTATGAGCCTCTGTACATCCCCTTCTTACTCTATCCTGGAGTGCTACTGGACTTTGCGAATGGACGCTTCGCCAATCTTTTCTGGCCATGGTTACAGGACAAGGTTGGCTTTGAACACGCATGTTACTTGACCATCGTCGCAATTCCGGCTTTGTTGACAGCTCTCGCCGGAGCTGCAGCTTGGCTGCTCGTTGCACAATTGCTTCAGCGGAGGCTGCAAAAGCAGTCAGCCGACCAGGCGCCGCACAGTGTTATTCCTACAGCGCCTGATAATGGTGGATAGCGGGACTGTTGGAAAAACTGACGGGAAAGAGCCTGCTCCTCGCGCGTCTCCGCTGCGTCATTTTCAAGCGGGCGTGTCATGTCTCGAAGAATGGGCGTCCTGTTCTGCGCGCTGATCCTGATCGGCTGCGCCGCCTGCTCGACCGGCGCGGGCGGGCGCGGTCCGCAGGATGCGCCGGCGCCGGCCGACAACGCCTCCGCGCCGCCGGAAAAGCGCGTTGAGATCACCGACCGAGTCGCCCTCGCGCCGCTCCTGGACTACACGCGCCAGTCCGATGGCGCGCAGCGGACGGAGATCCTCTACGGCGCCTTCGCCTATCACACCTCCGCCTCCGGCGAGACCGGCGGCGACATCTTCCCGGTGTTCTGGGGCCCGGACTACCTTGACATCTTCCCGCTCCTCTGGCATTGGGGCGGGAACACCGTCGTGTTCCCCGTGGTCTGGGTGATGGATTCCGGGCGCGTCATCGGGCCGCTGGTGTGGGGCGACGGCTATCTCTACGTCGTTCCGCTCTACTGGCGCTGGGACGGCAACCAACTGCTCTTCCCCGTCGCGTGGAAGATCGGCCACAGCAAGGGCGTCGGGCCGGTCTGGTGGAGCGAGAATTACTTTGATGTGTTTCCGCTTTACTGGAAATGGAACCATAGCCAACTGCTCCTGCCCGCCGCCTGGAAAATCGGCGACAGCAAAGGGATCGGGCCGGTCTGGTGGGGCAAAGGTTATTTTGACGTCTTCCCGCTCTATTGGCGCTGGGGCGATAACCAGTTGCTTCTCCCGTTCGGCTGGGACATCGGCGGCAGCAAGGCCATCCTGCCGGTGGTCTGGGGCGAGAATTATTTCCACGTCCTCCCGCTCTACTGGCACTGGGGAAACGACCATGTCCTCATCCCGATCGGCTGGAAGATCGGCGACAACTTAGGTGTCGGGCCGGTCTGGTGGGGCAAAGATTACTTCGACGTATTTCCTCTCTATTGGAACCTGCGCGGCAGTCAGTTTCTTCTTTTCCCGCCCGCCTGGGACACCGGAGGCAACAAGGCCATCCTGCCGGTGGTCTGGGGTGAGAATTATTTCCACGTCATCCCGATTTACTGGCATTGGGGGGATAACCGAATCCTCTTCCCGCTCGGCTGGAAGATCGGCGACAACTTAGGTGTCGGCCCGGTCTGGTGGGGCAAGGATCATTTCTATGTCTTCCCCGTTTACTGGAACTGGAACGAAAACTATCTGCTGTTCCCGCTCGCCTGGAAGGTCGGCGACGACAAGGGGATCGGGCCGGTGTGGTGGGGCAACGGTTACTTTGATGTGTTCCCTCTCTATTGGCGCTGGGGAGATAACCAGTTGCTTTTCCCGCTCGGCTGGGACATCGGCGGCAGCAAGGCCATCCTGCCGGCGGTCTGGGGTGAGAACTATTTCCACGTCGTCCCGCTTTACTGGAGCTGGGGCGGCAACAGCATCCTCTTCCCGATCGGCTGGAACATCGGCGACGACAAGGGCGTCGGCCCGGTCTGGTGGGGCAAGAATTACTTCGACGTATTTCCTCTTTACTGGAAATGGAAGCAGAACCAATTGCTCCTGCCCGTCGCCTGGAAGATCGGCGACAGTAAGGGCGTCGGGCCGGTTTGGTGGGGCGAAGATTATTTTGACGTGTTCCCGCTTTACTGGAAATGGAACCACAACCAGTTGCTCCTGCCCGCCGCCTGGAGCATCGGTGACAGCAAGGGCGTCGGACCGGTCTGGTGGGGCAAAGATTACTTTGACGTGTTTCCGCTCTACTGGCACTGGCGCGAGAACCATCTGCTGCTGCCCATCGCCTGGAGCATCGCCGGCAACAAAGGCGTCGGCCCGGTCTGGTGGGGCAAGGACTACGTCAACGTTTTCCCGCTTTACTGGAAATCGGGAAAGGACCAGGCCCTGTTCCCACTCGCGTGGAACGTCTCAGGGAACAAGGGCATCGGCTCGGTCTGGTGGGGCCGGAACTACTTTCACGTGTTCCCGCTCTACTGGCAATGGAACGATAAGAAGCTCATCCTTCCGTTCATCTACGAGCAGGCGGGGAAGGACAGCTACGACTTCCGCTTTCTCTGGCGGCTGGTCCACTATCACCGCGACGCCGACGGACGGCTGTTCGAGCTTCAGCCGCTGATGACCTCCGAGCGCACCGAGACAACCCGGCGCTTCTCCGTACTGGGGATCGGTTGGGAGAAAACCCCCGCCGGCCGCGCGCTGACGATCCTCTGGTGGAAAATTCCCCTGGGCGGCGCGGCCCAGGACCGGCCCATGTGAATTGGCCCGTTTGAAAAACGCCGGTCCGATAGGATATCCTGAGTAATGCGCTCCCAGCGTTGCGTCCCGGGAATAAGTTGCGTAATTCCGGGTCATTCCGAGCGGAGCGTACTGCGCGCGACATGACGCGCGCTGTGATCAGGCATGTCATTTTCGGGACATTACGCGAAGGGCGCGGTTGCCGCTTAATTCCTGCGGCCGCCGGCCGAACGTTAATGCGGGGCTCTTGTCCGCGCCGGACTGGAGGAACAGCCGTTGCTTTTCACCGAACCCGCATTCCTGTTCTTCTTCCTCCCCATCGTGCTGGCGCTTTATTACATCCCGATGCGCTGGCACCGCAACGCGGTGCTGCTGCTCTCGAGCCTGCTCTTCTACGCCTGGGGCGAGCCGCGGTTCGTGCTCGTGCTGTTCGGCTCGTTCATCCTGAATTACTTCATGGGACTGTGGGTCGGCCGGACGCTCGGCACGCCGCGCGCCAAAAAAGTCCTGACCCTCGCCGTTGCGCTCAACCTCGCGATCCTCGCCACGTGGAAATACGCAAACTTCTTCGTGGGCAACCTCGACGCCGCGCTGGCCGCCGCCGGCGTCCGCCCGTTCCACCTCGCGCACATCACCCTGCCGCTCGGCATTTCGTTCTTCACGTTCCACGCGATGTCCTACGTGATCGACGTCTACCGCCGCAACGCGCCGGCGCAGAAGAACCCGCTGAACATCGCGATGTATCTCTCGCTCTTCCCGCAGCTCATCGCCGGGCCGATCGTGCGGTACAAGGACATCGCCGGCCAGCTCGACGAACGGACCGTGACGGCGGAGCGCTTCGCGTACGGCATCCAGCGCTTTGTGCTGGGGCTGGGCAAGAAGATGCTCATCGCGAACACGGTGGCCGGCGTCGCGGACAAAGTCTTCGCGCTGCCGGCCGGCCAGATGACGGCGGGCCTGGCGTGGCTGGGCGCGGTCTGCTACATGCTGCAGATCTATTTCGACTTCTCCGGCTATTCCGACATGGCCGTCGGGCTCGGCCACATGTTCGGGTTCAAGTTCATCGAGAACTTCAACTACCCGTACATCTCGCGCTCGATCACGGAATTCTGGCGGCGGTGGCACATCTCCCTCTCGACCTGGTTCCGCGATTATCTCTACATCCCGCTCGGCGGGAACCGCTGCGCGCCGTGGCGGGTGTACTTCAACCTCGTCGTCGTCTTCACGCTCTGCGGGCTGTGGCACGGCGCGAGCTGGAGCTTCCTGGTCTGGGGGCTTTTCCACGGCACTTTCCTGGTCATCGAGCGCATGGGATTCAACCGCGTGCTGGAGAAACTCTGGGCGCCGCTGAGCCACGTTTACGCCCTGCTCGCGGTCCTGGTCGGATGGGTGCTCTTCCGGTCCGACACGCTCGGCTACGCGCTGGGCTATCTCAAAGTCATGGCCGGCCTCGCGCAGCCCTCGCCCGTCCACGACAGCGTGAGCATGTATCTCGACCGCGAACTGGCTCAGGCCCTTTGCGCGGGAATTCTCTTCAGCATGCCGGTGTTCCCGGCGCTGATCGGATGGTGGAAGCGCACCTCGAAAAAAATCCCGGCGGCGGCGCGGCCGTGGGCGGGAATCGCCGTCACCTCCACCGGGATGTTCTGCCTCGGCGCCATTTTCGTGCTGTGCGCGATCCTGACGGCCGCCGGCACGTACAACCCGTTCATCTACTTCAGGTTCTAGCATGGCGGGCCGGAAATAAATTGCGCAATCTCTGGTCATTCCGAGCGACGCGAGGAATCTCATACGCAACGTGCAGGCGATGGTTTGTGGTATGAGACCCTTCGCCGCGCTCAGGGTGACGCGGTCTGGACTTAGGCGTATTGTTTACGGGACAGTACACGAGCATGGGTGAGAGACAGAACCGAACCGGCCGCGGCGCGCGGAACTGCGTTCTGATCGGCGCATTCGTCGCGGCGACCTGGCTGCCCATGGCCGGCATGCTCTTCCGCCCGGCGACCCCGCGCCCGCTTTCCGAAAACCGGGAGATGGCCCCGCTTCCGAAATTCGGTTGGCGGCCCGCTGCCTTGAAGATGTTCGTGTTCGACCTCAAGCCCTATCTGCGCGACAACTTCGGCTTCCGCCCTGAACTGATCCATTGGTATCACCTCCTGAAGGGCCGGCTGCTCGGCGCTTCCTCCTCGCCGCTGGTCCTCTTCGGGAAACAGGGTTGGCTTTTTTACGCCGGCGAACACACCATGGACGACTACCGGTGCGTGACGCCCTACACGGACGAGGAACTCGACGGCATGCAGCGGCTGTTCGAGCAGGAGCGCGACTGGCTCGCTCAGCGCGGCATCAAGTACCTTCTCGTCTTCGTCCCGAACAATCAAACGCTCTACCCGGAATTCCTGCCGGACGGATTGGCGCGGATGCGGCCTGAATCACGGCTGGATCAGTTTGCGGCCCGCATGCGCAAGAACTCCACGGTCAAACTTCTCGACCTGCGGCCGGCGCTCCTGGAAGCCAAACAGAAGATGCGCGTCTCGCGCCGCACCGACTCGCACTGGACCGAATACGGCGCGTTCATCGGCTATCAGGCCATCATGGAAAAACTCTGCGCCTGGTTCCCGGCGATGCGAATGCCCAGGATCGAAGACTACACCATCGTGACCCGGATGCGCCCGGGCGGCGACCTCGCGGAAATGATAGATGCCGAGGACCAGATCCAGGAGGAAAGCATCGAGTTGATCCCGCTCGCGCCGCGGCGGGCCGTCCAGACCAAGCTCCGTGACACGGCGCGAGTGAACGGCAAACTGGTTCCCGCCATCATCGTCGCGGAAGTCCCGCAGCCCGGCCTGCCGAGGGCCGTCATGCTGCACGACTCCAGCGGCGGCATGCGCGGCCTGATGCCGTTCCTCTCCGAGGACTTCAGCCGCATCGCCTTCGTGGCCACGCGGCGTTTCCAGCGCAAGGTCATCGAGGCCGAAAAGCCCGACGTGGTCATCCGCCAATTCACGGAACGGTTCCTGATGCTGGACCGCGAGAACTTTCTCGACCAGGACGACGCGCCCTAACAGATCGCACGTCCTTGCTTGCGCGGCATTTCAGAAATAAGTTCCGTAATACGCTGTCATTCCGAGCGAAGCGAGGAATCTCACACGCAGCGCGGAGGCAACGATTTGTGGTATGAGACCCTTCGCTACGCTCAGGGTGACGCGGAGTGGACTTATGCGTGTCACTTTAGAAACTAGCCAATAGTTTCTATGATTGATGACTGATGACCAAAGGCAAAGCGCGCCGCAACGCTCGATCTTCAGCCGATCGGAAATCGCCGACGGCTGATCGCGCGCCGGATTCCCTCGATCGCCCGTCAGGCCTCTTCCGGCCCCTGCCGGCCTGTGCGGCGATCGTCCTCGCCGGGCTGGCCGCTTACAGCAACAGCTTCCACGGGCCGTTCATCTTCGACGACGGCTATTTCGTCAATACCCAGAGCGCCATGAAGCTGTGGCCGATCTGGCCGACGCTGGCCGGGTCCCGGCCGGTGGTCCAGGCGAGCCTGGCGCTCAACTATACGCTCGGCGGCCCCGGCGTAACGGGATACCACGTCTTCAATCTGATCGTCCATCTCCTGGCGGCGCTGGCGCTGTTCGGGATCGTGCGCAGGACGCTGACGCTCCCGGCGCTCGCGGGCCGGTTCAGTGAACGGATCGCCGCGGCGCTGGGGTTCTGCGTCGCGCTGCTGTGGGCGGTCCATCCGCTCCAGACGGAGGCGGTGACGTACGTCATCCAGCGGATGGAGTCGCTGATGGCGCTGTTCTATCTCCTGACGCTGTATGGCGTCGTCCGCGCAGCGACCTCGCAGCGGCCGCGCGCGTGGCATGCGGCGGCGGTGGCGGCTTGCGCGCTGGGGATGGGCTGCAAGGAAGTCATGGTCTCGGCGCCCGTCGTCGTGCTGCTCTACGACCGGTGCTTCATCGCCGGCTCGTTCCGCGAGGCGCTCAGGCGGCGATGGGGACTTTACGTGGGGCTGGCGGCGACGTGGGTCATCCTGGTCCGGTCGGTCCTCGAGGCCTTCGGCCCGCATGCGGCCGCGGCCGGCGCCGGGTTCGCAATCCAGAGCGTTACGCCGCGGCTCTACGCGCAAAGCCAGTTCGGTGTCATCCTCCATTATCTGCGGCTGGCGTTCTGGCCGACCGGGTTGTGCCTGGACTACTTCTGGCCGGTGGCGCGGGGCGCGCGGGAGATCGCTCCGGGCGCCGCCGTCGTCGGGATCCTGCTGGCGGCCACGCTCTGGGCGCTGGCGCGGCGGCCCGCCTTCGCTAAAGCTCCGGCGGGCAAGCCCGCCACACGGACGGCGGGCAAGCCCGCCACAGAGTCGGCGGGTAAGCTCGCCACAGAGACGGCGTGGACGCGGGCCTGGGGATTCGCCGGGGCGTTCTTCTTCCTGGTGCTGGCGCCGACATCGAGCATCATGCCGATCCAGGACCTGGCGTTCGAGCACCGGATGTACCTGCCGCTGGCGGCGGTCCTCGCGGCGGCGGTCGTCGCCGCATTCCTGCTCGCCCGACGGCTGGGACTCGGCGCGGGCGCGCTGCTGGTCCTCTGCGCCGCGGCGGCGGTCGCCCTGGGGATGGCGACGCACCGGCGCAATGCGGACTACCGGACGGCCCTCTCGATTTATGAGGACACGGTCGCCAAGCGCCCGGAGAATCCGCGCGCCTGGCAGGGCCTGGGCTGGGAGAAGAACCTGGCGGGCGATTATGAGGGAGCGCTCCAGTGCCTCGACCGCGCGCTGAAATTGCCCGGGGATGAGGCCAATGCCCGCAGCGACCGCGGCGTGGTCTGCCAGAACCTGCATCGGTATGCGGAGGCGCTCAGCGACTTCAACAGGGCTATTGTGCTCAAGCCGAACTTCGCCGACGCCTATGACAACCGCGCCAATTTGTACCTGGCCACGGGCCGGTTTCAACTCGCCGTGGACGACTGCGACTGCGCCATAGCGCTCGAGCCGGACAGCCCCAGGCCGTATAACAATCGCGGCCTGGCGCTGGACAGCACGGGCCGGTATGAGGAGGCGCTCCGCGATTACGGCCGGGCCCTGGCGCTGAACCCGAACCTCTACGAGGCCTGGTTCAACCGCGCGCTGGCCCTTGGCGCGCTGGGCCGGGACGAACTCGCCATCGGCGATTACAGCCGGTCCATCGCGCTGAAGCCGCAGTTCGCCGAGGGCTACCGCGCCCGCGCCCTGATTTACGCCAAGCTGAAGCGGCCCGCCGAGGCTCTGAAGGACTTCGACAGGGCCGTCGCGTTGAGGCCGGATTCCCCGGACGCCCTCTACAGCCGGGCGCTTTTCTATTTCCAGATAAAAGAATACGTCAAGGCCCGCGCCGACATGGAAGCGTGCGACAAGTTGCACGGCAGCGTGGCCCCGGAGTTCCGCAGAGCGGTCACGCAAGCGACCGCGCCGACGCAATAGGACGCGCTATGCCTGTGCCCGATAGACGACCGGCGGCGCGGATGAGCAAGGCCCCGGAGCGCCCGAGCGCCGCGCGCCGATTCCTTCCGGCGGCGGTGATCCTCGCCGCGGCGCTGCTGGCCTACGCGCCGGTCCTCCGCGCCGGCTTCGTGTGGGACGATGGCGTCTTCCTGACCGACAACCCGCTCATCCACGCCTCCGACGGCCTCGGCCGTTTCTGGTTCACCACTCAGCAGATGGACTACATGCCGCTGACGTCCAGCCTGCTCTGGTTCGAGTGGCGCTTGTGGGGATCGAATGCGGCCGGCTACCACGTCGTCAACGTGCTGCTGCACGCGGCGAGCGCGGTGCTGCTCTGGCGGGTGCTGCTGCGGCTGAAGGTCCCCGGCGCTTGGCTGGCGGGCATGCTCTTTGCGCTGCACCCGGTGGCGGTCCAGTCCGTGGCCTGGATCACCGAGCGCAAGAATACTCTGTCCATGGCGCTCTATCTGGCGAGCCTCCTGGCCTGGCTGCGCTTCGAGGACGGCGGTTCTCACCACAACGGCGCGACGAAGATCACTCCGCACTCTACACTCCGCACTCCGCACTATTTGCTCTCTCTTGGCCTCTTCCTGCTTGCGCTGCTCGCGAAGACTTCAGTCGTCATGCTGCCGGTGGTCCTGTTGCTGCTGTCCTGGTGGCGGCGAGGAAAGTTGACAAGGCAGAACGTCCTCCGAACGGTCCCCTTCTTCGCCCTGTCGCTGGTCCTGGGATTGGTGACAATGTGGTTCCAGTGGCATCAGTGGAATCAGGGGCAGAACGTCGTCGTGCGCCAAATGCCGAGCCCGGACGCCGCATCGCGCGTCGCCGCCGCCGGCTGCATCGTGTGGTTCTACCTCTGCAAGCTCCTGCTGCCCGCGCGACTTTGCGCCATCTACCCGAACTGGCCGGCGGTGGGATCGAGCGCTCTGTCTTTCCTCCCGGTCCTGCTGCTCGCGGCGGCGACGGCGCTCCTCTGGGCCTGGCGCAAGCGCTGGGGCGCCGGGCCGCTGGTCGCGTGGGCTTACTTTCTGGTCTCGCTCCTGCCGGTGCTCGGGTTCGTGCACATGTCGTTCATGTCGCTCATGTCGTCCATGGTCGCGGACCATCTCCAGTACACGGCCATGCCGGGGATCCTGGCGCTGGCGGCGGCGCTCCTGGCGCGGGCGGCAGGCGGGCGCGCCGGCACTTTGGCGGCGGTAATCGCGGCGATCTGCCTCGCGGCGATGGGGCTGCTCACGTTCCAGCGCGCCGGCGTCTTCACCAGCGGCCGGCGACTCTGGGCGGACAGCGTCGCGAAGAACCCGCGCTCGGCCGTGGCCTGGTATGCCCTGGGAACGGTGCGCCTGGAAGACCGCGACCTGCCCGAAGCGATCCGCTGCTTCAACGAGTCGCTGACACTGAACCCCGAGTACGTCATGGCCTACGACAACCGCGGCGTCGCCTGCTATTATACCGGCAAGTACCAGGAGGCCATCCGCGATTTCGGGCACGCGATTGCGCTCAAGCCCGACGACGCCGACGCGTACAACAACCGGGCCATCGCCGATTTCGCGGTGAAGGACTACCCGCGCGCCCTGTCCGACGTGAGCGTCGCCCAGCGCCTGGGCGCGCATCCGCCCGAAAACTTCCTCCGCGACCTGGCCGCAGCCGCCGGCCGCCCGAGCCCCGCGCCTTCGCCGCCGCCGTGAACCGCGCCGATGCGCAAGCTCAGGCTGCTTGCCGGAAGCAGCTTCCCCGGTCAAAATGTGACGGCGGGCGCCTGGCCATTTCGTACCTGTGGAGAACCGTTCAGGCTCCTCTTTCCAGTCAGGCGCGCGAGAGGCGCGCGTTGACGTATCGGGTCCAGAACAGCCGAAGAGGGAATTGACACCGGACAATTCGAGAGTACACTTTCCTGTTTGCAACGCGATTGTCCTTTGGCGGACAGTCCCATGGTAATCGCGGCTTGTGAGGGATGAACGTGCCGGCGAAGGCCTGTGGTTGGACGCTGGTTCTCGCGGCGCTCGGCTGTGTCGTTTGGGCGCGAATCGCTGCCGCGGCGGACCCGCCGCCGGCCGGCCGTGAGGTCACGCTCAAGGGCAGCCTGGTCTGCAACGGCGCCTGTATCGCCGATCCCAGGCCCGATGATCATCTCCTGGTCCTCTACGCCATTGACGGCACGCCGGAAGTCCGCGCCGAGGTGGAGAAAATCATGGCCGAATTTTACCCGGAGAAGGGCCTCGACGCCGCTGCCGCTCAAGAGCTGATGGACCAATTCACCGCCCGGCTGAAGTACTACATTCCTCGCGACAGCCCCGCCCTGAAGGACGACAAGAACCGGCCGCCGAACCATTACTGCATGCCCGCCACGGCCAGCGCCGTGACCGGCGTCGTCGCCCTGAAGGACGGCAAGCGGTGGCTCACCGCCGCCCGGATCGAGCCGGCCCGCTTGAAGTATCCGGGCAGAATGCTCGCGCCGGATGTTCCCTTCGTCCGGCCCGGCCGCGAGCCGCTGATCCTCCAGGTCGCCGGCCGGCTGACGCTGAAGTGCGTGTGCATCCCGCCCGGGAAATTCCTGATGGGCACGCCGTTCTATATGTGGCCGTATTTCGTGGAAGAGTATCCGCACGCCGTGACGCTGACGCGCCCGTTCTACATGGCTGAAATCCCCGTCACGCAGGAAATGTACCAGGCGGTCATGGGCGTCAATCCCAGCACGGTCAAGGACCCGCAGCTTCCGGTTCAGGATCCGCGTTTCGCCGACATCGAGGAATTCTGCAGGCGGCTCTCGGAGAGAAACGCGCGGAAGGTCCGCCTGCCGACCGACGCCGAATGGGAATACGCCGCCCGCGTCGGCACATCCAACCCGGGCTTCCAGGAGAAGTACAAGGACCAGTTCAGCGGCGACGGCAGCGGTTTCAAGGCGCCGCTGACGGTGAAATCGCGGCAGCCGAACGCCTGGGGGCTGTACGACATGCCGAGTTGCTGGTGGGAAATCACCGGCGACCGCGGCATGTACAACGCGCGCCACGGCGAAACGGACCCGTATTACCCGCCGTCCGCCGGCGGCGCCGCCGAAGTCCAGCGCAGCGGCCGGGGCATTCTCCAGCCGCAATGGTCCATCGGCACGCATGAGTTCATTACGGAGAAGGGCTACGCCGGCCAGAAATTCCGCGTCGTCGTCGAAGCCGAGCCCGCGGCCTCGCCGCGTTGATCGGCGATCCAATAGGAATGATATAACTGGTATTGCGTCCCCGGCAACCATCGTACCAACCCTAGGCGCAGCGTGGAATTCCGGCAGAGTTCCGGTGTTTTCGCGACGGGGAAAACGTTTGCCCATCTCTCGGTGTTTCAGGGTAGAATGATCCGTCATATTGTGAATTACCAGCGCATTCACCAGTTCAACGGCGTCAATGCGCTTAACGGCTATCCCGAGTTGGATATCCGCAGTCCGATGGAGATGGGCTATGGCGACCAGGACGAAATCGTTTGACTGTGTCGAGATGAAAGACCGCATCCAGGCGCAGTTGCTGGCGGAGTATGAGGCGTCCAAGGATAAGTGCCCCTCGTTCGTTGAGTTCCTGAGAAGCCGGAATGACCAGAACGAATGGGTGCGAAAAGCGCGCGCGAAGTTCCGCCTGGGGAAATAGGCTGCCTTTACTCGTCAAGAGAGCATTCCGGAGAGTTTCCCACGGCATAAGCAGAAGGTCGTCCGCCCACAAGAGCCGCGCGCCTCATTCAGCATTCTAAGACCGCCTTCCTGAACTCCGACGTCCCTGGCTGACCGGCCGTCAATCTTCCGTCAGCGCCGCTCACGAAGCGGCGCCGATGGCTTGACCGGAGCCTCGCGAGCGTGATAGAAGCTTAGTCTCATGCCCGAAGGGGCTTTCCCTCCGGACGGTCCGGCGGGAATTCGGCTTTGATCGGTTCGTGACCGGCGTGGCGGAAAAACCTCCTTACAAACGAATTGACCTCGGGCAACTCGACGAGATCCAGCAGGCGGAGCGCCCGACGCTGCGCATCCGCTGGTGGATCGTGCTGCCGCTGGCGGTGCTCCTCTCCGCCGCGCAGGCGGCGCTGAACCTCCACCTGGAGAACCGCCCCACCGGTGTCACCCTGATCGCCACGCAGATCTCGGTCATCGCTTTCGCCTTCCTGATCCTGCTCTCCCTGGGCTTGAACCCGCTGCTGCGGGTGACGCGCCTGATGGAGCCGTTCAACCGCGGCGAGATGATGACGCTGTACGCGGCGCTCTGCGTTTCGGCGGGTATCAGCTCCTATGGCCTGGTGGATCAGCTCGTGCCGCTGATCGCCACCCCGTTCAACCCCGAGTACGCCACGGCGCAGAGCGGCTGGACGAAGGACCTGACGCCGTACCTGAACAAGGCGCTCTACATCACGGACATGACGCGCATCCAGGAGTACCGGCAGGGCTTCCCCTCGACCGAAGGCCTCTGGCGGAAGGTCCCGTGGGCATTATGGGCCAAGCCGCTCGCGCTCTGGATGATTTTCGTCTTCGCCATCTATGGCGTCTTCTACGGCCTGGCGACGCTGTTGTTCGACACCTGGGCGCGGCGGGAGAAGCTGATCTTTCCCTTGGCGCGGCTGCCCGAGGACTTGATGAGCGACGAAAACGCCCCCGGCGGCACGGTTTCCTCCACCCTGCGCAGCGGCCTGTTCTGGCTCGGGTTCCTTTTCGTCGCGATGCTGCTCAGCTACAATGCCTGCTGCCAGGCCGGCTGGCTCCGCGGCCTGACCCCGCTGACGCTCGGCCTCGACCAATCCAAGCTTCAGGACATGCTCTCCAACTCCGTTTTCAGGGGCATCGCCGACGAACTGGGCGGCGGGATGTACAGGGTCCGCATCCTGGTCATCTTTACGGCGATCGGGATCGGCTTCCTGATCCCGCTGGAGATCTCCGCGAGCATCTGGATCTATTACGTGGTCAGCGTCGTCCTTTTTCTGCTGGCGATGTGGACGGCCGCGGGGGCGACGATCCGGTCCTTCCCGAGCGACTGGCTCTGGGAGAACAACTTCGTCACCGCCCTGGGAGCCGGCGGGCTGCTGGCCTATTCGGCGGCGGCGCTGGTCAAGCTGGCGGCCGAACGCGCGAGCGCCATCCGGCAGACGGCCGCCGCGCAGGGCCGGCGCCTGAGCGCGGCGCGATGGGCCGTAGAGCTGCCGGCGAGCCTGGGCTGGGGCGGCCTGATCTTCGCGGCCTCGTGCGCGGTGGCGATCGGCTGGCTGGCCTGGTGCCACGTCTCCTGGTACTGGGGCGCCGGCTTCATGGCGGTGATCGTGCTGGTCACCGTCGGGCTGACCCGCGTCGTGGCGGAAGGCGGCATCTACTGGTTCCAGATCCACACCGGCCCGTTCCACATGGTCAAGACTTTCGGCCTGACGGAGTCGGTGCCCAAGGCGGCGCTGTCGCCGCTCATGCCGCTTTACTCGGTGCTGTTCACCGACATCAAGGCGTTCATGGCGCCCTCGGTGATGAACAGCTTCAAGATGCAGGAGGAGACGCGCGCCGCGCGCCGATGGTTCCACGCCAGCGTCATCGCCGCGATCGTGGTGACGGTCGCCGTGTCGTTCGCCGCGCTTCTCTATATCGTGTACAGCGTGGGGGCGAACCGCTGCAGCGAGTGGTTCTTCAAGCTCGGGCCGCAGAGCCTGCTCGACAGCACCCAACTGCTCGTCAGCGGCGGCGCGGCCGGCGCGCAGCCCTACAACTGGATCTACTACCTCATCGGCGCCGGCTGGGTGCTCCTGAGCATTGGAATGCGGCGCAAGTTCTTCTGGTGGCTGCACCCGATCGGCTTCGCGATGATGGCCAACGCGCTGATCCCGGCGCTCTCGTTTTCCTTCTTCATCGGGTGGTGCTGCAAGAAACTGGCGGTCCGGTACGGCGGGCGGCATATGTTCGCCAGGCTGCGCCCGGCTTTCATCGGACTGATTTTCGGCGAGCTGATGGCCTGTTTCGTCTGGTCGGTGGTCGCTTCGACCTTTGCGCTGAACAAGGTGTCCATAGACCTCGACCGATTCTGAGCGGCCTCCTCTGCCGGAGCTTCCGCTGTGGGCTGGAATGGCGCGCCTTCGGGCTGACGACTCACATCTTGATTTTGTAGACGTGCTCCGAGAGGGGCGCGAAGTCGTCGCTGAATTTGCCTTCCTCGGCCGTGATGGAACGGTTCTCGTCCACGACCTCGATCTTCGCGCCGGCCTTCAGGCCCTCGACGGAGATCGTCGCCTTGCCCGCGCGCGGCTTGATCGGGTCGAACTGCTGGAGCTTCTCAGGGTCGGGGCCCAGGTCCGTGTTCTGGGCGAAAATGTACAGATCGCCGCCGAGCATCGTCGCCTTAAAATGGCTGGGCAGGTCGGCGCCGTCGCCGGCCAGCTTCATTTCGATCCGGGCCTTGGCGGGGGCGGCCAGGATCGCGGAGGAGAGGCGCGTGATCTGCGCATTGAGTCGCTTCAGTTCCGCCTTCATCGCCGGGTCTTCCTTCGGCGCGAACTGCATGTAGTTCTTGCGGCCGTCGGGTTCGACCCACTTGTGCGTGAAGTAGGCGATGCCGGTGGCGCCGTTGATGATGCAGCCCCAGGTCTCAAAGCGGGTGTGCTCGGGCTTGACTTCGGGCTGTTTGGCCGGGGTGATCCACTGGCTGCCGCGGTTGGTCTCGATCCAGGCGTAGAGTGGCTGGCCGGGCTTGGCGAAGCCCCGCATCTCGGCCGTCCCCTGGGCAGGCTCCAGAATCTTGCCGAACGTTCCGGTGCCATAGATCGGGTAGGTGTCGAAGCCGAGCGCGTCGCATCCCCTGGCGTAGGCGGGGTAGATGCGGTCCTTGGTCGCCTGGTCGTAGTCCTTATCGGCCTTCATGAAAGCGCTGGTCAGATTCATGAAAACGGGGTGCGCGGGATCGGCGGCCTTAGTGGCCTGGTAGGCGGCCTGGATGACCTCGGGGGCGACGCGCGGCTCCTTGTGCGGCTTGGAAAGGAGCACGTCCTTGCCGTCCTTGTCGAAGGCCTGCACCTCGCTCACGGAGCCATACTTCTGGTCGCCGGGGTACTCGGAGGTGAAGCGCACGGTCAGCGACCGGAACGTGGCAGGCTCCTTCAGGTCGAACTTCTGCTGGCCGTCCTTGTTCTCGAGGGTGGCCTTGAGCAGCTCTTTGCCGTCGCCGGAGAACACGACGTCCTTGCCGACCGCCAGCCCCTTGGAGAGGGTCAGCCAGATGGCCAGGCTCTGCACCGTTACGGGGGCCTTGAGGTGGATGGTGAACTCCGCGCCCGCCATCGGCTCGAGGACGGTCCAACTGCCCGTGTCGCCGTCCACGATGCGGGAGAAAGGCGTGCTGGGGTTGACGTTCATGTTCTTGGCCGGTGTGACGACGGCGCCGCTGACCCGGGTGGACATGTCCGGCTCGTCGCCCTGGATCCAGCCCAGGACGTTCTCCAGGGCCGCCGCTCTGGCGACCGTGCCGGCGGGGTAATCCGCGCGGAAGGAGGGCACGAAGTAGAGGTTCGCCTGCCACGCCTTCTCGGCGTAGGCGGCCAGGCCGGGGTCGCGGGTCCTGGCGGCGTCGCCTTCGGGCGCGTCCCAGTCGTAGCCGACGATCGTGTTGACGTTCAGCTCCTTCTCCAGGGCGAAGTCGCTGGGCGATTGGAGCCAGAGCATCAGGGGGAAGAACGGCTTGCCGTTCACCAGGAGCGCAGCGTTCTTGCCGATCTCAACCTTCCGAATGGCGGGAAGCTTCTGAGCTTGATTCTGACTCTCCTGGGCCGGCGCAAGGCCGCAGGCGCCCAGGGCCAGACCGCCGCAGAGGACCCATGCGATGTGCTTCATGACGAGTTCCTTTCCGTGATAAACCGGAGTTTCCCATTTGATTGCGGACCCATGATCGCCATGAGCAGCCTGCCCGAATCCCGCGGATTCTAGGTGCCGGCAACGGCGTTGTCAAGGAAACAGCGGAGCCGGCCGGAGCAGAGGCCTTTTCCCGCCGCGCGGCTTCTCCTTGACAAGCCGGTTCCCGATGGTCAGAATCCGACTTATGAAACGATTTCTGGTGACGCTGCCGCGCAACCTCGTCGGCTGCTTCAGGGGCCGGTGGATCGTCTGGCATGTCCTCGCCATCGTCCTCACTTTCATCGCGGTCACGTCCGGTTTCGACTGGCGCTATTTTCAGGCCACCCGCGATCCGACGCTTCATTCCTGGATGTTCCGCGCCGTCCACCTGGGCATGCTGCTGCCGGTTCTCCTGCCGCTGAGCCTTTTTGCGCTCGGCATCATCGCCCGGAATGCCCGCGCCGTTTTGATCGGCTGGGCCGTCGGCCAGGCTGCGCTGCTCGGCTTGCTGATCGCCGCGGCGTACAAGGCGGTTACGGGCCGCCCGCATCCTCCGCGCGGTCTCGGCGAAGACATCAGTCACGTCTTCCGCTTCGGCTGGTGGCGCGGCGGAGTTTTTTGGGGCTGGCCGTCGTCGCATACCACCGTCGCCTTCGCCATGGCCGTGACGGTGTTCACGCTCTTTCCGAAACACCGTTGGCTGGGTTGGGCGGCGCTCCTCTACGCGCTCTACGTCGGCGTCGGCGTCTCCATGACCATCCACTGGTTCTCGGATTTCATGGCCGGAGCGATCATCGGCTCGGTCATCGGGGCTGTCGTCGGCAGAAGTTTTTCGGCTGACTAGAACCAGTTTTGGAAAATGGGTTCGGGCCCCGTTTTCCCGCGCCGAGCGAGCGGCGGAGTTCGGCGGAAATGGATCGGCGGCTTATGGGCAAGATTCGTCATCGGCCGGCGGCGATGAGCGGCGCTGCCGCGGTCGTGTCCTTCCTGTCGCTGATGCCGCTCCCGGCGGCGCTGGCCGGCTCGGCCGGTTCGCCGGATAACGCTCCGCCCGTTTCGGATACCGCAGCGCAGCCGGAGGCCGCGCCGGGCGCCTCGGCCTTTGACAATAACCTGACCGGCGGCTGGTGGGGCGAGCGGCAGCGGTTGCAGGATGCCGGGATCACCCTCGGCGCCACGCTCACGCTGGAGGGGTTCAACAACTTCCGGGGCGGCCTGGCCACCGCGCCTCCCGTCGCGGCGGCGACGTCCGATTTGAACCTGGCGCTCGACACCGGCAAGCTGCTTGGCTGGCGCGGCGGCGAGTTCTATGCAGACCTCGAGGACCACGCCGGCAGAAACCCGACGACCGCGCTGGTGGGCGATCTCCAGGTGTTCGACAAGCAGAACTCATCGCCGTATCTGCAAGTCTTCGAGATCTGGTATCAGCAGAAGCTGTGGGATGACAAGGTCCGCGTCAAGATCGGAAAGGTGGACGCCAACACCGAGTTCAGCGTCATTGAAAACGGCCTGCCCTTCCTCGGCAGCTCCACGCAGGTCAGCCCGACGATCTTCGTGTTCCCCACCACGCCCGATCCGATGCCCTCGGCCAACGTCTTCTTCACGCCTGCTGAATTCTGGTACGCCGATTTCGGCGCCTACTATGCCAATCGCTCGGACCGGTTCGGCGACTTATCGGAGGATCCCGCCGGCGTTCAGCGCACCGAGGGCGGCACATTCTTGATCGGCGAGACCGGCCTCAAGTGGAGCGCCGCGCCGCTGCTTGAGAAGGACGGCAATTTGAAGCTGGGCGTCTGGGAACATACCGGGACGTTCACGCGCCTCGACGGCTCGAAGCAGCAAGGCACGTACGGCGGCTACGCGATCCTGGACCAGACGCTCTGGCAACCCAAAGGAGAACCGCGCACCGGCCGCGGCGTGCGGACATTCCTCGAATATGGCGCCACGCAGGACGACATCAACGCCATTGACCGTCACTTCGGCGGCGGCGTCACGTGGACCGGGCCGATCGCCGCGCGGGCCGGCGACGTCATCGGCCTGAGCCCTCAATACGCGCACATCAGTTCCCAGGCCGGACTGGCGCATCCGTATGAACTCGCGGTGGAGACGTTCTATCAATGGCAGTTGACCGCCTGGGCTTTCGTCCAGCCGGACATCCAATACATCGTCCACCCCGGCGGCGCGTACCCGAACGCCCTGGTGGGAACACTGCGGGTTCAGATCACTTTCTAACGCAGTTACCAGGCGAGTTTCAGGCGGGAGTTCCGTCCATTTGATTCCGCGTACATGAATGGATGGCCATCCACTACCTGCGGTAAACCGCTTCGGCTCCTCATCCCCACCAGGCGCGCGAGGGGCGCGCGCCGGCGTATCGTATTCCGGCCGCACGAGGTGGCGCTCTTGAGCAATCATCCCTTTGTTGAAAATGATAAACATCGCGTGTTGACCGCTCTCGACACAAAAGCCGGCTTCGTTTAGCGTCTAGGAATTTCCCCTATGAGAAAACACGGGAAAATAAGGAGATTACGACTGCAAGTGAAATTCTGGGATCCAGGCCTGCGGCGGAACACGAATTGCTGCATAAGCTTACCAGGGGTAACGGAAGCCCTTCAGTAGCGTTATCGGTGCGCTACGTGTGTCTGCGAAAGATGGAGGCGTTTTACGGAGAAAGGGTTGAAGCCATGCGCAAGCTTTGGTTTGCTTTCGCGATTGCGGGACTTATGGCGGCTTGGACGGGTTCGGCGTCGGCCGTGACGCTCTACGACAACGGCGGGCCGCCGGCTAGTTCAAGCGGGTTCGTCAGTGACACGGCGAACAACTCCTCCGAAGCATACGACTATTTCACGCTCGCATCTCCGTCAACGATTACAGGGATCAATTGGTGGGGATCTTATACGTACGTTATAACTCCCGGTCCTGTGCCGCCGGGCGAATCCTTCGACTTCGACATCCAGCAGGATGACGGCGTCACGACCGATCCACCCCAGGGGCAACTGACGCCACCTCAGACCGGTTCGCTGGGCAGTGGCAACGGCGCAGATTCCGGGTTAACGTCAGCCGATGGGGCTACGGTCTACGCGTACAGCGCCACGACGGACATTACGCTCCCGGCCGGCACGTACTACCTCGGCATTTGGCAGACGGCGCCCAACACTCCCGCCGCCGGCCAGGTCGCGTCGTTCTTCTGGTCCATAAGCGACACAACGGAAGACGATGTGTGGACATACGAATACCCCACCGATCCCCCTTTATGGGGCGGTCCAGAGGGCGACGGACTGGCGTTCAACCTGACGGGTACCGTGGGCACTCCGCCCCTGACTGGGGGCGTGCCTGAGCCGGCGACGATGACGCTGTTGGGACTCGGGTTGGCCGGGCTGATCGGCCGCCGGATGCGCCGGAGCAGCGGCAAGTAGCCGAACGATCACCTTTTCGATCTGCGCCTTCTCGCGCCGCGCGGTGTTCTTCAGGAACATCGCGCGGCGCTTTTTTGTCCTCTGCGGTCGGTTTGCGGACGAGGGGCATTCCTGGGCCAATATCAGGTATTCCTGACCATCACGAAAGCCAGGTTCCACGGGGACCAAACATTGGCCATCCAGGACCCAAACCTGCAACGCCTGATCCACCGTCAGTTCTGCTTTCTTCAGCCGTCCAGCCGGCGACGCTCCTTGGAATAGCGAAGTGCCGGGTGGTATACTGCGTTGCGCTGGCGGGCTCGCCTATTGAAGTTTGCGATAGTAATGGAATGGGCGCTTGAAGGAGCCGATTCATGATTATGCACGTCAACAGGACGCGGCGCGCGGTGAATCTGTGGCCGGGCGCGGCGCCGACGCCGGACGGGGTGAGTTCCGGCGTCGAGCCGTTCGTCGTCCCGCACACCGTCCGCGGCAAGCCGCGCGGCGCGGTGGTGGTCTGCCCCGGCGGCGGATATGGAGCGCTGGCCGCGCACGAGGGATTCCCCATCGCGGAATGGCTCAACGAGGCGGGCATCGGCGCGTTCGTCCTGCGCTATCGCCACTCGCCGCATCGGCACCCGGTGCCGCTGATGGACGCGCAGCGGGCGATCCGCCTGGTGCGCGCGCGGGCGAAGGAGTGGAACGTGAAGCCCAGCCACGTGGGCATCCTCGGCTTCTCCGCGGGCGGGCACTTGACGGCGTCGGCGGCGACGCATTTCGCCGCGGGCCGCGCCGCCGCAAAGGACACGGTCGAGCGGCAGAGCTGCCGGCCCGACGCGGCGATTCTCTGCTACCCGGTGATCACGTTCGCCGGCGGCTGGAACCAGGGCACGCGGGCGAACCTGCTCGGCCGGAAGCCGTCGCAGGCGCTGGTCCGCTCGTTCTCGAACGAACTCCAGGTCACGCCGCGCACGCCGCCGGCGTTCCTGTGGCACACCGCGGACGACGCGACGGTCCGCGTGCAGGACAGTCTGCTCTTCGCGAAGGCGTTGAGCCTGAACAAGGTCCCGTTCGAGCTGCACGTCTTCCCGCACGGGCCGCACGGCCTGGGCCTGGCGACGAATGATCCGGTCGTCGGCCAGTGGCCCGCGCTCTGCGCGAAGTGGCTCATCGGGCTGGGCTTCTGAAACGACAATGGCCACGGATTGAGGAAAGAAGCGACGGCAACGACAGAATATTCGCCACGGATTTCACGGATTTACACGGATTAACGAAAATCAGGAATTTCCGTTCGTCGCCTGTAATCCGTGTAATCCGTGAAATCCGTGGCAAAAAGTTTGTCTCAGTGAAGATGCAGGAATATGAAAGCTCGTCGAAAGGCTGCGCGGGCGGAGCCGTTTCCGGTCTGCCGCGCGCTGATCGGTCCCAGGGCGTGGCCGCGGCTGCTGAAGGCCTGCGGCGGGATGCGCAGGCCGGAATCGCTGCCGGACCGTTTGGCGGCGATGAAGGATAGTTCCGGCGCGCCCGATTTTCTGGCCGAATTAGCGCGGCTGGAATGGGCGCGCCATGAAGTCTCGAAGGCGGCGACGCCGGCCGCGAACGAGACGGATCGGTTCGAGGTCAACCCGACGCTGAACCTGCTGCCGCTCACCTGGCGGCTGTGCGGGCTGGTGAGCCCGGCGGAAGGCCTCACGCCCGCGGCGCCTCAGCCCGGCGCGGAACACGCAATGGTCTGGCGCGATCCCGTCACCGGCGGGACGCGCGTGCAGGCCGCCGAGGATGCCGAGCTGCTGGCACTGAAGGTGGTGGTCGAAGAGATCCCGATCGCGAAGGCGGCACAGGCGGCGAAGGCGGCCGTTCCGGTCGTGGAAAATGCGCTCTGGCGCGCGGCGGAGAAGGGCATTCTGCTGCCGCCGCGCTCGCGCATCCGGCGCGACCCGGCGCTCTTCCCGATCCCCGCGGAGACGCCCGCGGCGTTCACGTCGTCGCCGGCGTTCCTGCTCCAGTGGCACATCACGCAGGCCTGCGACCTGCGCTGCAAGCATTGCTACGACCGCAGCAAGCGGTCGCCGCTGACGCTCGAACAGGGCGTGAAGGTCCTCGACGACCTGCGCCGCTTCTGCGCCGACCGCCGCGTGCGCGGGCACGTCTGCTTCACCGGCGGAAACCCGTTCCTGTATCCGGACTTCGAGGAGCTCTGGCGCGCGGCGGCGGAACGCGGGTTCCCGCTTTCGATCCTGGGCAACCCGGTCCCGCGCCCGGCGCTCGAAAAGCTGCTCGCCATCGAGCGCCCGCAGTACTACCAGGTCAGCCTGGAAGGGCTGCCGGAGTACAACGACCGGATCCGCGGCGCGGGGCATTTCGCGCGCACGATCGAGTTTTTCGGCGTGCTGCGCGACCTGGAGATCGAATCCACCGTGATGCTCACGGTCGCCCGCGACAACCTGGAGCAGGTGCTGCCGCTGGCCGAGCGGCTCCGCGGCCACACTGGGCATTTCAACTTCAACCGCCTCTCGCAGGTCGGCGAAGGCGCCGCGCTGGCGATGCCGTCGCGCTCGGCCTACGCGGCCTTCCTCGAAAAGTACCTCACCGCCTCGAAGAGCAACCCGCTCCTGCGCCTGAAGGACAACCTGTTCAACATCGTCCGGCGGCGCCGGGGCGAGGCGCCCTTCGACGGCTGCACCGGCTACGGATGCGGCGCGGCGTTCAACTTCGTCGCGGTCCTGCCCGACGGCGAGACGCACGCCTGCCGGAAATTCCCCTCGCCGATCGGCAACCTGCTCAAACAGGACCTCGGCGAAATCTACGACTCCGAGCCGGCCCGCCGTTATCGCGCCGGCTGCCGCGCGTGCGCGGACTGCCCGCTGCGCCCGACGTGCGGCGGCTGCATGGCCATCGCCTTCGCGCGCGGCCTGAACGTCTTCGAGGAGCGCGACCCGTATTGCTTCATGGCTGAATAGGGACCGGCTCACGCATTTCTCGCACCAAGCTCACCGCGAGTTTACATTTTCCTGACGGGAGGCTAATGTATTCCCGGTAAAAGGGATGTTACGAGGCCGGTTTCGCCTCGAAGGAAGAGGGGCCATGACCAACGAATCCATACTGGTCGTTGACGACGAGAAGGACATCCTGGAACTGGTGACGTACAACCTGGCCAAGGGCGGGTTCAAGGTCACCGGCGTCACCAGCGCGGAGGAAGCGCTGAAGCTGGCGCGGTCGAAGCCGCCCGACCTGATCGTGCTCGACCTGATGCTGCCGGGCATGGACGGCCTCGAGGCGTGCAAAATCCTCAAGCGCGAGGACAAGACCGCGCACATCCCCATCGTGATGCTGACCGCGCGCGGCGAGGAAGCCGACGTGGTCACCGGCCTGGAACTGGGCGCGGACGACTATATCACCAAGCCGTTCAGCCCGCGCGTGCTGCTCGCGCGGGTCAAGACCGTGCTGCGGCGCAAAGGACAGGAGCCGATGGACGACAGCTCCACCGTCTCGGTGCGCGGCATCGTCATCCATCCGGGCCGGCACGAGGTGCTCGTCCACGGCAAGCGCGTCGAGCTGACGCATACCGAATTCCTGCTGCTGAACCTGCTCGCGCGCCGCCCCGGCTGGGTGTTCACGCGCCAGCAGATGATTGACGCCGCGCGCGGGCACACGGCGGTGACCGACCGGTCGGTGGACGTGCACATCGTCGGGCTGCGCAAGAAAATCGCGCCGCTCGGGAACTGCATCGAGACCGTGCGCGGTGTCGGCTACCGCTTCAAGGAGTAGCGGGTGCGACGGAAGCGGCTGCTCTGGCAACTGTATCCCTCTTACCTGCTCGTGACGGTGCTGTCCCTGCTGGTGGTCACGCTCTACGCCTCGGAGGCCACGCGCGGCTTCTTCCGCACGCAGACCGAGAGCGTCCTCGAATCCCGCGTGCGCGTCCTCGGCCGCGACATGGCCAACGGCCTGCTGCCCGCGACCCCGGCGAAGATAGACGCCTTCTGCAAAGAGGTAGGCCAGATCACCGACACGCGCATCACCGTGATCAAGCCGGACGGATCCGTGCTCGGCGACACCGACTCGACTCCCGAGAGGATGGAAAACCACGCCGGCCGGCCCGAGATTCAACAAGCCCTCGCCCGCCCGGGCAGCGTCGGGCGCGCGGTCCGCGAGAGCCCGACTATCGGCGCGACCATGATGTACGCGGCCATCGCCGCGCAGGACCCGCGCGGGAACCTGCTGGTCCTGCGCACGGCCATGTCGCTCAGCCACATTGACCATGCCGTGCGCGACCTGCAAGTCCAGATCGCCCTGGTGGGCGTGCTGATCGCCGTCGCGGCGGCCATCGTCTGCCTGGCCGTCTCGGGGCGCATCGCGCGGCCGATCGAGGAGATGAAACGCGGCGTGGAGCGCCTGGCCGCCGGCGAGCTGGACCACCGGCTGTACGTGCCGTCCACCGCGGAGATCGGCGGCCTGGCGGTGGTGATCAACCAGATGGCGGCGCAGCTCGAGGACCGCATCCGGCTCATCACCGCGCAGCGCAACGAGCAGGAGGCCGTCTTTCTGAGCATGGTCGAGGGCGTGCTGGCCGTGGACATGGGCGAGCGCGTGCTGCGCATGAACCAGGCGGCCGGCGCGCTGCTCGGCGCCAGCCCCGCCGAGGCGCAGGGCAAGATGATCCAGGAGGTCGTCCGGAACCCGGAGCTTCAGAAATTCATCGGGCAGACGCTCTCGAGCGAAAAGACGCCGACGGAGAACGAAATCCTCCTCCGCGAAAACGGCGAGCGCTGGCTGCAGGTGCACGGCGCGGTGCTGCACGACGCCTCGGGCCGGCAGATGGGCGCGGTGGTGGTCCTGAACGACATGACGCGCATCCGCCGGCTCGAGAATTTCCGGCGCGATTTCGTCGCGAACGTCTCCCACGAACTCCGCACGCCGATCACCGCGATCAAGGGGTTCGTGGAAACGCTGCTCGACGGCGCGATGCGCGAGCCGGAGTCCGCCGAGAAGTTCCTCGGCATCATCGCCCGGCAGGCGGACCGGCTCAACGCCATCATCAACGACCTGCTGCTCCTCTCGAAGCTCGAGCAGCAGGGCGAGCGCGGGACGGTGATGACCGAGACGGCCTCCATCCGCGCCGTGCTCGACGCGGCGATCGAGCTCTGCGCCTTCAAGGCCGACCGGAAAAACATCCCCATCCGCGTCCGCTGCGAGGAAACGCTCCGCGCGAAGGTCAACGTGCCGCTGCTCGAACAGGCGCTCGTCAACCTCGTGGACAATGCGGTGAAGTACAGCGAGCCGGGCAAGCCGGTGACGGTGGAAGCCGCGCTGCGCAACGGATCGCTGGTCATCGAGGTCCGCGACGAGGGACCCGGCATCGAGCGCGAATACCTGCCGCGCATCTTCGAGCGGTTCTACCGCGTGGACAAGGGGCGCAGCCGCGACATGGGCGGCACCGGGCTGGGGCTCTCGATCGTCAAACACATCGCCCAGGCTCATGGCGGCTCGGTCGCCGTGCAGAGCGAGCCGGGCAAGGGCAGCCTGTTCACCCTCACCCTTCCGGCGCGACCGCCTGAAAACGGATCCCCGGCCTCCGCGTAGCCGGCCTTTCGCGGCGCGGATTGGGTCACTCGGCGCCTGCGCCGAGCACCTCGGCGGATGCGGCGGAGACTTTGCCGACGTTGGCGGCGACGGGCGTCACCTTCTCGCCCTCGGCGATTTCGTTGCTGATGTTCAGCGCGACGCTCTCGCCGGCGGAAAGCCCGTTCGCAACCTCGATGATATCCCCCATGTCGCGGCCGATCTTGATCGGGCGGAAGTGCACGCAGTCGTCCGCGCCCACGATGGCGGCGTGCGGTCCGTGAACCAGCAGCAGCAGCGCGCCGGCCGGGATGCGGACGGCAGGGTGGACATTCCGGCAGTGGAAGGTGACCTGGGCGTACATGCCCGGCACCAGGGCGCCGTCGGGGTTCGGCGCGAGCACTTCGACCCGGATCGTGCCCGAGGCCGGATCAATCGCCTCGGCGGTGCGGTCCACCGCGCCCTGGAAGACGCGCCCGGGGAACTCCGGCGCGGTCACGTCGGCCTGAAGCCCGGCGCTGATGCTCGCCCGCGCCACCTGCGGCACTTCCACGAAGACGCGCGCCGTCTCCGTGGTGGAGACGGTGAAAAGCATGGTGTCGGTGCTGGTGCTGCCGGCGGTGACCAGGTCGCCGATGTCCACGGACCGCCGGGTCACCACGCCGTCGAAGGGCGCCACGACCTGCTTGAAGCCGACCAGGTCTTCGAGCCGGCGCACGTCCGCCTCGCCCAGGGCTACCTGGGCCTTCGCCGATTCCAGCTTGGCCAGGCTGACGTCGAACTCCGATTTCTTCTGGTCGGCCTCCTCGAGCGACACGACCCCTTCGGGCGCGGCGGTCTTAAATCGCACATGGGTGATCCGGGCGAATTCGGTCGCGGCCTCGGCCAGTTTCACGTCGGCCTTCAGCGACTCCAGTTTGGCCCGGGCGACCATGAGTTCCTGGTCGAGGTCGGGCGTGTCAATCGAGGCCAGGACGTCGCCGGCCTTGACGTGGTCGCCGATATCGAAATTCCATATTCGGACGTAGCCGTTGACCCGCGCGAAAAGCTTGGCTTCATAGAACGCGCGGCATACGCCCGGCAGCGCCAGCGGGCTGTCCGGGCTGCCGGCCTCGACCTTGACGACGTGGACCACCGGCGGCTGTTCGAGCGTCCGGCGGACGCGCTCCGTCAGCGCCGCCCGGGCCGCTTTCCTCTCGCGGGCGCGGAGTCCGAAACCGACGATCAACACGGCGACCGCGATCACAACCGTCAGCGCAATGATCCGGCCGGTCTTGGGATGGACGTGCACCGGAACGGGAACATGTGCGGGCGGCGGCTGCGGCGCGGCGGCGCCTGCCGGAGCGGCCTGCGCTGCGGCGGCCGGCTGTGGCGCGGCGGCGCCCGGGCTGCCCTTCGCGGAGGGCGCCGGCTGCGGCGCGGCGGCGGAGACGGGCGGAGAAGCCGGGTTCGGATGGCTCTCGGTCATCGTCCGCCTCCTTCACCGGGTGGAACCGTCGGCGGCGCGCGGTGCACGAGCCGGAAAACCGAAGGCACAAAAACCAGGGTGGCAAAGGTGGCGAAGAGCAGGCCGCCGATGACGGCCCGGGCGAGAGGCGCGTTCTGCTCGCCGCCCTCTCCGAGGCCCAGCGACATCGGGATCATCCCCAGGATCATGGCGCCGGCGGTCATGAGGACCGGGCGGATGCGCGTATAGCCCGCGGCGACCGCCGCCGTGACCGAGTCGTCGCCGGCCGCCAGCCGCTGGCGGGCGAAGACCACCACCAGGATGCTGTTGGCGGTGGTCAGGCCGATGCACATCAGCGTGCCCATCAGGGCCGGCACGCTCAAGTGCGTGTGCGTCAGGTAGAGGAACCACGCGACGCCGGCCAGCGTGCAGGGGACGGCCATGAGCACGATCAGCGGGTCGAGCCAGCTCTGGAAGTTGATGACCATCAGCAGGTACACCAGCACGATGGCCAACACCATGCCGCCGGCGATCCCGGCGAAGCCGGCGCGCATGGTCTGGACCTGGCCGGAGAGCGCGACCTTGATGCCCGATTCCTCGGGCGGGCGATCGGCGTCGAGCACCTTGTTGATCTCCGCCGCCGCGCTCGCCAGGTCGCGGCCCTCGACGTCGGCGTTCACGTCGAAAACGGGGAGGATATTGGATTCGGAGATCAGCATGGGGACCTCGGTCCGCTTCACCTCGGCGACGTTCATGAGCATCTGGTCGCCGCGGCTGCCTCCGGTCAGCGGCAGCCGCTGCACGTCCGCCACGGAAGTGACCTGGTACTGCGGGGTCTGGAGGACCAGCAGGTAGCTGATCTGGTTGCGCGGGTTGATCCAGAAATTGGGCAGGACGACCGCGCTGGAACTCAGCGACAGGAGCACGTTGCGCGCGATGTCGTCCTGGGTCATGTCGGTCTGCTGCGCCATGACGCGGTCCACGGCGATGCCGAGGGCGGGCGCGATGGGGACCTGGTACAGGTGAACGTCCACCACGCCGGGGATGCGGTGAAGATCGCTCTGGATTTTCAGGGCCACCTTATAGTTCTCGACTTCCTTGGCGCCCGTCACCCGGATATCAATCGGCGACGGCTGGCCGAAGTTGAGGACCTGGTTGACGATGTCCGCCGGCTGGAAGAAGAACCGCATTTCGGGGAAACGCCCCGGCAGCTCGCGCCGCAGGGCGGCGATGTGCCCGGCCGTGGGGCGGTGATCCTTCACGAGCGAGATGAGGATCTCGCCGTCCATCGGCCCGGCGGTGGCCGTGTCGCTCAGGGCGATGTTGATGCCGCTGTACGGCAGGCCGATGTTGTCGAGCATCACGTCCACCTCGTCGCGGCCGACAATCTCGCGGATGGCCGCCTCGACGTGGCCGAACAACTCCTGGGTTTTCTCCAGCCGCGTGCCGTTGGGCGCGCGCACGTGCAGCCGCATCTGCCCCGCGTCCACCTGCGGGAAGAAGTCCATCCCGAGGATCGGAAACAGGAGCCAGGAAACGCCCGCGGCGATGACGAACATCAGCCCGCACACGATCGGGTGATGCGCGCCCCAGGCCACGACGTGGCGGTAGGCGCGGCGGAATTCCTGGAAATGCCGGTTGAACGCATGGTCCGACGGCACGTAGGCGTTGGCCTGTCCGTCGGCGTGCGAGCCGCGTTTCGCGTATCTTTTCATCAGGAGCTTGAAGAGCAGGGGCACGAGCGTGAAGGAGATCAGCAGGCTGGCCAGGAGCGAGGCGATGACCGCCACGGCCAGCGGCGAGAAGAGGTACCTGGAGGTGCCCTGCAGGAGGAAGATCGGCACGAAGACGATGCAGATCGAGAGCGTAGAGACCATCGTGGGGAAGCCGACTTCGCCGGCGCCCTGGACGATGGCCTCCTCCAGATCGTTTCCCAGGCTGAGGTGGCGTTCGACGTTCTCGATCACCACGGTGGCGTTGTCCACCAGGATGCCGACGGCGAGGGCGAATCCGCCGAGCGTCATCACGTTGAAGGATTCTCCGATGACGTACATGACGATGACGGCCGTCAGGACCGAGAGCGGGATGGAGGCGAGGATGATCAGGGTGAGCCGCCCATTGCCGAGGAAGAGCAGGATCATCAGGCCGGTGAGGACGGCGGCCATCAGGCCGCCCATCTGCACGCTGCGCAGCGCCGCGTTGACGAACACCGCCTGGTTGAATATGGGCTTGATCGTCATCCCCTCCGGCAGCAGCAACCGCACGTCGGGCAGGGCCGCCAGGATCCCGTCAATCACCCGCAGCGTGGACTCGCCGCCGGTCTTGCGGATGATCATCAGGCTGCCGGGCGCGCCGTCCACGGCCACCGAATTGGTCTGCACCTGGTAGCCGCTGTGGACGTGGGCCACGTCGCGGAGGAACACCATCGCGCCGCCGACCCGCTTGACCGGGAAATCGTTCATCGCCTCGATCGCGTCGGTGCTGTTGTTCAGCTCGATCGCGTACTCGATGTCGCCGACCTTGGCGGTGCCCGTCGGCAGGATCAGGTTCTGCCGGAGCAAAGCCTCGGTGACGTCGTTCGGGGTCAGGTTCTTGGCCCGGAGCGCGTCGTTGTCCAGGTCCGCCATGATCAGGCGCGGCTTGCCGCCGTAGGGGAACGGCACCTGCGCCCCCTGCACCGTGGCCAGGAACGGGCGGATCACGTTCTGCCCGTAGTCGTTGAGCTTGACGTCCGGGAGCGTCTCGCTGGCCAGGCTCAACTGGATGACCGGCACGTCCGTGGCGCTGTAGCGGACGACCAGCGGCGGGGTGATGTTGCGCGGCATGTACTTGAGCACGGTCAGGGCGCTGCTGGTGATCTGCGAGACCGCCGCGCTGGTGCTGGCGCCCTCATGCAGATAGACCTTGATGACGCCCACGCCGTTGTAGCTGTTGGACTCCAGCCGCTCGATGTCGTCCACCAGCGAGGCCAACTGGCGCTCGTGCTGGTCTATGATGCGCGTCTGGATTTCCCGCGCGACCATGCCGTTGTAGGACCAGACCACGCTGACGACGGGGATGTTGATTTCCGGGAAGATGTCCGTGGGCATCCGCCGCGCCGAGAAGACGCCGAACAGACACACCAGCGCCGTCACGGCCGCGATGGTGTACGGCCGGCGCAACGCAAAGCTGGAGAACCACATCGCTCTATTCCGATGGACCGGGCCTGATGGAATGAGAGCCGGACGCTATAGCCCGAGGGCGCCGCATTTCCCCTTCGACTGTCCCCCAATGGACAGTCCCCTTCCTCGCACCAGATTATACGCTTGGATCGCCGCCGTCAAGCTCGGAGGCTACCGGCCCGCGGGCGATGACGCGTCCGCATGGGCGGTGATCAGCTCGATGGGCGGGCTGATGACCGGCGGAGGCGGGGCCGTCTCGCCGCCGGGCATGGCGATTTCCCACCCGCGCCCCAGCGCCTTGTTGAGCGCCACCCAGTCCACCAGGACGGTTTCCTGCGAGATCGCCGCCTGGTCCTCCAGCGCATAGAGTTCGCGTTCGGCGTCGAGGACGTTCAGAAAATCGGTGAGGCCGTCGTCGTACCGCCGGGTCGCCAGGTCGGTGGCCCGCTGGCTGGCGCGGACGGCGGCCGTCAGCCGCTGGAACCGGTCCTGCTCGGAGGCGAACTGCCCCAGCCAGTCGTCCACTTCCTTGATGGCGAGCTGTATGGTCTGGCGATAGCTCAGCAACGCCTGCTGCGTGCGCCAGTCCTGCACCGCCTTGGCCGCCTCCAGGCGCCCGAAATCCAGGATCGGCCAACTGGCGCCGGGGCCTGCGGAGTAAATGTAGCGCTGGTCGAAGCCGAAGGCGGGCCGCCCTTCCGCCTGCATGCCCAGTGCGCCGCTGAGGGTGACGCGCGGGAAAAGCGTGGCGACGGCCACGCCGATGCGGGCGGTCTCGGCGGCCAGTTGCCGCTCGGCCTGGCGGACGTCCGGCCGGTGGCGGAGCAGGTCCGCGGGATGTTCCAGAGCGACCACCGTCGGCGGCTGCGGCAGCGGTACGGCCGCGCCGAGTTCCTCGTAAAGCATCTGCGGATCGCCGCCCAGGAGCACGGCGATCTGCCGCTGCGTGTCGGCGATCTCGGCGGTCAGCGGCGGCACGGCGGCCTTGGTCGTTTCGAGCTGGCGCTGGGCCAGCGCCACGTCGAGTTCGTTGGTCAGGGCCAGCGCCAGGCGGCGGGCCACCAGGTCCAGCGTACGCTGCTGGAGAGTGACGTTCTGCCGGGCGAGTTCCAGGCGGCGCTGCGTGCCGCGCAGGTGGACATAGGCCCGGACGACGTCCGCAATCACGGTCAGCCGGACCTGGTTGCGCACCTCAGCCGCCGCCTGGCTGTCGGCGTCGGCGGCCTCGACCGAGCGCCGCACGCGGCCGAAAAAGTCCAGTTCCCACGAGGCGTCGAAGCCGCCCGCCTGGGTGATTTCCCTGACGCCGTCGGTGGTGTCGCTGGCGGCGTTCAAAGGGGAGTCCACGCGGCCGCGCGTGGCGTTGTTGCCGGAGGAGCGCGCGACCGCGCCGCTGAGGTTCGCCGTCGGCCAGATGTCCGCCGCCACGACGTAGCGGAAACTCCGCGCCTGGTTCAGCCGGGTCAGCGCGATCGCCAGGTCGAAGTTGGCCTGCATGGCGCGCCCGATCAGCGAGCCCAGTTCCGGGTCCGCCAGGGTCGCCCACCAGCGCTGCTCTTCCGCCGGCTGCGCCGCCGGCGGCGGGATGCCGGAAACCGCGCCGGCGTCGAAGCCCGGCGGCGTCTCGGTCTTTGGCGTCTGGTAATCGGGGCCGACGGCACAGCCGGCGAGGCCGGCCAGGACGCCGGCGAACAGGCCCAGGACAACGCGTCGGAGTTTCATCACTCTCCTCCTTCACTGACCGCATGGGCGGAATTGAGGGCCGATGGGTTCGGAGCGTCGGCGACGACGGGCGACACCTTCTGCCCGTCGGTGATCTCGGTGCTGATATTCAGGACGACGCTCTCGCCGCTGGAAAGCCCGTCGGCGACCTCGATGGTATCCCCCAGGTCGCGGGCGATCTTGATCGGCTGGAAGCGCACGCATCCGTCCGCGCCGACGATGGCGACGTGCGGCCCATCCACCAGGAGCAGGAGCGCGCCGGCCGGGATTCGGACCGGCGGGTGGAGATCGCGGCAGTGGAAGGTGACCTGGGCGTACATGCCCGGCAGCAGCGCGGCGTCCGGATTGGGCGCGAGGACTTCGACCCGCAGCGTGCCGGAGGCCGCGTCAATCGCCTCGGCGGTGCGGTCCACCTGGCCGTGGAACACGCGGCCGGGGAACTGCGGCACGGTCAACTCGGCGGGCATGCCGACGTGGATGTTCGACGCCGCCACCTGCGGCACCTCCGCGAAGACGCGCGCCGTGTCGGTGGTGCAGACCGTGAACATCGAGGGGGTGCTGGCGGTGCTGCCGGCGGTGACCAGCTCGCCGATGTCCACCGACCGCCCGGTCACCACGCCGTCGAAGGGCGCCACGACCTGTTTGAAGGCGACCATGTCCTGCAACTGCCGCACCTCCGCCTCTCCGAGCGCCACCTGGGCCTTCGCCGATTCCAGCTTGGCCATGCCGACGTCCCGCTCCGACTTCTTCTCGTCCGCCTCCTGGCGCGACACGACGCCCTCCGGCGCGGCCGTCTCGAACCGCTCATAGGTGATCCGGGCGAAGTCGGCCGCGGCCTGGGCGAGCTTCACGTCGGCGGTCAGCGACGCCAGCTTGGCCTGGGCGACCCGAAGCTGCTCGTCGAGGTCCGGCGTGTCAATGGAGGCCAGGATGTCGCCGGCCTTCACGTGGTCGCCGATATCGAAATACCATTTCCGGACGTAGCCGTTGACTCGCGCGAAAAGCTTGGCTTCATAAAAGGCGCGGCATACGCCCGGCAGCGTGAGCGGGCTGTCCGGGTCGCCGCCGGCCACGCGGGCGACGTAGACCTCCGGCGGCCGTTCGAGCGCCTGATGGAGGCTGTCTTTGAGCTCCGCCTGGGCCGCCTCCGACTTGAGGGCCCGATAATGGTGCGCGATGACCAGCCCGCCGGCCGCCGCCAGCACCGCCACCGCGACGATCAGGCCGGTCCAATGGTGGAAGTGAACCGGGACAGGAACATGCGCGGCCTCCGCGTGCGGCGCGCCGGGCGGAGAAGCGGGTTTCGGATCGAGTTCGTTCATCGTGCGCCTCCTTCAATCTGTGGAGCAGTCTGCGCCGAGCGGTGCATGAGCCGGAAGACCGCAGGCACGAAAATCAAGGTCGCAAAAGTGGCGAAGAACAGGCCGCCGATGACGGCGCGGGCGAGCGGGGCGTTTTGCTCGCCGCCCTCGCCGATGCCCACGGCCATCGGGATCATGCCCAGGATCATGGCGCCGGCGGTCATCAGGACGGGGCGGATACGGGTGTAGCCTGCCGACACAGCCGCCGTAATCGAATTGTCGCCGGCGGCCAATCGCTGGCGTGCGAACACGATCACCAGGATGCTGTTGGCCGTGCCCAGTCCGATGCACATCAGCGTGCCCATGAGGGCCGGCACGCTCAAGTGGGTGTGCGTCAGGTAGAGCATCCAGGCGACGCCGGCGAGCGCGCAGGGGACGGCCATCAGCACGATCAGCGGATCGAGCCAGCTCTGGAAGCTCATGACCATCAGCAGGTAGACCAGGACGATGGCCAGGACCATGCCGCCGGCGATGCCGGCGAAACTGGCGCGCATGGTCTCGACCTGGCCGGCGAGCGCGACCTTGATGCCCGTGGTCTCCTCGGGCGGGCGATCGGCCTTCAGCACCCGGTCAATGTCCGCCGCCGCGCCGGCCAGGTCGCGCCCCTGGATGTCGGCGTTGACGTCGAATACGGGCAGGAGGTTGACTTCGGAAAGCAGCATCGGCACCTGGGTCCGCGAGACGTCGGCGACGTTCATGAGCATCTGGTCGCCGCGGCGGCCTCCGGTCAGCGGCAGCCGCTTCAGGTCGGCCACGGAATTGACCTGGTACTGCGGAGTCTGCACGACGAGCTGGTAGCTGACCTGGTTGCGGGGATTGATCCAGAAATTGGGCCAGACGACGGCGCTGGAACTGAGCGCCACGAGCACGTTGCTGGCCACGTCGCCCTGGGTCATATCAATCTGCCGGGCCATGACGCGGTCCACGTCAATCTGCAAGGCGGGCGAAGTGGGGACCTGGAACAGGTGCACGTCCACCACGCCGGGAATGTGGCGCAAATCGGCGGCGATCTTCATGGCCACGGCATAATTCGCGGCTTCCTTGGGCCCTTGCACGCGGATGTCAATCGGCGAAGGCTGGCCGAAGTTGAGGACCTGGTTGACGATGTCGGCCGGCTGGAAGAAGAACTGCATGTTGGGGAAGCGCTTCGGCAGCTCGCGCCGCAGGGCGGCCATGTGCTCGGCCGTCGGCCGGTGCTTTTCCTTGAGGGAGACGAGGATCTCGCCGTCCATCGGGCCGGCGCTGGCGGTGTCGCTCAGGGCGATGTTGATGCCGCTGTACGGCAGGCCGATGTTGTCGAGCATCACGTCCACCTCGCCCCGGCCGACGATCTCGCGGATGGCGCGCTCGACGCGGCCGAACAGCGCCTGGGTCTCTTCCAGGCGGGCGCCGGCGGGCGCGCGCGCGTGCAGGCGCATCTGCCCGGCATCCACCGACGGGAAGAAGTCCATGCCGATGCGCGGGAACAGCAGGCAGGAAAGGCCCGCCGCGCCGACGAACAGCAGCGAGCAGACGACCGGGTGATGCACCGCCCAGGCGAGGTAGTTGCGGTACTTGTCGCGGAACGCGAGGAAATACCGGTTGAATCCATGGTGCGAAGGCACATAGGGGTTCGGATGCGCGGCGTGGGCTTCGCCGCCGGGGCCGGCGTGAGGGCCGTCGGCGTGGATGTCGTGCCGATGCACGTAGTTCTTCATCAATTGCTTGAAGAGCACGGGCACGACCGTGAAGGAGGTCAGCCGGCTGGCCAGCAGCGAGACGACCACCGCCACGGCCAGCGGCGCGAAGAGGTACTTGGAGGTGCCCTGCAGGAGGAAGATCGGCACGAAGACGACGCAGATCGCCAGGGTGGCGATCATCGTCGGAGCAGCCACTTCGTGCGCGGCCCGGATGATGCCGTCCTCCAACTGGTGTCCCATGCTCAGGTGGCGCTCGATGTTCTCGATGACCACCGTGGCGTCGTCCACCAGGATTCCGACGGCGAGGGCGAAGCCGCCGAGCGTCATCACGTTGAGCGATTCGCCCATCGAATACATGACGATGATCGCCGAGAGGACGCAGAGCGGGATCGAGACCATGATGATGGAGGTGAGCCGCAGGTTGCCGAGGAAGAGCAGGATCATCAGGCCGGTGAGCGCGGCGGCCATCAGGCCGCCCATCAGCACGCTCTGCAGCGCGGCCTTGACGAAAACCGCCTGGTTGAACACGGGCTTGATCTTCATCCCCTCCGGCAGCAGCAGCCGGATGTCCGGCAGGGCCGCCAGGACGCCGTCAATGATCCGCAGCGTGGACTCGCCGCCGGTCTTGCGGATGATCATCAGGCTGCCGGGCGCGCCGTCCACGGCGACCGAATTGGTCTGCACCTGGTAGCCGTTGTGGACGTGGGCCACGTCGCGGAGGAACACCGTGGCGCCGCCGACCCGCTTGATGGGGAAGTCGTTCATCGCCTCGATCGCGTCGGTGCTGTTGTTCATCTGGACGGCGTACTCGGTCTTGCCGACCTTGGCCGTGCCGGTGGGCACAATCAGGTTCTGGTCGAGCAGCGCCTGGGTGACGTCCCTGGGGCTCAGGTTCTTGGCCCGGAGCGCCTGGATGTCCAGGTCGGCCATGATCAGGCGCGGCCGGCCGCCGTACGGAAACGGCACCTGCGCGCCCTGCACCGTGGCCAGGTACGGGCGGATGGCGTTCTGCCCGTAGTCGTTGAGCATGACGTCCGGGAGCGTGCTGCTGGCCAGGCTCAACTGGATGATCGGCACGTCCGTGGCGCTGTAGCGGACGACCAGCGGCGGGGTGATGTTGCGCGGCATGTTCTTCAGGCAGGTCAGGGCGCTGCCGCTGATCTGCGAGACCGCGCTGCTGATGTTGGCGCCCTCGTGCAGGTAGATCTTGATGACGCCGACGCCGTTGTAGCTGTTGGACTCGACGCGCTCGATGTCGTCCACCAGCGAGGCCAACTGGCGCTCGTGCTGGTCAATGATGCGCGTCTGGATTTCCCGCGCGGCCATGCCGTTGTAGGACCAGACCACGCTGACGACGGGGATGTTGATCTCGGGGAAGATGTCGGTGGGCATCCGCCGCGCCGAGAAGACGCCGAACAGGCACACCAGCGCGGTCAGCGCCGCGATGGTATACGGTTTATGCAATGAGAATTTGACTAGCCACATGGATAGGTTCCAGTTAATCGGGCCTGATGGAACGGAAGCAGGACACGATGAGTCTGCGGACAGACTCGGGCCGGGCTTGCAGCGGAGGGCAGCGCCGCTGAAAGGCGGCTTCTAGCGATGGAACCTGGGCGGCGGAGGATCCGGCGTAGCGAACACGGAAGGGACCGGAGGCGGCGCAACGGTGAGGAGCGGCAGTTGAACGTGGATTGCAGTGAGGGGCGGCGGAACGAACATGAGGCTGGGATAATGCCCGTGCCGGGCAGGAAAGTAGGACGGCGCGTGCATGGCCGAGGCGGGCGCGGCCGCCATCGCGTCGGCGGAGTCCGAAAGGCGGAAAGTCTGCGCGCCGGAAGCTGCGTCCGGCGCAGCCGGTCTGGCACACGCATAACCTGCCCCAACAGCGATGCACAGAAGCGCCGCCGCGAGCGCCAGGACGGCCGCTTCGGGAAGGCGAGCGAACGACAACATGTGAGCGCTTCGATGCACGGATTATACCCTTTCGCGCCGGCGGCGAGCAAGCTTTTGCCCTTGCCGGCGGAACCGACCCCACTTTCCTATTCTATCACGCCGCGGCCCGATTGTAAAGCGCTTTTTCTGCCGGAGGTCGAATTCCCCGCCGCTGCCCGTTTCGCCTAAATGCTGTCCTGGCGCGTTCTTAGCGAGGTTCTAACCGCGACCTTGCGCTCATTTAGCATACGGCTCACTCCGGCCTAACCCCCGCTCTTTAGATTACGCCATCTGAGCAGCGGGTGTTCATTTATTTCAGTGGAGGGACGGCTGATGAGACGACGAACGGCGGTGGGAGTCGTAGCGCTGACGGCGGTCCTGGCGCTCTCAGGCGCCGTAGCGCGCGCCCAGGATCAGGGCGCCAGCAAGGAGGAGATGGAGAAGTACAAGCAGCGGATGGACGAGATGGAGAAGAAGCTCGATCAGCTCGAGGCCGAGAAGACCAAGAAAGAGGCCACGGAGAGCGAACCGGAGCGGGCGAAGGACCGAAAGCGGATGGAAGACCTCGAGAAGAAGCTCGAGGATCTCGAGGCGGTCCAGAAGACCTACCAGGAAGAGAAGACGCAGGACGTGCACGGCTTCCGCGGGTACTGGAAAGACCACCTCTACCTGGAGACGAACGACAAGAACATCGTCCTGGGCATCGGCGCCCGGTTCAACCTGGACGCGGCCTCCATCAACGGGAATAACAATCTCAATGAGACCCTCAAGGGCAAACAGGTGGACGGCACCGAAGTGCGGCGCTTCCGCCTGCACCTCTACGGCACGTTCTACAACGACATCTTCTTCAAATTACAGCCGGACTTCTCCGTCCAGAGCAGCACGGAGCAGAAGACCACCACCGTGCCGGCCGGCTTCACCTCCACCCCGAACCAGGGGGTGATGGTCGCCTTGAAGGACGCTTACATCGCGGACCTGCATGACATCCCGTACGTCACGCTCCGCCTCGGCCATTATCAGGAACCGTTCAACGTTGAAGAGCTCGACAATGACCAGGACTACACGTTCATGGAGCGCGGACTTAACGATGCCTTTGCGCCTTCGTACCAGACAGGCATCATGGCGTACCACCCGATTCTCGACCAGCGCATGACGTGGTGGATCGGCGCGTTCCGCGCCACGGACAACCCCGAGTCCCTTCAGGACGGCGGCACGGTGGCCGGAAGCAGTTTTGCTTACAGCCAGTTCGATGGCGGCTACGACGCCACCGCCCGCGTGACCGGCCTTCCCGTGTACGAGGACAATGGCGCCGAACTCATCCACCTGGGCTTCTCGGCGGCCGTTCGCGATCCGAAGACGCCCGTTGACTTCGCCGCGAGACCCGAAGCGCACCTGGCGACCAATTTCGTGAATACCATGCCGCTCGTCAACAAGGCCGGTTCTTCCGACGCCAGCCAGGTCGAACTCGAGAACGGCGAATTCAGGGGTATCTACGGCCCGTTCGCAGTGCAGAGCGAAGTGACGGCGGTCCAGGTTAACCGGACCGGCGCCGGCGACTGCTACTTCAACGGCGGCTACGTCAATGCCAGCTATATGATCACCGGCGAACATCTCGGTTACGACCGGGCGACCGGCTACGACGACCGGCTGATCCCCTTCCGCAACATCGGCAGCTACAAGGACGGCAAGCGCGGCTGGGGCGCCTGGCAACTCGCGGCGCGGTTCTCCTGGATTGACCTGAACAGCGACGGCATCCGCGGCGGCCGGCTCGAGGACGAGACCCTCGGCCTCAACTGGTACCTCGGCCCGAATATCCGGCTGATGTTGAACTATGTACTGGCTAACCTCAATGACGCGCCGACGAAACCGCACAACGGCGTCTGCAATATCTTCGAGACGCGCTTAGGCATGGACTTCTAAAGACGCGCGCGACGTCCGGTGGAACCGCATGGGAGCGGCCCTTCCCGCAAGGAGGGCCGCTCCCGAAGTTAGCGGGGGCATAACACAAATCACATTTCTTCCTAACGCTCTTATTGTCTAGTTATAGTGGAAGGGAAAACCATGCGAAAGCACCTGCTGAGACTCACAGGCGCGGTGGCGTTCGCCGCCGCGATGGCGGCCTCGCCGGCGAAGGCGGAGAACCTGACGATCACCGGCGCGGGCGCGACTTTCCCGTATCCGCTGTACATGAAGTGGGCGGACATGTACAACGGGCTCACGGGGATGAAGATGAACTACCAGTCCATCGGCTCCGGCGGCGGCATCCAGCAGATCAAGTCGAAGACGGTGGACTTCGGCGCCTCCGACGCGCCGCTGACGAAGGAGGAACTCGACGCGGCCGGCCTGATGCAGTTCCCGATGATCATCGGCGGGGTGGTCCCCGTCCTGAACGTCGAGGGAATCCGGCCGGGCCAGTTGAAATTGACCGGCAAGGTGCTCGCCGAAATCTACCTGGGCAAGGTGGCGAAGTGGAACGATCCGGCGATCGCGGCGCTCAACCCTGACCTGAGACTGCCCGACCTGGCGATCACGGTCGTGCACCGGTCCGACGGCTCCGGGACGACCTGGATCTTCACCAATTACCTCTGCAAGATGTCGCCGGAATGGAAGGAGAAGGTCGGGTACAAGACCTCCGTCAAGTGGCCGGTCGGCGTGGGCGCCAAGGGCAACGAGGGCGTCGCGGCGAACGTGAAAAACCTGACCGAGGGCGCCATCGGATACGTGGAGTTCGCTTACGCGCTCCAGACGAAGATGTGCCACGCGCAAATGCAGAACCAGGCCGGCAAGTTCGTGGAGCCGAGCTTTGAAACTTTTTCGTCGGCGGCCGCCGGGGCCGACTGGAAGAGCGCGCCCGGGATGTACATGGTCCTGACCGACCAGCCGGGCGAGAAGAGCTGGCCGATCACCGGCGCGTCGTTCATTCTCATTTACAAGGAACAGCCCGACGCCGCCAAGGCCGAGGGGCTGCTGAAGTTCTTCGACTGGTGCTACCGGAGCGGCGGCGAGGCGGCCAAGGCGTTGTACTACGTGCCGATTCCAGCGGCAGTCTACGGGCAGGTCGAGTCGCGGTGGCACGACGACCTGGCCTCGGGCGGTCAGAAGGTCTGGAAGTAAGTCGTTGCTGTGGCGTGAGATACGCGGCCGGTTGAAGGGCTGGGGCCTGCGCCCTTTGACCGGCCCACGCCCTCGGAGGTATCCGTGGCAGTCCGAATGAAGCCGGGCGAGCAGCTAAAAAGCGACCGGAGGTTCCGTTGGGTTACGGCGTCCTGCGCGGCGGTCGTATTGCTCCTGATCGCCGGGTTTTTCGTCGGCTTGACGCTGGGCTGCCGGCCCTCGCTCGCGCAGTTCGGCTGGCGGTTCCTCGTCACGAGCGACTGGGACCCGGTCACCGAGCAGTTCGGCGCGCTCAGCAGCCTCTACGGCACGCTGGTCTCGACGGCGATCGCGATGGTGATCGCCGTGCCGCTGAGCCTGGTGATCGCCCTGTTCCTGGTCGAGCTCGCCCCGCCGACGCTCCGCCGCGTCACCGGAACGGCCATCGAGCTGCTGGCGGCGGTGCCGAGCATCATCTTCGGAATGTGGGGCCTCTTCGTCTTCGCGCCGTTCATGGCCAAATACGTCGAGCCGGCCCTGGGCAAGGGCCTGGGATTCCTGCCCCTGTTCCGCGGGCCGCCGATGGGAATTGGCATGCTCACCGCCGGGATCGTCCTGGCGCTGATGGTTCTGCCTTTCATCAGCGCGGTGATGCGCGACGTCTTCCAGATGGTGCCGCCGGTCGTGAAAGAGTCCGCGTACGGCATGGGCGCGACGACCTGGGAAGTCACGCGCAAGATCACGATGCGCTACGGCGTCCGCGGGCTGGTCGGCGCCTGCTTCCTGGGCCTGGGCCGAGCGGTCGGCGAGACGATGGCGGTGACCTTCGTCATCGGCAACAACCACGACATCTCCGCCTCGCTGTTCGCCGGCGGCAACAGCATCGCCTCGACGCTGGCCAACGAGTTCACCGAGGCGAACGGGGAGCTCTACCTCAGTTCGCTCGTCGAGCTCGGCCTGATCCTGCTCGTGGTCTCGTTCATCCTCCAGGTCCTTGCGAACCTGTGGTTGAAATCGCTGACCCGCAGCATGGGAGCCGGCCTATGATCCGCCGCCCCGCGCTCGGCAGAAAGCTGACGGACCGCCTGGTCAAGGGGGTCTCGGCCTGCGGGGCGTTCGTGGGGATACTGGCGCTGGCCTGGATTCTGCTGGTGGTGCTGCAAAGAGGCGCGGCGGCCTTCAACTGGGATTTCTTTTTCCACCGGACGCTGCCGACGGGCGAAACGGCCGGCGGCGTCGGCAACGCCATCGTCGGGTCGGCGCTGCTGGTGGGGCTGGCCATTGTGTTCGGGGTGCCGATCGGGATGATGGTAGGCGTTTACCTGGCGGAATTCGGCCGGGACACGCGCCTCGGGACGGCGGTGCGCTTCTCCGCGAACGTAATGATGGGCATCCCTTCGATCATCGTCGGCCTGTTCGTTTACGCGCTGATGGTCAAGCCGATGCACACGTTCTCCGGCTGGGCCGGCGCGGTGGCGCTGGCGATCCTGATGCTGCCGGTCATCGCGCGGACGACCGAGGACATGCTGCAGCTCGTGCCGAACGCGCTGCGCGAGTCGGCCCTGGCCCTCGGCGCGCCGCGCTGGAAGGTCACCTTCCAGGTCGTGTTCCGCGCCGCCAAGGTCGGGCTGCTTACCGGCGTACTGCTGTCCATCGCCCGAATCACCGGCGAGACCGCCCCGCTTTTGTTCACGAGCCTGAACAGCCCGTACTGGCCCACCTCGCTCAACGGCCCGGTCGCGAACCTGCCGGTGACGATCTTCAACTACGCCATGTCGCCGTACGAGGACTGGGTGCGCATCGCCTGGGGCGCATCGCTGCTCATCACCGTCGGCGTCCTGGCGTTGAACATCTCCAGCCGGCTCATCCTGCGCAGGAGCGGCCATGAATAGCGGAGGAAAGCGCCATGCTCAACGCGGAACGCAGCGTGAACAACGGAAGGATGATCCAACATGCCATTAATCGGCGGAGGTTGCTGAGGATGGAACGCCAGATGGCCTCGAAGCCCGAATCCGGCCGCGTCCGCGCCCCCGCCGATCCGCCGCCCGCGCCGAAGCAGCCGCCCAAGGTCTCCGTGCGGAACCTCAATTTCTATTACGGCGCGAACCAGGCGCTCGTGGACAACTCGATTGATATCGCCGCCAACCAGGTGACCGCGATCATCGGCCCTTCCGGCTGCGGCAAGTCCACGCACATCCGCATCTACAACCGCATCTTCGAGCTCTACCGCGACCAGCGCGCGGAAGGGGCCGTCCTCCTCGACGGAGAGAACGTCCTCTCGCCCGAAGTGGACGTGATCGAGCTGCGGCGGAAGGTCGGCATGATCTTCCAGAAGCCCACGCCGTTCCCGCTGAGCATCTACGAGAACGTGGCGTATGGGCTGCGGATGCACTACCGCATGAGCCGGAACGAGCTCTCCGGCCGCGTCGAAGCCGCGCTGCGGCAGGCGGCGCTCTGGGACGAAGTCAAGGACCTCCTCGACCGGCCCGGCATGGCGCTCTCCGGCGGCCAGCAGCAGCGCCTCTGCATCGCGCGCGCCGTCGCTGTCGAGCCGGAGGTGATCCTGATGGACGAGCCGACCGCCGCGATTGACCCGATCGCGACGGCCAAGATCGAGGATTTGATCGAGGAGCTGGAGGAGAAGTACACGATCGTCATCGTCACTCACAACATGCAGCAGGCCGCGCGCATCAGCGACTTCACCGCCTTCTTCTACCAGGGCCGGATCGTGGAGTTCGGGCCGACCGAGATGATCTTCACGAAGCCGGCGATGAAGCAGACGGAGGACTACGTCACGGGCCGGTTCGGATAGGCTTCGTAATCGTAATCCTAATCGTAATCGCCGTTTTTTTCGAGGCCCTCAACCGCGACCGCAACGGGCCGATGATCATGGCGGGCAGGATTGCGATAGCGACGGCGTTTCGTCCGGAGTGGAAACGCCGCTGAATTTATGCCACACTGTACCGGGTAAAAGGAAAAGGGCGAACGGCATGTCCATTCATTTGCTCCACGAGGTCGAGAAGCTCAAGAAGCGCGTCCTGACCCTCGGCGCGCTCGTCGAGGAGCAGGTCCGCAAATCGGTCGAGGCCGCCGTAAAGCGCGACGAGAAACTCGCCGCCGAGGTCATCGCCGCGGATCAGGAAATTGACCGCATGGAGGTGGACATCGAGGAGGACTGCCTGAAGGTGCTGGCGCTCTACCAGGTGGTGGCCGGCGACCTGCGCTTCATCATCGCCATCCTGAAGATGAACAGCGACCTGGAGCGCATCGGCGACCTGGCCGTGAACATCGCCGAGCGCGCGCAGTTCCTGTCCAACCTCGAGCCCGACGAGATACCCTTCAACCTGCGCGAGATGGCCGCCAAGGCCCAGACGATGCTCAAGAAGAGCCTCGACGCCCTCGTCAACCGCGACGTGGCGCTGGCCTACCGCGTCTGCGCCGCCGACGAGGAGGTGGACAACGTCAACCGCCAGGCGTATGCGGTGCTCATGGAAGCCGTGCAGAAGAACCCGCCGCGGCTCAAGACGCTCATCCACCAGTTCACCGCCATGCGCCAGCTCGAGCGCATCGCCGACCACGCCACGAACATCGCCGAGGACGTGATCTACATGCTCCAGGGCGAGATCGTCCGCCACCGCGCCGAAAAATACTCGCGCGCCGAGCCGCCGCGGCCGCAGAAAGAATGACGGCCGGAGAACTCCTCGCCGCTTGACTCTGCCCGCCCAACGCCCGACAATGCCGCGCATGGCTTTCACCCTCGACCAAGTGGTCCCGTGGGGCCGGTCCTACGACGAGTACGTCGCGATGTTCGCCCTGTCCGAGAGCGATCTCGGCGGACGCATCCTCGGCTGCGGCGACGGGCCGGCGGCGTTCAACAGCGTCCTGACCCAACGCGGCGGCCGCGTCGTTTCGGCCGACCCGGCCTATCAATTCTCGGCGGACGAAATCCGGGGACGCATCGCCGCGACGTATCCGGAGGTGATGGAGCAGACGCGGCGGAACCGGCGTGAGTTCGTCTGGCGGAACATCGCCTCCGTCGCCGAGCTCGGCCGCGTCCGGATGGCGGCGATGGAAGAATTCCTGGCCGATTATCCGGCCGGGCGGCGCGAGGGACGCTACGTGGCCGCCGCCCTGCCCGATTTGCCCTTCGCGGACGGCGGGTTCGACCTCACGCTCTGCTCGCACTTCCTGTTCCTTTACAGCGGGCATCTCTCGGAGGAGTTCCACGTCCGGTCCATCGTGGAGCTTTGCCGCGTGGCGCGCGAGGCGAGGGTCTTCCCGCTGCTGGAACTGGGCGCCGTGAAGTCGCGGCACCTCGATTCCATCCTGGCCCGGCTGGCTTCGGAGGGGTTAAGCGCGCAGGTCGAGAGCGTGCCGTACGAATTCCAGCGCGGCGGCGACCGCATGCTCAGGCTCCGCCGGAAATGAGCAGGGCCGGAAGCGTTTGCCTCCGGCCCTGTCGAAGCGTTGCGGCGGCTCCGGGCGTGGACGATGAACCGATTCGCGGCCCCGCCTCACTGCCCCGGCGTCTGCGGCGCAGGCGTCTGCGGCGGCTGAGCCTGTGACGGATCAGTCGTCGTTGCCGGAGCCTGCGGCGGCTGTGCCTGTGAAGGATCAGCCGGCGCCGCCGGCGTCTGCGGCGGCTGAGTCTGCGGCGCGGGCGTCTGCGGTGACTGAGGTTGCAGCGGATTAATAGGCGCCGCGGGCGTCTGCGGCGGCATGATCAGAGTCGTTGACGGCTCGACCAGCGGCGCCACCGGTCCGCTCGGCGGCAACTGCGTATGCATGGCCTTCAGGTGCGCTTCGAAGATGCCCGGCCCAACGGCATCGCGGAGCTCCTGGCCTGCGCCTTCCTCCTCGACCTTCGACAGCGCTTTCAACTCCTCCGGATTCGTCGCGACCATCGGCGCGAGGAAGATCAGCACCTCGGTCTTCTTCTTGTCGTGCACGGTGTGCGTGAACAACTGGCCGATCAGCGGGATGTCGCCGATGAACGGGATCTTGTTGAGCGTGTCGGTCTTCTCGTCCTGGATCATGCCGCCGATGACGATGGTCTGCCCGTTGCGGACGGCGACCTGGCTCGTGGCGATGCGCTTGCCCCAGACCTGTTCGCTCAGCCCGGGCGAGGTCGAGCTTGCGGCCTGGATCACGACGGTCTGTCCGGTGAGCGTGTCAATCTCCGGGTTGATGAGCATCGTCACGAGGCCGTCGGGGTTGATGTGCGGCGTGACGTTGAGGCTGATCCCCAGCGTCTGCCAGGTGACCGTCGTGTCCACATTCCCGTTGACGTCCGCGCGCGAGCCTGAGGCGAAGGGCCACTGGAAGACGTCCTGGAAATTGGCCTTCTGGTTGTCGCTGGCGAGGATGTAAGGCCGGGAGAGGACGTCGAGCTTGCTGACCGTCTGGAGGGCGCGGATCGTGGCGCTGAAGTCCTTGTTGAGGGTCGTGAAGACCAGGCCGCCCACAGCGGGATTCGGCAGCTCGGCGACGTTGCTGGACAACTGGGCGCCGCGGCTGCCCGGGGCGGTTTCGGTCGTCAGGTTCAGGAAGGAGAAGTCCGCGCCGAGGTCTATCGTGTCCTCGTGCGTGATCTCGGCGATCAGCACGCGGATGAGCACCTGCGGAATCGGCCGGTCGAGCGTCTTGATGATCCCCTTGACCTGCTCGAAATACTTGGGCATGGTCATGACCAGGAGCGAGTTGGTGTCCGGGTTGGCCACCACGTAGACCTGGCCGTAGAGCCCGTTCTGGCCCGCCAGGGCCGAGTTCGCCGCGTTCCCTCCCTGGGGCTGGTTGGAGCGCGTCCCCACGCCGGTGGTGGCGGTGCTGGTGCCCATGATATTGTTCAGCACCGGCGCGATGTCCGCCGACGTGCCATTCTTCAACGCGTAGACGAAGACCCCCTGCGGCTCGATGCCGTTCGACTCGAGGGCCTTGATGATGCCGTCCACGACCACCAGCGATTCCGCCGGGCCGGTGACGACCACCGAGTTGGTCCGCGTGTCGGCGGAGGCCTTGACGGTCGGCGGCTGATACGGGGTGGTGTTGTCGGCGCCAGGCGTGCCGCCGCCTCCTCCGCCGCCGCCTCTGCCCATCATGAACCTCATCGCGCCCCGCAAGAACCCGCCCCCGCCCGTGGTCGTGTCCGGCTTGAAGATATCCGTGATGAGCTTCACCGCGCTGGTCGCGTCGGCGTTCTTGAGCGCATAAATCCGCACCTCGGAGGCGCCGGCGGTGTTGACATCGAGCGCCCACACGATCTCCGCGATGCGGTGCACGTTGGCGCTGGTGTCGGTCACGACCAGGGAGTTCCCGGCGGCGTTCGAGGTGATGCTCGCCGAAGGGGAAATCAGCGGCGTCAGGTCCTGCCGCAGCCGCGTCGCGTCAATGTACCGCAACGGCATCACCTGCGTGATGACTTCGTCGGTCGTCGGAATCAGGTCCGGCTGAGTGCCTTTGTGGACCGGCACGTTGAGCTTCTTGGCGTCTTCGAGCGTCACGATCTTCAGGACCCGGCCGTTGGCGCCGGACCGGATCGCCGCATATCCTTTGATGTTCAGCGCGGAATTGAGCAGCGAGATGGTGTCCTCGACGTAGATCGGCTGCTGGCCGATGATCGTCACCCGCACGTCCGCCATGGGCGATTGCTTGACCACCTGCAACCCCACGCTCTCCGCCAGGTATTTCAGCACCAGGTCAATCGGCGCCTCGTTGAAATTCAGGACGTGGCCGCTGGCGGCCGGAGGCGGCCCGACCGGGAGCGGCGCCTCGGTGACCATCCCCGGCGGAACGGGCGTCGGAGCCGCCTGCGTCGTGCCCGCGGCGGATGGCGCGGCGTCGGGCGGAATCGTGCCCGCAGCCGATGCGCCGGCCTCGGGCGGAATCGTGTCCGCTACCGCTGCGCCGGTCGTGGGCGGCGTGGTGTCCGCCGCCGATGCGCCGGTGGCGGGCGGCGTTGTGCCCGCAGCCGAAGAGCCGGTCGCGGCCGGCGTCGTCGCCGCGAGTTGTTGAACAGGCGTCCAGGAGGGCGGCAGCACAGGCGTCACAGCCGCCGCAGCGCCCTCGGTCGTCGGCGCCTCGGCCGATCCGGTAGTCGCCGGCGCAGTCCCGGTCATCGGCGCGGCGGGCGAAGTCGTCGCCGCCGGAGCGGCGCCGGCCGTCGGCGCGGCGGGCGATATCGTGGCCGCCACGGCGGCCGTGGTCGCCGGAGCCGGCTGGGCGAAGGCCGCTGCGGCGGCGAAGATCAGGGGCAGCGCAAACGCAAGACAGGCGGCGGATCGGAGGGTGCGCATGGACCTCGGCCTTTCGCTAAGAGACCTGCGGGACTCATCCACAATGCGGGCGGGCGGGGGCGTTTTCATTTTCCCAACTCCTTCAGGCGCTTCAGGCGCATCTGTTCGAGGATTTGTTCCGGAGAGAGCGGGGACGACTTGGAGGCGGGACTCGCGCCCGCGCCCCGCGCCACCGGCTGCAAGGTCGAGGCGTTGCCGTTGTCCTCTGCCGGTTGAGCGGGCTGGGGCAATGCCGCCTCTTTGCCGGTCAGGTTCTGGCCGACGAGGATCCGCTTCGCGACGCCGTTCTTCAGGTAATCCACGCTGTCGAGCGTCGGGTTGACCAGCTTTCCCGAGCAGACCGGATCGCCGACGTGCATTTTCGTCGTCTGCTGCGTCCGGACGTCTTCCAGAAAAACGAAGTAGGTGGCCTTCTCGCCTTCTCCCTGCCGGACGACCCCGCGCAGCGCGGTGGCTTCCTCCGGCGTGAGCGGCGGCCCGCTGGGGCCGGTCCTGTATCGGTCCCAGCGCTGGCGGTCGCGCACGAAGATGTTGTTCGAAAGGAGCACCTGGTACCGGTCAAACGAGGGCTGGACCGGCGTCGTCGCCGCGGCGGGCGCGGCGGACGCGGCGAGCGCGGCCGGCGAGACCGCCGCCAGCCAGAGCGCCGCTGCGCCGAGCATCAGGTTCCGCGAGATCATTTGTGGGTCCCTCCCGCGGTGGACGCCGCGCCTTCAGCCGAGGCGGGCTTGAACCCCGCGGGCAAATAGAGTCCGGAAATATGCAGCGTCACCGTCAGGTCGTCGGTGGCCTCTCGGCGCGAGCCGATCTCCAGGTCCTCCGGCTGGACCGGCAGCCTGCTCGTCTGCGCGCGATAGAGAAAATGCGCCACGGCGTTCATGTTGCCGGTGCCGACGACATAGAGCACCACCTCCGGGCGGTCCTTCTGCGTCATGTGCTCGGGGGTGCAGGATTTCAGGGTCACGCCCGAACCCTGCGCCCAGTCGTACACGGCGCGGTCGAGCGCAGCTTCCGTTTCGGCGGCGTCGAACTTCAGGCCGTCGGCGATCATCTGGTTCCACCGGGCCTCGGTCGCCTTCCGGTGCATGAAGAGCGAGTTGGCGTCGGCCAGCTCTTTGGTGTATTTCTCATCGTCCGCCCTCAACTGCTCGAACTGCGTCATGACCGGCGAGAGCACCAGTTGGTCAAGCAACAGGATGACGACGGCGCTGACCGTCACCAGGGCGATGGTCCGTTCGCGTTTCGAAAGCACCATAGGCTCACTCCGGCGCGATATAATTGTAACTGAGGGAGAACCCGACCTCGCGCCCGGCCTTGGCGCCCGTCCGCGAGTTCATCGAAGTCTTCACGTCGGAGACGCCCTTGACCCTGCCGAGCCGGTCGCGGAACTCCAGCAGCGGCCGCTCGTCGGAGGCGACTCCGATCAGCGCCACGTCGAGCACTTTCTTCGGCGTCACCTTGGTCTGAGCCGGCTTGCCCGGCTGCGGCGCGGCCGCGCGGGTCTCGGCCACGATCACCGGCTTGATGGTGACCTTGGTGAACCAGACGCGCCCGTCCGAGGAGGTGGCCAGCGTCAGCTCGCGCAGGCAATCGAGCAGCCGCGGCCGGCCCTCGTACCAGTCTCGAGTCGCGCCGATCTTGTCCACCAGCTCCTGCGCCACGTCAATCTGCGGTTTCAGCCGTTCGTACTGCGCCATTTTCTTAGCCACGCTGGCCTGCGTGTTATGCCAGACGGCGGCCAGTGCGAAGACGATCGCGGCGACGGCGACCGCCGTGCCCAGCGCCAGCAGCGCGCGGCGCCCGAGCAGCTTCTTCGCCGGCGGCTCCAGCCGCGAATGCAGCAGGTCTATCGCCGGGCGATGCCCGTTGAGGGCCGAGATGCCCAGCGCCGTCGCCGGCACGAACCGGACCAGCGCCGGGGCTTCGCCCGTCTGGCCCGGGCGGAGGCTGACCTCGGGCAGTTGGCTCCGGAGCTTCACCTCAAAGCCCAGGTGCGCGGCCATTCCGCGCAAGGCCTCCGCCGGCAGGCCGATGCCGTCCCAGATCGTCAGTTCGGCGGCGCCTTCCTGCGTGTGGCTGCGCGTGACCGTTCCGAACGCGCGGCGAACTTCCGTCTCCAGCGCCGCGACCAGGAGGGCGGGAGCGCTTTCGACGCCGCCGGAGCCCGGTTCCGGGATCAGCACGTGCTGCATGACGCAGAAATGGCGGCCGAGGCTCGCGACCAGGTCGGAGTTCCCCGGACGCAGGACCAGCGTGAGCCCGACCGCCGCGGAGGAGTCGGTCGTCGCCGACGACACCGCCAGCGCGCTGGAGGTCACCGCCAGCAGTTTGATGCGCGCGGCTTCCGCCACGGCCTGCACCTGGCTGAGCCGCTCGCGCAGCGCCCCGACGAGGAACACCGGCCGGGCCGCGCGCGCGTCGAGCGCGTCCGCGTAATCCAGGCCGAGCGCCGTCGGGTCGGGCGAGAACTCGCGCTCGGCCTCGAGCCGCACGATGTTCGCCGTCGCCGCCGGCGCCGCCGGCGGAACGTTCACCTCGCGCGCCATGAGCCACTTCGCCGGCAGGCCGGCCACGGCGCGATGAGTGCTGAAGTGCTGCTCGCGCAGGAACTGGCCGAGCGCCTTGCCGAGGCGCTGCGGGTCCTGCCAGCCGGTCTCGTCGGGGAACAGGAATTCGCCGGTGCGCTCCACGTGGCGGACGCCGCGCGCCAGGCGGACTTCCGAGACGACCGCGTAACGCTCTTCGAAGGCTATGCCCAGCACTTTGCGGTTTCCCACTTTCATTACCATTACAGGCCTCCTCCGGTCGAGGAGGCGGTGGTGCCCGAGATCCCGGTTCCGCTGCGCAGCGAGGTCAGGATGCTCGGGTCCAGCGGCCAGCCCAGGTACGTGAGGTCTTTCCAATACAGCACCTGGGGCGGACTGGTGGTGGCGTCCACGATCGCGCGATAACGCCTGAAGGCGCGGCCGTTGCCGCTGACGGCGACGATGTCGGCGGCGAACTGATACGACTGGACGGTGATGAGGCTCGCCAGCGCCGCCGCCTTGGTCTGCCCGATCGCCGTGGAGACCCAGGCGATGGTGCTCACGTCCGCGCTGGTGCTGTTGCGATAGTTGATCATCGCGCTGACGTCGGCCTGGTCAAGGCCGGGCAGGCACAGCAGCACCGGCGTCTGGGCGGTGTTCACATTGACTAAGCCTCCGCTGACGGTCGTGGCGGCAGTCCCGGTGCCGGTGCCCGTGCGGCCGCTCGTGCCCGTGCCGGTTCCGCCGCTCGTGCCGGTTCCGCCGCCTCTCCCGCCCGTGCCGGTCCCGCCGCCGCCTCCACTGGTTCCGCCGCCGCCGGCGCGGCTTCCCGTGCCGCCTGAACGGCCGCCGCCGGCGGTCGTGGTGGCCGGCTGGGCGCTGTAGACGGTCACGTAGTTGTTCCAGCCGCCGTCCGCCGCGGACCCCGTGGAGACGCTCGATCCGGAAACGCCCAGCGACGTATCGAACTCGTTGGGGTCCAGGAGGCCGTTCCGGTTGGTGTCGTCGCCGTAGAGCAACTGCGGCGTGACGCCCTGGACCAGGAGAAGTTCCTCGACCGTTTCGAACGGGGCGTGCTTGCAGTTGTACGGCGGGGTCAGCGAGAGATAGTAGCTGTCGCTGGCGCCATCGGACGAAGCGGCGCTCTCCGCGCTGCGCCAGTTCACGATGGAATTGGCGATGGCCACGGTCATGTTCGGCAGGTTCACCAGCTCGTCCGCGGTCGCCGAATTGATGTTGAGCTTGGAGGCCTCGTCCACCAGGCCGTAGCAATAGGCGGTTTCGCTGTCGCCGGGCGGCCGCAGGATCCAGAAGTATGCGGCGCCGATGCTGACCGCCTGGCACGGGAACGTGGTCGGGTCGGGGATGGCGCCGGCGCTGTTGTCGAGCTGCGCGATGACGTACTGCAGCGCGCCCTTGGCCGCCGCGTCGGCCTGCACGGCGGCCACCTGGTTGGCCGAGGCGAACAGTTCCACGGCCACGGAGCGGGCGAAGATCAGCACCAGGGCGGAGATGCCCAGGACGATCCACAGCGTGACGATCATCACCGCGCCGCGCGTGCCGCTCGGCAGTGCGCCGGCGCGATTCATGTGGAGGCGATGGCTCATGGTTCCTCGGATCACGGCTACGTGCCCGCCGCCGACGGCAGGCCTTCCACCGAGTTCCCGACCGTCGTCGGGCCGCACGGCGGCTGGAAAATGCGCACGACCACGTACGGGAGCGGCAGGTTGTTCGGGTTCGCGTTCGGGTTCGGACTCGCGTTCGGGTTCGGGTTCGGCTGGCCCACGACCGGCGGCTGCAGTTGCAGGGTCACCTGCACGGCCGTCGGCAGCGTGTTGTCCTGCTGGGTCGAGTCCCAGTTGGGCCACCAGTTCGTCCCGTCGAAATACTGGAAATTGAGCGCCAGGACGTTGTCGCAGATGTTGTCCAGCTCCGGCGGCGGCGCTTCCGGCGCGAGCAGGTCGGTGCTGATGCTCCGCTGGAGGATAAAGAGCTGGCCGGTCGTGTCGTTCGGCTGAGGCACGAGCGAGTACGTGACCATGCGGATGTCGCAGGCGGAAGCCGTCGGGCTGAGCGGGTTCGGCGTCTGGCCCGAGGCTTGTGCCAGCGCGATGTAGGGGCTCTCCGGCTCCTCCGCGCAGGAGTAGAACGTGAGCATATCGCCGCTGGCGCTGACGGTGCTCGTGGTCGTGGCGCCGATGCCCAGGCTCACGTTCTGGGCGGTGACCGGCGGCGTCTCGCCGGCGGGCGTGCCCTCGAACGGGCCGGCCAGCACGTTGTTCGGCACCATGGCGGAGTCGAGGTCCAGGCGCATCACTTCCAGCGCATACAGCGCCGTCCGCGCCGGCGCCATGGCCGCTTCCGCATGGTCCTGGCTCTTGAAGGCGATCTTGAAGCAGACATAGAGCGAGCTGACCAGCGTGACCGTCAAGGCCATCGCCACCAGCAGTTCCAGCAGCGTGAATGAAGATTGTCCCGGTCGTCGGCGCATCGCTTTACGTGCTCCCAAGCCCTGGATAAATCAGCGTGCTCAGCGTAATCGAGTAAGGCAATGAACTGGAGGTGTGTCCCGGCCAGGTCACCGTCACGTCCAACTGCTGCAGCGTCACGGCCAGCGAGGTCGTGCTGCCCATCGTGGAGCCCGCGCCCAGGGTCGAGCTTCCCAGGGTAGGTCCCGAGGATCCCAGAGCGCCCGTGCTCCCGCCGCCCAGCGAGGAGGATCCCGACAGGCCCGTGCCGCCGCCCAGCGTCGTTCCCGACGTGCTCGTCTCCGCGGTGGTGCTGGCGGTGGTCGCTTCCTGGTATTGCGTCACCGTGGAAGTCCAGGTGTAATCCGGAAAGCTGGTGCTGTAAGCGCTGAAATCCCCGGAGCCGTTCCCGTTCTGCCACTGGTTGGTGGCCACCAGTTCGGCCAGTTTCGAGGCCGCGAGGTTCGCGGCTTCGAGCTGCCGCCGGGCGCGGGTGGCCGTCGCGTTCGACAGGCTGATCGCCTCCATCGCCACCGGCAGCGCGATCAGGACCACCGTCAGGCTGGCGAGCACCTCGACGAGCGTGAAACCGCTCCGCCGGGAGGCGGAATGCCGGCGGCGCATCTTATAACGAGTCAATGTCCGGTCCCTCCCGGCAACGCCGAAGGCGGCGTGATGATGCGGTACGCGCCGGTCAGCGTCGCGTTGTAGCCGCTGCAGATTTCCTGTTCGTCGGCCGCGCCCGTGCGCGGGACCACGCCGATCGCCGCGGCCGAGGTCGAGCCGTCCGGGTAGAAATCAATGTGATCGGTGATCGCACAATTCGGGTCGGCCTGCATGTCGAAGGTGGTGCCCTCCGGCAGCGAGTAGGTGATCCCGTACTCCGTGTTGGTGGTGGCGTAGGCGCCGCCGGTCTGCATCATCAGCCAGTACTGGTTCTGGGTCGTATCGAAATAGAGGCGGTAAATGCACCCGTCGGCGATGGCCTGCGTGCGCGCGTACTGGATCAGCGCCATGATCTGGGCGGCGGCGCCGGTGGTCTTCCGCGCGCCGAAAAAGCCGCGCAGCGACGGCGCCGTCGCGCCGAGGATGATGCAGATCAGCACCATCACCAGGAGCAGCTCCACCATCGTGAATGCGCCGGCGCGCCGGCCGCGAACGCGCAGGGCCGGCGAGCGCCGCTCAGCGCGCGGACCAGTTGTCAATGTTATCTTCGCCGCCATCTTGTCCGCTCGGTCCGAAGGAATGGAGGTCGTAGCCGTCCGTGTTGTGCGTGCCGGGGCAGGAGTAAACGTAAGGGTTGCCCCACGGGTCGTTGATCACGGGACGATCAATGTACGGGCCATGCCAGGAGGTGCTCAGCCCGCCGGGAGCGACGCTCAGCGCGCCCAGGCCCTCGGCGGAGGTCGGGTAGCGGCCGTTGTCCACCTCGAAGGCGCTCAGCGCCGTGCCGAGGCCCGAGATGTCCGTCGTGGCCTGCACGATCTTGGCCTGCTTGCCGCGGCCGACGAACTTCGGCACCACCACCGCCGCCAGCGCGGTGAGGATCACCAGCACCAGCAGAAGCTCGATCAGCGTAAAGCCCTGCGCCGCGTAACGTCGAATCAGACGAATCTTCATCGTTCTCCCTCCCCGTTACTTAATGAGTTCCTGAAGCGTGAACACCGGCAGTAACATGCTGATGACGATCGTTCCGACGAAGGCCGCCATGATGAACAGCAGCGCCGGCTCGACCAGCGAGACGAGCATGCGCAGCCGCCGGTCGAGCAGCACTTCGTACGAGGTGGCCAGGCGCACGAGCTCCTTGTCGAGCCGGCCGCTTTCCTCCGCGACGGACACCATTTCCGCGATCGAGGCCGTGAACAACTGCGGGCAGGCGGCCAGGCTGCGCGAGAGCGAGGCGCCGCGCTGGACCTCTTCAATGGCCTTGCCCACCGCGTCCTGCAGGGTCTGGTGGCCGATGGCCTCGCGCGCGACGCGCAGCGCGGAGACCAGCGGCACGCCCGAGCCGAGCAGCGTACCGAGCATGCGGCAGAAGCGGACGACGGCGAACATCGAGACGATGCCGCCCAGGCCGGGCGTCTTGAACATCAGCCATTCCGCGGCCCGGCGGCCGGCCTCCGAAGCGAGCACGCGGCGCCCGACCAGGAACAGGAAAATCAGCACGCCGACGAACACCGGCGCGTAACTGGTGATCCACTGGCTGGCCCCGACGACGACGCGCGTCATGATCGGCAGCGCGCTGCCGAACTCCGCGAAAATCTTCGAGAAGCGCGGGATGAAGAAGGTCATCAGGAAGATGAGCACCCCGCAGGCGATGAACGCCAGCACGCACGGATAGATCAGCGCCGCCCGCACGCGGCCTTTCAGCTCCTGGTCGCGCGACTGGAAGTCGGCGATCTGGTTGAGCACCACGTCAATGAAGCCGCCCGTCTCGCCCGCGCGCACCATGGCGACGTAGACCGGCGGGAAGGAACGCGGGCATTTGCCCATCGCGTCGGCGAGCGGCATGCCGCCGACCACGTCTTCGTAGACCGCCGCCCACTGCGCCTTGGCCGCCGGCCGGGCGGCCTCGCGGCTGAGGATCTGCAGGCTGCGGCTCAGCGGAACGCCCGCCGCCAGCAGGTTCGACAGGCCGCGCGTGAAGGTCTCCACGTCGGCCTTCGAGACGCGCCCGCCGGTCGCCGCCGGCGCCGCCGCCTTGGCCGGCTCCGCCCGCCCTTCGCGCTCCTCGACGTGCACCGGGTGCAGCCCCAGGCGAGAGACCTGGTCGAGCGCCGCGCCGCGGTTCTCCGCCGCGACCGTGCCGTTGGTCTGCTGCCCTTTGTCGTCGAGCGCCGTATAGGTGAAAGCCGCCATCGTTTCCTCTTACTCTGTATAGAACGTTATGAAGCGCCGGCCACTCGCTGCAGCACCGGGGCCGCTTCGTGCTCCGCGCCGTTGCCGTTGGGCGGCACGGACTGGGCCGCCGACTCAACCTCGGCGCGCTCGTCCTTCGTCACGCGCAGCACTTCGTCCACCGTCGTATGGCCCTCGATCACGTGGCGCCAGCCGTCGTCGCGCAGGGTCCGCATGCCTTCCCGGCCGGTCTGTCGGCGGATTTCGCCGCCGGAGGCGCGCCGCAGGATCAGCGAGCGGACGCCTTCGGTGACCGGCATCAGTTCCATGATGCACGTCCGGCCGCGGTAGCCGGTGCCCTGGCAGTTGCGGCAGCCGGCGCCGTGGTAAAGCCGGTGCGGGGCGCCGTCGCCGAATTCGGCGCGCAGGTCGAGCGTCGGCGGCGCCACGAACTCCTCCTTGCAGTGCGGGCAGATGCGCCGCACGAGGCGCTGGGCCAGCACCACTTCGAGCGACGAGGCGACCAGGTACGGGTCAATGCCCATGTCAATCAGCCGGACCGGCGCGCTGGGCGCGTCGTTGGTGTGCAGCGTCGAGAAGACCAGGTGCCCGGTCAGCGAGGCCTGGACGGCGATCTCGGCGGTCTCGCCGTCGCGGATTTCGCCGATGAGGACCACGTTCGGGTCGTGCCGCAGGATGGCGCGCAGCCCGCGCGCGAAGGTCAGGCCGGCCTTCTCATTGACCTGGATCTGGTTGATGCCGCGCAGGTGGTACTCGACGGGATCCTCGATGGTGATGATCTTGCGCTTGACGTCGTTGATGCGCGAGAGCGCCGCGTAGAGCGTGGTGGTCTTGCCGCTGCCGGTCGGCCCGGTGACGAGCACGATGCCGTGCGGCAGGGCCAGGACTTTCTCGAACGCGGTGCAGTCCCGCGCGGACATGCCGAGCTGCTCGAGGCCGAGCAGCGCGGAGCTTCGGTCCAGCAGGCGCAGCACCACCGCCTCGCCGTGGAGCATCGGGATGACCGAGACGCGCACGTCCACCTCGCGCTCGGCGATCCGCAGCTTGATGCGCCCGTCCTGCGGCAGGCGCTTCTCGGCGATGTCCAGCCGGCTGAGGATCTTCAGGCGCGAGACGATCTCCGCCTGGAAGTTCCTGACCTCCGGCGGGATCGAGGCTTCCACCAGCATGCCGTCAATGCGGTACCGGACGCGCAGTTCGTTCTCGAACGGCTCGATGTGCACGTCGGTCGCGCGCCGGTCAATCCCCTCGGTCAGCACCTGGTTGACGAACTTGATGATCGAGGCGTCTTCGGTGCCGCCGGCGAGGTTGAGGCCCTGCTCGTCCTCGTCCTGGACGACCTGGATGCCGGCGTCGGCGGCGTCGGAGACGAGGGTCTGCAGCGTGTCCGCGCCGACGCCGAGGCCGTTCTTGATGCAGCGGTCAATCTCGGAAGCCGGCGCCAGCGCCAGGCGGAACTCCTGTCCGGAGAACAGGCGCAGTTCGTCCACGCCGGTGGTGCCGAACAGCCGGCTGGTCACCGCCCAGACTTCGCCGCCGGGCGCTTCCATCGGCAGCAGGCGGTGCTTGAGCAGGATCCGGGCCGGGAACTTCGCCAGGAATTCCTTGGCCGGCGGCAGTTGCTCCAGGTCCACGTACGGCACCTGGAACTCGGCCGCCAGGTAGCGCAGCACCTTGTCCTCCGGCAGCCCGCTCGCCTCGAGCAGCGCCGCATCGAGCGGTTTGCCCTCGGCCATGAGCGCCCGCACGCGGTCCGCGACGGCCGCGTCGAACAGCCGCTCATCCAGCATCTTGGAGACGATGTCCTTCATGATCTTCCTTGCAAGCGCGTCATTTGTCTGACGGATCGAACCGGGTCGGCGGCGCGCCGTCCCGCATCGGCGCGGGACGGCGCGTCTACTTTCAGCGTCCTTACTCGAGCACGCCCAGGAGCACCAACCGCGCTTCCTGGCGAGGCGTGAGCACTTCCTTCAGTTCAGCCTGGGCCTTGACCAGCGAGCCCCGGACTCGTTCGCGCGCATCGCGAACGGCGGCCAGCTTCGCCGCGATGTCCTTCGGATCGGCATCCTTATTGTCGAGCGCATCGCTGAGGGCCTTGGTCTTATCACCGATGTCCGTGGTCGCCGCCGGAGCCGCGCCGCCACCACCGCCACCGCCGCCGCGGCCGCCTCGGCCGCCGAACCGCCCCGTCATCATTTCGCGGTTCAGGTCCATGACCTTCTGCACCTTCGGCTGCAGGACGTTCCACTCCTCGTCGGTGGCGCCCAGTTGCGTCTGGATATTGGCCATGAAGTTGCCTCTTCCACCGCGCCCGCCGCCGCCACCACCGCCACCGCCGCCAGCCTGGGCGAACGCCACTCCCGTCGTCGCCAGCAACGTCACCAGACCAGCCACAATCAGGCCCAACGCCACTTTCCTGTGCGACATAGCCTCACTCCTCTCAAAAATGCCGGGCGTTCGCGCCCGGTGACCCCTATGTGCCACTGCCCGCTGCAGTGTATTCCTCAGCCTTGGCCGGCGTCCCAGGCGGCTGCGACGCCTTCAACTCGGCCGGCGGACCGCTCGGACGCCGCTCGTCCCGCCAGCTCTTCAGCCATTCCTCGTACTTCGTTCGCTGCTCCGGGTTCAGGATCAGCTTGGTTTTCTCAACGGCTTCCTGGAACGTCTTCTCGCGCGTCTTGCCGAGTTCCGCCATCTTGGCCTGGTAGTCCTTGACCACACCCTCGTACTTGATTTTCTGCTCCTCGGTCAGCATCGCGCGGACGGCCTCTTCGCGCTGCTTCTGAAGCGCCTGCCGCTGCTCGCTCTGCACCTTGCGGGAGTCGCGCATGACGGCGTTCCAGATCTCGTCCATCTTCCCGGTCTGCTCCGCGGTCAGTTTCAAATCCGGGAAACGCCTGGGCGCGCGGCGGGTGGACGACGGGATGGTATATCCCACCACGAAGCCGGCGGCCATGGTGACCGCGAAGGCGGCGATCAGGATCAGCATCAGTCTGGCTTTAGTCACGTGCATCCCTTCATCGGAGCTCGGTGAGAATGATCTGCGCGACGTGCGCTCCCGGGTCGTTATCCGTCGAGGCGTCCACCTGGTAGGTCACCGGCACTTCCTGCCAAGCCGGCATGCCGGCCAGTTCCTGCGGCGCGGAGGCGCGCCAGAGCCAGGCGCCGCACACCAGCAGAATGGCCGCGGCGGCCGCGGCGAAGAACTCGCTGGTCCGCACCAGGGCCGGCTCGAGCGCCACGACCCTGCTGCGATGCAGCCGTTGGAGCGCCGCCGGCGAAAGCTCCGGCAGCCGCGCCGAGGCGAAGAGCCCGGACATCCGGCGGAGCTGCTCGAGTTCCCGCGCGCATTCCGGGCAGGCCCGCAGATGGACCTCAAGCGATCGCCGGTCCGCCGCGATCAGCTCGCCGTCATGGTACGCGTGAACTTTAACCTGATATTCGCAGTCAGCCATGTTCAGCCCTCACCACAGAAGCGGTCGGCGGCGGCCATTTCAGCGCTCATGGGAGATAAGCCTTCAAGCGGTCCCTCAACTCCTGGCGCGCGCGGAAGAGCCTCGACTCCACCGTCCCGCGCGGCACCCCGAGCACTTCGGCTATTTCCTCGTACGACATGCCCTGAAACTCCCTCAGCGCGATGACTTCGCGATGTTCCGGCGTGAGTGTTTCCAGCGAGCCGAGCACGTCTATTCGCAGGCTCTGCTCCGGGCTTGGCCCCGGCGCAGTCGCGTCCAGCATCACGGTCCGCCGGACATTCCGCCTTCTGCACCATTTCGCCGCCTGCTTCACCAGGATGCGGCTGAGCCATGTTCGCACCGAAGAACGCCCTTCGAAGTTCGGCATCGCCTGGAACGCGCCTGCAAAAGTCTCCTGCAGCACGTCCTCTGCGTCCGCCGCGTTGCCGACGAGCGACACGGCCAGGCGAAACATCTCATTTGCGTAGCGGTCCACCAGTTCGTGGAAGGCCGCCTCATCGTCGCGTCTCCGCGGGTGCGGGGCCGCAGACTCGGTTTCACTCGGACACAAAGTGCACTCTCCGCCGCAGAAGTCTCGGGGTGCATGCGCTCCCGAGGCGAACCGGTCTATATAGATAGTTCCTCAGCATGCTGACTTTCTTCCTTGGATTCCTGCGGGATTTAGAAATTGTCGCTTATATGGCGCATCGGAAGCAAGCGCAGCCCGGCGAGAATGGCGTAACATGCGCTCATCACGTGAGTTATACGGATTCGTCGCGCGCCGGCGCAAAAGCACCCTCACCGGCCGGCGCAACGGGATTCCCGCTCGCATATTGACATTGGGCAATCCGCATGGTACGAAATAGACGCTCATAGCCGCCACCAGGAGCGGGCGCGCCGAGCGCCACGGTCTTCCGGATCCACATGGAATCCAAAGAACGCGTGGACAACCAGCCGCCACAGCCGCCGCCGGAGCCAACCGCCGACTTCCAGGCGCTGGTGGAGAATCTTGCCCAGCCGGTCGTGATTCTCGACCGCGCCGGCAAGGTCCGCTTCATGAACCCGCGCGCCGACCGGCTGCTCGCGCGCGGATTCAAAGAACGCCTCGAAGCGCACCTGCAAAACGTGGCCCTGCGGCCGCCGACCGGCCTGGTCCGGCTCCGCGTGGACGGCGCCGCCGACCTGATCCTGCAAATCCGGCTTTCCGACATCGCCTGGCAGGGCAAGCCGGCGATGCAGCTTTCGCTGACGGACGTGACCGCCTACGCCGTCAACGAGGAACGCTCCTCGCAGGACATCGTGAAGCTGAAGGAGCGCAACCACGCCTTGCGGGAGTGGCGTACGAGGCTCGAGGCGCAGGTGCGGAGCCTGGCTGCGGAACGCGACGCCGTCTACGCCTCGAGTGCGCAGCGGCTCGCGCAGGAGACCGGCCGGTTCCAGAAGAGCCAGCGCGAGGCGCAGGCGCAGCGCGAGCGCCTCGAAGCGCAGATCCAGGAACTCCGCGCCGAATCGGCGGAGCTGCGCGCCGCGCCCGCCGCGGAGCCGACGAACGAGGAGTTCGCCGAGGCCCGCCGGACGATTGACGAGTTGACCGCCCGCCGCCGCGACCTCGAAGCGCGCGCCGAACAGAGCGCCGCGCAGTTGAGGCACCTCCAGGAGGCCGCCGCGCAGGCGGAGAGCCGGCTTGCGGCGGCCCAGGAGCAGTCCCGCGGCCAGGCGCAGGCCGAGGCGCAGCAGCTCCGCGAGCAAATCGCCGAGGGCGAGCGCGCGACGGCGGAATCGGCCGAGCGCAACCGCCGCCTCGACGAGCAACTCACCCGGCTCGCGGCCGAGCACGAGAACGCCACCCGGCAGCTTCAGGATGCGGCCGCCGCGCGGGACCGGGCGCAGGAGGAAATCGCGCGGCTGCAGCCGCTGGCTGACCAGTTGGCGCAGTCCGGCGCGCAACTCCGGCAGAAGAGCGTCGAGCTGGACCGCTCGCGCGAGGCCGCCGGCGCGCTGGAGCGCGAACTGGCCGCCTCGCAACGCGTCCTCGGGGAACTGCGCGCCGGCCGCGAGGCGCTCGAGGAGCGCATCAAGGAGCAGGTGGACGAACTGCTGAAGTCCGGCGAGCAGGTCCAGGCGCAGACCGCGGAGCGCCACAAGGCCGGGGCGGAGAATGAACGACTTCGACAGCAGATCGCCGAATTGCGCGCCGAGCGCGAGGCCGAGCGCGGGCGCTTCCAGGCGCAGGCGAAAGAGCTGAGCGCCGTCCACGCGCAGTTGAAGGCGGAGTTGGACCGCGAGCGCGCCGGGCGAAAGAAGGCGCTTGACGAGGCCGCGCGCCTTCAGCAGGAAATCCCGAACTCGACGCTGGCGCGAAGCAAAATCGAGGAGCATCGCGCGCAACTCCAGGCGCTGGTGCAGGAGCTGACCGCCGCACAGGCCCAATCCAAATCCGACCTCGACCTCGAGCGCGCCGAGCGGAAGAAGGCGCTCGATGAGGCCGCGCGGCTCCAGCAGGAACTCTCGAAAGCAGCCCAGGCGCGAAGCAGGGTCGAGGCGCAGCACGCGCAACTCCAGGCGCAGGCGCAGGAGCTGACCGCCGCGCAGGCCCAATCCAAATCCGACCTCGACCGCGAGCGCGCCGAGCGGAAAAAAGCGCTCGACGAGGCCGCGCGGCTTCAGCAGGAACTCTCGAAGTCGGCCCAGGCGCGAAGCAGGGTCGAGGCGCAGCACGCGCAGCTCCAGGCGCTGGTGGCGGAGCTGACCGCGTTCCGGGAGCTATCCAAATCCGACCTCGACCGGGAGCGCGCCGCCCGCCGGAAGGCGCTCGAAGAGGCCGCACGGCTTCAGCAGGAAATCTCGAAGTCGGCCCAGGCGCAGGAGGAATTGTCGGCGCAGCGCGCGCAACGGCAGGCGCTGGCGCAGGAACTGGCCGCCGCGCGGGCGCAATCCGAATCCGCACTCGAGCAGCAGAGCGCCGAGCGCAGGAAGGCGCTCGACGAAGCCGCGCGGCTTCAGCAGGAAATCTCGAAATCGGCCCAGGCGCAGGAGGAACTGTCGGCGCAGCAGGCGCGCCTCCAGGCGCTGGTGCTGGAACTGACCGCCGCGCAGGCGCAATCCAGGTCCGAGCTCGACCAGGAGCGCGCCGAGCGCCGGAAGGCGCTCGACGAGGCCGCGCGGCTTCAGCAGGAAATCCCGAAGTCAACGCTGGCGCGAAGCAAGATCGAGGCGCAGCGCGCGCAGCTCCAGGCGCTGGTGCAGGACCTGACCGCCGCGGAGGCGCGGTCGAAATCGGAACTCGACCAGGAGCGGGCCGACCGGAAGAAGGCGCTCGAAGAGGCCGCGCAGCTTCGGCAGGAAATCTCGAAGTCGGCCCAGGCGCGGGACGAACTCTCGGCGGAGCGCGCGCAGTTCCAGGCGCAGTTGCAGGAACGGGCCGCCGAGCAGGCGCAGACCCAATCCGAACTCGACCGGGAACGCGCCGAGCGCAAGAAGGCGCTCGACGAGGCCGCGCGGCTTCAGCAGGAAATCTCGAAGTCGGCACGCGCGCAAGAGGAGGCGTCGGCGCAGCGCGAGCGGCTTCAGCAGCAGGCCGACGAGCTCTCCGAGGCGCGGGCCTGGTCGGAGGCGGAGACCGAGCGCGCGCGCGAGGAAATCGCCCGGCTTCAGCGCGCGGCCGCGGAAGCGGAGACGGAGGCGGACCGCGCGCGGCGGCAGGTCCAGGAGGAGACCGCGCGCCGGCAGGAGGCCGAGACGACGGGCGCGAAGCGGCTCGAGGAGATCGAGGCGCTCAAGCGGGCGTTCGATGACCGCCGGCTCGAAACCGACGCGCTCGCCGGGACGCACGCCGCCGAGCTGGAGAAGGCCGGGGAGCAATCGCAATCGGAGGGCGCCGAGCGCACGCGGCTCGAGGAGAAGGTCCGCGCCCTCGAAAGCGAAGAGACGGCCCTGCGCTCCGAGTTCGAGTGGCGCGCCGCGGAGCAGGCCGAATCGCTCGCCGCCGTGCGCGAGCAACTCCAGAAGGAGACGCTCGATCGGATACAGGCCGAGGAGGAAAACGAAACGCTCCGGCGCGAAATCGCCCATCCCAGGGCTGCGCCGGGGGAGCCGGATGCGCGCATCGCGGAAGCGCTGCAAAGCGCCGACCCGATCCAGCGCGAACTCGCCGGCGGCCGGGAAGCGCAGTCGCAAAACAAGCTGCTGCGGAAGAAACTCACCGAAATCCGCCACGCGGCGCAGCAAGGGCAGATCGAACGCGCGGCCCTGGCGCTGCAGGTCCAGTCCCAGGCGGCTGCGTTGGAGAAGGCCCGGGTGGAACTCCAGCGCGCGAAGGAGGAGAACCAGCGGCTCCGCCAAAGCCTCGGCGATGCCACGGACGACGCCCTGCCGTTGAAGGCCGGCCGGGAGGTCCTCGAGGACCCGGCGAAGAAGAGCGCCGGCGATCCCGCCAAGCCCGAAGGCGCCGCCGCTAAGACTGAAGAGAGCTGGCCCCGGCGCCTGTTCCCGTCGCGCTAGTGTTTAGTTGCGTAAATTGGCGTACCAATTTACGCAACTAAACACGGCCCAACGGAACGTATAACTCGGTACAACGACGCGGCTTATTGCGGTCATGCTTCCTTGCGGAAATAGGACGCCTATTTCCGCAACGAAGCACAAGAACCCGCCCGCCGGCTGATCTATTCCTCGCCGCCCGCCGTCGCCAGCACCGTGCGCGCGCTCGGGTGGTTCATCAGGCTCTGGATGTGGAGCAGGTCCTCGTAGTCCGTCGCCGGAATCATGGCCGGCAATAAGTTCATGGTCTGCTCGATCACGCAGCGCGCGCCGTTCCCGCCCGCCGCCGCGCCCTCGTTTCTCCGGTACGACAGGACGCGGACCACTCCGGCGCTTGCCGGGGCCTTCCACTCGATTTCGGCCGGCTGCAAGGCCAGCGTGGCGAATTCCTGCGGCAGCGTGAGCGTGGTGCGGATGGCGACCCGCCGCGGGCCCTGCCAGAAGATCGGGTTGTCGCGCGTCTCCGACCGGAAGCCGAAAAGGTCCTGCAGGCTGGCGGGCAACGTGAAGGAAAGATAAGCGCCGCTGCGGGCGGCGTAGCCCGGGGCGCGGACGGTGAATTGCTCGACGCCGGGATACGAATCGAACGACGTCTCCAGATCGCCCTCGGCGGTCGCGGCCTGGGAAATCTGCGCGACGGCTCCCATGAAGTACCGGCGGCGCTCCTCGGGGACCATCTCGGCGAACCGCTTGCGCGCGTCGGCATAGCCGGAGCCGTAGTAATTCGTCCGCTTGCGGATGACGGCGTCGCCGTTGGCCTGCACGGTCACGTCGAAGTCCGTGTCGCTGCGGTCGCGCATCATGGGCCGGGCCTTGATGGTGAAGAGCTTCCCGGCGTCCATGCCGAGCCCGTAGCAGCCGTCGTGCGCGGTGGCGCCGAGCGCGGCGTACTCGTCGGTGTCGTTCAGGTACACCTCCTTGCCGTCGAGCCGCACGCGCACGAGCACGGCGCCGAAGTCCGACGGGCTCGGCGCGCCGTCGAGCGGCGGCGCCAGGTTGACGACGACCGGCACGCCGGAGGCGAGGACGAACGCCGGCCGGAAGCCGGCGGCCCGCAGCAGGGCGTGGAGCAGCACGGCTCGGTCGGCGCTGTTGCCATAGCTTTCCTTGAGCGTCCGGTCGGCGGGCGTGACGGCGGAAAGCGGCAGTTCGTCCAGCCCCGGCCCGGCGTAGCGGATCTGCTTCGCGACGAAATTGCGGATGGCGGTCAGCCGCGCCGCGTCATCCGCGGCGCCCTGGATCAGCGCCTTCGCCTGCCGCTGCGCTTCCTTCTGGCCGGAGGCGGCCTCCTTCAGTTTCGCCTCGACCTGCGCGCCGTAGGTTTTCCAGTTCCCCGTCGAGAGGCAGACGGTCGGCAGGTACGCCCAGGACGGCGGCAGCAGGATCTCGGGCTTGACGCTGCGCTGGTCCGCCGCGGACCATTCGCGGCGCACGGCGTTCTCGAGCGTCTCCGACTGCTCGTGCAGCGCATCCGCGAAGTGCGGCTGGACGGCCAGCGGGAGGTCGGCCGGGACGGTGACGCTCAGCGTGCGCGACTGGATCGGGTCCACGCCGCGGAACGCGACGCGCGCGGCGAAGAACGGCCGGTCCTTGCAGACGCGCTTGACCTTGTACTCGATCACGCTGCCGACCTCGACGCCGGGCAGGCTGACGACGAGCGTCTTGGCCGCCGGGTATCGCGGGGCCGATCCGGCCCACTCCGCGTCCATCAGGTTCTGCTCTTCCTTCTGCGCGGACTTCACCGAGCCGTCCGGGGCCGTCACCGTGGCGCTCTCGAGCGTCAGCTCTTCCCACGCCGGGTTGTAGCCGAGTTTGACCTCGGAGTTCTTTTTCTTCCCGCCGTACGTGAGCACCTTCATGCGGAGGGTGCGCGTCACGGTCCACGAGTGCGCATCGGCCAGTTCGTACTCCGTGCGGTCGCTGAGGATCTCCGCGTCGGCGGGCGGCTGCGCGGCGGCGAAGACCGCTTTCTGCCGCTCGTCGCGCTCCATCGTCCTCAGCGCGTCCTTCAGCGTGAGGTACTGCGCGGGCGTGAACTCGACCACCTTCAGCAGGAACGTCTCCTTGCGCGTGAGCGTGTTCCCGTCGCGCGCGAGCGACTCCGAGAAACTCACCGCATCGTTCTCCACCGGCTCGTACGCCGGCGGCGCGAGCGTCTTGCCGATGTCCTCGGCCTTCAGCGTCAGCGTCTCCTCCAGGCCGCAGGCGATCTCGGTCATGAGCGGATACTTGCGTTTCTCGAGGCCGGTTCCGCCAAGGATGAAATTGACCATGCCCACGCGCGCGCCGATGCCCGGCAGCGGCAGCAGCATCGTCTCGCCGTTGGTGATCGGGAGGCCGCGCGCCTCGAACCGCAGCTTGACGGTGAGCGGCGAGGAGGTGTCCATCAGGTCCGCCGGCGTCAGCTCGAACCCGCTCAGCCGCGCGCCCGTCGCGGCGCGCCGCACCAGCCCTTCGAAGAACACCCGCCGTTCCTCCGGCGGCAGGCGCGAGAAATGGTCGCGGTACACGCTGTCGTTGATCCCGTCGAAATGCAGCACGCTCTCGGCGGTCAGGTCGCCGGCGGCGTTGAGCGTGGCGGTCGTCTCGATGCGCATCAGGTTCTCCGTCGCCGGAGTGATCGGAGAGGTCTTCAGCGTTTCGCCCTCGGGCGTGGCGACCAGGTAGCTGTCATTCGAGAGGTAGGCCGGCAGCAGCTCGCGCGTGTTCTCGTCGGTCGGGTCCATCAGCAGGTATGAGCCGTCGGGCTCGCGCGCGGCGACGATGGCGTGGTTGAAATACGGCTGCGGGACGTCGGCGTCCTTCTTGGGGCCGACCTCGATCAGCACGGGGAACGCCTCGATCTCGGCCAGGCGCAGCATCTCGACGAGGAGCGCCGCCTTGTCGCGGCAGACGCCGTACTTGTTGTCGAACGTGATGCGCACGTCGTGCGGCTCGTAGCCGGGCGCCTCCTTCTCGAGCGTGATGCCCATGTAGCGCACCTTCTGCGAGACGAACTTGAACAGCGCCTCGATCTTCTTCCGGCGATCGGTGAGGCCCTGCGTCAGCTCGGCCACGGTCGTCTTCATCGCGTCGGTCGGCGTCAGGTGCGGCAGGCTGAGCTGCCAGTACCACTTGGAGATTTCGCGCCAGTCGGCGATGGTGCTGACCAGCAGGCGCTGGACGCAGGTGTAGACCGGCGGCATGCTCGGCTCCGGGTACATGCGCGGCACGTCGCGCGCCTCCCAGTGATAGATGAGACGGTTGTCCCGCTCGGACTGCGAGAAGGTCACCGTGCCGGGCACCGGGTCCTTGAGCGCGATGCTGCGCAGCGGGAGCTCCTTCGGGCCGGAGACCTCGTAGAGGAAATGGCGCATCGGCGAGGTGGCCTCGAGTTCGGTCCAATCGCTCCAGGTGTTCTGCACGCGCGCTTTGAACGTCGTGTGGATCGCGCGGTAATGCACGATGTCGCCGACGGCCAGGCCGGGAATGCCGATCTCGAGCAGCTTGCGGTTCGGGTCGTAGATATTCTCGTTCATCTGGCCGCTCTCGGTCGTCACGCGGCTTTGAGCGGCGACATCCACCGGCACGGCCGTGCCGTCCGGCTTGATCACCTCGAGAAGGTCGAACGACACCTTGCTGAACGCCTCGTCGAAATCGAGCGACATCCGCTCGTTATCGCGCCGGCCCTTATCGGTGAGCACCTTCGTCCATGTCTCGTCGAACGTCAACGACGTGCCGTCGGCCTCGTAGCGGATGAAAATGAAATCGTCCACGAGCACGTCGTCCGCGTCGGGATACTTGGCCTTGGTGACCTCCGCGGCCGCCGCGAGCGTCGCCGCGCGGTCCATCAGCGCGGGTTTGGCCGCCTCCGGCGCAGCCTTCGCCGCCTCCTGGGCGAACGCCGCCGAGACCAGCCCCACCGCCAGCAACAACGCGACCCGCCACGAGGATTGGCGTTTCATGCGGACTCCGTTCGTGAAGAAACATCGGGACAAGCCGGACGATTTCATGATACGCTCCGGCACGGCGCAGCGTCAACAAGCGCCAGCGGAGGGAGAGCCGCATGCGCTTGCCGGCGACATCGGACGCCACCCTATCGGCACAGGATATAGTCACCCGCCCACTGCGTTGCGAAGAAGGGACGCCGGCCGGTTCCCCGTCGCCGCCCGATCGCGCGCACTCATTTGCCGCCCGCTCAGCGGCTATATCCTGCGGCGGTATACTGCCGCAGGATATAGCCAACCGCTTTCGCGGGACCGGCCTTGGAACCGCAAAGCGCCGGGACCTTCCTCGAGCGCTTGCCTGCACTCCTTTGCCGCGCACCCGCTGGCTATATCGCGCTGCGGTATACTTTCGCAGGATATAGCCACCCGCCCGGTACGTTGCGAAGAAGAGGCGCGGGACAGGTTCCCCATCACCGGACGATTGCGCGCACTCCTTTGTCGCGAGGGGCGACTATATCCTGCGGCAGTATACTGCCGCAGGATATAGCCATCCGCTCTCCTGGGAATGCACTTGGGACCGGAAACTGCCGGGAGCTTCGTCGCGCGGGCCCTTTGTCGCGTGTCGCCGGCGATATTCGGATGCCGGTATATCGGCACAGGAGGTAGTCGCCTGTCCGCTGCATTGCGAAGAAGGGACGCGGCGCAGGGTCCCCGTTGCCGCCCGATCGCGCGCGCTCGTTTGCCGCCCGCTCAGCGACTATATCCTGCGGCAGTATACTGCCGCAGGATATAGCCATCCGCTTTCGCGGAAACAGCCTTGGGACCGCAAAGCGCCGGGACCTTCCTCGAGCGCTCGCCCGCAGGCCTTTATCGCGTGCCGTCAGCGATATTCGGATGCCGGTATATCGGTACAGGATATAGTCGTCCGCCCGCTGCGTTGCGAAGAAGGGACGCGGCGCAGGTCCCCGTTGCCGCCCGATCGCGCGCGCTCGTTTGCCGCCCGCTCAGCGACTATATCCTGCGGCAGTATACTGCCGCAGGATATAGCCATCCGCTTTCGCGGAAATAGCCTTGGGACCGCAAAGCGCCGGGACCTTCGTCGAGCGCTTGCCTGCACTCCTTTGCCGCGCGCTCGCCAGTATATACTGTGGAAGTATACTACCACAGGATATAGCTATCCGCTCTCGCGGGAATGGACTTGAGGCTTCAAAACGCCTGGACTTTCGCCGTGCCTGCGCCGCGCCCGCTTTCCTTGTCATTTCCCGCATGCGGCGGACAAGGCGCGATGCCTGTCTTCTACGCCGATCGAGGAGCGGGAATGCACGCCACAGTGCAGCCGGCTCGCGGAGGGAGTTTGGGAGACCGTTGAAAATGTGCCGCTCGTATGTCCGTCAGGGCATATCACTCGCAGTATGGGCGCACGAAGCAGCGCCGGACGGCGCCATTACGACCGACGCACTCGCGCCGGCGAGGGGGCCCGTGCCGCGCCTTTCAACGGGCTGTCCGGCGAATTACCGCGGCGGTTGTGCGGGCTGGCCGAGGGAGCGCAGGAGTTCCTCCGGCACCGTTCCTCCGAGTTGCCGGGCCATCAGCAGGTCCGCGAGCGCCTCACGGTCCTGCTTCATGAGCCTGCGGGCGGCGGCGCGCTGGTAATACGCGCGCGCGTCCCGCGGCCGGAGCTCGATCAGCCGGTCCAGATCCCGGACCGCCTCCGCCGGCCGGTTGGCGGCCAGGCAGGCGTTGGCGCGATTGTACCAGGCGTCGGCATAGCGCCGGTCGCAGGCGATGGCCTTGCCGTAGTCGCCGATGGCCTCGTCGTAGAGCCGGGCGGCCATGTAGACGTTGCCGCGATTGACGTACGCCTCGGCGTAATCGGGCTTGAGCGCGACGGCCTCGTCCAGGTCGCGCAGCGCCGCATCCAGGCGGCCGGCGCGGGCATAAGCCGTGCCGCGGTTGTACCACGCCTCGACGCAATCGGGATCGAGCGCGATGGCCTCGTTGTAGTCGCGCATCGCCTCGTCGGGCCGGCGAGTGGCCGCGAAGACCAGGCCGCGATTGACGTAGGCCTGCGCGGAATCGGGTTCGGCCGCAATGGCCCGGTCGTAGTCGCGCACGGCATCGTCGTAACGCCCGGCGGCCGCGTGGATGAGGCCGCGGTTGACGTACGCCTCGGCGTAATCGGGCTTGAGCGCGATGGCCTTGTCCAGGTCGCGCAGCGCCTCCGCAGAGCGACCGATGTTGAAAAAGGCGTTGCTGCGGTTGTACCACGCCTCGGCGCAATCGGGCTTGAGCGCGATGGCCCGGTCGTAGTCGGCGATGGCCTCGGCGGACCGGCCGGCGGCCGCGCGGGCGATGCCTCGCTCGAGCCACGCGTGGTAGTCCTTGGAATCCAATTCCAGGGATTTATCGAAGCAGAGGATCGCCTCGTCCGGCGCGCCCGCGTCGGCGTATGCCTTGCCCAGGCCGCACCAGAGCGAGGCCCGGCGTGGGCTCTTCTCCAGGTTGTTGCGCCAGAGGCGCTGGTCGCTGCTGAAGACGCCGGCGCGCTGGAACGTGAGCGCGGCCATCGCCGCCAGGCAGATTCCCACGGCCACCGCCGCCGGCCGGCCTCCGCTCGCGCCGGCCGCCGCGCGCGCCAGGAGCGCCCCCGCCAGCGCGAGGATCCCCGGCATGGCCGCATACTGAAGATGGTCCGCCACCAGCGACAGGCGCATGAACGACATGTCCACAAACCCCAGCACCGGCAGCAGCGAGACGATGAAGTACGCCCACGCGATCAGCGGTCCCGGCCCCCAGCGCCGGCGCTTGACCCAGAGGAGGGCCGTCGCCGCCGCCAGCAGCGCGAGCGGGAGGAAAGACAAGATGGACGATCCGTTCACTTCCCACCGCGGGTAGATCGCGTACAGACCCACCGGCAGCAATATCTTGTAAAGGTAGAACCACGCGATCCAGCCGGCGGCGGCGATGCGCGAGGCCGCGCCCTCCGGCCGCGCCGCCTCCTGCCCGATGGCATTGTGCCACTGGAACCACACCGTCACCAATCCCAGCGCCAGCGACAACGCAAAGAAGGGGATCGTCCGGATCAGGTCGCGCGTCACCACCTTTCCTCGCCGCCACCATACCAGCAGGAGCAGGACCAGCGGGAGCATCACGACCGAGGTCTTCGCGAGCAGCGCCAGCAGGAACAGGCCCAACGAGAGTAAATAGTGCGGAGCGCCTTTCGTCGTGCGCGTCGTCTCCTCGTGGCGAGAGCGAATTGCGGCTTCCCGATTGCCGTTCGTAGTGCTCGTCGTGCTCTTCTTCGCCCGCCGAAGTAGCGCAGCTACGAAGAGCGGGCCGTCGTGGTGAGAAATGCCATCCTCAAAGCGCAGATACGCCAGAATGCTCCCGAGGTAGAGGACCATCGAGAGCGTGTTCTTGCGCTCGGAAAGCCACGCGGCGGAGGAGACCGCCACCGGGTGCAGGGCGAAGAAGAGGGCGGCCAGCCACGCCCCAGGCACGCGCAGCCGCTGAAGGATGAACCCGAGCAGCACGGCGCCCAGGCCATGGAGCAGGACGTTGATCACGTGCGGACCCGTCGCCGACCCGCTGAACGCGCGCCACTCCAGCCAGTGCATTCCATAGGTCAGCGGGAGGTACTCGGCGGACTTGCGGTTGAACCAGATTCGGAGCAAGCCGTCGTCCGCGCGCACGTCGCGGTTCTTGACGATCAGGAGGTCGTCGTCCCAGACATAGCCGCCTCTGAGCGCAGGCCAATAAACGAGCAGCGCCGCCGCGAGGATCAGTGCGGCCGGAAGGAATCGGCGTGCGGCGGATGGGCGCTCCGGAGCCTTGCTCATGCGTCATATTCTGACGGCGGCTTCCGCTCGCGTCAAGCCGCTTGCCATGTGACCGTCATGGCATGCGAAACAGCGCCTGGCGGCGCCGTTACAAGCGACGCTCTCGCGGCAGCGCGGCGCACAGGTCACGATTGTTCCGGCGCAGGATGCGGCGCACTTCCTGGTCCAGGCACATGCTCGACAGGATGGCGTGCGTGAGCAGGTCCTTGCAGCGCTCCGACGCCGCCTCCTGCCGGCGCGGCTCGATGACCAGCCGCTGAGGGCCCCATTCGGCGATGGAGTCCTTTCCCGCGTACAACCGCGCGCCATCGGACCGGAGCGGCAGGCTCTCCGCTTTCCTGCCGGCCAGGAAGGCGTTGATGACGTCTTGTTCGGTCATGGCGGACGCCTCATAAACGAAAATTCATGAACCCTGAAGGAAGAATAACGCAGGAAGGTTAGCCGCGTTTAAGGGGCGCGCAAGAAACAGGATAATTCGCGCCGACGCGCGCCGGGCCTCAGTACCGCATTTCAGAAGTCCGCCGGGACTTGCGAAATGATGGACTCCGCAGGGGCTTCGCCTCTATGGCGCTCCAAGACGCTCCTTCCCGTCGCGTCTTTCCGCTGTAACCCCTCGGAGGGCCTTCCGCGGCCCTCCAAACCTCCCGCGACGTACCGCATTTCAGAAGTCCAGAGGGACTTCTGAAATGCGGTACTCAGCGCGCCGCGAAGTGGCCGTACTTCAGGCAGGTGTCGTGGTACGCGGCAAAATGCTCCATGGGGACATCGGCGCTGATGGAGTGCGCGCCGACGATCAGCCCGCCGTCGCGGCCGAGGTCAATCAGCTCGCGCGCCTGCGACCGGATGCGCTCGACGGGGCCGCGGATGAGCGCGTGGGAGTTGTCCATGCCGCCGGCCAGGATCAGCCGGGGATAACGCTTGCGGATTTCCGATGGTTCCATGTTCGCGCGGCGCTCCAGCGGGTTCAGCCCGTCAATTCCGGCCTCCACGAGCATATCCAGCAGCGGGCGCACGTCGCCGTCGGAGTGCAGGAAAACGTACCGCGCGCCGGCGCGCTTGTACGCGGCGATCATCCGGCGAAACGCGGGCAACAGAACGCGTTCGAAAGATTTCGGGCTGAACATCGGCCCGTCGTTGTATCCCATGTCGTCGTAAATCCAGACGCCGGTTTCCTGGAGGCCATAGCGCCGGACGGCCTCGACTCCGACGGCGGCGAGGTGATCGGCCACTTTGCCGGCCAGCGCCGCGGCCAGCGGCGGATCGCCGGCGATGTCGAGCAGGAACTGCGTCTCGCCGCGCACGAAACTCGTGCGTAGAAAAGGGCCGCCCGTCTTGGCGAACAGCGCGCGCCGCCGCTTGAGCCGCTCGATCTCCAGCCGGCTCTTTGCAGAGTAGCGGGAGTCGAGGCCGGGCGATTCGAACCGGACGGAATCCGGATCAGCGCCCGCGGAGATCGGCGCCTGGAGCACCTCGACGAAGAACGCGTCCGGTCTGCGCCGGACGGTTCGGCCCCAGCCGTCCACTTCGTAAATCCAGCCTCCTTCTTCGCGGATCCGCCGGGCGCGGCTGGGGAACGGCGTTTCGTCGGGGACGATGATCTCCATGTCCGAGAGAGATTCCGCCGGCCCGAACTGCGCCTCCCACGTCTTCGTATACTCCTGGAAGTTATCGAACCGCGGGATGCGGTCCGGCCGCCGGAAGGCGCAAGCGGCCAGCGTGCGCTCAGGCGATGTCATGTTTATCATTTCAATTTACAGGTCAAATTGCGCGGGATTTCCGGGCGGATTATATCGCAGAGCCGCGCGGCTATCCACATCGCCGCGAGCCGGTTGCGCCGTGGCGCGGATTCCCGCTCCCCGATCGCCGCCCAGGACAGGCATCGCGGCTTGCCCGGCGCAGCCGGGTGACGAAAGCCCATACGGTGTGAGCCCCGAGGTCATTCCCACGAAAGCAGGCGCCTATATACCACTGCAGTATACTCCTGTGGAATCTAGCCGGCGGACGCCCGACAATCGAGTGCGCGCAGGCGACGAAAACCCCGGGGCATGCCGCCCCCGAGGTCATTTTCGCGAAAGTGGGCGGCTATATCCTGCGGCAGTATACTGCCGCAGGATATAGTGGTCCAGGATACGGCAAATGAGTGCCTCCGATCGTTCCGTGACAGCGATCCTGATCCGCGTCCCCCTTCGCAAGCTATCACGTTCGCAAGCCATCACGCGGGTGACTATATCCTGTGCCGCTATAGCGACCTCAGATATAGCCGGCGAGCGCGCGAGCAAGTGAGTGCCTCCCAACGTTCCGCGACGGCGAGCCCGACCCGCGACTTTCTCTGCACGCTGTCGCGCGGGTGACTATATCCTGTGCCGAGATACCGGCATCCGAATACGGCCGGTGATCGCGCGACAGAAGCTGCCCGCGAACGTTCCGCGACGACGAACCTGGTCCGCGCCTCTTCTTCGCAAGTCATCGTGCGGGCGACTATATCCCAGCGCAGTATACTGCCGTGGGATATAGTCGGCAGAGGCCCGGCAACGGAATACGCGTAATCGCCCGGCGACGAAGATTCTAACCTGCGCCCCCTTCTTCACAAGGGGCCACGCGAGTGACTATATGCTGTGCCGACATACCGGCATCCGAATATGGCCGGTGAGCGTGCGACAAGGGGTTGCCTGCGAACGTTCCGCGACGACGAACCTGGTCCGCGCCTCTTCTCCGCAAGTCATCGTGCGGGTGACTATATCCCAGCGCAGTATACTGCCGTGGGATATAGTCGGCAGACGACCGGAGATGGAGCGCCCGCAATCGCCCGGCGACGAAGATTCTGACCTGCGCTTCTTCTTCGCAAGGGGCCGCGCGGGCGGCTATAGCCTGTGCCGATATAGCAGCGTCTGATGCAGCCGGCGAGCGCGCGACAAAAGAATGCTCGCGACCATTCCGCGACGACGAACCTGGTCCGCGCCTCTTCTTTGCAAGTCATCGTGCGGGTAACTATATCCCATGGCAGTATACTGCGCTGGGATATAGCCGGCGGACGACCGGCGATGGAGTGCGCGCAATCGCACGGCGACGGAGGATTCTGACCTACGCCTCTTCTTCGCAAGGGGCCGCGCGGGCGGCTATGTCGCGCGCGAACATACCGTAACGCGATATAGCCGGGGAGCGCTCACAGGGGCATCGCACGGCTGCATCGCCGCTCGTCCCGCTTGCAGAAGTTTCCCGGCGATGTAAAATGTCTGCGGCCGCTTCCAGCCGCGCAGCGCGAAGAGACGAGGACATGAAATCCGCACAGCCCACGCCGGCCCGGCCGCTGGTGGCCTGCATCGGCGAAATTCTCTGGGACTGCTTCCCGGACCGCAAGGTGCTCGGCGGCGCGCCGCTGAACTGCGGCTACATGGCCCAGTGCATGGGCGCGCGGGCGCTGCCGATCAGCCGCGTCGGCGACGATCCCGACGGCCGGGCGATCCTCCAGGTGATGAAGGATAAACGGCTCGATACCTCCTGCGTCCAGGTGGACCCGGTCCATCCGACCGGGATCGTCCGGGTGGCCGTCTCCGCGCAGGGCGAGCCGGCCTACACGATCGTCGAGGACGCGGCGTACGATTTCCTGGCGTGGGAGGAAAAGCTCGCCGGGCCGCTCGCGCGCTGCGACGCGGTCTGCTTCGGGACGCTGGCCCAGCGCAATCCCGCCGGCCGCGCCGGCATCCTGCGCATGATTGACCGGGCGCAGAAGGCGCTGAAGGTCTTCGACGTGAACCTGCGCCAGAATTTCTTCAGCCGCGAAATCCTCGCCGGCGGCTTCAAGCGCGCGCAGGTGGTGAAGCTCAACGATGGGGAGCTGGAAGTCCTCAAGGATCTCTTTGCCTCCGATTTCGCCGGCGGGATCGGGGGTTTCATGGAGCGTTACGGGATCGAGCTGATGGCCGTCACGCGCGGCGCCGACGGCTGCACGATCTGTCGCGGCGGCGAGGAAGTCGGCGTCCCCGGGTTGAAAGTGGCCGTGGCGGACACCGTCGGCGCCGGCGACGCCTTCACCGCGTCGCTGATGATCTCCTGCCTCAAGCGGCTGCCACCGGCGGAAATCGGCCGCGAGGCCAACCTCTGGGGCGCGTACGTCGCCACGCAATGCGGCGGCACGCCCGAGGTCCGGCAGGACGCGATCGCCCGGCTCCGGCAACTTTAGCATCGTCAACAGGCCCAGCGGCGGACGGCTTCCTTTTTCGGCCCAATCCTGTTATGTTATCGCCGCTGTTGGTGCGCGCGATTCCCGCCGGCTGTGCGCTTCGGCCGGGAACGAGCCGGGCAGCAGGAGATCAGCATGCCGCCGGAGCCCCCCCAGAAGAACGATGAGGCGCTCGCGAAGCCCGGACCCGGAGGGCGCGCGCCGGCGCCGCGGCATGAGCCGGTGGACCTCACGCGCGGCGCGCTGCCGAAAATCTTCGAGAAACAGGTCACGCCGTTCCGCCTCTACCTCACCAGCATCGTCGCCGTATTCATCTCGCAGTTCTTCGTCTGCCTGGCGCTGCGCCTGACCGGCATCCGCAGTATCCCCAGCCCCTACGCCGAGGCGCTCCTGACGGGCATCTCGCTGGTGGTGCTGATCATGCCGGTGCTGTACGCCGGCCTGTACCGGCCGATGATCAAGCACATCGCGCGGCAGTTGCAGCTCGAGAACGCCCTGCGCGAGCTGGCCACCGTGGACGAGTTGACCGACATCCTCAATCGCCGCGGGTTCCGGGCGGTCGCCGAGGACTATCTCAGGCTGGCCCGGCGCCTCCGCGAAGGGCTGTGCTGCCTGTTCATGGACCTGAACGGCTTCAAGCGGATCAACGATACGCTCGGCCACAACGTGGGCGACCAGGCGCTGATCGAGACCGCGCAACTGCTCAAGCAGACCTTCCGCGAGTCCGACCTGATCGCCCGCGTCGGCGGCGACGAGTTCGTCGTCCTCGCCATCGAGATCGGGCCGAAGAGCGCGGACCGGATGATCACGCGCCTGCAGGATAAGCTCGCCGCCGTGAACGCGCAGCCCGGCCGCAAGTACCAGATCTCCGTCTGCGTCGGCGTGGCGCGGTTCGAGCCGGGCCAGGAATGCTCCATCGCGGACCTCGTCGCGCGCGCCGACCGCCTGATGTACGAACGGAAACAGGCGCTCCGCGCCGCTCCAACGCTCAAGGCGTGAGGACCGCCGGAGGCTTTAACTTCTGGAGGAGGCGAAATCATGAAGCGCTCGCGCAGCAGCCTGAAATTCTCCGCGGTGATCCTGGCGCTGGCTCTGGCGCCCTGTTCGGCCCTGTTCGCCCAGGACTATGAAATCCGCCTGGACCGCCCGGATCCGGTCGGATCCAAGTGCCACCTGGCGATGGTCGGCAAGCAGTCCACCTCGCAAGTCGTCAAACAGGGCGACAAGGTTCTCCAGGAGAAGAGCAGCAGATTTGCGGTCGAAGCCGAGCTGGTGGCGACCGTTCTCGCCGTGAGCGAGAAGGGCGCGCACACCCGCGTCAAGATCGAAGTGGAAAAACTGGTTCGAATCGAAGGCGACGCCCGGAAAGAATTAGTGCCCAAGGGCAGCGTCATCACCGTGTCGTGGGACGGAAAAGGGCAGGCGTTCGATATGGCCGGCGGCCTGGATCCGGACACCGAGGAGTCGCTGAGGATGCTGAACCTCGTCAGCGAAAACCCGAACGGGCCGACGGACGACGAGATCTTCGGCACGAAGGAACGGAAGAAGGTGGGCGACCGCTGGGAAGGCAACTCCGAACTGATGGCGAAGGACCTGACTCGCTACGGGATCCTGGCGAAAAAGGAAGACTTTAAATCAACCGCCGCCCTCGACAAAGTCGTCCAGGTCGGCAAAACGGAGTGCCTGCAGTTGAGTTGCGCCTTCACCTGCGACAAGTTCGAACCGCCGCTTCCGCCGGGGTTTACCGTTGAGAAGAGCGCGCTGAAGGCCGACTTCTGCAACAAGGTCCCGGTTGCGACATCCCTGGTTCTTCCGGGGGAAGGTTCGATGGACATGGCCATAAAGTTGACCGCCCGGGGAAAGCCCAATCCGAACGCGGGCGAAATCGTCCTTGAGATCGCGAACGATCAGAGCCTGACCGCGCGGGCGACTGAGATGAAATGAATCGTCCGCCGGAGCGTGGATCGTCCGTCCCCGGTGATCCCCATCCGCCGCAAAAATCGGCACTCGCCGAAGCCTCCTGTCCAAATGCCGGCGTGCCGCGTGAGGAGGCGCGGACCGCCCGGTTCAATTCGCATGGGCCTTATGATATGATGGGAAATCCGGTCGCGAAAAGGGACGGGAAACAATGTCGAAGCCGCGCCTGATCCGAATTCTCCTGGCCGCCGCATGCCTCCTCGGCGCCACCGCGCTGGCAGCGCCAGAGGCGGCCAAGGCGGCGCCAGAGGCGGCCAAGGCGGCGCCGCGCGAATACCAGGTCTTTCAGACGGACCATCCGCCGTTCATTGACGGCGACGTGCGCGACGACGTCTGGCGCGCCGTGCCCTGGAGCGGCGATTTCACCGGACTCCAGGGAACCGCGGCCGACGTGCAGACGCAGTTCGCCATGGCTTGGGACGAGAAGTTCCTCTACGTGGCGGTCCGCTGCAAGGAACCCCGCCCCGAGGCGATCCATGCCGAAATCACCGGCCGCGATCCGCGCATCGTCAATGACGACCACATCGAGATCCTGCTCGCCTCGCCCGATAAGCCCGCCGCCTGCCTCCTGATCCTCCTGAACCCCGCCGGCGGCCGCGCCGGCCAATGGACCGAGAACGGCCAGCCGGTGAACGCGCCGGAGGACCGCTGGCTCCGCCTGCAGCAGGCCGGACTGGATTCCGCCGTCCGGGTGCGCGCCAGCGAGTGGGTGATCGAGGCGGCCATCCCGCTGCCGGGCATCGAATTCCCGCTCAAAGAAGGAACGGCGTACGCCGGCAACATCTGCCGCGTCCGTCCCGGCGGCCCGGCGAAAGACACGGCGTGGAGCCCGGTGCAGCATGATCTTCGCAAGCCGGCCGCCTTCGGCCTGTTCAAGCTGTGCGGCCTCGCTCCGAAGCCGCCGCCGGTCCTCGGCGGCGACGCGGTCTGCCTGCGCAACGACGACCTGATCCACGGCAACCTCCTGAGCCTCGCCGACGGAAAGATGCGTTTCTCCTCACCCACGTTCGCCGAAGACGTCAGCTTCAGCGCCGACGAGGTGCAGCGGCTGGACCTGGCGTGGACGGAGGTGGATGCTGCGCCCTCGCGCTTCTTCCTGAGCAACGGCGACCAGATCAGCGGCCGGATCGCCTCGCTCTCCGCCGATACGCTCCAGATCGAATCGCCGTCGCTCGGCCGCGTCTCCATCCCGCGCGCGCTCCTGACGAACATCTCCCTGAGCGGCTTCTGGCTGGACAGCCGCTTCGAGACCGGCCTCCTCAAGCCCTGGGAGCTGGTCTCGGGGAGTTGCAACTTCAGCAACGGCCTCCTGCACCTCTCCGGCGAGACGCCCGGCGGACAGTACCAGGCGATCCTCGCGCTGCCGCTGCACCAGGACAGGCCCGTGACGCTCGTCGCCGATTACGATTCGACGCCGCCCTTCACGCCGCTCCACATCCAGCTTTTCGCCGATCGCGCGCATCCGCAGATGCAGATCCAGGACGGCATCATGCTCCACATCGTTCCGTCGGCCCTGTTCGTCGTGTACAACGACGGGCACGCGTCGTCGCCGCCCCGGCCGCGCCAGCGCCTGGAGCTGTCGCCCGGCAAGCAACGCGTGCGGATCAAGGTGACGTACGACCCGTCGGACGGCTACGCCGAGGCGTGGTACAACGGCAAGCAGGTCGCCGAGATCACCACGCCGCAGGGGCCCAAGGAGGGCGAATACATCCTCTTCGGTGCGGCGCGCCCGGTGGACCTGCACCGCCTGGCCGTATACTGCGGCTTGCCGGTGCCGGAGCACGCGCCGGCCGGTCCGAAGCCCGGCGAGGTCCTCAGCTATCTCTCGAACGGCGACATCGTCCGCGCGACTCAGGTCGAGTTCGCCGACGGCAATTTCGTCTACACGACGGAATTCGGCCCGATGAAGGTCAGCCCCGACCGCGTCGTCGGCATCGCCTTCCCGGCCCAGCCCGAGAAGCCGCCCGCCGCCGAAAGCGCCGCCTTGGCCGCCTCCGGCGCCGCCGCCCTCGTGGAGACCAGCGGCAGCCGGCTGGCGCTCCAGGTGGAAGCGATCACCGACGAGTTCGTCATCGGCAAGAGCCCGGACCTCGGCGAACTCAAGCTCTCCCGCCGCGTCGTCAAGAGCATCTCCTTCCCGGCGTCGTAAGCCGTGGAATGTTCTTCGTAATCGTAATCACTACTGTCCGGTTAAATCTCTAGGAATGACAACTGTTTTGTAACGTTGATCTCCGGATTTGAGATCGGGCCTTGTGAAAAGAGCTGTAAAACCGGGTCTTTTTGGAAAAT
>JBKQWE010000015.1:0-7613 GCA_052139675.1 Candidatus Brocadiia bacterium
TTTATCTATGCGGGAAGTTAATCGGCCGAGCCAGTGAGAACCTCGGCGAACAGGCAAGGAGGAGAGAAGATGCCGGCTAAACAGATCGCTTACGGCCAGGAAGCGCACGAGAAAATTAAGAAGGGCGTGGAGACCCTGGCGGCGGCCGTGAAGATCACGCTCGGCCCGCGCGGTCGGAACGTGGTGATCCAGAAGAGCTTCGGCTCGCCGACGGTGACCAAGGACGGCGTGACCGTGGCAAAGGAAATTGATCTCCAGGACAAGGAAGAGAACCTCGGCGCGCGGCTCGTGCGCGAGGTCGCCTCGAAGACCAGCGACACCGCCGGCGATGGCACGACGACCGCCACCGTGCTCGCGGAAGCGATCTTCAAGGAAGGCCTGAAGAACGTCGCCGCCGGCGCGAACTCGATGCTCATCAAGCGCGGCATTGACAAGGCCGTCGAGCGCATCGCCGCCGAGCTGGACAAGATGAAGATCCCCGTCAAGGGCCGCACCGCCATCGAGCAGGTCGGCAGCGTCGCCAGCCACAACGACCTGGAGATCGGCAAGATGATCGCCGAGGCGATGGACCGCGTCGGCAAGGACGGCGTCATCACCGTCGAGGAAGGCAAGGCGCTCAAGACCGAGGTCGAGTGGGTCGAGGGCATGCAGTTCGACCGCGGCTATTCCAGCCCCTATTTCGTCACGCAGGTCGAGAAAATGGAGTGCGAGCTCGAGGAGCCGTACATCCTCATCCACGAGAAGAAGATCAGCGCGATCAAGGACTTGGTGCCGCTGCTGGAGAAGGTCGCGCAGGCCGGCCGGCCGATCCTGATCATCGCCGAAGAGGTCGAGGGCGAAGCGCTCGCGACGCTAGTGGTCAACCGCCTGCGCGGCTCGCTCAAGTGCGCCGCCGTCAAGGCGCCCGGCTACGGCGACCGCCGCAAGGCCATGCTCGAGGACATCGCCACGCTCACCGGCGGACGCGCGATCTTCGAGGACCTCGGCATCCAGCTCGAGAACCTGAACCTCAACGACCTCGGCAAGGCGAAGCGGGTGGTGATTGACAAGGACAATACCACGATCATCGAAGGCGCCGGCGAAGCCAAAACGATCAAGGCCCGCATCGAGCAGATCCGCGCCGAGATCGAGACGACCACCTCCGACTACGACCGCGAGAAGCTCAACGAGCGCCTGGCCAAGCTCGCCGGCGGCGTGGCGAAGATCAAGGTCGGCGCCGCGACGGAATCGGAGATGAAGGAGCGCAAGGCCCGCGTCGAGGACGCGCTCCACGCCACGCGCGCGGCCGTCGAGGAAGGCATTCTGCCCGGCGGCGGCGTCGCGCTGCTGCGCGCCTCCGAGAAGCTCTCCAGCCTCAAGCTGCAGGGCGACGAGGCGGTCGGCGTGGACATCGTCCGCCGCGCCTGCATGGCCCCGCTGCGCCAGATTGCCGAGAACGCCGGCAAGGACGGCTCGGTCGTCGTCGAGAAAGTCCGCGCCGGCGACGCGCATTTCGGCTACGACGCGCAGTTCGACCGGTTCGTGGACATGGTCCAGACCGGCATCATTGATCCGAAGAAAGTCGTCCGCCTGGCGCTCCAGAACGCCGCCAGCGTCTCGACGCTGCTGCTCACCACCGATGCGATCGTCTCCGACTACCCCGAAAAGAAAAAGAAGCCCGCCATGCCCATGGGCGGCGGCGACGAGGACATGTACTAGATTTCCGACTTGTCCGCCGTAGCCTTGGCGAAGGCGGATTGCCGATTGCCGATTGCAGAATTGAAAACGGGTTTTTCGCCACGGGTTTCACGGATGGACATGGATTAACGGAGGACGAAGATAACGGCTCTTCTTGCCACGGATTTCACGGATGGCCACGGATTACCGGCAACGAACTGACAACGCTTGAACGGCCTTTATTTTTGCCTTTCGGTAATCCGTGAAATCCGTGTAATCCGTGGCAAAAACGAAACTAACGGTCGTTGTTGCCTAAGAAGTTCGTCGCTGTTAGTCAGTGGTAATCCGTGAAATCCGTGGCAAAGAAGTTCGATTTGAAAGCGGCGACCGCTTATCGGCGGCCGCCGCTTCTTTTTTGCGCGGCCTTGAATTCGGCCGGCGCGGGCGTGATAATCATCGGCCATGAGCCAGGGACCGACGCACTTCGACCGCGTGGCGGAGCAGTACGACGCGGTCTTTCCGGCGCACATCACCGCCCACTACCTGCGCAAGCGAGCGCGGCTGATCGGCGAGATGCTCCATGGCGGCATCGGGCTCGACGTCGGCTGCGGGACCGGGGCGCTGATGGAGGCGCTGCGGCCGAGCGGCACGGTCTTCGGCGCGGACAATTCCCTCGGCATGCTCGGCGTGCTCCGGCGCAGCGGGCGAGGCGAAGCGGCCGCTTCCTCCGTCGAGATGCTGCCGTTTGCCGACGCGCGCTTTGACGTGGTATTCTGCGTGGCGGCGCTGCATCATATTGCCGAGCCGGAAGCGGTCCGGCGCGCGATCCGCGAGATGGTCCGCGTCGCGCGGCCCGGCGGCGCGCTGGTGATCTGGGACCACAACCCGCGCAACCCGTATTGGCCGCGCCTGATGCGCCGCGCGCCGCAGGACACCGGCGCGGAACGGCTGATCCCGGCCGAGGAGATCGTCCGCGCGCTCGAGGAATCCGGCGCGCGGGAGGTGCGCGTGACGCAGAGCGGCCTCGTCCCGGAATTCGTCCCGCGCGCGCTCATGCCGCTGGCTCGCCTGGCCGAGGCCGTCGTCGAGCGCACGCCGCTGCTGCGCCGCTTCTGCGCGCACAATGTCGTCGTCGCGAGGAAGGCTTAGCCGTACGACGAACGTCTTTGCCGCGGATTAACGGAGGGTCAAGACAACGGCTTTTCTTGCCACGGATTTCACGGATGGCCACGGATTACCGGCGACGAAGCGCTAAGGCAACAACGACCGTTAGTTTCGTTTTTGCCACGGATTTCACGGATTTCACGGATTACCGAAAGGCAAAGATAAAGTCCGTTCAAGCCCTTTCAGTTCGTTGCCGGTAATCCGTGGCCATCCGTGAAATCCGTGGCGAAAAACTTTTTGTCGGAAACCGACGATGTGGAACGGGAAAAAAGTCAGCGTGATCTTCCCGACGTACAACGAGAAGGACTCCATCCGCGCGGCGATCGAGGAGGTGCTCTCGACCGGGTTCGTGGACGAGGTGCTCGTCGTCAACAACAACGCCGCGGCCGGCACGAGCGCGGAAGTGGCGAAGACGCCGGCGCGCGAGGTCCTCGAAGCGCGGCAGGGATACGGCCAGGCGATCCGCACCGGGCTGCGCGAGGCGGCCGGCGATTACCTCATCGTCTCCGAGCCGGACGGGACGTTCCGCGGGCAGGACGTAGTGAAGCTGCTGGCGTACGCCGACAACTTCGACTACGTCCTCGGCACGCGCACCACGCGCGAGTTGATCTGGCAGGGGGCGAACATGGGCATCTTCCTGAAGTGGGGAAACTGGGCGGTGGCGAAGATGGCCGAGTTCCTCTTCAACGCCACGATCCTCACCGACTGCGGCTGCACGCTGCGGCTGATCGCGCGGCCCGCGTACGAGAAACTGCGGCCGTACTTCACGCGGACGAAGAACGACTTCGGCCTGGAGCTGACGCTGCTCGTCATCCGGCACAAGGTGCCGTTCGTGGAGATCCCCGTCCACTATCGCCGGCGCGTCGGCGTCAGCAGCGTCACCGGCAGCCCCGTGAAGGCGTTCAGGCTGGGCCTGCAGATGATCTGGATGGTCCTCAAATTCCGAATGGGGCTGATGGGCAAGAAGCCGGCGAGCGAATGAGTGCTCGCCCGCTACAATCTGTCCGTCCAATATCCCGGCGCCCGGTGCAAATGCGCGACCGCGACGATTAGGATTTCGGATTGGAGGACCTGGTAGACCACGCCATAGGGAAAGCGGCGCGTCTAACATCTGCGGGTGTTTTCCGTATACGAAGGCCACGCGGCCGGATACTGCCGGATGAGGTCGAGCGTGCTGAGAATCTCCAGGAGAAATCGTTCCCCCAATCCGGGAGACTCCGCATTGCAGTACTCGATGGCGTCATCGAGCTCTCGTTGCGCCGTTGTCAGAAATCGGATGTCCATTACTTGCGGTATTTCGCGAGGACCTGTTCAAGTGGAACAGCCTTCAGGTTCCCCGCCCGGTATGCTTCGAGGCGATCCTCGACCTCTTTCCGCCACAAAGCCTCCATCGCCTCGTCCGGTTTGTCGAGGCTCGAGAGGAGTTTGTCCACGAGACGCGCCTTATCCACGGCAGGGAGTTTCAAGGCGCGATCCAGAATGTCTTGAGTTTCCGCGCTCACAGGTTCACCTCCCGTCCCACAAGCCGTTTCCAGCGCACTTTCCCGCCGCCCCGGGTTGCAGCTTGCTTAACAACTCGATTGTACGTCAGGCCGGTCTTCATATCAAGAGGGTCATCATACGGTGGCCGAGTTGACTGCCCCGGCTACTTATGCTAGCATTGCTATCAGTTTTAGCCGGAGGCGTGTCATGGCCAAGAGACAGATCAATATCCGCGGTGTTCCTGAGTCTGTTTACGAATGGATCGAGCGGGAGCGGCATGCGAAGCGCGTCTCGCAAAAGGAATTCCTGCTGAAGGTGCTGGAGAACTGCGCCGCTCATTCGCCGGCCGACGCCGGCGCGGCCGGGGCCTCCGCCTTCAGCCGGATGACGATGGTTTACTGGAAGAGCAAGAAGTTCTGGCTGGGCAAGCTGCTGGAACACCCGGAGATCATGACCCAGGGCCGGACGCTCGAGGAGCTGGAGCGGAACATCCGGGAAGCGTACATGTTAATGGCGCTTGACGAGGTGCCCGCGAACTACCAGGTCAGGGAAGTGACGATGGCATGAAGCGCCGCGACCTGCTGCGCAGACTCCAACGCGGAGGTTGCCTGCGGCTTCGCTCCGGGGGCAATCACGATATCTACCTGAATCCGAAGAGCGGCCGGAAGCAGCCGGTTCCCCGCCACAGCGAGATTGACGAGCATCTGGCCCGGCATATCCTGCGGCATCTGGAGTTGGGGTAGCGTTCCGCTCTCTACGCCGTTTCGCCGAGAAGATATCCCGTCGAGCATACAACTTGAAGGTTGTATCCGCCGGAGGGGCCGGCGAGGTCGAGGACTTCGCCGGCGAAGAAGAGGCCTTTCAGCACTTAGTACGGCGCCTGCCGCCGTTCAAATTTCAGGTCGTTAAAATCGTGTAGCTGCGTGGCGTCGGCAATGCCATGTTCGGCGACCGAGGCCGCGAAAAGGCGACCCTCCGTCGTCCAAAGCAATCGCTGGCCGTCATAATCGGCCCAGTCCCAATCCGGATGGGCTTGCACATCATTGGTTGCCGTGGACACTATTTCATGCTCGTCGGAGTAGACCGGGCGGTGTTTTTTGTGAATCGCTGCGCGGGCGGTCTTGCGCAGGACCAGAGTCCTGTTCAGTCGCTTGGTAAAGAAGTCCATCTCGTCACGGTTTGAACGGTCTTGCGCCGGCAGCATTTTCCAACCGTCTCGCTGAAGCCGGTTGTAGTAAACGCCCAGGCACTCCGAATTGTAGAGCTTCTTGCCTGGAAAAACTGGATCGCGCTCAAGCTCGGGCCACTCGCGAACCACTTCATGCCCGTATCCGTCATTCAGCCAAAAGCGGTTATTCGAGGTGAACAGACCACCGCCGCTCCACGCGTCCCCTTTTGCGTACAAGGCGAGCGCCTTCAGGTACGGAGCGTAGGAGATAGCAGTCCATGAACCTTTGCCTTCCAAATGCCTCTTGCCGTTGAAGGCAAAGTAGATCATGAAGCGCCCATCCGGCGACAGGTCGCTGCGTCTTTCATAGATCCTCCCGCGAAACCATTGCCCCATGGCAAACGTGTCCGTCCGGCGGTCCCATCCGATGGTGCACGCCGAATGGGAAGGCCCGCGACGAATCACCACGGCCATCGGTGATTCTCTTGCGAGCAGGATATGCAAGTGAGGCGGATAAGTTTCAGGCATGGTCGCTCAGTAAACTTCAGCGATTTCCAGCGATTATTCCGCGCGCTGCGAAGAATATCATACGCGGCGCAACGATGACACTCTGCGTGTGAGATGCTTCGCTTCGCTCGGCATGACAACTCACGTCGCCGACGTTCAGCACTTCACGCCGTTTCCCCGACAAGATATCCGGTCGAGAACGCCGCCTGCAAGTTGTATCCGCCGGAGGGGCCGGCGAGGTCGAGGACTTCGCCGGCGAAGAAGAGGTTTTTCAGCAGGCGCGATTCCATCCGCTTCGGGTCCACTTCGCTCAGCGGCACGCCGCCGCCGGTAACGATGGCTTCCTCGATCGGCCGGTGCCCGCGGACGCGCAGTTCGAGGCGCTTGACGAGACGGACGATCCGCTTGCGGTCGGACTTCGAGCACTGCGACATTTTCTTGCGCGGGTCAACCTCGGCCAGTTGCAGCAGTTGCGCGGCGGTGCGCTCGGCGATCCAGCCGGCCAGCACGGTGGAAACCTGCTTCTTCCCTTCCTTCTTGATCGCGTGCAGCAGCCGCTCGTCGAGCGATTCGGCGGTGTCCGCCGGGCGCAGGTCCAGCTCGAGCGTAACCGCGCCGCCTTTCCTGAGCGCCAGGACGACCGCGCCGCTGATGTCGAGGATCGCCGGGCCGGAGATCCCGTAATGAGTCCAAAGCGCCTCGCCGAAGTTCTCGGCGAGCTTGCGGCCGTCGTGCCGGGCGATGACGGAGACGTTCTTGATCGGCGTGCCCTGGATGTTCTTCGGCCAGGACTCGGCGGTCTCGAACGCGATGATGGCGGGATACGGCTCGACGATGGAATGGCCGGCCTGGCGGGCGAGCGCGTAGCCGTCGCCGGTGCAGCCGGTGCCCGGATAGCTTAAGCCGCCGGTGGCGATGAGGACGGCGCCGGCGAGTGCGGAGTGCGGAGTGCGGAGTGCGGAATGAGCGGCCACGGACACGCCGCGGAGAATTCCCTGCTCGATGCGGAGCGATTCCACGCGCTGGTTGAGGCGGACCTCGACTGCGGCGGCCTGCAGGGCGGCGCGGAGGGCGTCGAGGACGGTCGCGGCCTGCTGCGACTCGGGGAAGATGCGGCCTTTGCGCTCGGCGATGGTCCGCACGCCGCTCTGGTGCAGCCAATCGAGCAGCTCGGCGTTGCCGAACCGGGTCATCGCGTCGCGGAGGAATCCGCCCTGCCGGCCGAATGCGTCCAGGAATTCCGGCAGCGGCGCGGAGTTGGTCACGTTGCAGCGGCCGCCGGCGGTGATGAGCAGCTTGCGCCCGAGCGACGGGCCGCGTTCGAGGAGCAGAACGCGGCGGCCTCGCTCGCCCGCGCGGGCGGCGGCCATCATGCCGGCCGGCCCGCCGCCGACGACGAGGAGATCGTAGTCGCTCACCTGCGCCATGCTCCTGAGAAAATGCGCGTTGGGCGCGCATTCTCTATTGATGCGCCAGCCGCGCAGCCGTCGGCGCGGTTAATGGGCTCCGAACGAGAAGATGGACGGCCGACGATGCACGTTCGGCGGAGTCTTTCCCCGCGAACCGTCCAACGCCGGCCGTCCGGAACAGATCGGAAGAGCGTCGGGGTGGGGCAGAGTGTGTGACTAACTGTGTA
>JBKQWE010000016.1:0-42350 GCA_052139675.1 Candidatus Brocadiia bacterium
GCGAGGCTTTCTCATCCGCGCCGGCGGTGAGCTGCCCCATGTCGCGCCGCAGCGCCTCCGATTCCTGCTGCAACCGGGCGTGGGCCTGCTCGGCTGCGGACGCGGCGGCGCGGGCCTTTTCGAGCGCAGCCTGCGCCTGCGTGCGCTGCGCGGCTTCCGCCTGGCCCTGCTGCCGGGCCTGTTCGAGCGACACGCCGAGCGCGCCGGCGCGCGACTCGAGCCCGTCGCGCTCGGCCGTGGCGGCGGAGAGTTCGGATTGGAGCGCCTGGACCTGCCCGGCGAGCGCTGCGGCTTTCGCTTCGAGCGCATCGCGCGCCGCGGCCCATTCGCTCTCGCGCGGGGCGCGCTCGGCCAGGTCCTGCGTCAGGCGCTTATTGTCCTGGAGGAGCGCCTCGAATTGCTGGCGCAAGTTGGAATGGAGCTGCTCGGACGCGGCCGCGGCGGCGTCGGCCTCCTTGAGAGCGGCTTCGGCTTTCCTGCGCTGCGCGGCTTCCGCCTGGGCCTCCTGCCGGGCTTGTTCGAGCGACGCGGCCAGCGCGGCGGCACTCGACACGAACCCGGCGCGCTCGGTTTCCAATGCCTGGGCCGCTTCGGCCGCTTTGTCCGTCTGGAGCTTAAGTTCCGAGCGCGCCTGCTCCAGTTCCGCCGCCGGCGCCGATTTCGATTCGTCGCGCTCGCGCGCGGCCCTGGCAAGGTCCGATTGCAGCCGCGTGTTTTCCTGCGTGACGAGGTCCAGGTTCTCCTGCAACGTGCGGGCGTCTTCCTGCGCCTGGGCGCGCGCGGCGGACTCGTCCGCCAGTTCCGCCTGGAGCTTGGCCTCCGCATCGCCCGGCGCTGCGAGCGCCTCCGCCGGCGCCTGCTTCCGCGCCGCCAGCTCTTTCTGCAACTCCTGGATCATGGCCAGGTACGCCGTCACGTTCGAGACCGTGACCTGCGTCGCTTTTTCGCCGAGCCACTCGATCTCGCCGATCTTGACCTTGAGGATGAGATCGTGCCCGTTCTGGAGCTTGAAGTGAACCTGGCTGATCGGCCCGATGCCCGGAGTGCTGCGGACGTGCGCCGCCAGCCGCAGGTGGAGCCCTTCGCCGAGCAGGCGCCGCGCTACGCCGTTCATGAAGCGGATGTTCCGCTGCCGGTCGAGGATGATAATCGGATCGAGCAGTCCTTCGAGAACCTCGGTCGAGCTCTGCTCTCCCATGAGGGCACCTCAAGAAGCGGCGGACAGGCGGTTTTGGCGCGCCGAAACAGCGAAGCGATGATACCGCCGGAGGCGGCGGGTGTCAACGAGATCGAGAGCGCAGTCCACTCGTCCTCGTCCGCAACCAATCGTCCTCGTCCTCGAACTCGTCCTCGTCCTCGGCCGTTCTTTACAGCCGTTCGAGGACGAGGCCGAGCCGGCCGAATCATCTCCCGCGCCGCCGGGAAGCAAACGCGCCCCGGCTGCCGCTGCGGCCTCGAGTTCATCGGCCTTCCAGGAACTCGTCCACACTGAACCCGGAATCCCGGAGGATGCGAAGCGCCAGGCCGCGACCGATATCGCAACCTTTGTGGATGGGGATAGTTATGGAGACCTTGCGCCCTTCGTGCCAGAGCGTCAAGTGGCTGCCGCTTTGCCGGTCTTCGACAAAGCCGCGCGCTTTAAGAAATCGCACAAGTTCGACGGCCTTGACCTGCGGCATGCGGCTCATCCGGGCAGGCCCACGGTCAGTTCTTCAACGTGCACGAGGTTGTCGTCCTGCGGGATCTTCTGGGCGCGCCGGACAAGCGACTCGACGTGCTGTTCAACCGCTTCCCGGATGTTGCGGCGCGCTTCCTCGATGGTTTTCCCGTTGCTGAAACAGCCCGGCAGCGTCGGGCTGTAGGCATAATATCCCTCGTCCTCCGGCTCTTTCTCGATCACAATCTGAAACGAATAGAATTTCATTCGCGCGCTCCCCGCAATCATGCCGCCGGCCGGTTCCGGTCCGCCGGCTCTTCAGGCTCGGGCCAGGCGTATTATAGCATATGGTCGAATTCCTGTCTGTTGGTCAACGCAGTTCAATCGTCCTCGTCCTCGGCCGTTCGTTACAGCCGTTCGAGGACGAGGACGAGGCCGACGACGAGGCCGACCGCGCGGCGCGCTGATCATCCCCCGCGCCGCCGAAGCCTCAGAGTTCGTATCCGTCGTCGCCGGGATTCCGCGGCACGGTGCCGTCGGCCAGGCGGTAGAGCACCTCGCCGGCCTTCGGGATGCGCACGACGCCCTCGGACTCGCGCCCGTCCCACTCGGCCGGCTGGATCGAGCGCGGGTCCAGGTAGCCCAGGTTGATCCGCTCGCAGCGCTCTTTCGGGATCCGCGTCGCCAGGACCACGTTCACGCGCGGCTTCTCGACGCCGTCCTTGAACGTGCCGATTCCCTTGACGTGCGTCGAATGCGCGATCACGCCGCGCGGATACTCCTTGAACTGGCCCATCCGCGTCCGGAAGTAGTCGCGCACGTGGTACCCGATCCGGTCGAGCACTTTGCCGTGCGTGTACGAGACCTCGGTGATGTGCGGCGCGTAGATGACCAGCTCCGCGCCGTCGGCGAGCGCCGGCTCGAGCTTGTACATGCACTTGCCGGCTGTCCAGATGTCGTCGTACATCTCCGGGGCGCACGAGAGCACGCGGCGGAACGGCTTCTGCACGTACGTGATGTGCAGCTCCCGCGAGAGATCGGCGGCGCGGTCGTACGCCTCTTCGGGCGTCCCGGCGTACAGGCCGTAAATCTCCGCGTGGTGGATCACCAGGCTGAAGCAGAGCTTCGGCATGGTGATGAACGCCGCCGCCTTGTCCACCACCTGCCGCACCGGCGTGCGCTTCGCGCCGATGATCACCGGGATCGTCATCATCGCCCCGAGCCAGTGGAAAAAGTTCAGCACTTCCGGCCCCGAGATGCCCGGGAAGAAATACTTGTTGCCGCCGGAGAAGCCGATCACCTCGTGCGGGAACGTCGGCCCGATGATGACGACCTGGTCGTACTCGCTCAGCCGCCGGTTGACCTCCACGCGCACGTCCTCTTTCAGCAGGCAGTGCGAGATGCGCTCCACCTCGTCGGCCGGGATCGTGCCGATGACCTTGAGCTCCTTCGGCTCGTCCCAGCGATGGTTGAAGATGCCGAATTTGCCGAACTTGGTCCTGCGCTCGGCGGCGGGGATTTTCAGCAGCAGGTTGATCGCCTCCTCGCTCATCGGCGGATGGGTGCCGAGCGCGATGATGAAGTCGAGCTTCGACGCCACCGCGCCGGCCGTCTCGCACATCAGCCGGAACAGCATCGGCAGCGGGCAGGTGCGCGTGCTGTCCGGGAGCAGGCAGACCACCCGCTTCCCGCGCATCCCCGCCGCGTCAATCGCGCCCGTGAAAATCTGCCGCACCTCCTCTTCCGTCAGCGCGCGCTCCTTGAAGCCAAGGCCATTCGCAGACATAGCGTTCATTCTCCGTTTTTTCTCGCCGCGGATTAAAGCACTAAGGCAAGTTTAGCCACGGATTTCACGGATTTCCACGGATTACCGCAAGGCCAAAGCAACGGCTGTTCCTGCTCTTCAGTCCGTTGTCGGTAATCCGTGTAAATCCGTGCAATCCGTGGCAAAAAGCCGTTTCGTTTTTCAACTCCGTCGCCGGTAATCCGTGGCCATCCGTGAAATCTGCGGCAAAAATCCGTTAAAGCACGCAAAACGTCGCCACGGATTGCACGGATTTCCACGGATTACCGGCAACGAGCTGCAAAATCAGAACCGCCGTTGCCTTGGTCTTCCGGTAATCCGTGGCCATCCGTGAAATCCGTGGCAGAAAGCCGTTTCTTTTTTTAATCTTCCTCCGGTAATCCGTGTGATTCCGTGAAATCCGTGGCAAATCCGTAAAATCCGTTACGGCAGTTTCACCTCGACCGGCTCCCGCGTGCCGGACGAAAAATGCGCGGCCGTCTCGGCGCGGCGGCCGTCGGCGGAGGTCGCGATGATCCGATAATCGCCGTAGAACGCGCGCGTTGAGAACGTCCCGGCCGCATCGCTCTTTCCGCCCGCGTTCGTCCACCACTTTCCGCGGATCAGCGCGTGCAGTTTCTCGTAGGCCGGCTTCGGCGACATGTCCTCGCGGACCAGCCCCGACGGCGCATTGCGCCAAGCGCCGCGGTCGCTGAAATCCCACCACGTGATCGCCTGCACCGCCGGATGGCTGAACAGCAGCGCATAGAACTTCTCGACATATTCCGCCTGCGCCGCTTCGCCTTCCGGCGTCGTCGGCCAATCGCCGCGCGGAACGTCGTCATAAGATTTCGGCTTCTTCATCGAGCTCAGCACGGTCGTCTCCGTGAAATGAATCGGCCGGTTGAAAACTGCGAAGCGCTCGCACGTCTCCCACACGCGGACCAGCGGCCAGACGCCATCGTGCATGTGCGACTGGATTCCGATTGCGTCCGGCAGCGCGTTGCGTTCCTGGAGCTGCCGGAGCAACCGCACGTTTTCTTCGCCCGTATTGAAATCGTTGTACAGCAGCGTGTCATGGTCCGAACCGGCGGCCTCGCGCGCCCAGCCGAGCGCCGTGGCGACGACCGCCGCCGGGCCATCGCGCTTGATCCATGCGCCCTCGCCGGCGCGGTCGGCGTAGTTCGCCGCGTTATTCGCCTCGTTCAGCACGTCCCAGTAGCTGATCAGCCCGCGATAGTGCCGGATGATCGCCAGCACGCGCTCGCGCAGAAGCGGAATCGCCTCATCGGGACTCACCGGCGCCCACCGCGGCCACACCTCGTGCCAGACCAGCGGGTGGCCTTTCCGTTCGATCCCGTGATCGCGGCACCAGCGCGCCATCGCCTCGAGCCTTTCGTACTGCGGCTTGCCGCGCTCCGGCTCGAACGCGCCGTAGTAGAACGGGAGCGTGGCGTAGTTGAGAAGGTCCGTGAATTCCTTCTGGTACGCGATCTGCCACGGCTCCGTGCCGGCCGGATTCAGCATGAAAATATTGCAGCCGAAAAGAAACTCGCTGCGCGTCATCTCCACGCGGACGTCCGCTCCGGGGACCGCATTTCCGTCCGCGCCGCGGACCACCACGCGCAGGTCTCCGGTCCGGAACTTGCGGATGCGCTCCTCGACCGCCGCCGGTTCGATCGCCGCGCGCGCCGCGATCGCCTTCGGATCGGGGCCGAGATTTTCGACGCGCACCGCCGCGAACTCGATCGCGCCGGCCTGCTGGCCGCACTGCAAGCGCGCGCTGAGTTCGCCGGATGCGTAAGCCCGGTTCGCCTCGGACTCCGCCGAATATTCCCGCCATTCCGGCGTCGCCGTCACGTCGAGCGCCGTCACGGCGTCATACGGCGCCCCGCTCAGCTCGATCACCGCCCGCAGCGGATTTCCGCTCGCCGAGCGCGCGCGGAACGAAAACCGGATCCGGTCCCCTTCCGCCGCCGGCGCGGCGATGGGCTGGCTGAGTTGAATCATATAGAACGGCGACGTCGGCTTCGTAATCGTGACCGTCAGCGCGTCGCCGGCGGCGTCCGTCTTCAGCGCCGCGATGCCGCCGCCGCTCTGGGACAACTCCCAGCCCGAGACCTTCACCAGATTGTCCGCATACCCGCGGCCGGCCGCAGAGAGCGCAAGCAGCATGAAAACAACCTCCCGAATACGCGGAACGTAATACATCAATTATCTCCCTCCACTTCGCATTTCGCAATCCAATTCCGCGTTCAGGAGTCCGCACTCCGCGCTCCACATTCGATACTCCGTCCTCAATGCTCCGCACTCCGCACTCTACACTCCGCACTCGCTACTCCACACTCCGCACACGATACTCCGTCCTCAATGCTCCGCACTCCGCACTCTACACTCCGCACTCTAAAGTCCCAGCAGCCGCGCGATCGTCCCGCCGAGCACCGCCTGCTCATCCGCAGGCGCCAGCCCCAGCGCGCGGACCCGCGCCAGCTCATCGCGGGCGAACGTCGCCGTATCCGGACACGGATGCGGCCCGTCGGTTCCCCACACGATCCGCGACGACCCGATCCGCTGCACCGCCTCGCGGATCTTCCACGACTGCACCACCCCGCTCACGTCCAGCAGCACATTCGCGTGCCGCTCCGCCATCGCAATGAAACTATCAATCACCCGCACGTCCGTCGCCAGGTACAACCCGAGGTGCGCCACGATAAACCGCGTCTTCGGGAACTGGGCCGCCGGCCGCTCCATCGCCGCGCAATTCCCGCAGCAATCCACCAGGCAGGGCACGCCCAGTTCGCCGGCCAGCGCGAAAATCGGATCGCTCACGTAATCCGACAGAGTGCACTCGCCCGCGTGAATCTTAATCCCCTTGAACCCGTACTCGCGCACCGCCCGGGCGACCATCCGCAGCACATCACCCGTATAGTTGGGCAGCCCGTAAGCGTAAGGGATCAGCCGTTTCGGGAACCTCTCCGCCGCCGCCCGCGCCATCTCGATCGCGCGTTCCGGCGTCGTGCAGATCCCGAACACCACCGCCCGATCAATCCCCGCCGCGTCCATCGTAGCGACGATCTGTTCCGCCGAATACTCCGTGTGCCCCGCGTCCCCATGCTTCAAGTGCGCGTGAGAATCAATAATCATCGGTGTGGACCTCCGTTCCACAACTTGCAGCAGGCGTCAGGTGATGACCAGCATTTCCAATTTGCCCGTGCGGACTCTATCCGTCAGCAAACGCATTGTCAAGACGCGGCCGGCGCCGAAACTGCGCACGGTCGATTTTGTCGTCCGGAAACGACTGCAGAAGCAAAAACGTAACCACCTATTGACTATCACACTGTAAATTTGCTAAATTCCGAGCGGCAAGCTAAAGGAGTCTAAAGGAATATGCGGGAACATCACAAACCGTACGAGATAATGACCCTCACCGAGGCCGCCAGCTATATTCGCGTGAGCGAGAAGACGGTCGGAGAATACGCGAGAAGAGGTAGTATTCCATCACAGAAGGTCGGTCGCGAATGGCGATTCCTCCGGCACGCCCTCGAGGAGTGGCTTTCCGGCAGATTGGAGTCGAACGGAAAACCAAAGGCGGTGCAGGGAGCCGTAATGGACAAAGCCTTTAACGTCAGAGAACCGGAAGTGCAGAACAAACTGCCGTTTCCCGGATTCCGCGACACGGCCTTCACCGAAAACCGCGACCGTTCGTTGCACAGATGGGTGCCATGGATCGCTGGTTTCTCGGCAACCTTTGTTAACGATGTTCTAGATAAGGTTGCCGCTCGCGAGCCCGGTCGGCTGACGGTTCTCGATCCATTTGCCGGAGTGGGAACCACATTGATCGAAGCGCTCAAGCGCGGACACGATACCATCGGCTTCGAGATCAACCCTTATGCGGCGCTAGCCTGCGAGGTCAAGGTGCGCGCCGCAGATTATGACGTCCGTACGCTCAAAGAAAAAACTCGGGCGTTTCAAGCATATATGGACACCGACAAGAGGGCAAACTCCCGCTCGCCTCTGGGCTTTGCAAGTCGCGTGCCGTTCTTCAGCGTGGACGTGGAACGCCAAGTCCTCCTTGTCGTCGACTTCATTCAAGGGCAAGACAAGCCGTGGATTCGCGATCTGTTCCGCGTCGCTCTCGGTTCCGTAATGGTTGGCTTCTCCAACTATTCATATGAACCCAGTTTAGGAACGCGCATCGCGGCGGGAAAACCCAATGTCGAAAACGCCGATGTTGCTCGCACGGTGCTGGAAAAACTCGAGGAGTTTATCGAGGACATATCATTCTTTCAAGGCGCGACCGCAAGGTTCATTCCAAGGCCGACCGCACAGGTTTACCACGGGTCTTTCTTCGACTTGGCGGAGAAAGTTGCGGGCCGGAGCGTGGACGCACTCATCACTTCGCCGCCTTATCTGAACAACTATCACTACATCAGGAACACGAGGCCACAGATGTTCTGGCTTGGGATGGCGGAAGCCGCCTCGGACCTGAAGGAGATGGAGCAAAAGAGCTTCGGGCAGTTCTGGCAAACGGTCCGCTCAGGGCCAACTGTGGAACTGACGCCCGCTATTCCGGCCTTGTCTGAACTCGTCCAGCAACTACGCAAGCGCAACCCTGAAAAAGGAGCGTACGGCGGAACGGGCTGGGCCAATTACGCAGCATCCTATTTTAACGACTGTGAAAGGTTCTGCAAGACTGCTTTGAATGTCATGAAGCCTGGCGGAATCGCGGTTGTCGTTATCGGCAACAACATACTTCAGGGCATTGAGTTTCCGACGGATCGGTTCTTCTCTCAGATTGCAGAAGAGGCGGGATTCGACATCGTCGAGCTTCACGAGGTGCGCAGCAAGAGGACAGGCAACAGCATCTTGAACTCTTCCGTAAGATCGGGAACTGTGCGGCAACGGACGAAACTGTACGAGACAGCCGTGGAGCTCCGCGCGCCGGCAATCATTTCCGGGCGCGCTCGATGCGGGCAATAACTTCATCCTGTGTCGCTGTTGCTTTGAGAGCTTTCGCCCAAGGCCGCCCGGGATGAAGTATGTCCCAAAGCGGGCGCCGTCCGGCAGTTCGACCCTCACCGACCGGGTGGTTGCCAAAGCCGTCCACAACCGTGTTCCAAACCGGGTGAAAATGGTTGATCAAGAAACGCTCCGCCAGCGTAATCCAAACGGGAACCACGACAAGATAGCGGCAAAGGAAGTCTTCGAGCCGGAGATTCTCGGCTTGCTTGATTGACTTGACATGGTCCGCCAGCCTTCGATAAAGGTCCTTCCCCGCAACAAACTCGCCGTCCTGGCTTCCTTTGCGGGCCCCTGACGGCACGGCCTTCCCAACATAGATAGGTGTATTGCATTCCTTGGATGAGATATCCGAATAAAAGGAAAGCTTGCCCTTGTAGTAAATTGCGTAGACTCCGGAGCCGACAAGCTGAGGAGACAGGGAAAGCGGGCCAGGTTCATTTTTCAGCAATGCGTCAACTACGCTCACGGTGAGATTCTTGTAATCTAATGGGTCATAAGCCTCGACCACGCGCTTATCCTCCAACCAGTTATCAACTCGTTACTTTAAAGCGCATCTTGCCCAAGCGAAATCTATCCGTCCGCAGAGGGATTGTCAAGTATCGCCCCGAAGGCGCTGCTCTCTATGCATTTCCCTAAGCAATTCGTTCGCCGCAACAACCTTGACAAGATCACAGGATCAAGCGGTTCAAATCCCCTCGGGCATGCTCGCCGTTAGCAGGAATCCCGTGTGTCCGGCAAATCCCGTCAAAACTCTCCCGTGAAAATTCCGATCACGGCTCGAAATCTGCGATGCTGAGGTAAATGGTCACCTTCGGTTCGCCGGGGCGGGCGCCGTCGGCGATGGGGAGGCGGCCGTCCGCGTCGGGGACCAGCGGGTCCGGGCGGAAGGCGAAGTCATTCAGGGATATCGGCCCGGTGCGCAGGTATGCGGGCTTCGCAAAGACGCCTTCAGGCGGGCATTCCGTCGTCCATATGAGGCCATCGGGCGTGTATTCCAGCACCGTAGTGCCCCGATCGGCCGCTGCGCTGACGAAAGTATGCTCCTTGTCACCGATCCAGAAGGTCAACCCGGCCGTCGCGCCGGGTTTGGAGCGGACGACGAACTTGAACGTCAGCCGGTTCGGCTCGCGGGCGACGAGCCGGATGCCCGGTTCCTTGTTCGGCCCCCGCTCATGCTCCGCCGGCAGGATCGAGCAGGCGCCGAAGGTGACCAGCGCGATCAGCGCGCACGCCAACCCCGCCAGGCGCGCAAGGATCCGACTCGGCGCAGCGACGGCGGCGGTCGCGGCGTCAACGGCCTCGGGGTTCTTCGGCATGTCATTCTCCGATTTGGCCTTGACAGGATTATGGGAGCGATAGGAGAGCTTGTCGCGGGCATCAACACCGTTGATATGAATAAAAGATCTGCATACCGAGCGAATCACATAAGGATAGTCCTGAGCAAATAGACTAACATAGTACGAACTATCGGGCTGGCCGGATCAGCCGGATATGCCCAGCACGTCCAGGACTCGCTGGAAGTCGTCGGCGGTGAACAGATGAACAGTGATCCGGCCTTTGCCTGCCTGGTAATCGATGTCAACCTTGGTCCCCAGGCGCTGCCTGGCGCGGTCCTCGAGGTCGCGGATGTGAGGGTCCTTCGGTGCGGTGGTCGGCTTGCGTTTCGGCTTCTTATCTTCTGGGCGGTAGGACACGGCGATCTGCTCGATCTCTCGGACGGACAGGCCCTCCTTCTCGATGCGAAGCGCAAGAGCCTGCTGGATAGAGGGTTGCGAAATGCCCAAAAGCGCCCTGGCGTGGCCCATCGAAATTGTTCCACGTGAAACAATTTGCTGGACGGCTTCCGGCAGGTCGAGCAGGCGGACGAAGTTCGCCAGCGTGGAGCGTTCCTTGCCAAGCCGCTTTGCTGCGGCCTCCTGGGTCAAATCATGCTTCTCGATCAGCTCCTTGAAGCCCTTTGCCTTCTCGATTGGGTTCAGGTCCTCGCGCTGGAGGTTCTCGACAAGGGCCAGCGTGAGCAGGTCATCGTCGCTCGCCATCCGCTCGATGACCGGCACGGAATCCAGCCCGGCCAGTTTCGCCGCCCTCAGCCGGCGCTCGCCGGCGATCAACTGATAGCCGTCGCCTTCAGGCCGAACGATCAAGGGCTGAAGAATGCCGACCGCCTTGACGGACTCCGCGAGCTCGGACAGCTCACGCTCAGCGAAGGCCGTGCGCGGCTGTAGAGGGTTCGCGCGGATCTTCGCAATCGGCACTTTCTGAATTCCGCCCGCCAAGGCGGGAGCGGCGGGCGCGTCTTCCCTCAGATTTCCGAGCAGCGACTCGAGTCCTCTTCCCAATCTTCGCTCGCTCATGGGTGCCGCCTTTCGCGAAATGAACTCTGCCGGCAAGTCGCGCAATGCCGAAGTAACTATACATGTGGACGTCACAAGATGCAACCGATTTTATGCACCTGTGTACTTGAAAAAGCATCTCGGCGCTGCTAGAGTTACAATTCGAGGAGGCAAAATGGCTGAAAACGTGAGGATTGAGGCATATTTCACCGGCCATGTTCAGGGCGTCGGCTTCCGCTTTACGAGTGTGGCTATTGCGGAACGTTTCCCTGAGATCGCCGGTTTCGTCCGCAACCTGGCGGATGGCCGGGTTGAGGTCGTAGCGGAAGGCCCTCAGGAACAGGTCGGTGCGTTTATCGCGGCCGTGGGCGACGCGATGGCACCGTATATCCGCAGGGTGGACAAGAACCGGCTCCGCGCCACAGGCGAATTCTCGGACTTCACCGTAGCCCGGTAGCCGATCGAGCGCCGAGGCGCACCGCTGCTCAAATTCAAGATGTTCATATAATGAACTCGCACGTTCATTCTATGAACGCCACGTGTCCGCGCTCGGCCGAATGGAGGTCGGGCGATCAAGCGTTCATAATATGAACGACGCGGCGCAAGGGGCGCGAGGATCGGGCGCGCGGGAACGGTGTTCAGAATATGAACTACAGTTTGGCCGCGGCCGGAGTCTGGGGCCGGGGTGTGCGGGTGGCGCGGCGTGTGGAACGCGCAGGCGTGGGCCGCGAGGGAAGCAGGCAAAGCCAGGGCGCGTGGGCGAGGTGCTGTCGGGCGGGATTGGCCGAAGGGCGAGTTGCGGTACGTCAGGCCGGGTGATTAGACGGCCAAGGGACGCGTTGGCCGTGTCGTAAACGTCTGCTGGTTAGGCGGTTATGCCATGGCGTGACCGGCGCTGACGATGGCCGCGGGGAGACTGGCCGTTTCGGGCCCGGTTGCGACAAAAAGGGCGGGAAGCGCGAGGGGCCTGTGGGCCGATGCCATGGGAAGCGATTCGGTCACGCGGGGGAATCCGGCGGGGCCGGCACAAGGCGGCGGACTGAACGCTGCAGGTGAGCGGAAGCCGTCAGCAGCGGGTGGACCAGCCGGAGTCAGGCGATGGCGATGTCGCAGACGGGCGGAAGCGTGCGAATGCGTTGGGTCATGGCGCGGGCCGGGCTGCGTTTCCGGCAACGCGCTCACGGTACGGCTTGCGGGATTCGTAGAGCTTCAGGCGGTCTCGAATTTCCGCCGCCGAGGTTCTATCTCCGCTCCGCTCGGCGGCTTGGATCGCCTGGCGCGCGGCGGCGACGGCCTCGTCGAACATGCCGGCTTCCGCATAGGCCGCGGCCAGCACGTCGAGCGCGCGGGCAGTCCCGGCGCCGGCCTGCGCGCGGGCCAGGCGCAGAGCCTCGGCGGCGTCGCGGAACTTGGGGTCTGCGCACGTGGCCCGGAGCCACGCGAGATTCGCCTGCACGACCGCCGCGTCCGGCAGAAGCCGGAGAGCTTCCCGGTAATGCGCGACGGCCTCGGACGGCCGGCCCTGGAGCGCCAGGAGCTGTCCGAGATTATTCTGCGCCTGGCCGTTATCGGGCGCCAGCCGGAGCGTCTCTTCGTACTCGGCCATTGCTTCGTCATACCGCCCGAGCGCCGACAGCGCAATGCCCAACGCATTGCGCGCGCCGGCGCGTCCGGCCTCGGTGAGCGTCAAGCCCCGGTTATCGCGCGTGGCGGGGTAGCCCTGCTTGATCTCGAGCGCACGGAGGAGATACGGGATGGCCTCCTCGTTCCGGTTCTGGTTGACCAGCGCGGCGCCGAGGTTGTAGAAGGCCCGCGCGTTCCGCGGCCGGTGGATCGTGACGTCCTTCCAGATCGCCGCCTCGTTCTCATAGAGCTGATTGCGCAGGAACGTCAGGCCGCCGAGGAACCCGGCGACCACCAGGCATGAAATCGCGCCGATGGCAGTCCCGAGCCGCCGGCGGGACTCGCGTTGCCCGGCGGGCACGATGAGCTCCAGCGCGCGCCGGCCCGCGGCGTACGCTCCCGTGACCGTCAATGCGGCCACCGCCGCCAGCGGCAGGTACATGCGATGCTCGAAGCACAGGTCGTGGATCGGCATGACGCTCGACGTCGGCGCCAGGATGAGGAAGAACCAGACGCCCGGAAACGCCAGCGGCGAAGCGCGCCGCAGACAGGCGATCGTCGCGCCGACGAGCGCCAGCACCAGCAACGCCGGCGGCAGGATGTCCCGCGCGTCCCACGCGACCGGCCAGCCGTAGTCAAGGCACAGCGGCCACGGCCGGAACGACAGCGCCAGGTAATGGGCGATGACGCCGAACTGCGTCCGCGCGTACTGCCACGGCGTCAGCAGCTCCATCCCGAACCCGGCAGTGGGCTGCTCGGCCGGATACCGCGAGACCAGAAGCGCCAGGATCAGCCAGGTGGCCGCGAGGCCCAGGTACAACCGCCCGGAACGCCGCAGCGCCGATTTCAACGAGGGCGCGACGAAAAGGCGATCGTATGCGAGGATCACGAGCGGCGCGGAGACCATGACGGGTTTGACGGCCATGCCGAGGGCGCAGGCCGCGACGGCGGCGGCATGCCACGGCCCGCGACGGTCCGGCGAGGAGAAGCCGCGGATCGCGCAGTAGAGCGTCAGCAGGTAGAACAGTCCCATCAGCGATTCGGCGCGCTGGACAATGTAGGTCACCGATTCGGTCTGCAGCGGGTGGACCATCCAGAGGAGCGTCGCGGCCAGCGCCAACGCGGACGCGGCCGAGTCGAACCGCTGCGCCAGGGGCGGAAGAGAGAGCGTCCGGCGGACGATCCCGAAGAGCGTCAGCGCGGCGAGGACGTGCACGGCGAGGTTGACGAGGTGGTACCCGATCACGTGGAAATCGCCGATTGCGTAGTTGGCGGCGAACGTCAGGTCGGCCACCGGCCTCGGCCCGCGGAGGATAGGCCCGAGCGGCCAGAGTTGGCGAATCGCGGGGTTTTCAACGATGCCGGGCTTGTCGTCAAAGATGAAGACGCCAGAGAGGCTGTTGAAATACGCCGCCGCGCCGAAGGCGACAAGCCCGACAGCCGCCAGGATTGTCGTCGTGCGGTGGCTCATGGTTGGGTTCGCTTCGCGGGTTCGGTGGCGTGCCTCAAGGACTCGAGGAACCCGGGCTCGGGCTGCCCGCCCAGATGCATGAACATTTTCACGTCCGTCGAAGCTTCGTCATAAGCCTTCATCTCGTAATGGGCGACGGCGCGGTTGTAATAGGCGATGGCGAAGTCCGGCTTCAACGCAATGGCCTCGTCGTAATCCGCGACGGCCTCGGAGTTGCGGGCAGCATCGAGGCGGATATTGCCACGATTATAGTAAGCTTCGGCATAATCGGGCTCCAGGGTGATGGCTCGGTCGAAATCCTGCGTGGCTTCTTCGAGGCGGCCGCTCCGGCCGTAGGCGATGCCGCGGCTTTCGTACGCCTGGGCGTAATCCGGATTCAATGAGATCGCCTTGCTGTAATCATGGGCGGCATCGGCCAGTCGGCCCATCTTCGCGCAGGCGAGGCCGCGGTCGTTGTAAGCGAGGTCGTAGTCCGGGTTCAACGCGATGGCTTTGTCGTAATCCTGGATGGCCTCGGAAAGCCGGCCGAGTCCCGCGCAGGCCAGGCCGAGGTTGCAGTAGGTTGTGGCGCTGTCGAAGAGGTTCGTGCTTGGGGCCAGCGCGAAAGCTCTGTCGCAGACCCGGATCGCCTCATCATAGCGGGATGCATTGACGTAAGCCCGGCCGAGGCCGCTCCAGGCGCGCGCGTTCTCCGGCCGCTTGCGGGTGGTGTCCTCCCAGATCGAGATTTCGCTGCGGTATTGCGCGTTGCGTTGGTACGTCAGCACGCCCAGTCCGGCCGCCGCGCTCAACGCCAGGAGAGACAGTATCCCGACGGCCAGACGCCGGCGCGAAAAGCGCTCGACGACCGCGTACGCCGCGATGACCGCCACCACGGCCGGCGCTGCCAGCGGCAGATACATCCGATGCTCAGCGGCGACCTCCGTCGGGATCGGCACAAAGCTCGAGCTGGGCGCCAGGACCAGGAAGAACCACGCGCCGAAAAACCCCAGCGCGGGCGCCCGCCACAGCGCCCACAAGATTGCGGCCAGCAGCGCCGCGATGGCGGCTGCCGCCGGCAGGTCCTGCAAGGCGCTCGCCGCGATCGGCCAGGAATAGTCGAAGCAGAGCGAGCTCGGCCAGAAGCTCAGGCGCAGGTAGTGCAGAATGACGGCCGGCTGGGTGCGCGCGTATGACCATGGCCCGACATCCAGCCCGAAACCAGCGCCGCCGGGCGCCTTGCCCAGAAGCATCATCGCGGCGAGCACGGCCCAAGTCGCCGCCAGCCCCAAATAGAGCGCGCCCCGCCGGCGGAATGTTTCGCGGAACGTCCCGGAGAGGAACGCGCGGTCGTACAGCAGCACGACGATCGGCGCCGTGGCCATCACTTCCTTCGCGCCCATTCCCAGCGCGCAGACGGCAATGGCGGCCGCATACCATCGCCATGGCCGTTCGCTCGACACACTGCGGATCACCGCGTACAGCGTCAGCAGGTAACAGAGCCCCATGAGCGACTCAGCACGTTGGACGATATACGTCACCGATTCGGTCTGCAGCGGATGCAACGCCCAGATCAGCGCCGCGGCCGCCGCCAGTCCGGTCGAGGCGCCGCCGAACCGCTGGCGCAGCGCCGGCAGCAGCAGCGTGCGGCGGACGATGCCGAACAGCGTCAGCGCGGCCAGCAGGTGAATGAGCAGGTTCCCGGCGTGGTACGAGCGCACGGCGAGTTTGCCGATCGCATAATTGACCGCGAAGGACAGGTTCGTCAGCGGCCGCCTCGCCACGGTGGTCTTGCCCGGCGGGATTAGGACTTCGGCGGCACGCAGGCTGCGGATGGTCCGGTTCTGCTGGATGGAGACGACATCGTCGAAGATGAACGGGCCGCTGAAGCTGTTCGAGTACGCCGCCGCCACCGCAACGACGATGGCCAGCGCGGCCAACAGAAGTCGCCGTCGCGCAAAAAGATTTTCGGTTCCGATATCGGGTTCCACGCTACTTCACTTGCCCTGCGGCCTGGTTCAGCGCCTTGATGAATTCGGGATTAGGCTGTCCGCCCAACTGCACAAATATTTTCACATCCGCCAGAGCCTTGTCGTAAGCCTTCATCTCATAATGGGCGACGGCGCGGTTGTTGTAGGCGGCGGCGAAGTCCGGCTTCAACGCGGTGGCCTTATCGTAATCCTGGATGGCCTCGGAGTGGCGGTTAGCGTCGTCGAGCGCATTGCCTCGGTTATAGTAAGCCTCGGCATAGCCGGGGTCCAAGGCGATGGCCTCGTCGAAATCCCGCATGGCTTCGTCGGGGCGGCTGGCGCTGGCGAGCGCCTTGCCGCGGCCATTATAGGCTGCGGCATTCCCTGGATTCAGCGCAAGGAGCCGGGTGTAGTCGCCGACAGCCTCGCTCCACCGTCCAAGGCGGCCGTCGGCAATGGCCCTATTGTAATAGGCCTCGGCGAAGTCCGCGTTCAGCGCGATGGCCCTGTCGTAGTCACGGATCGCGTCGGCGGGCCGGCCGAGTCGGGTGTAGACGCTCCCCCGGTTGCTGTACGCCTCGGTGTAGTCCGGGTTCAGCTTGACGGCCTCGTCATAGTCGCGAAGAGCCTCGTCGGAGCGTCCGGCCCGCGCGTAAGCGACGCCGCGGTTGTTGTAAACCTGAGCGTCGTCCGGCTTCAACGCGATGGCCCTGTCGTAATCCTGGATGGCCTCGCTCAGGCGGCCGATCCCCGCGCGGGCGAGGCCGCGTGATGAGTAAGCCAGAGGGTAGTTCGGCTCCAGCTCAAGAGCTTTGTCGCAGGCGTTGATTGCTTCATCAAAGCGGGCTGCGTTGGCGTATGCATCGCCGAGGTTGCTCCAGGCGCGGGGATTCTCCGGCCGCTTCTGCGTTGCGTCCTCCCAGATCGAGATCTCGCTGCGGTATTGCGCGTTCCGCTGGAGCGTCATGGCGCCCAGTCCGGCCGCCGCGCACAACGCCAGGAGAGCTGTTATCCCGAGGGCCGCGCGCTTGCGCGCCTCCTGCGATTCGCGCGGCCGGCGCAACAGACGCCCGGCGGCCAGGCAGGCCGCGACGACCGCCGCGACGGCCGGCGCCGCCAGCGGCAGATACATCCGGTGTTCGAAGGCGAGGTCGCGGATCGGCAGGACGCTCGAAGTCGGCGCGAGCAGCAGGAAAAACCAGGCGCCCGGGAATCCCCACTTCGGCCGGCGGACGACGGCCCACAGTGTGACCGCGAGAAGGGCGCCGATGACGATCGCTCCCGGGACGATCTCCCGCGGTCGAGTGGCGACCGGCCAGGCGTAGTCCAGGCAAAGGCCGGTCGGCCTGAACACCAGTTCGAGGTAGCGGAGGACCACGCCGGGTTCGCTGCGGGCGTAACCGAGCGGCGTCACCCCGGCCAGCGCGAACCCGGCCGACGCCGGATGCGGACTGAACGCCTCCAGGATCGAATGGGCCAGGATCAGCCACGTGGCCGCAAGAGCCAGGTAGAATCCCCACCGCCGCCGCAGCGCCTCGCGGAAGGAGCCGGCGATGAACGTGCGGTCGTAAAGCAGCAGCGTCGCCGGCGCCGTGACCATGACTTGCTTGCAGCCCATTCCCAGCGCGCAGGCCGCAACCGCCGCCGCGTACCACGCGGCCGGCCGCGGCGAGGAGGCGGCGCGGATCAGGACGTACAGCGTCAGCAGATAGAACAGCCCCATCAGCGATTCGGCGCGCTGGACGATATAGGTCACTGACTCGGTTTGCAGCGGGTGGACCATCCAGATCAAGGCGGCGCAGAACCCCAGAACGGTCGCGGCGGTGTCATCGAAGCGCCCGGCGAACACGGGCATCGCCAGCGTCCGGCGGACGATCCCGAAAAGCGCCAGCGCCGCCAGGATGTGGATGGCGAGGTTGAAGAGGTGGTATCCCTGGACGTTGAGCCGGTTGAGGGAGTAGTTGAGCCTGAACGTCAGGTCCACCACCGGCCTTGGCCCGGCGAGGATCAGCCCGATCGGCCGCCAGTGGCGGATGGCGAAGTTGTGGGTGATTGCGGAGGTATCGTCGAAGATGAAGGGGCCGCGGAGGCTGTTGAAATACGCCGCCGCGCCGAGGACCACCAGGCCGAACGCCGCCAGGATTGTCTTGGCGCGGTGGGTCATGGTTCGGTTCGTTCCGCAGATCCTGCGCGCTGCCCCAGAACTTTGAGAAATCCGGGGTCCGGCTTCCCGCCCAGCTCGATAAACATTTTCACATCCGCCCAAGCCTTGTCGTAGGCCTTCAACCGATAACGGGCTACGGCGCGATTGTTGTAGGCGGCGGCGAAGTCCGGCTTCAGGGCGATGACCTTGTCGTAGTCCTGAATGGCTTCCTCGAAGCGGCCGGCGTCCTGCCAGGCGGTGGCGCGCGTGAAATAAGCCTCCACATAATCGGGCTTCAATCGTATCGCCTGCGTGCAGTCGCCGACGGCCAGGTCGTACTGGCGCAAGGCGATGCGGGCGAGCGCGCGGTTGTTCCAGGCCCGGTCGAGGCGCGGGTCTTCGGCTAGGGCGCGGCCGTAATCGCTGACGGCGAGATCGTAGCGGTTCATCCCGGCGTAAGCGAGTCCGCGATTGTTGTAAATCTTGGCGCGGCTGGAGGACAATTCAAGCTCCCGGTCGAAGCACCGTACCGCTTCGTCGTAGCGGCCGGCGCGGTTTCGCGCGAGCCCCAGATTGTCCCAGGCGATTGAGGCCGAGGGGTTCCGGGCCAGGTTGTCCTGCCACAGGCTCGGCTCGTCGGCATAGAGTGCGGCGCGGCCCCAGGTCAGGGCTCCCAGGGCCGCCACACACGCGGCGGCCGCAAGCTTCCCGGCCAGTCCCTTCGACCCGCCGGCCGGGCAGGCGGATGCCGCGACGCCGGAGACCAGCGCAATGACGCCGATCATCGCGGTGTATTGCAAATGGTCGGCGACCAGCGAGAACCTCATGAACGCCATATCCACCCATCCGAGCACCGGCAACAGCGTGAGGGCAAAGTACGCCAGCGCAAACAGCGGCGCGCGGCCCCAGCTTTTCCGGTGCGTCCAGAGCCAGGCCGCAACGGTGATCAGAAGGATCAGCGGCAGAAAGGCGAGCGCGCTCGAGCCGTCAACGCTCCAGCGCGGATAGATGACGCAGAGGCCGGCCGGCAGCAGGAGCTTGAAAAGGTAGAACCAGACGATCCATCCGGCCGCGGCAACGCGCGCGGCCATGTCCTCGGGCTGGACGACTTCGCCGGAACCGATGGACCTGTGCTGCTGGAACCAGACCGTCGCCAGTCCCAGCGCCAGCGACAGCGCGAAGAACGGCACGCTGCGCACAAGGTCCTTTTTGGCAACCGCTCCATGCCGCCACCAGGCGCAGAGCAGCAGGACCAGCGGCAGCATGACCACGGAGGTTTTCGCCAGGAGCGCCAGCAGAAACAGCGCCAGCGCCAGGACATACGACCGCGCCCCGCCGCGCTCGTCCCAGGCCAGCCAGGCCAGGAGCGACAACAGATAGAGCGCCAGGGCCAGGGTGTTCTTCAGTTCGCTGATCCAGGCGGCGGAGGCCGCGGCCACCGGATGGACGCCGAAGAGAAGCCCCGCCAGCCACGCGCCGGGAATGCGCAGCCGCAGCAGCACTCGCCAAAGCAGCACCGCGGCGATCGCGTGAAGCAGCATGTTGACGACGTGGTAGCCGGCGGCATGGTTTCCCCAGAGCCGCCATTCCACCCAGAGCAAACTGGAGGTGAGCGGGAAGTAGTCCGGCGCCTGCGTCGTCAACCAGAACTGGCGAAGCCCATCCGCGGAAGCGATGAGCTTGTTGTGCGTGAGAAAAATCTCGTCGTCCCAGAAGAACCCCCCGCGCATCGCCGGAAGGTAAGCCAGCAGCGTGACCGCCAGGATGGCGGCCGCCGCCAGGACACGGCGGCGCGATTCCGGAGGTTCACGGCCTGTGATCGCTGGACCGAGAGGGGTTGAAGGCATGGTCAAGGCCGCTGCACCGGGCCGAAGGGTCGTTGCGGAAATGGCACGTCCAGTTCCGCCAGGCGGCATGGGGGCATTATACGGCCCCTCGGGTCCGTTCTCAAGACGGGCCTCGGCCGGGCCTCGCCGGCGGCGTCGCGCGAGCCAGATTTTTGTGAAATTTCTGTTGACATGGCATTCGGGCGCGCTATAATAAACGCGCTTGGGGTGTTACAGAAGCAGGGCAGGGGATGTTAAGAAAAAAACGGAAAGGAGGTGAAATCAAATGAGAAAGTGGCTATCAGCATTTACTCTGATCGAGCTCTTGGTCGTGATCGCTATCATTGCTATTCTCGCCGGCATGTTACTGCCGGCATTAGCAAGGGCGCGTGAAGAGGCCCGCAAGGCAAACTGCAAGGAGAACCTGTCGCAGGTCGGCAAGGGCATAGCCGCCTATACCCAGAACTACGGGGATTCGTTCCCGTTCGCCTGGGGTCCGGCCAGCGGCTTAGGCGGCCCGCAGCCGTACATCGGCCAGTGGGGCGCCATCCAGTCCTACACCACGCTTGCCGGTCAGTTCTCCGGCAATCCGTACACGGCCTGCATGTGCGATCCTGGCACAAGTCTTGCATGTCTCTATCCGCAGTACATCAGCACGCCGAGGATCTTCAAGTGCCCGTCTACTGAAGATCAGCCCTCGTTCGTGGTGAACACGCCCTGGGGCGTCACGTCCGTCCTGATCAGCGGAACGTACTCTCAGGTCGAGCCGCTGTTCTTGTGGTCGCAACGCAACTGGACCCTGACGAGCAACCTGCCGGTGAGCATCAACAATGCACAAGTCAGAGCGTCCAGCTACGGCTACGACCCCCGCATCTACCAGGCCGCCGTGTCCAACATGGCGATCATGGCAGACTGGAATGGCTCGTGGCAGAGTAATCACGACACGTCCGACCAGAACCATGATGGTGGACAGAACGTCCTCTATGTGGATGGTGACGTCGGCTGGAAGACGGCGAACTACGTCTCCAACGACCCCATCGACAACATCTATGTTGAAGGCGGCGTGAGCAACGTCACGGCGGGTCTCCAGATTTATTGGAACGCCGACACCGACGCCTACCTGGTCAACTGCAACACGGTTCTTTACGGATCCTACAACCAGTACTCACAGTTGCAGAACTAGTTTGGCGACGCGTTCGTGGCTGTAAGTAAGAGGCGAGGCAGGCCTGCAACGGCCTGCCTCGCTTTTTTAATTCGCCGCGGAGCCGCGCCCGGCGAAGGAAATGCCGCGCGGACCGCGGAGGTTCATCCGGGCTGGAACGGCCGTTCGACGGCTTCCGGCCAGCTCCACTGCCGGAGCTCCAGCCTTCCCTCTTCCCAGCGCAGAAACGTGCGCCAGCGCACCCAATCGCCGAGGTTCGCATAGGTCTGCGCGGGCGCTTCCCGGTCCGCCGCAGCCGTCGGCGAGTCGAGGCGCGCGGAGGCCGCCCTCTGCTCGAACTGCGGCAGGTGCAGGTGGCCGAGGATCACCGTATCGAAGCCGCGGCGGTGCAGGTCCTCGGCATATTCGCGGAAGATCTCCTTCAGCGGAACGCGGCCGGCGACCTCGTCTCCGGTGCAGCGGACGCTGAGCCGGCCGGCGACCCGCCAGACCCAGGAAGGCGGCAGGTTCCTGCCGAGCCATCGCACGGGCCGCGCGCGGAGGATCCTCCGCAGCCGGCGGTACTTCCGGTCATGGGGGTTGACCATGTCGCCGTGGGCGACGAAGGCCCGGCGGCCGTCCTCCTCGAGCACGAACTGCGTGTCGTGGATCTCCGCCTCGAGGATCCGCTCGAAAAAATCCCCGAGCTCGAAATCGTGATTGCCCGTCACGTAGACGATCCGCGTCCCGGACCGCTTCAGTCTCTCGATCGCGCCGAGCAGCGGCACATACTCGTCGAACACCGCCCGCGGGAACGCGAACCAGGTGTCGAAGAGATCGCCTACGATGTAAAGGCGCTCCGCCCGCCCCGCCAGGTGCTCGAGGAAGCCGAGCAGCGGCGGCAGGTTCGGGTCCGCGTGGTCCAGGATGTGCGCATCCGAAAGAAAGACGGCTTTCATCGGCCCAATCTCCGACTCGGGGCGTGCCTTGCGCGGAGGACATTATGCGGAACTGTCGAGCCGGGATCAAGCGCGGTGAGCGCGCGGCGGCTCATTCAGCCGTGGCCGAGGTCGCGGCGCCGGCTGCCGGCATGGCCGCCGGAGCGGGGCTTTCCGCGAGCGGGAACAGCAGGGTCACCTGGACGAGCGGCTCCTTGGCCTCTTCGGTTTCCGGCGTCTGCTGCGGCGTGGTCGGTTCGGCCGCTTCGGTTTTCTTCTGCGCCGCGGACTGCCGGGCGGCGGCGTCCTCGGGCGCCTTCATGGCCGCAGGGGCCGGAGCATTCGCGCCGGCAATCGCCGGATTCGCCGCCGCGCCGCCACCTTCGAGGCCGAAGCGCGACTCCGCCGGCGTGACGTTGCTTATGGAATCCATGTCGCGGCGCGCCGGCGCGAGAGCAAGCCGCGCCGGGCCGCCCTTGAACCTCGGCTGCGCCTCTCCGGCCAGCCTGTCTTTCTCCTCGGCGGCCTGCAGGCCGGCCACGGCCAGCGCGTTTTTCAGGAGCGGCACCTGGCTCTGCTTGACGCTGAACGCGAGCTGAAGCGCTTGGTCCTGGTGCGCGCGTTGCTCCGCTTCGGCGAACTTCAGCAGTGTGCCGTCCGCCGCGCGCTTCTGCAGGTCGGCCGGCAGCCAGCCGCCCTTCACTGCGACGGCGATCGCGCTGAAATACGCGGCCCGAGGATTCGCGGACGGCAGGACGATCTGCTCGCTCGACACCGGCGCGCTGACGACGATCTGCTTGCTCGACATTGTCGCGACCGGTGTGAATTGAAGTTGGGGAGCCCCGGTGGCATACGTCGTCCCGCCGGTCGGCACGACGTTCGACACCTTGCGCAGAAACTTCTCGTCCGCGCCTTTCGAGCCGGCGGAACCGCCCCTTTCGGCCATTGCGATTTGACCGGTTGAAGCATTTTTCCCGGCCGGCGCGGCCGCTTCGGGCTCGGCCCGGCGAGGCGCAGGCGACCTGGTCAGGAGTATGATGACGATGGCGAAAGCCACGGCCGCTGCGGCGCTCCAATACATGCGCCACCGCGGCGGGCGCGCCTGGGCAGGTGTAACGCCGTCGAGCTTCGCCATCACCTGCTCGCGCAGGTCCGAAGGCGCGCGGAGGCGCGGCAGATCGGCCACCGCGTAGACCGTGCGAGAGAGGGCTTCCAGCTCGTCGCGGCATCGCGCGCAGTCGGCGACGTGCGAGCGCACCGCTTCCCTCTCCGCGGCGGTCAGTTGGCCGTCGAGGTAAGCGGAGAATTGCCCGATCACTTTTTCACAATTCATCGCGATACCTTTTGCTGCGCGCCGCTCATTGAGGCGCCGGGCCGAGCTTCGGCGCGAGCGCGTCCTTGAGCGCCATCCGCGCCCGATGGAGCCGCGACTTTACCGTTCCCTGCGGGCAGCCGAGCACCTCGGCGATCTCCGCGTAATCGCGGCCTTCGATGTCCCGCAGCGCGATGATCGCGCGCTGTTCGAACTCGAGCGACTGCAACGCCTCTTCCACGATCTGTCTGCGCTCCGCCAGGCTGGCCTGCTCCGACGGATCGGGCCCGTTGGATTGGAGCCCCGCCGGCCCTTCAGCCGGGTCGCCGCGTTCCGCGCTCCGGCCGCCCGCCGCGTCGAGGCTGAAACTCGAAACCCGCGCCGCCCCGGATCGCCGGCGGCTGCGCACCTCGTTCACCAGGATGCGGAACAGCCAGGTATAGAACGACGACTGCCGCCGGAACGACGGCATCCCGCGGTACGCCTTGAGGAAGGCCTCCTGCACCGCGTCCGCCGCGTCTTCCGGGCTGCCGGTCAGCCGGAACGCCAGGTTGAATGCGCGGTCCTGATGGCGCAGAACCAGCTCGCCGAACGCCGCCGGGTCGCCCGCGCCGCTGGCCGTCGCCAATTCCGCGTCGGTCCGCTTCAAGGCGGCTTCATTCACCGGTTGACCGGCGAGCGCTTCGGACATTTTATTAGACGCCTGAGCGGGGGTCTTTGTTCCACAGCCGGCCGCCGGACTTCAGCGGCGCCCGCGGCCGCTGCTCGGATGCCCGTCACAACGCTTTCCACGCCGCATCGAGCGTAACCTTTGCATTTTCAACCACTTGCGCGGAGGTCTGGCCGCCGAACGGCTTCACCTCGAACGACACGATATTGCGTTTTGACTCGCCGATGTAGTGGATTTCGAGGAGCACTTTGAGGAATACGGCCAACTGCTCCACGCCGTTTTCCCCTTCGGGGATTCCGAACATCGGGTGCTGATCGCCGTAAGCCGGGTGGGACTTGTCGCGCAGGACGCAGTTCCCGATGTGCACGTGGCGCAGGTCCTGCTGGACGGTCTTCAGCGCGTGGTCGGGCGTCTCGCCGAGGAGCGGCAGGTGGCTCAGGTCGAGCACCAGCCCGAAACTGCGGCAGTAAGGATAAACCCGGTCGGCAATCCAGGCGGCCTCGTCGGTCGGGCCGATGAGGCAGTTCTTGCCGAAGCCGGCGCGGTCGAAAGTCTCCAGCAGCACCGGCGGCCCGCCGGCCCGGCGGGAGAACTCGCACAGTTCCTTGAGCGAAGCGCAGAGCATGGTCTTCGCGAGCGGGCGTTTCGCCTCGCCCGGGTCCGGGCCGCTCATCACCGCCAGACTGCACGCGCCCCACTCTTTCGCCTGCGGGATCACGGCGCGGACCGCATCCAGCGCCGCCTGTCGCACGCGGGGATCGGTCGAGTTCAGGTCATGCCGGCCGGCCAGCAGGACCGGCTGCGCGCCGAAGGCGACTTTCTTGCCGGAGTCGCCTACGAGTTGAATCGCCTGCTGCCGCACCGCGGCGTCGCGGACGGCCGTCACCTCGATCACCTGGAAATATTCGTCGTCGCAGAGCGTCTTGAGCGTCTCCACGATCGGCCCTTCGCCCCGGCCGACTTCCGGGAAGGCCATGAAGTGGATGATTCCGACGCTCATGAAATCCTGGGGGCGCCCGTTCATTTCGCCGTCCTCGAAAGAAATCCGCCTTCGCCGCACGGCACGCTGAACCCGTTTTTTACCACAAGAGCGCCCGCAAGGCAACGGGAATCAGCCGCCGGGCCTCATGATCCTCCTTCAATGCCGGCGCCTCATTATGGTAGATTAGGCATCGCGGCCTCGTTGTCCAAGGACGATTAGTGCTGGAAAATGGCATGCGGATCGCATCGGTGGAAATTCCCGGGCGCATCTTCCTTGCGCCGCTGGCGGCTTACACGAGTTGGCCGTTCCGGCGAATCTGCCGGCGGTTCGGCGCGGCGCTGGTGACCACGGAGGTCATCAAGGCGCGCGACCTGCTGCGCGGCATCCCGGCGACGCTGCAAGTGCTCGACTTCAAGCCGGACGAGCACCCGATCGCGGGACAGCTCCTGGCCGTGGACCCGGCCGAGGCGGGCGAGGGCGCCGCGCGGCTCGGCGAGATGGGCTTCGACATCGTGGACCTCAACTGCGGATGCCCCAAGCGCCGCGTATTGAGCGACGGCATGGGCGGCGCGCTGATGGCCTCGCCGGAACTGGTTGAGAAGATCGTCGCGCAGATGGTCCGGCGCGCGAAGACGCCGGTGACGGTCAAGATACGCGCCGGCCGGTTCAAGGACCGGCCGACGGCGGTCGAGATGGCGCGCCGCTGCGAGGCCGCCGGCGCCGCCGCGATCTGCGTCCACCCGCGTCCTGCCGAAGGCGGCTCGACCGCCCCGCCCGACTGGTCCATCATCGCCGAGGTCAAGCGCGCCGTCGCGATGCCGGTCATCGGCAACGGCGGCATCCATACGCCCGCCGACGCGGTGCGCATGTTCCGCGAGACCGGCTGCGACGCCGTCGCGGTCGGGCAGGCCGCGCTCGGGCGCCCCTGGATTTTCCGCCAGGCCGCCGCATTGCTCGACGACGGGCGCGAAATGCCTGCGCCCTCGCAGGCGGAGATTCGAGCCGCTCTCCTCGACCACTATCGCGGCCTGGTGGAGCACCAGGGCGAGCGGCGCGGCACGATCTCCATGCGCAAGCAATCGTGCCACTACGCCAAACATCTGGCGCGCGGAAAGGCGTTCAACATGGCCGTCATCCATGCGTCGTCGGAGAAGGAGTTCATGGACGCGGTGGAGGAATACCTCACGAACGCCGATTTCTGATTGATGAGTTCTGATATCTGATTTCTGATTGGGAGAGCCGCTCGTACTCGTCGCCGTTCAATCGGAAATTAGATATCAGAAATCAGATATCGCAAATCGCCGTTCAAATCCGCTCTCCCGTCGAAAGATCATAAAGCACGGCTTCCTGCGAGTCCGGCGTATCGAAGAGTTCCTCTTTCGAGAAAAAGAGTCCGATCTCCTTCTCGGCCGCCTCGGGCGAATCGGAGCCGTGGATGAGGTTGAAGCGGTTGCTGACGGCGAAATCGCCGCGGATCGTGCCGGGCTCCGCGTTGGAGCCAAACGTCGCGCCCATCATCTTGCGCGCCACCGCAATGGCCCCTTTCGCGCGGACCACCAGCAGCAGCACCGGCTGCGCGGTCATGTAGCGCACCAGCGGCTCGTAGAACGCTTTCCCCTTGTGCGCGCCGTAGTGCTCGCGGATCGTCTTCTCCGGCAGCCGCGCCATCTTCGCGGCGATGATCTGAAATCCCTTCTCCTCGAACCGGCTGAGGATCCTTCCCGCGAGCTTGCGCTGGAGCGCGTCGGGCTTCACGATCAGCAGCGTTCGTTCCATCTCGGTTCCTTTCATGGACTGGTCGGTCAGGACTGCGTCGTTCTCTGCCGAGCGAGCAGGTCCGCGCGGACCTGCTCGAAGAAGCGGCGATACGGCTCAGTGCGATAGTCCGGATACGTCCACGGCATCGGCTCGAAGGCGCCCTTGAGAAAAGTCAGCGTGACCTCCGCGTAAATTCCGCGACCCAGGCAGATGCGGTGCGCGTGATCCTTCGTCGTGGCCAGCACGAGCTTCGAGGGCGCGACGTAACCCGGATCGAGGTTGATCGGCCGCCGGACGGACCGGCCCTGCGAGGCGGCCGCCTCGCTGAACAGCGCCTCGACGCCGTTCGTCCAGAGCTTGATCTCGGCGAGGTCCGCCGGGTTCACGAGGCGCTCGAAGGCGATGAACTTGCGCAGCAGGTCCGCGCCCATCTCCGGCTCGTAGTAGCCGGTGAAGTCGAACTTCATCAACCCCGTCGCGCAAGCCGGCTTCCCGAAACGCTCGGCGAGCATCGCCTCGGCTCGGTCGAACACCTCCGCCGACGCGCTGAGCATTCCGACGATTAAGCTCACGGGAGCATGCGGAACAGGGCGTCCCAAGGCACGGCCTCCGCTAGTGTTTAGTTGCGTAAATTGGCACGCCAATTTACGCAACTAAACACGGCCTAACGGAACGTATAACTCGGCATAATGACGCGGCTTATTGCGGTCATGCTTCCTTGCGGAAATTGGCGTCCAATTTCCGCAAGGAAGCACCAGGGCTGAACGCGCGGATTATATCGCGAGGGCGTTCAGCCGCACAAGCGCGCGGCCGGACGATAAAATGGGCGCGTCGCAGAAAAGCGGGCTTTTTCGCGGGTAACCCGCTGCCGGAGTGCAGCGGGCAGGCGGCTTCGGACGGCTCAGCGCAGGTAAATCTCGCCGATGCCCGAATCCTCATCGCAGTAGAGGATGAAATCAATATCTTCGTGTATCGAGCGGATATCGTTCTTCCAGTAGCGCACAATCTGCCGGTCGTGTTCCTGGTCGAAGGTCATGCAGCCGCTGATGGACAGGCAGCCGGCGGCCAGCAACGCAGCCATAATCACCTTGTGCATGGGTTTTCCTCGCCCAAAGAGAAAGACATCTTCACGACCGACAGCCGATCAGTATAAAGCAGCCTCGCGGGGGCTGTCAAGCGTTTTCCACGAGGAAAATGGGTGTCTTTCGGCCCCGCCTGGTTGGCGACGGCTGGCAGCGGCGTCCCGCGCCCGCCGGCATTGCGCGCCGGGGCGGGAATGATTACCATGGTGACCGAGGCCGTGAATACGGTTCCGGGCGGGCATCTTATCGAGTGTTCGCGTGATCGCACCCGGAGAGAAACTCAGCCGTTACCACCTCCGCGAGCCGCTGGGCAGCGGCGGCATGTCCTGCGTTTACCGCGCGTATGACCCCGTGCTCGACCGCGAAGTGGCGATCAAGATCCTGCCGGCCGAGCTTGCGCGCGACCCGGTGCTGCGCGAGCGGTTCCATGAGGAAGCGCGCGCCCTGGGCGGCGTGGAGCACCCGAGCCTCATCCGCATCTTCGCCGTCGGCCAGGAAGGGCTGATCAGCTACTATTCCATGGAGCTGATCACGGGCATGTCGCTCAAGGAGGTGCTCGCCGCCGCCGGTCGGCTGACGGCGGCGGAGGCCTTCGCGGTCCTGGGCCAGGTGCTGCGCGCGCTCGAGGCGGTGCATCGGGCCGGCATCGTCCACCGCGACGTGAAGCCCGGCAACATCATGCTCGACGCCTCCGGGCGCGTGGTGCTGATGGACTTCGGCCTGGCCCGCCGGGCCGAGCGGCAGGACCTGACCGCCGCCGGGGCGGTGCTCGGCACGCCCGAATACATGTCCCCGGAGCAGGCGCGCGGCGAGAAGGCCGACGAGCGCTCCGACCTGTATTCCATCGGCGTGGTGCTCTACGAGATGCTCGCCGGGCGTCCGCCGTTCGGCGGCAAGGACACGATCGAGATCCTGCGGCAGCACGTGCAGGCGTCCGTGCCGCCGCTGCAGGCCGCGGCGCCCGGAACGCCGGCGGGAATCGAGCGGATCATCGCGCGGCTCCTTGCAAAGAAGCCCGCGGAGCGGTATCCTTCAGTCGCCGAGCTGCTGGCGGACCTCGGGAAACTGGCTCCGGAGGCTCCGCGGCCGGACCGGGTCGTACAGGAGCTGCTCGCGCGGGTCGAGCGGGCGGTCTCGCGGCCGACGCGGACGTCGGCGGGCCGCGGCGCGGCCCTGCGGTGGGAATCTCCCACGGCGATGCGCGGGCAGCGCATCTGGACGTGGATCGCGCTGGTCACCGCGGCGGTGGCGGTGGTGGCGCTGGTCGTGGCGCTCATCGCGCTGTTGACGGCGCGGCCGAATCCCGCCCGGACCGCGTCGCCGGAGCGCGCGGCGGGCCCGGTTGGAGCGCCTGCGCCATCGCCCTCGGCCGGCACGATGTGGGTGGTGACGACGCGCGACCAGAAGCAGTTCGAGGGCGAGTTTGTGACCCTCGCCGCCGGGCCGGGAAACGAAACATCCTGGGTGTTTCACCTTCCGGACGGGACGTACGAATGGGTCCCGACCTCGAATATCCGGTTGATGACGCAGAAAGGAGCTGAAGCGCCATGACGGCGTGGGTGATGCGCGTTCTATTTCTGCTCGCGTGCGCGGGCATCGGCCTGAAGTTCGCCGGCGATGATAATTCGTTAATGGGGATCCTCATCGGCCTGGCGTGCGCAATCGTCATCATCTCGCTGGAGTTCGTGCTCAGCAAGCGGCCGATCCAATCCATCAGCGCGATCGTGTTCGGGCTCATCACCGGCTGCATCGTCGCGATCCTTTTCAACTACATCCTGCAACTGGCCAACGTGCCGGATTTCATGCCGAGCCGCCGCGACCAGCAACTGCTCATCACCCTGTCGCTGGCGATCGTCAGTTGTTACATCTGCGTGATGGTGATCTACAAGACGCGCGACCGGTTCCGCTTCATCATCCCGTACGTGGAGTTCCAGAAAGAGGAAAAGGGCGCGCGGCCGGTCATGATTGACACGAGCGCGGTCATTGACGGGCGGCTGGCCGAGCTGTGCGAGACGCGGCTCTTCGACACGACGCTGATCATCCCGAAGTTCGTCCTCCAGGAGCTTCAGCACGTCGCCGACTCCGCCGACCGGCTCCGCCGCAACCGCGGGCGCCGCGGGCTGGAGATGCTCCAGCGCCTCCAGCGCGACGAGCGGCTGGCGATCCAGATCCACGACGGCCGCGCCGCGCGCGGGAACACCGTGGACAGCAAGCTCGTCAGCCTGGCCGGCCAGTTGCAGGCGCGCATCCTGACCTGCGATTACAACCTGGCCAAGTTCGCCGAGCTGCAGAACGTGGAGACGATCAACCTCAACGAGATCGCCAATGCCCTGCGGCCGACCGTCCTGGCCGGCGAGGAGCGCACGGTGCAGGTCCTCCGCCCCGGCGATGAGCCCGGACAGGGCGTGGGCTATCTGCAGGACGGGACGATGGTCGTGGTCGAGGGCGGGCGGACGCACATCAGCGAGTCGGTCATCGTCGTCGTGACCAGCACGCTGCAGACCAGCGCCGGCCGCATGGTCTTCGCGCGGATCCGCGCCGATCACGGCGGCGAGAAGCAGGCCGAAGAGAAGGACGCCCCGAAGAAGCCGCCGCCGGAAGACAAGGACAACTCGAAAAAGCCTCCGCAGAAAGAAGCGTAAGAACGGGGAGTGCGGAGCGCGGACTGCCGTACGTAGTGCTCTTCTTCGCCCGCCGACTCTTCTCCGCCCGCCGAAGCAGCAGGGCTGCGAAGAGCGGGAGTAGCGCAGCTACGAAGAGCGGATCGTCGTGGTGAGACCGGCCGCGAGTGCGAAGCAAGGCTCATCATGCAGGAAAGGACTTCATGCGAATTCTCGTCACCGGCGGCGCGGGCTTTATCGGCAGCCACGTGGCCGACCGATACATCGAGTTGGGGCACGAAGTCGCGGTCCTCGACGACCTCTCGTCCGGGAAGCCGGAGAACGTGAACCCGCGGGCGAAGCTCTTCCGGATGAGCCTGCTCGACGAGCGGCTCGCGGGCGCGTTCGACGAATTCCGCCCCGAGGTGGTCAGCCATCACGCCGCGCAGGTCAACGTCCGGCGCTCGGTGGACGCGCCGGAGTTCGACGCCACCGTCAACGTCGTCGGCTCGGTGCGCCTTTTCCAGGCCGCCGCGGCGCACGGCTGCGGCAAAGTCATCTACGCCTCGTCCGGCGGCGCGTGCTACGGCGATCCGCCGAAACTGCCCGCGCGCGAAGACACGCCCGTGCGCCCGCTCTGCCCGTACGGCGTCTCCAAGTACGCCGCCGAGAAATACCTTCAGCTCTTCGGCGTGCTCAGCGAGATGCGCTTCACCGTGCTGCGCTACGCGAACGTTTACGGCCCGCGGCAGGATTCGCACGGCGAGGCCGGCGTCGTGGCGATCTTCAGCGAGCTGCTGCTCGAGGGCAAGACGCCGACGATCTTCGGCGACGGCACGAAGACGCGCGACTACGTCTTCGTCTCCGACATCGTCCAGGCGAACGTCCTGGCGCTCGACGCGGGCGACGGCGGCGCCTTCAACGTCGGCACCGGGCGCGAGGTGAGCGACGACCAGGTTTTCGCGGCCGTGCGCGACGCCGTCGGGGTGAAGATCGAAGCGGCGCACTCCGAGTTCCGCAAGGGCGAAGTGCAGCGCATCGCGCTCGACGCCGGCCGCATCCGCGACGAGCTCGGCTGGCGCCCGCGCGTCGCCATCGAGCAGGGCATCCCGAAAGCGGTGGAGTTCTACCGGGCGAAACGGGGCAGTCGGCCGAGCGCGGGATCGTAATCGTAATCTTACTCGCTTGCCCGCCGTAGCCTTGGCGTAGGCGGGTAATCGTAATCGCTGATCTCCGTCCGGCCCGAACGACCGATTGCGATTAGGATTAGGATTACGATTACGAGCAGGATTGCGAGTGCCATCCGCAATGACTGAAGACCGATTCCCTTCCGCCGGCTGCACGTTCGTCTACTCGCCGGATTACTACTGCGATATCGGCGCGCACGTGTTTCCGACGGAGAAGTACCGCCTGGTCCGCCAGGCGCTGCTCGAGGACGGCGATATCCCGGCGGAGCGGTTTCTCGCGCCGGAGGCGGCCTCGCGCGAGGACCTGCTGCTCGTCCACACGGAGGAATACGTCCGCGACCTGCTCGCGTTCCGGCACACCGCGCGCACGCGGTCGTCGGAGTTGCCGATCAGCGAGCCGATCATCCGTGCGAACCTGCTCGGGACCGGCGGGACGATCCTCTGCTGCCGCCGGGCGCTGAGCGACGGGCTCTCGATGAACCTCGCCGGCGGGTTCCACCACGCCTTCCCGGACCACGCGGAGGGATTCTGCTACGTCAACGACATCGCCGTTGCGGTCCGCCGCATCCGCGCCGATGAGGCCGCCGCCCGCGTCGCCGTGGTGGACCTCGACGTGCACCAGGGCAACGGCACGGCCTTCATCTTCCGGTCGGACCCGTCCGTGTTCACGTTCAGCATGCACCAGGAGAACAATTACCCGGTCAAGCAGCCGGGCATGCTGGATGTCGCGCTCGAGGACGGTCTCGGCGACGAGGACTATCTCGGCCTGCTCGACGCGCACCTGCCGGAGGTGCTCGACGCGTTCCGCCCGGAATTGGTCGTGTACCTGGCCGGCGCGGACCCGCTGGCGGGCGATCAACTGGGCGGACTGGCTTTGACGCTGGAGGGGCTTCGAAAGCGCGACGATCGGGTGATCGGGAACTGCGTGCGCCGGAGGATTCCCGTGGCCGGGCTGCTCGGCGGCGGCTATGCGCGCAATACGCAGGACACCGTCCGCGCGCATCACGCCACGTGCCGGGCCATGTGGGAAGCGGGACGATAGACGATGGACGACAGACCACGGAATTCCTTCCATCGTCTATCGTCCATCGTCCGTCGTCTTCCGCCTAGACGTTGGTCAGCCGCTTCTTTCCCTGGAACCGGCGGCGGCTGAGGACCTTCCGCCCGCCGCGCGTCTTCATGCGCGCCCTGAAGCCGCTCTTGCGGATCTTCTTGATGGTGCTCTTGCGAATGTGGACTTTCATTCCGCGTTCTCCCTCGAGATGACCTTTGGACGTTTCGGATTCTATCACACCGGGCGCCGCCGCTTCAAACTTGATATAACGCATGCGGCGGGATTACAATGTGATTTCGCCGTTCCACCGCCTGTTGAGGGAACGAACCCCGCGTTTTCTGAAGGCCTCCGGCCGTGATGATCCAGGTGGAACAGTTGACCAAGCGCTACGGCTCGACGACGGCCGTGGACGGGATCACGTTCCAGGTCGAGCAGGGCGAGATCGTCGGCTTCCTGGGGCCGAACGGCGCGGGCAAGTCCACGACGATGCGCATCCTCACCTGCTACCTGCCGGCCACGTCCGGTCGCGTGACCATCGCGGGACACGAGGTCTTCGGCGACTCGCTCGAAGTGCGGCGGAATATCGGTTATCTGCCCGAAGGCGTGCCGCTGTACCCGGAGATGCGCGTGCGCGAATACCTGGCCTACCGCGCGCGGATCAAGGAAGTGCCCGAGCGCGAGCGCCGAATGCGCGTGGAGTACGTGATGGACCGCTGCGGCGTGGCCGACGCCGAGCGGAAGCTGATCGGCAGCCTCTCGAAGGGCTATCGCCAGCGCGTCGGGCTGGCCGACGCGCTCGTGAACGATCCGCCGGTGCTGATCCTCGACGAGCCGACCATCGGCCTCGATCCGAACCAGGTCCGCCTGATCCGCGACCTCATCCGCGACCTGGGCCAGAAGCACACCGTGCTCCTGAGCACGCACATCCTGCCCGAGGTCGCGATGGTCTGCGGGCGCGTGATCATCATCCAGAACGGCAAGCTGGTCTTCCAGGACACGCTGGCGAACATCGCGCGGCAGTCGTCCGGCGGCGGGAAGGTGCACGTCGAGGCGCGCGTGGGCCCGGCCGAAGCGGAGAAAGCGGCCGCCGTCCTGAAAGAGACGCCCGGCGTGCTGCGCGTCCACCGTCCCGCGTCGCCCGCCGAGAGCGGCTCGCCCTGGAGCCTTTTCGAGATTGAGATGATGCCCGGCGCCGACGTGCGCGAGGAAGTCGGCCGGCGCATGGTCCGCAACGGCTGGGCGCTGCGTGAACTCCGCAAGGAGCAGCCGTCGCTGGAGGACATCTTCGTGCGGCTGACAACGGGCGATAGCCGCTAGGAATGCCGAATGCCGATTGCCGACTTGTCCGCCGCAGCCTTGGCGAAGGCGGATTGCCGAATGAAGGAGTCGGACTGATGCGCAACGCCCTGGCGATCGCGCGGCGGGAGATCAACGCCGCGTTCCTCTCGATGCTCGCCTGGACGGTGCTCACCGTCTTCCTCATCTTCAGCGGCTTCTTCTTCTGGCTCTTCGCCAGCCGCACGCATGATGCCAGCCTGGAGGGCACGGTTGGGATCATCTCGTTTTTCTTTCTGGTCGCCATGCCGCTGCTGACGATGCGGCTGCTGAGCGAGGAGTACCGAAGCGGTACGATCGAGACGCTGATGACCGCGCCGGTGACGGAGCTCCAGGTCATCCTGGGCAAATTCATCGGCGCGCTGGCGTTTTACGGTTTCATGCTCGCCCCGACGCTCGCCTACGCGGTCATCCTCTGCGTCCTGGGCAAGCCGGATGTCGGCGTTATGTTCTCGTCGTACCTGGGGCTGGTCGCGATGGGCTGCGAGTTCATCGCGCTCGGCCTCTTTTGCAGCACGCTCACCCGCAACCAGATCGTCGCCGCCGTTTTCGCGCTCGTGGCGCTGCTGGTCCTGTGGGTCATGGGCGCGGTCGGCGATTACCTGCCCGCGCCGCTTCGGAGTTCCGTCGAATATCTCGGCACGATGCAGCACCTCAGCGCTTTTTCGAGCGGTCGCATCGCGTTTCGGGACCTGTTTTACTTTGCCAGCATGACCGGCTTCTGGCTGTTTTTATCCGTGCGCGTGCTGGAGAGCAAACGGTGGCGGTAAACAAATTGACTGACGCCAAGCCTTCTCTATGGCAGACGCTCACGCGCGCCGGCATCGCGGTCGGCGCGCTGAGCCTGTTCATCGCGGGGGCGATCTACGCCATCTTCGACCGGGTCGGCGCAACGAGCGCCGCATTCCTGATCCCGTTCGTCGCCGGCGTCGCGCTCGTGCTGGGCGGGATACTGATCAACGTCGAATGGCTCTGGAGCGGCCTCCGGCGGCGGAGCTTTCTGGCCGGCCTCAACGCCTGGCTCATGGCGGGCCTGGCCGTGCTGCTGCTGGCGATCGCCAATGCGATCGTCGCCGGCACGCCGCAGACGGACGCCTGGTTCCTGGACCTGACGCAGGCGCGGCTGCACACGCTTTCCGCGCAGACCCGCAACATCCTCAAGGGCTTGCAGAAAGAGGTGCGGATCACCGTGGCCATCGGCTCCGGCCAGGTGCAGTCCGGCTACGGCGTCACCGTCGAGGCCGGCGAGATGGTGAAGGACCTGGCGGAGCAGTACCGCGCGCATTCGCGCAAGGTCCAGGTGGACGTCCTCGACGTCTACCGCGACAAGTCCCTCGCCGACGAGGCCTTCGCCCGGATCGAAGAGAAGACCACCGCCGACAGCGTCATCGTCGAATGCGGCAGGAAGAGCGTCCACATTCCCTTCACCGATCTGGTGGAAGCGCCGGCGGGCAATCCCTTCGGGGCGCCGTCCGAGCCGCCGTCCTTCAAGGGCGAGGACAAGCTCTCCAGCGCCATCCTGAACGTCACCGAGGACCGGCAGACCGCCGTGTATTTCCTCACCGGGCACGGCGAGTTGGGGATCGAGGGCGACGAGGAGAAAGACCTCAACCAGTTCGTGCTCGACCTGAAGCGCGAAAACTGCCGCGTCGCCGCGCTCAACCTGCTGAAGACGCCGCAGATGCCCGCCGATTGCGATCTGCTGGTGATCGCCGGCCCGGAGAAGCCCTTCACCGACAGCGAGGTGGAGATCCTGCGGCAGTACCTGGAGAACAACGGGCGGCTGTTCGTCCTCGTTCACCCGCGGCTCCCGCCCGGCAAGCTCGGCGGACTCGATTCGCTGCTGGCCGATTACAACGTGGACGTGCGCGACGACGAGATGATTCTCGAGCCGAACCGCAACCTGATGGGCCAGACCGTGGTTTCCTCGCTGCTGGTTCTGGACGTCCCCGGCCGCCACCCGATCACCGACGACCTCACCCGGATGAACTGCGTAATGGACCGCGTCGCGCCGGTGAGGGCCGCGACGCCGGAGGCGCCCATGCAATTCGGCCGGCCGGTGGGACCGCAGTCCGACTATGTCGTGACCGGGCTGGTTTACTCCGGCCCGAACAGTTGGGCGGATCCGAACCCCACCAAGCGCCCGCCCATGTTCGACCCCGAGCACGGCGAGAAGGGCCCGCTCTGCGTGGGCGTGGCCGTCCAGCGGCGCGCGAAGAGGGAATCTCCGGCCGGGCCGGCGGCCGAATCTCACGAAAAAGGCGCGCGGCTTGTCGTAATCGGCTCCACCGACACGGCTTCGGACATCGCGTTCAGCCATCCGGAGGCGGGCTATGAGGCCAATCGCACGCTCGTGATGAACTGCGTGAACTGGCTGACCAACAAGGAAACCAAGCTCGGCATCGCGCCGCAGAAAACCGACCGCCGCGAGCTGACCAGCGGCCCCGCCGCGTTCAAGGCGATCTTCTTCATCGCGGTCATCGGCATGCCGCTGGCGGTCGCTCTCGCCGGCGGCCTGGTATGGTGGGTCAGGCGGAAGTAGCAACGGCGGGCGCGCAGAGAGAGGAAAGCGTAAATGAAATTCCGGACGACGATCATTCTCCTGGTCCTGGTCATCGGGCTGGGCGCGTTCCTGCTGATATACACGGCGCGGCAGCCGAGCGCGAGCGCGTTCAAGGAGGAGCAGTCGCGCCTCTTCGCCGCGAGCGAGTTCCACGAGCCGGGCGCGTCGAGCCTGGCGGGACTTTCGGACCTCGCGACGAGGCTCGAACTGCGCCACGGCGACGCGGTGATCGAGCTCGAGCGGCCCGCCGAAGGCCTGAAGCGCGAATGGCGCATCGTCAAGCCCCTGAGCGTGGCGGCCGATTCCGGCCCCGTCGCCGCGCTCCTCGGCGAGATCGAATTTCTGAAGATCTCGCGCAGGCTCGCGCCCGAAGCAGGCCGACAGTTCGACCTGAAGTCCTACGGCCTCGAACCGCCCGAGCGCTCGATCACCTTCGGCATCGGCGGAAAATCGTGGACGCTGAACGTCGGCGCGACGACGCCGGACCGCCAGGGCGTGTACGTCGCGCGCGCCGACGCGAAGACGCCCCTGGTCTGCGTGGCGCCGGTCAGCCTTCTCGAGAAGGCCTCGAAGCGCGTCAATGACCTGCGCGACAAGGCCGCGCTCCGCTTCGAGAAAGCAGCCGTCTCGCGCGTAGAACTCGTCCCGGCGGGCGTGCCTCTGACTCTCAGCAGAGATGCGGCCGGCTGGCGCCTGGCCTGCGGCGAGGTTCAGGACGAAGCCGACGCGGCGGCCGTCGCGCGCCTGCTCGACGCGCTCGCCGCGTTGCGCGTGGACGCCGACGATTTCATCGCCGACGGTGATGACAGCCGCGCCGCGGAGTTCGGCCTCGACAAGCCCCGTTTCAAACTGGCCGTCCTCGAAGGGCAAACCAGCCGCGCTCTTTTGCTCGGGGCGGACGTAAAGGACCATCCTGACAAGTGTTACGCCCGGCGCGAAGGCGGCATCTCCGTCTTCGCGCTCGATAAGCAGGCCGCTGACGGACTCATGAAATCGGCCGCGGACCTGCGCTCGCGGACCGCGCTGGACTTCGATGCCGACCAGGTGACGGCGATCACCATCGAGCCGGCCGCCGAGCCGGGTCAGCCCGCCACAAATCCGGCGGGCAAGTCCGCGCAGACGATCCGTCTCGCTCACGCGAAGGGCTCATGGACGATGGAAGAACCTGCCGGCGTGACGGTGGACCCGGAGCGCGCCGTGCTCTTCCTCAACGACCTGCACAACCTGGAAGTGACCGACTGGGTGGACAACGCTTCGCCCGAACGAGCGGCCGCGTGCGGCCTGGCGGCGCCGCGAATGACGATCACGCTGCGGACCCAGCCGGACGCCGCGCCGGGCACGATCCGGTTCGGCAAGCCCGCCGACAAGCCGGAGACCTGTTACGCCCGCCGCGGCGAGCAGGGGCCGATCCTCATCGTCCCCACCGAGCTGCTCGCGAGCCTGGCCGTCGGGCCGCTCCTTTTTGTGTCGCGGACGATGCTCGAGTTCAACAAGGACGACGCCGTGGCCGTGCGCGTCGTCCGGCCGGATGGCGCCGTGGCGCTCGAGCAGCGCGACGGCCGCTGGACCGTCGTCGAGCCTGCGCCGGGCGAGGCGAACCGGCCCCGCGTCGAGAACCTTCTCTACGGCCTGGCCTTCCTCGACGCGAAGCGGGTCGAGGCCGAGAAGGCGCAGAGCCTGGCCGCGTACGGGCTCGACGCGCCGCGCATCCAGGCGACCGTTTCGCTCAAGTCCGCCGAAACGCCGAAGCCCGGCCAGCCCGCCACAAATCCGGCGGGCAAGCCCGCCGCGCCGCCGGCCCTGAAGACGGTGCTGATCGGAAAGGAACTTCCCGACGGCGATTCCTACGCCATGATCGCCGGCGGCGAGCGCATCTTCGTCCTCAAGGGATCCACCGTCAACCTTTTCCTGGCGGACTTCGCGGCGCCGAAGAAGCCCGAACCGCCCAAGGAGAGCCGTTGAACCGCCCGCTCCTGATCCTGGCGCTGCTGGCGGCCTTTCCGCTCTGCGCCGCCGCCGACGATGACGCCGGGGCGCGCCTGGCGCTGCGCCGCACGCCGACCGTCGAGGCCGTCGCCAAAGTGCGGGACTGCGTCGTCAACATCAGCACCGAGCGCATGCTGTTCACGCGCGGCGGACTGGTCCCTTTCGGCACGGGCGATGACGTCTTCGACCGCTTCTTCCAGGATTTCTTCCGCGGCCCCGCGACGGAGCAACGCAAAGTCAACGCCCCGCTCGGCTCGGGCTGCGTCATCACCGCCGGCGGGCTGGTGATCACCAACGAGCACGTCGTGCGCCGCGCCTCGAACGTCAAGCTTTCGCTGAACACCGGCGAGACGTTCGACGCCGTCGTGCTCGCCGCCGACCCGGCCGCGGACCTGGCGCTCCTGCGCGCGCAGACGGACAAGCCGCTCAAGGCGATCCCGATGGGCGTTTCGTCCGACCTCATGCTCGGCGAGCCGGTCCTCGCCGTCGGCAATCCGTTCGGCTTCGAGAACTCCGTGACCTCCGGGATCGTCTCGGCGCTGAACCGCGAGATCACCGTCGGCGAAGGCGACGACGCCGTCCATTACACCGGCCTCATCCAGACCAGCGCGCTGATCAACCCGGGCAACAGCGGCGGCCCGCTGGTCAATATCCTGGGCGAACTGATCGGCATCAACAGCGCGATCGTGGACGGCGCGCAGGGGATCGGCTTCGCGATTCCGATTGACCGCGCGCGCGACGTCCTCGCGCCGCTGCTGGCCACGCCGCAGGCCTCCGAGGCCTGGGCGGGCGTGCACGGCGCCACGGTCGCGGGCCGCAAAGGCGCGCGCGTGACGCAACTCGAGGCCCGCAGCCCGGCGGAAAAAGTCCTGCAGGTCAACGACGTCATCGCGTCCGTGGACGGCCGGCCGCTGGACGACCTCTTCGACTTCTTCATGCAGATCGTGCAGCATAAGCCCGGCGACGCCATCGCGCTGCGCGTGGAGCGCGGCGACCAGGCGCTGGAGGTGACGCTCACGCTCGGCCGGCACCCGGAGCCTTCGCCCGGGGAACTCTTGCAGGAGAAGTTCGGCCTCACCGGCAGCGACCTGACGCCCGAGTTCGCGCGGCAGGCCGGCACGGCGGTGGATTTCGGCGTTTACGCGGCCGAGGTCGCGCCCGACGGGCCCGCGCGCCGTGCGGGCCTCGAGCGCGGCGACGTGAGCATCCAGATCGGGTCGAACCGGGTGCGGAACCTCCGCGACGCCTCGGCGGCCCTGCGCACCACCATCGCCGGCGAGCGCGTGATCGTGGTCGTCGTGCGGCAGGATTACCGCGCCTTCACGCGAGTGACGGTGGGTGATTAGGTGACTGGGAAATTGGGAGATTTGGAAAATGCGATGCCCGGAGCCGCTAATTTCCCAATCTCTCTTCGTTAAGTTGAAGCAATGAACGAACTGGACCTCATCCGCTGGATTCGGCAGCAGGTCGGCGCATCGCCGGCCGTGGCGGTCGGGATCGGGGACGATTGCGCCGCGCTGCGGATGCCGGCGGGCAAAGTCCTTCTCGTGACCACGGACATGGTCATCGCCGGAGTGCATTTCGATCCGCGGACGGCCTCCGCCGCGCAGGTCGGGCACAAGGCGATGGCGCGCGGCCTTTCGGATATCGCGGCGATGGCCGGCGACGCCCTCGCGGTGGTCGTCGCACTGGCTGCGCCGCGCGGGATGGACTCCAAATATTTCCAGGAACTCTTCCTCGGCATGAAGTCCGTCGCCGACGCGTTCGGCGTGCAGATCGTCGGCGGCGACATTGCATCGGGCGACCTGCCGCTCACGCTGACGGTCACCGCCCTCGGCGCAGGGGACGAAACCGCGCTGGCGCTCCGGTCCGGGGCGCGGCCGGGCGACCTGGCGCTCGTCACCGGCGAACTCGGCGGCTCGATCCTGGGCCGGCATCTTTCCTTCCTGCCGCGCCTGAACGAGGCGAAGTGGCTGCGCGGCCGGATCGCGATCCACGCCATGGTGGACCTGAGCGACGGCCTGGCCGCCGACGCGGGACACGTGGCCGAGGAGAGCCGCGTCGCGATCGAGCTTTGGGACGATGCGATCCCGATCAGCCGCGCGGCCGGCGAATTGGCGCGGACTGCCGGGAAAACGGCGCTGGAGCACGCGCTGACCGACGGCGAGGATTACGAGCTGTTCTTCACGGCGGACGCGGCCGAGGCGGAAGCGCTCCTGCGGCGGACGGACCTGCCCGTCCGCGCGACGTGCGTCGGCCAGGTGACCGCCGGCGCCGGCCTGTGGCTCGGCCGCGGCGCCGCGCGCAAGCGCCTGACGGCGAAGGGCTGGGTCCATGAATTCTGACGGAGACTCTCACGGAGGCGGAGCGACTTTGAGAAGGCCGAGCAAGAGCGGTGCGGTGACGGTGATCGAGATGCTCATCGTGTTCGGCATCATGGCCATGCTGGCGGCGCTGGTGGTGCCGGGAATAACCTCGGCGCGGAAGCTTGCGCGCATCGGGCAATGCCAGAGCAATCTCCGGCAGATCGGCATGGCGATGTTCAGCTACTGCCAGCATTACAACGGCTGCATCCCCGCAGTGACTGATTTCCCGACGAACCAGGTCTGGAACAACGCCGCGGGCGCGCCGGACAGCCTCGGCGTGCTGGTGACGCAGAGCTACCTGGCCGAGCCGAGCACGCTGTTCTGCGCGCTGGATACGTGCAACTCGGCGCAGGTGGACGGCGCGCGGATCGGCATGCCGGCCGGCAAAGCGGGCGGCGACGCGTACTGCTCGTACCTCTATCGCCAGGAATGCATCGGGACGGGCCCGTTCCACGTGGATTCGCTCGGGCAGAACCCGGAGGGCCAGATCATGCGGGCGCTCGCGCTGGACGTCAGTTGTCCGCCCTATCCGGAGCCCGCGCACAACGGCGAATCCGTCAACATCCTGTTCCACGACGGCAGCGTCAAAACCGTGGAGAACAAGGAGGACCTCTACTCGATCATGAGCATCAGTTACTATCCTCCGAATGCGGAAGGCCTTCCGCCGATTGTGGCGGAGATCCAGAAAGTCTTCGTCAACGCCGACGCGGCGTATGGGAGATAGCATGTTCACGGGGATCATCGAGGGCACCGGCAAAGTCCTCGGGCTGACAGCCAACGGTGGGAGCGGGCGGTTGCGGCTGGAACTGGGCGCGCTCGCCGAGGGCGTTCGGGTCGGCGACAGCGTCTCGGTGGACGGCGCGTGCCTGACGGTGACGCGCGTCGGCGGCGGCGCCGCGGAATTCGACGTGAGCGCCGAGACGCTGCGCGTCAGCACGCTCGGCGGCCTCGCGACCGGCGGCGAGGTCAACCTCGAACGGTCGCTCCGCGTCGGCGACCGCCTGGGCGGCCATTTCGTGCTCGGCCACGTGGACGGCGTCGGCCGGATCGAACGGCTGGAAGCCGCGCCCGGCCAGGTCACGCTGGCGGTCTCCGCCGCGCCGGAGATACTCTCCTGCCTGATCCTCAAAGGCTCCATCGCTGTGGACGGCATCAGCCTGACGCTGGCCGAGGTCGCGCCGGACCGGTTCTCCGTCGCGGTCATCCCGCACACGCTCGACCACACCACGCTCCGCAGGAAGTCCGCCGGCGAGCGCGTGAACCTGGAGCTCGACGTAATCGGGAAGTACGTGGCCCGTTTCCTCTCCGCCTCGCGCGGCGGTCGCGGCGCCATGCCGTCCGGGCGGCTGACGGAAGGGTTTTTGGAAGAGCATGGATTCAAGTAGGGGTTTTTATCGTCCTCGTCCTCGTCGTCGTCCTCGTCCTCGGTCGTTCCGTTCGTTCGAGGACGACGACGAGCACGAGAACGAGAACTATTTAAATCCATGTTCTTCCAGAAACCCTTCCGTCAGCCGCCCGGACGGCATGGCTCCGCGCCCGCCGCGCGCGGCGGGGAGGAACCGGGCCACC
>JBKQWE010000017.1:0-7330 GCA_052139675.1 Candidatus Brocadiia bacterium
GTCATGCCGACGAACTCGACGGGGCCTTTCTCCGCGAGCGCGTCGAATTCGAGGACGTAGTCGCCCGGCACCCCGAACATGTGCCGCGCGCCCCGCCGGTGGCACTCCTGGATCAGGTACTGCCCGATCGAGACCGGCTTCGCCATCCTGCGCTCCTGCCTGTTATCCTCGTTGCTCTTGCACCGGCGCTATTCTACGGGGCGAGGGCCGTGAGGGCAAGGCGGCGGAGATTGGGAGGCGGGAAATTTGGAGATTGGGAGATTGGGAGATTCAGAAACTGCTGTTCGCGGAATTCGCCGCAATAAATTAGGACATCTATGAGCAAGCCTGTCAAGTCGGAAACGGGACGATAGCGGGATTTCCCAAACATCTATTCGGCATCGTCCGGAAATAGGGACAGGCCCCGTTTCCGAAAGGCTGTCTCGGGTAACGGGGCCTGTGACTATTCTTGCGACCGACGCCGAAGTCCGGGCGCGGCTCGGCTGAACTTCTCGTGGTTACGTTCCGGGCACGGTCAATTCCACGGGCTTCCCCTCAAAGGCGAACTTCGACTTCAACTGGAAGCCCGTTCCGACGGCGGTGTATTCGAAGGGGCCGTCGCCGAACGGGTCCTGGATGGACTTCAGGCTGTCCGGACCGTTGAGGACGACGGCGATCGCCGCCTTGAGCATGGCGAACGAGGCATCAATGCGCGCCCCGTGGTTGCGGAAGACCGATACCGGGTGGTTGAAGAGCTCGGGAAGCGTCGTGCAGCCCTTCTTCATCTTCTCCTCGAGCGCCTGGCTCCTGGCGGTGAATTCTGCCGGCGGCATGGCGGCCATGTCGGCGACGAGCGCCCAGCAGCGCTGCACGACCTCCAGGTCGTGGACGTAGCGCGCGACGTCCTCCTCCGTAATCGGCTCCTTCGAGTTCGCCTTCTGCGCCTCGTCCTCCGCCGAATCTAACCTTCGGAACTCCTCGGCTGCCTTGATGCCGCCGCGCTTGATATGATCCGCCCACCAGCCGAACCTGTTTTCGGACTCGTCGAGGAAAGCGTCACGCAGGCTGCAGCATTGCGGCAGCGAGTCAAGCCCCTCGGCGAGCTTCCCGAGCTGCTCGGGGTTCAGGCGTTCGAGCGTATCCGCGGCCGCGTTCGTGGCGAGGCGCTGGATCGCAAGCCGCACGAGATAAGCGATCGGCGAAGAGTCGGCGTTGCAGTGTCTCGAAAGCGCGAAGACGGCCAGAATATCCTCGACCGCGCCGTTGCCGTCTCCGGTCGCGGCGCGGTATCTGGCCCTGAAGCAGGCACGCCGGGCAAGCTCGCGCACCTTCGCTAAATGCGGCATCTCAGTGCCAGGCCCCTCATTGACCAGGCCCCAGTTGCACCATTTGCACTTGACCGCTTCATGGAACATCCTGAGGCTGGTCTCGCACAACTCGACCACGTGTGCGGCCGCCGGGTCCGGGCCGGACCCGTGCCAGTTCATGATGAGATTGTAATCGGCGTCGGTCAGAGTGGTCAGCGTCCCGAACGCCAGCCAGTACTTGAGCGCCGCGTTGTCGGCGAGTTCCTTCGGCCCCCGCCAGTCGGTCTGCGCCGAGGCAATGGAAACCGGCATGGCCGCGGCCGCCAACAGCAGGCAAATCATCACCAGTCGCTTCATGGCACTGCCCTCCTTCAAGAAGAGAAAACGCTGTAATGTCTCACTGACCCATGCCGAACCCGGCGGTCTGCAGCCCGCCGTATGCGCAAACTTCACTGTAGGACTGCATTTCTCCAGGGTGACGGGGACCGGTCCGGCGGCATCAAGCTCCGGGCGTGCTTATCCATCAGCGCGTCCAGCGTTTCGGGCGACCGCATCAGGGCGGCGGTGTAGACCGCGCGGGTCGGCGGATCGTCCGCCGTGAATTCGCGGCGCGGTATCAGAGCCACCGTTTTCACCGGCTGAGCCGGCCGGGGCGCGACGGCCGGTCCGCCAAGCCGCCACAGGGCAACGCAGAGCACCAGCGTTGCGGCCATGAGGCCGACCGCGACGAGCCATGCGCCGATCCGCGGTTTCGCGGCTGCCGATTTGCCATCGAGACCGGCCGAAATCCTGCGCTCGAGGTCCGGCGTCGGCGCGACCGGCCGCAGTGAGCGCAACCGTTCTTCGAATTCGTTCATTCGATCATCCATGGGGCCGGACCTCCTCCAAATTCCGCCGCAGGAAATCGAGCGCGTACCGATAGCGCGAAGCGGCCGTGTCCTGCGGAATATTCAGCGCCTGGCCGATCTCGCGGAATGTCAGGCTGCCCCACAGCTTCAAGACCAGGACCTCGCGTTGCTCGGAGGGCAACTCGGATAATTTCCGTTCGACGGCGGCGCGCCATTCTTCGTCCTCGGGGAAACGCTCGAAGACCGGCTCAGCGAAGACCGGCTTGAGGCCGGCGGCATCCTTCTCGCGCCGCGCGCGCCGGGTCCGCGAACGAAGCCAGTCCAGCGCGGAGGTTCGGACGCAGGCGAAGAGATACGCCGTCTCCGGGTTCGCTGAACCCCGCGCGCGCCAGAACCTGATGAACGCCTCCTGCACGATATCCTCCGCATCGGACTGAGCGGGCGCCCATTGCCTTGCGAAGAGCACGAGCGCCGGCCCGTGCCGGTTCAGCCACGTCGGCCAGTCCTGCTCTCCGCCTCGTTCCATGGACCCTCTCCAATCCATATAACGTCAGCGACGGGAAACTTTGTCTATCGCGCGTCCGTATCATAACGGGAGAATTTGGCGCGGGAAAGGGGGCACGGGAATAGGGACACAGGCCCCGTTTTCCGAACGGCTATCTCCGATAGCGGGGCTTGGCCATGTTTCTCCACGGTGATGTTGAGCCGCGGGCGCACGCCTTGGTGCGCTGCCCCACCGGAGCATCAAAAGGGAAGCCGCGGCGCCACTACCACGCAATACGTAGTAGTGTCACATGGCACCAGGAACAGATGCCCGTGGTGATGTTGCGGCGTGGACGCACGCCTTGGTGCGCTGCCCCACCGGAGCATCAAAAGGGAAGCCGCGGCGACACTACTACGCAATACATAGTAGTGTCACATGGCACCAGGAACAGATGCCCGTGGTGATGTTGCGGCGTGGACGCACGCCTTGGTGCACTGCCTCACCCACCGGAGCATCAAAAGAAAAGCCGGGTCACTACTACGCAATACGTAGTAGTGTCACATGGCCCCAGGAACAGAAGCCCGTGGTGATGTTGCGGCGTGGACGCACGCCTTGGTGCACTGCCTCGCCCACCAGAGCATCAAAGGAAAAGCCGAGGCACTACTGCGCAATATGTAGTAGCGCCACGAGCCGCCAGGGGTATTTCGGATATTCGGGCGGGCTATTGGGGAGACATCCCTATTTCATCCACCTTCGCAGGATGCGAGAGTGGGGAGCGGGAGTGTTGTCCGGGGGTCGCGCGCGATTGGGTTCGTTTTTTCAGACGGGGTTGCCGAGCCAGACGCTCCTTCGGCGTGCTGCGCGCGGCCGCGTCAATAAAGAGAGCATGTTATCGGCATGCAGGCCCTATGCGACATCATTCCGGCCCGTCACGACCACATTGCGGCGGCATTGTGGGGTCATTGCGACGTCATCGCGGCGGCATTACGGCGGCATGAAAGCGGCATGAGTCTCAGGAGAAGTCTGATTGTTTCACGTGAAACAATTTAGAAACCATCTTATGTTCCTGGGGAAAAGGCGTGCGCAGAGGGCCTATTCCGGCCGGGATTGAGGGTGCTGCGGGGCGGCCGCCGACGGTCCCGGCTGCGAGCGGTTGAGGGCCAGCCACGCTGCGACGGCGATCAGCGCCGCCAGGCTCACGAGGATTCCGGCGTAGACCGTCCACGGCTCATAGCGCATGACGACGCTGGAGTTTCCCGCCGGCACGCGGATGCCGCGCTGGAAGGCGTTGACTTCGGCGATGGGCGCGGCGCGGCCGTTGACCGTCGCGCGCCAGCCGGGATACCAAGCGTCGGTCACCACCAGCAGCGCCTCGCGTCCGCTCCAGAGATCAATCGCCAGCGAGTTCATGTCCGCGCCGTACTCCAGCCGCGTAATCTTCTGCTGGACGCGGCCGGGCTTGAGATCGGAAAACTCCTTCGCCCACGGGCCGGAGCGCTCGACCAGGGCGGCTTCGCGGAAATTGAAGTCGCCGTCCGCCATCGCGTCGAAGGAACTCCGCTCCGCCGCCGGCATCCAGGGCCCGCCGACGACGTACGCGCGCGGCATGGCCTCGGCCACCGGTTCGATGCTCTCCGGCTCCAGCGCGCTGCCCGTCGCGTAGTAATCGAGAAGGCTGATGGTGTCGGCGGGGCTTCCCGCGTTCGAATAGCCCACCACGCGGTCCGTGTTCGACATGCGCAGCAGCCGCGACTGCGCATCGGCCGGCTTTTTCGGATCGTCGCAGTACAGCCGCAGGCTGACCGCGCCGGGCAGCTTGAAATTGCCCTCCGCGTTCACGGCGAAGACGCGGTCGGCGATCGGCCAGCTCATGACCAGCCCCTCGCGCGCCCAGCGGAAGATGTTCTCGTCCGTCTCGCCGTACGTGCACAGTCCGGCAGTCTCCGCCCTGACCTTGAAGATGCGGGCCGGGCCCAGCTCGCCCTGCGCCGAGATATCCGCCCCGCGGCGGGCCAGCAGGTCCGCGCTTCCCGCCGGGACGAGCGTCAGTCCGGTGACGAAGAGGTCCCCATAAACGAGGCCGACGAGCAGCCAGCCGGCCGCAGTGCGCAGGCGGCTGCGCGATGACCAGAGCAGTACGAGCATCGGCGCGACGAGCGCCAGCAGCGCGAGCTTCGCGGCGTCGCGGCCGAGCGCGGTCCACGGGATGCGATGGACCTGATACGACGGGAGCGACGCGAGGTTGAAATATTTCTGGAGGACCAGCCGGCCCGCGCGCCCGCCATCGGCCAGGCATGCGCAGACGAACGCCGCGCCGAGGACGAACAGCGAGAACGTCCACCATTGCGCGAGCATCCGCTGCAGGCGGCGGCCGTCGCGGGCGGTCCACTGCGGCGTCTCGGAAAGATAATCCAGCGCCAGCCCGGCGAGGATGCTCAGCGCGAAGACCGCGCCGATCATGCTCTTGCTCGGCCACCGCAATTTCTGGAGGAACGGCAGCGCATGCCAGCAGACCCGGAAGAACGGCGTGTAGCGGCCCATCGCGTAAAGCGTCGAGCCGGCCAGCAGCGCGAGCAGGAAGGGCGTTCGGACGCGCAGCCATGCCGGCGGCCGATCCGCCCGCGGCGGCGCGCTTCTCCACTCGGCCATCCGCATCAGCAGCGCGCCGACGAGCACGACGATGGCCGCGGCGCCGACGTAGAAACTGCCGGCCCAGTACTCCGAGCACGAAGGCGCCCAGTACCGGCCGAAATATCCCGGCACGCCGTACAGGAACGGCATGAGCAGCGTGGCCAGCATTCCCGGATTCACGGAGGCCTTGCCGACCTCCGGGTCCACCACGCCGCTGTGGACCGACGATGCGCGCACCAGTTCCCACGTCGGCAGGATCTGCGCCATCGCCAGGAGAATCCCCAGCGCGCATAGGACCGCGAACGCGGCGAGCGGCGGGATGAGCGCGCGCCAACGCTTCCGTTCGCGCGCTTCCCACAGGCCGAGCATCACGGCGTAGAGCGCAATCGCGCCGAGCGGGAACAGCACGCTCTCCGGATGCCCCGCCAGCATCTGCATGCCCAGCGCCAGCCCGGCCAGCGCGATCCACCGCGCGCGCCGCGACCGCGCCCAGAGCGCGTAGAGCAGCAGCACCAGCGGGAACCACGCCATCGTCGCGTGCGACGGCAGGAACTCGATACGCGTCAGCCAGTACGTGTTGAAGCCCAGCATCGTCGCGGCCAGCAGCGACCCGAGCCGCGAGACCCGCCACACCCGGCAGAGCGCGTACCCGGCCGCGGCGGTCAGCCACGTGTGGAAGATCACCAGCGCCGCCGTCGCCAGCGTCACCGGCAGGAGCAGGTACAGGAGGTTCGGCGGATACAGCACCGCGCCTTCGATGTTCGCCAGGAAGGGCTCGCCGCAGCCGGTGTACGGGTTCCAGAGCGGCAGGGCGCCGCCGCGGAGGATTTCACTGGAGTAGATGTGGAGCGGGTAATGCTTCTGGAAGAGGTCGCGCATCAGGAAGATGGCGTCGGCGCGGAGGAACCGCGCGAAGAAAAGGACGGCCATCGCGGCGAGGATGAGCAGCGGCCAGAGATTGCGGCGCGCGCCCGCGTTCAGTTCTTCCAGGACGCTCCGCTCGGGATCCATGCCGGTCTCCGCAGAACTCCCGCCGCGGCGGGAACGGAGAGTATCATAACGGGAAGACGGCGGAGACGCGAGCGGAACCGCGATTCGTCCCTCAAAAACGACGCGCCCCGGACCGATGCGATTCGGTCCGGGGCGGAGCGATTGCGCCTAGCGGCGGACGGCGGCGATGATGACGTGCTGGTCGCCCGCCTGGTGCGGCACGCCGTGCTGCAACTTCGCGAGGAGCCTCCGTTTCTCCTTCCTCATGTCGGATTGCCGCCTGGCCTCCTCGGCCTGGTACTCGGCGAGCATTTTCTCGTTCTTATACCCCGGACACGCGGCGTGCCGCTCCCACATCAGTCGCGGATTCTCGAACACGCCGCAGTGGTCCCCCTGGTTGAGCCCGCAGCCATGGCACTTCCGGACCGGCTTTGCGCTCTGATGCATACGCGCTCCTTTCCGAAGAAACGCCACCCGGATAAATCGCCCCTCCGCCGCGCGGGTCCCAGCGCCGACGGAACGGGCGTGACGATAAAACGCCGCTTGAAGGCCGTGAAGCAATCGGGGAGAGAAGGAATGGCCGGAAACCGCCGCCTGATGTGTGTCTGCCGTGCTGCCCAGAGCATGCAACACCTCAAAAAGTCCTTAACAACGAGTCTACCCGGCGAACCGGCCGCCGTCAAGAAAAATCGCAGACCGTCCCGTCCCCGGCGCCGCTGGATTGACTTCAGCCGTGCCGGCCCTCTATACTGGGAAATCGGCGGGTCATGCGCGGTTCTCCCTTTTTTTCGGATAGCTCGAATTGTCCCCTGACAGCCTCGCCACTGCGGAAGGGATTGTCGAAGCCGCCATCGGTTTCGGCATCCTGATCTTCGTCCATGAGCTCGGCCACTTCCTGGCGGCCAAGTGGATCGGCGTCCGCGTGGACGCCTTCTCGCTCGGGTTCGGCCCGTCGCTGAAGAAGAAATGGGGCGAGACGGAATACCGGCTCGGCATCTGCCCCATCGGCGGCTACGTCAAAATGGCCGGCGAGGAGCCTTCACCCGACAAGCCGCCGCAACCGGGCGAATTCTACTCCAAGAGCGTCGGCC
>JBKQWE010000018.1:0-45598 GCA_052139675.1 Candidatus Brocadiia bacterium
GCGGCGCTCCGACTTGAACACCTCGGATAGCATACCTTGTGCCTTAGAGCACGGATAGCAGACGGAACTCGATTTCACGGATTCTCCGGGCGTCTCACTTGAGGAATGGCCTCATAGCAGAATGACGGCGCATTATGCGAGTTGTTTCCGAGACGCCGCATTAGGGGAAACCGGGCGAAGCCGCGATGAAGCTTCGCGGGGCGTCCAGCCGAGGGTGACATGAGAGTGAACGTCGCCGCGCGCGTGAAGGAGCTGCCGGCCTACCTCTTCGGCAAGCTCAACGCGCTCAAGTACGAGAAGAGGCGCCAGGGGCTCGACATTATTGACCTGGGCATGGGCAATCCGCTCGACCCGACGCCCAAGGCGATCGTGGACAAGCTCTGCCAGGCCGTCCAGGACCCGCGCAACCACCGCTACTCGACGGCGACGGGCATCTTCAGCCTCAAGCGCGAGGTCGGGCTGCTCTACGAGCGGCGCTACGGCGTGAAGATAGATCCGACCAACGAGATCATCTGCACCATCGGGTCGAAGGAGGCGTTCTCGCACCTGTGCCTGGCGCTGCTCGGGCCGGGCGACACGGCCATTGTGCCGCAGCCGGCCTTCCCGATCCACTCGTACGCGATCCGCCTCGCCGGGGCCAGCGTCCTGCAGATCGGCTTGCACAGCGAGGAGCAGATGCTGCGCGACGTGGACGGCCTCATGCGCTCGCTGCGGCCGAAGCCCAAGCTGCTGGTGCTCAACTTCCCGCATAACCCGACGACGGTCTCCGTCTCGCTGGAATTTTTCGAGGACATGGCGCGGCTCGCCCGCAGGCACCGGCTGTTCGTGGTCAGCGACCTGGCGTACGGCGCCACGACGTTCGACGGCTACCGCCCGCCGAGTTTCCTCCAGGCGAAGTACGGCAAGGACGTGGCCGTCGAGCTGACGACGATGTCGAAGGAATTCAATATGGCCGGCTGGCGCGTCGGCTACTGCGTGGGCAACCGCGACGCGGTGGAGGCGCTCGGGCGCGTGAAGGCCTATTACGATTACGGGCTGTTCCAGCCGCTGCAGATCGCCTCGATCATCGCGCTGCGGCACTGCATCCCCGACGGCGCGGCGCAGGCGCTGGTCTACCAGAAGCGGCGCGACGCGCTCTGCGACGGCCTCGAGCGCGCCGGGTGGGAGATCACGAAGCCGAAGGCCACCATGTTCGTCTGGGCGCCGATCCCGGAGCCGTATCGCCGCAGGGGATCGGTGCGGTTCGCGTACGACCTGCTGGAGAAGGCGCGGGTCGCCGTGGCGCCCGGCGCCGGTTTCGGCGAGGCGGGCGAAGGGTATCTGCGGCTGGCGGTGGTCGAGAACGAGAAGCGCCTGCGCCAGGCCGTGGCGCAGATCCGCCGCGCGGTCCCCGCGGCGAACGCGCAGGGCGGGTGAACGGAAGGCAATTATGGCCCGAGAAACGCTCACGCCGGATCGAATGAAGCCGGTCGCCGAGGCGCTGCTCTTCGCGAGCGACGAGCCGGTGCCCGCGGCGCGCATGGCGCAACTCCTCGGCAAGGGCGCGGACGCGAAGACGGTGCGGAAGCTGGTGGACGAGCTCAACGCCGAGTACGCCGGCCAGGGCCGCGCGTTCGAGGTCGTCGAGATCGCCGGCGGCTTCCAGTTGCTCACGCGGCCGGAGTTCAAGGACTGGATCGCCGAGCTGCACCGGCACCGGCGGCAGGACAAGCTGACGCCGTCGGCGGTGGAGACGCTGGCCATCGTGGCGTACAAGCAGCCGATCCAGCGCGCGACGGTGGACGACATCCGCGGCGTGCAGACCGGCCCGCTGCTGCGGAGCCTGCTCGAGCGCGGCCTCATCAAGGTCGTCGGCCGCCAGAACGTGCCGGGCCGCCCGATCCTCTACGGCACGTCGCGGCTTTTCCTGCAGCACTTCGGCCTGAAGTCGCTCAAGGACCTGCCCCGCGTCGCGGAACTGGCGCCGCCGTAATGAAATAAGTAAGAAGTTTGAATGATGAGTGATGAACGGGAGCGCTTCGCGCCCCTCTTGTAATTCATCATTCATCACTCTGACCTCTTCGTTCAAAGGACCCCATGCTGATCGTCGCCGACCAGAATATCGTCTTCGTCCGCGAGGCGTTCGGGGCGCTGGGCGAGGTGCGGCTGATGCGCGGGCGCGAGATGACCCCCGCGGCCGTCCGCGACGCCACGCTGCTGCTCGTGCGCTCGGTCACGCCGGTCAACCGCGCGCTGCTCGAAGGGAGCGCGGTGCGGTTCGTCGCGACGGCGACGATCGGTTTCGACCACGTGGATACGGAGTACCTGCGCGAGGCGGCCGTGGCTTTCGCGGCCGCGCCGGGGTCGAACGCGAACTCGGTGGCGGAGTACATCACCGCGGCGCTGCTGGTCCTGGCGCGGCGGCAGGGCAAGCCGCTCGAGGGGCGGACGATCGGCATTGTGGGCGCGGGCAACGTCGGGTCGCGCGTCGCCGCGAAGGTCCGCGCGCTGGGGATGCGCGAGCGGCTGAACGATCCGCCGCTCCAGCGCGCCACGGGCGACGCGAAGTACCGGCCGCTCGACGAGCTGATGGACTGCGATTTCATCACGCTGCACGTGCCGCTGGAGAAGGCCGGCGCGGACCCGACTTATCACCTGGCGGGCGCGGAATTTTTCGCGAGGATGCGGCCCGGGGCGGTGCTGCTGAACAGCTCGCGCGGGGCCGTGGCGGACAACGGCGTGCTGCTCCAGGCGCTGCGCGCGGGCCGGCCCGGCGCGGCGGTGCTGGATGTCTGGGAAGGCGAGCCGCGCATCCGGCCGCCGCTGCTGGCGGAGACGGCGCTGGCGAGCCCGCACGTCGCGGGATATTCGTTCGACGGCAAGGTCAACGGGACGGAGATGATCTACCGCGCGGCGTGCGCGTTCCTGGGGCGGAAGCCGGACTGGTCCCGCGCGCGCTGCATGCCGCCGCCGCTGATTCCCGAGATTGAGCTTCCGCCGCGCCCGGCCGATCCGGAGGAGGCGCTTCGCGAGGCGGTGCTGCAGGTCTGCCCGATCGAGCGCGACGATGCGGCGCTGCGCCGGCTCGGCGGGCTGCCGCCGGCGGACCAGGGGCCTTATTTCGACCGGCTGAGGGCGGAGTACCCGATCCGGCGCGAGTTCCAGAATACGACCGTGCGGGTGCGCGGCGAAGGGCCGGCGGCGGGCGCGCTGGCTGAGAAGCTCAAGGGGATCGGGTTCAACGTCGCCTGACGGCTCGAGGGCTCTGTTACACTTGACCTGATATGAAGGCCAAAAGCAAGACGCGTCGTTGAACGAGTCATTCCGAGGGTAGCCCTTCGGCCGTGAGCTCAAGGCCGAACGGCGAGGAATCTCATACGCAGCGGGTTGGCAAAGGTCCAGCGTATGAGACCCTTCGCTTCGCGCAGGGTGACGAAACCTATCATTTTTCGAGTAACAGAGCTCGAGGGCGCGCCGTCATGGCGTTTGCACGGTGCGGCTGTCCACGCCGTCCCACAGATACGAGTCAATGTCCGGGTTCCACTGGACGCCGCCGGTGCTGTTCGGGCAGAAGATGTTGTCGGCCGGATCGTGGCTGGAGTAGACGGCGTCGGTCCACTTCACGTGCCCGTCCAAGTACATCACGTTCTGGCCGTTATTGTGGTTGGGCCTGGGCGGCTGCGCGGTCGCGACCGCCTTGGGAGGGTTCCCTTTCCCGAGCGACTGGTAGCTTTGCACGCCCTCGATGCGCCACCAGTTGGGAGGGTAAGCCGGCGTCTGGCCGCCGGGCAGGAACCAGGTCTGGCCATCGGCGTCGGCGGCCATGGCCTGGTCCGGGCTGAGGTCGCGCGGCTGGGCGAGCTCGTCGTACAGGTAGCTGCATTTATTCGAGGTGCTGATTTCGTTGCCGGTGTACGCGGCGGGGTCCACGGTGTTGATGAGCACGCCGGCCGCATTGTACGAGACGAACCCGAAACACGTATGCAGCGCGCTCCCGAAATACTGCCAGGCGATCTGCGGGGTGTCGTTGGTCGAAGGGCAGGCGAAGACTTTCACGTCGGGGCAGTAAGTCGGATACAGGCTGGCGAGCGAGGGCATCGGCTGGAACGCGCCGTCCGGGCTCTGGCCGGCCGTGTCGGTGACCATTCCTCCCGGACTGCCGTTACTGCTCCACCACGGACCTCCGTTCGATGGACTGATAATCCATGGGCGTCCGTTCAATGTGTCTGTGGCCGGAGTGGTTGGATAATTGGTCGCCTGCTGCATGAAGGCGGGGAAGTAATCGCCGTTGGGCTCCTGGTACGAGATGCAGGCCTTGCCGATCTGGGCGAGGTTGTTGACGCAGCTCTTCCGGCGGGTCTGCTCTCGCGCGGACATCAGGGCCGGCAGAAGGATTCCGGCGAGGATGCCGATGATGGCCATGACGATCAGGAGTTCGACGAGCGTGAAGGTCGCGGATCGCCGGTTCATGTTTTCCTCCTCCGTCGCAAGCCATCACCCTCTGACCAGCGTACCAACTTCCGGCGCCCGGCGCCAGCGAAAAGCGGCGATGCGGCCCTAAAACACGAGAGGCGATCCCGAACGAGGATCGCCTCTCGGCACGTCTTGCATACGAACGAAACATTACTGGCCCGGATAGGCGCTGTCGCCCAGTGTACCGTCCCACAGATACGCATCCGTGTCGGCGCCCCACTGGAACGCGTTGACTGATCCCCAACCGGTCATGGACCAGCAACCCTGCGGATTGTAGATGTTGTCCACGGGGTCACGGCTGGCGTAGTTGGAGTTGCTCCACTTGACGTGGCCGTCGAAGTACATCACGTTCTCGCCGTCGGTGTGGTTGGAAATCGTCGGACGCTGCCACCCGTACGGGATACCGCTGTTGGCTCCGAACGCGCCATTTCCGCCGGTCAGGCCGGGAGCGTAGTACGGCGGATGCTTGCCGCTAGAAGTGAGCCAGGAATAGCCGTCGGCGTCGGCGGCCATAGCCTGTCCCGGACCGATTTCACGGAAGTTCGTCAGCTCATCATAGAAGTAACTGCACTTGACGTTGGTGCTGACTTCGTTTCCGGTGAAGACGGCCGGATCGCAGGTGTAAGGATCACCACTAGGTCCCGGAATGATCGCCGTCGAGATCGTCCCGGTCTCGCCCGGATCAGGCGTGAAACCGAAGCACGTGTGCTTGGCTCCATTGTAGTACCGGCAAGCGATCTGCGGCTTATCAGGCGTAGACGGGCACCCGAAGACCTTCACGTTGTCAATGTACCCCGGATACAGGCATGCCATTGAGGGCATCGGCTGGAAGTTGCCGTCGCTGCCCGGTCCACCGTTCGTCGAAGCGCCTGGCGTCCACAAACTGGAGTAGTTCCAGCAGATGGCATTCGGGAACCAGTACGTGTTCTCGAAACCGGCCTGCGTCGCGACGGGTGGATCAGCGTAGAAAGCCTGTTCGAAGGCGGGGAAGAAGTCGCCGTTAGGCTCCTGGTACGTGACGCAAGCCTTGACGATCTGCGAAAGGTTGCTATCGCAGGACTTGCGGCGGCTCTCCTCTCGAGCTCTGGTCAATGCCGGCAGAAGCAGCCCGGCGAGAATTGCGATAATAGCGATGACGACCAGCATCTCGATCAACGTGAAGGATGATATCCACTTTCTCATGTGTTTTCACCTCCTTTCCATTTTTGTCCCAAAGAATCCCCTGCCAAACTCACCATACCCCAAGCAGGTGTATTATAGCCCCGGGCGAGGCCAAGTCAATAGAAAATTTACAAGAATTTAAGGTATTTCTTTCACCCGCCCGCCTGCGCTCCGGGAAGGCGCGACCGCGGCTTTCAATCCGTGTAGCCGAGGCTCTTCAGTTGCCTGATGAGGTTCGCATCCGGCTCATTCGGCTTGCCAGGACCGGCCTGCACGACTGAGGTCGGCCCCTCCGTCAGGGCCCGGAGCGCGCCCTCGGGACAGTCTTTCTTCAGGTCCGCGTCGGCGATGACCTTCTCCCGGCCGCCGGCCACTTCTTCCAGCAGGGCTCCGGCCGGTGTTCCCATGCTGCCCAAGAGCTTGCGATTGCCCCAGCGAACCGCTCTCAAGTTAAGCCCCATCATCAGCTCGCTGTAGATCAGGCGGTCGGGGAGCGGCTGATCGCCCAGGATTGCCGGCGACAGATCGATCCCCTGCATCTGCGAGGGGCTTGGCGCCTCGAGAAGCTCCAGCACGGTCGGCATCAAGTCAACGTGGCTGACGTTTCCGGCGACGCGCTTGCCGGCCGGGATGACGCCCGGCAACCGCATGATGAGCGGCACATGAAGCAGCTCTTCATACAGGCTGTTGGCGTGGCGGATCTTGCCATGCTCAAGAAATCCCTCGCCATGATCGGACAAGACGATCACCAGCGTCTTCTCGGAAAGCCGCAAGTCCCGAAGCACCTGAAGGACCTGGCCGATTTCGCCGTCCGTGTAGGCGATTTCCCCGTCGTAGAGCGCCACCATATGCGCCAGGTCCATGACCGAGATAGACTTTACGATTTGCGGCTCGCGTAGGAAGATGTGGCGGCCGTTCTCTGTGCCCTGGTAGCCGGGGTCGAATTTCTTGTCGTAGGGCGGGGGCGGCTTATAATCGTAATGGCAGTCCCAATAGTGCAGGAAGAGGAAGAAGTTCTCCCGGGAATGCTTCTGGAGCCACTGCGTGCCCAGGGCCGTGATGATGGGGCTCGTGACCACCTGGTCGAGCAAAGCGGCCGAACCCGTGCCGCTGTTTTCTATGCCCGCCATCGGGTGCTCGATGCCGAACCTCTGGGGGACCGTGAAGTCGTCATACAATTGGAAGCCGCGGTTGAATCCGAAGTAGTGATTCAACACGGGCGCCGTGATAAAAGCCGCTGTCGCGTATCCGCTTTTGGCCAGGCACTGCGCCAGCGTCGGAACGCCTTCGCCCAATTGATTGTTGAAGTTCTGCACCCCGTGGACGCTGGGATAAAGCGAGGTGAACATGCTCATGTGCGAGGGCACCGTCCAGGACGCCGCGGCGGTCGCATCCTCAAAGAGGACCCCTTCTTTAGCCAATTGGTCGAGATGCGGCGAGGTGCTCCGGTTATAGCCGTAGCAGGTCAGGTGATCCGCGCGGCAGGTATCTATCGAGATGACCAGAAGGTTGTATTTGATCGCCGGCGCCGGCGGAGCGGCGCGCCGGCAGTCCAGGCAGAAAAAGGAAATCAGCGCCAGGCCGAGCAGAAAGCAGCGGCCGAGGCGCGAACCACGCCTGGAAAACGCGTTCGGCGTCTGCTTCCGATTCAGCACGACGTGACATGAGGGACATGCCGGCATGCTATCGCTCTCCTGCAGGCTGATGCGCTGCCGTTGCCGTTGCGCTTTGCGCGACGGCGTGCGGCGGATTCGGGAAAAGGGCGGGGATGGCCGGCTGCTTCAGGGCCTGGACCAGCGTGAACTCGTCAATCGGAACCTCTCCGTTCACCAGCCGGACGATGTTGTACGAATCGGTGAAAGTGTCGTAGTAGCCGGGGTCCTCCTGCGGGAGAACGAAGGCTTTGTGCGCGCCTCCGGCCGCGTCGAAATAGGCGAAGTGGGGCAGCTCGGTGCGGTCGGTGGAGCGCCGGGCCGCGAACGCGATCCAGCGCCCGTTGGAGGACCAGGACGGATAGCTCTCCACAAAGTCGCCGCCGAGGACATCGAGCCGCCGCCACGTTTTCGACCGGAGGTCGAACAGGCGCAGTTCGCTCTGGTCCTGGTAGACGGCGAAGCTCGTCCGATTGCACAGGCCGCACAGCACGTACTTGCCGTCCGGCGAAGGCCGCGGGAAGGTGCAGGACTTTCCCTCCTTGGAGCATTCCATGAGCATCTCGGGCGTCCCCCAGGTATCGGAAGCGACGTCGCAGGAGATGCGCATCAGGTCGAAACGGAATTGATCGAAGTCCTTGTACGTCGCCGGCGCCTGCATGCTGCGGCACCGGATATAAAAAACGGACTTGCCGTCCGCCGACCAACTGGGATGGGTCTGGGTGTAACCGTTCTGGAAGACTTGCGGGCTGGTGCTCAAGGTGTTCGTCTCGACATTGTAGAGGACGAGGTCTCCCTGATAGTGGGCCGCCTCGAAATCCACCCGCTGCGAGGCCGAGGGGAAATACAAGCGGTTGTCGTCGTTCGCGGAAGAGATGATGTGCACGCCGTCCGGATGCCACGCGCCGTAGCCGAGCGGACGCTTCAGCGGAGGCTGCAGCGTGTTGATCTTGCGGATGCGGCCGTCTATCACGAACACCATTCCGCCGTTGTCGCCCCGGAGCTGGAAGTAGAACCGGTTGGGATTGCCATTGCAGAACGTATGGCAGTTGATGCAGTTTTTCGTCAGTTCGCGCGTTGTCAGGATCGGCCGGGTCGCGAAGCTCTCGAGGTCCCTTTGGTATATGCCCTTGATGTCCGTGAAGTGATTGTTCGGCGTCACGCGGCGATAGACGATGTGCGTCTCGATGGGCTCCTCGGCCACCTGGTTGATGAAACGCGCGTACTGCGTCCAGGCGCCGCCGGCCTTCCGCACGTAAACGTCATAGTAGAGGTTCTTCCCCTTGTTTTTGCTGAGCAGTTGGCGCCACGCGCCCATGCCGATTCGGCATTGGCGGCCGGGACACTGCAGCTCGAGCGTTTCGGCGGCGTCGGAGGAAATGCGGACGACGCAGTCGCGGCCCTCTTCCAGGACGCGGAAGTTCAAAGGGGCGATGTTCGGCGGCATGACGATGCCGGCATAGTCCGGATCAATCCGCGGCGCGGTCTGGACATGGACGGCCGAGGAAAGGTCCGGGCCGCGGCCGCACGCGGCCAGCGCCAGAAGCCCCGCAGCGATCAGGAGCGCGGTCCCCCGGCGAATGAAAAGCCTCCTTTCGGCTCGGTTCACGGCACGTCCTCCGGGTCCCAGGCGGCGGAGTCTGCGCCCGTCTGCGGCTGCGGCGCGAGCGATTTCACCTGGATGGGCATCTCGCGCTGGCGGGGGCCGGCCTCTTTGTCGCGTCCCTGGGATTTCAACAACTCCGCCAGCGCGTCGTGCGCCTCGGCATATCCGGGATTGAACCGCAGCGCGTATTCGTAGTGCGCGATCGCGTCCGCCGTCCAGCCGAGGCCCCGGAACTCGTTGGCCACGGCAAAATGCCCGAGCGCGTAACTGAAGGTCGGCTGCGGCGCAACGAACTTCGAGTAATACATGAAAGTTCCGGCAAAGTCCTGAACGGCCCTGCGCTGGGCCGCCGGATCGTCCGGAGACCGCTGCATCTGCGCGTTGAAGGCGATGAATCTGGCCGCGACCTCCCGATCGAAGCGGAAGCCCGGCGGCGCCAGGGGACGGCCGCTCATCGCTTGCAACGCCAGAAGGCCTTCCTGCAGGGCCAGCGGGATGTGATCGTAGCCGGCCGCCCTCAGGCCGCCGACGCTCTCGGCCAGCATCGGCAGCGAGGCCCGGTCGAGCAGGCACCAGGCCATCAGGTAGTCGCAGGCCATCCGGTTGTGCGGGTTGCTTTTCAGGAGACCGAGCGCCGGAATGAAGCCCGGCAGTTCCAGCGGCAGCTCGACCGTCGGCAGGCGCGACCGCCGCTCCGCAAAATACTCGTCCCGCGCCTTCGGATCGGCCAGCAGCGCCTCGTACCGGAGCGCCTCCCCGCGATGAAAGAGCGTCCGCTTCAGCATCGTCAGGAACTTCATCGCCCACGCGTAATTCCCCCGGACCATGTTGCACTCCGCCACACGCCGCACGTTATCGTACGTCTCTCCTTGCACGACCATCTGATCGTACGCGCACATGAGAGCGGCGTTGGCATTCCCCATCTCGAAAAAGAGATCGCTGTTGAACATCTCCCTGTCCAGGTCGTTCGTGGAGGTTCCGATGTAATGCTGGTCCGGCGAATTAAGGATCAGGCCTCGCGCCCCCCAGGCCTGCCGGTAACGAAACAGTTCGTCCAGGAGCCGCCCCTTGTGGTACAGAGCGCAGTTGATGAAAAACTGCTTCATCAACCCGGGCGACGCCGTCGTCTCCGCCCTCTGAAGGATATCGTCCCATCGTTTCTGCCGGTACAGCTCGCGATACTCCGCGTAGTCGCTCAAGTTCGCGTCGTAGCAGACCCACTGAAGATCCACCGTCAGCACGGCGAGCAGCGCCGCCGCAGCACCCGCCGCGACGAAGCGCAACCGCCGCCCCGCCGCGGGCGCAGGCCGCGCCCGCGCGAAGGCCCTCTCCCAGAAGGGCAACACCCAGCGCTTGCAGAGCAGGACCGCCGGCATCAGCAACGCCAGGTAGCCGTAAACCACCATCGCCGGCGTCGGCGGGCGCCCGGGCTGGAAGAAGACCGTCGGCTGCAGAAAGGCGCTGCGCAGCGGCACCACGAAGAGCCAGCGCCTGGCCGCAACCGGCGTCGCGAACGCCAGCGCCGCAAAGAGAAACGACCAGGTCCAGTTCGCGAAGCGGCGGCCCTCAAGCCATTCCGCAGCGATCACCCACCCCGCGAAGAGCCAGAAATACCCGCCGGAGAGAAGGTAGAGCGCCGGGATCGCCAGCAGAGCGTAGAGCCGCCGCACGGCGCCTTTCGGCAAGTGGAGATAGATCAGGAACGCCAACGTACCGGCGATCAGGCCCAGCGCAGTATTGATGACGCCGTCGCTGAGCTCCGTCGCCAGCAGGATGCACGGCAGCAGGGCGAAGAACAGCGCGGCGGCGCCCATGAAGCGTCTGAGGGCCCGGTAAAGCAAGAAGCCGAAAGCGACCACCAGCACTGAAATCGCCAGCGCGCCGAGCCAGGTATATTCGCTGAATTGAGCGAAGAAACGGCCGGCCCAGGTCAGAAGACCGCCCGGCAGCCAGAGGAAACCGAGCAGAAATTCCCGGTCAAAGAGGAAGAACGAGCTGGCGGTGTCGCGCTGCGATACGACCACGTAGTCGTAAGTCCGGCTGTACAAGAGGAAGGTCATTACGCCGAGGATCAAAAAGGCAACGCCCTGCAACTTTCGGTCTTTCGGCGCGGCTGGATCTTCGGGGTTTCTCATCGAATCGCGCTAGAGTAAGGATATTTCGTGGGGCCGCCCTGCCGAGGACGGACGGCTACAATGTGGTATTGTAGCATTGATGCGATTCCTGTTCAACGAGCAAAATCCGTCCTTCGCTCTCACTGCGTGTAGCCGAGGCTCTTCAGGCGGCTGAGCAGGTCCGCATCCGGCTCATTCGCCTTGTCCGGACTGGACTTCGCGACTGAGGCCGGCCCTTCCGTGAAAGCTTGGAGCACGGCCTGCGGACAGTCTTTCTTCAGGTCGGCGTCGGCGACGACCTTCTCGCGGCCGCCGGCCACTTCTTCCAGTTGGGCCTTGGCGAGCGTAGCCCGCTTGCCCACCAGCTTGCGATCGCCCCAGCGAACCGCTCGCAGGTCGAGCCCGCTGTAGGCCAGCTCGCTGTAGATCAGGCGCTCGGGAACCGGCTGATCGCCCAGGATCGCCGGCGACAGGTCAATCCCCTGAATCTTCAAGGGGCCTGCCTGTTGGAGGAGCCCCATCGCCGTCGGCATCAAGTCAACGTGGCTGACGTTCCCGGCGACGCGCTTGCCGGCGGGGATCACGCCCGGCAGCCGCATGATGAGCGGCACGCGGAGCAGCTCTTCGTACAGGCTGTTGCCATGCGTGAACAGGCCATGCTCAAGGAATCCCTCGCCGTGATCGGACAATACGATCACCAGCGTCTTCTCGGAAAGCCGCAAGTCCTGAAGAAGCTGAAGGATCTTCCCGACCTGCTCGTCCGTATAGGCGATTCCCCCGTCGTAGAGCGCCACGATATGCGCCAGGTCCATGACCGAGATGCGCTTTCGCACGTCGGCCGGCCAAAGGGCGATGAACTGGCTGTTCTGTTTGCCCTGGTAGTCGGGGTCGAATTTCCTGGAGAAGGGCGCGGGCGCGACATAGTTGTCATGGCAGTCAAAATAGTGCAGGAAGAGGAAGAAATGCTCCCGGGAATGCTTCTGGAGCCATTTCGCGGCCTGCTCAGTGATCAAGTGGCCCGTAACGACATTGCGGAACTGGTTCGGCTCCGCCCGGCTGACCGTGTAGTCGTCATAAAGCTGAAAGCCGCGGTTGAATCCGAACCAGTGATTCATCGTGGCCGCCGAGACAAAAGCCGCCGTCACGTACCCGCTTTTGGCCAGGCACTGCGCCAGCGTCGGAACCCCTTCGGCCAATGCGGTGTTGCCCGCCTGCACGCCGTGGACGCTGGGATAAAGCGAGGTGAACATGCTCATGTGCGACGGCACCGTCCAGGACGAGGCCGCAATCAGATTCTCAAAAAGCGTCCCTTCCCTGGCCAGTTGATCGAGATGGGGCGAAGTGTCGCGGTTATAGCCATAGCAGGCCAGGTGATCGGAGCGGAGGGTGTCTATCGAGATGACCAGTAAGGTTGTATTTGATCGCCGGCGTCGGCGGAGCGGCGCGCCGGCAGTCGAGGCAGAAGAAGGAGATCAGCACCAGCCCGCGCAGGAGCCAGCGGGCGCAGCGCTGGCCGGGCCCGGAGGACGCCGGTCTTGCGTGGGGCATCGAAAAGCTCTCACCTGCTTGAGTCGGACGAAGGCTGCCGGCCGGTTGAATCCGCCGCGCCTTCATGCTCCGACCGAGCTGCGGGCGCGCGGGAAATCCGTTTTTCCGGCCTTCACAGTGTGTAGCCGAGGCTCTTCAGGCGCTTGATCACGTCCGCGTCCGGCTCGATCGCTTTCCCCGCCTTGGCCTCGGGGATCGAGGGCGCGCGCTCCGTCAAGGCGCGGAGCGCAGCCTCCGGACAGTCTTTCTTCAGGTCCGCGCCGGCGATGACCTTCTCGCGGCCGCCGGCGATTTCTTCCAGCCTGGCCCCGGCAAGCGTTCCGTCCATCGCGCCCAGAAGCTTGCGATTGCCCCAGCGGACCACTTTCAAGTTAAGCCCCGACAGCTCGCTGAAGATCAGGCGCTCGGGAACCGGCTGATCGCCCAGGATCACCGGCGACAGGTCAATCCCTTGAATCCGCGAGGGGCATGCCTGATGGAGAAGCCCCAGCGCCGTCGGCATCAGGTCCACGTGGCTGACGTTTCCGGCCACGCGCTTGCCGGCCGGGAGCACCCCCGGCAGCCGCATGATGAGCGGCACGTGAATCGCCTCTTCGTACAGGCTGTTGCCGTGGGTCAGCAGGCCATGCTCCAGGAATCCCTCGCCGTGGTCGGATAAAACGATCACCAGCGTTTTCTCCGAAAGCCCCAGGTCCTGAAGAAGCTGAAGGACCTTGCCGACGTGCTCGTCCGTGTAGGCGATTCCACCGTCGTAGAGCGCCACCAGGTGCGCCAGGTCCATGATCGAGATATGCGCCGTCATTTCGGTCTTGCGCCACCCGATGCCGCGGCCGTTCTCCGGGCCCTTGTAGCCGGGGTCGAATTTCTTGTCGTAGGGCGCGGGCGCAACATAGTCGTAATGGCAGTCCCAATAGTGCAGGAAGAGGAAGAAATTCTCCTGGGAGTGCTTCTGGAGCCATTTCGTCGCCAGGTCCGTGATCCCGGGATTCGTGGCGACATCGCCGGCCCCGGTCCTGCGCGTCGCGCTGACCGTGAAGTCGTCATACGATTGGAAGCCCTGGTTGAATCCGAACTCGTGGCCCAAGGCGGGCCCCGTGACGAACGCCGCCGTCACGTATCCGGCCTTGGCCAGGCACCCCGCCAGCGTCGGAACGCTTTCGCCCAGTTTACCGACGGCCGGCACGCCGTGGACGCTGGGATAGAGCGAGGTGAGCATGCTCATGTGCGACGGCACCGTCCAGGACGTCACCGCGGTCAGGTTCTCAAAAAGGACGCCTTCCCGGGCCAGTTGGTCGAGATGCGGCGACGTGTCCCGGTTGTAGCCGTAGCAGGTCAGGTGATCGGCGCGAAGGGTATCTATGGAGATGACCAGAAGATTGTACCGGGGCGCCGGCTGTGGCTCCGCCGCAACGGCCGTCAAGGCGGAAAGCAGTGAGATCAGAATCGGGCAGAGGGGAAAGCAGTTGACGCGCCGCGAGCCAGGTTTGGAGGATGCCGGTTTTGCATGCCGCATCGAATATAGTTCTCGGGCACTTAAGATTGACGGAGGCTGCCCGCGACAGGCGCTCCAAGGACAAGCCGGCGCCGCCAACCAAGCTACTTTAGCACAAGGGGCCGGCAACCGCAATAGGCCCGCCCGGCAGGCGAGACTGGGCCGGAATCGGCGATCGCGAGGTCTTGAAGCCTGCTCTAGTTAAGCATGACCGCGATAAGCCGCGTCGTTATATTGGGTTATGCGATCCGTTGGACCGTGTTTAGTTGCGTAAATTGGCGTACCAATTTACGCAACTAAACACTATGTCGCGCCGAAGCAGACTAGCGTCAAATCGTCGCTCTGGTGGGCGCTGCCGACGAAAGCGCGGACGTCCTGGAGGATATTCTCCATCAACTGCGCGGCGGAGGCCGCCGGCAGCGCCGCGACGGTCCTGAGCCGGCCGCCGCCGTAGCTCTCCTCCTGCGCGTTCATCGCCTCGGTGACCCCGTCGGAGTAAAGGCAGACGAAGTCGCCCGGCTCGAGCCGGAAACTCTCCGCCTCGAACTCCGCGCCGGCCATGACGCCGACGGGGAAATTGGTGCAGCTCTGGATCTCGGCGACCCGGCCGGTGGAACCTTTCCGCAGCAGCGGCGGCGGATGGCCGGCGTTGACGATCTGGACGGTCCGGCTCCGCGGATCGAGGAGCGCGAAGATCAGCGTGATGAACGAACTTTCCGCCTCCATCGCGGCCATGCGGTCGTTGACCCGGGCGACCACGCGGCGCGGCTCGTCCGCGGCCAGCGCGAACTCGCGCACCGCGCTGCTCATCCGCGCCATCATCAGCGCGGCCGGAATGCCCTTCCCGGCGACGTCGCCCACGACGATCGCCAGCGAGCCGCCCTCGAGCGGGATGAAATCGTAGAAGTCGCCGCCGACCTCCAGCGCCGCCTTGTACGAAGCGCCGAACTGCATGCCGGCGACCTCCGGCAGGCGCCTCGGCAGGAACGATTCCTGCACCTGCCGCGCGAACTGCAGGTCGCGTTCGGTGCGCTCCTGGAGCAGCAGCCGGTGGTGCAGCCGCGCGTTCGCGATGGCGAAGGCCGTCTGGCTGGTGATCCCCGCGAGCAGTTCCAGGTCGTCCCGCGTGAACTGCCGGTCCTGCCGGGTGGTGTCCAGGTGGATGATGCCGAGCGCCTCGTCGTTGACGATGATCGGCGCGCACATCATCGAGCGGATGCGAAAATTCATCACGCTCAGCGCCATGGAGAAGCGCTGGTCGCCCATCGCGTCGGCGCTGAGGAGCGCCACGCCGTCGCCCATCGCTTTCTGGACGATGGAGCGGCTGATGGTGATCGCCTCGGGCTGGTCGCGGCCGCGCTGCCGCGCCGCGCGCGGGACCAGCTCCTCCGACTCGTCGGCCTTCAGCATGATGAAGCCGCGGTCGGCCTGCGGGAAGACGCCGAAGAGGCGGTCCATGATCTGGTTGAGCAGCTTGTCCATGTCGAGCTGCGTCTGGACGGCGTTGCTGATTTCGAGCACGGCGCGGAGCCGCTGCTGGGCCTTGATGAGCGCGTCGGGCGCGGTCATCCGCTGGGCCATGGCGGCTTCCATCGAGACCGCCTTCACCTCCAGCGACTCCAGCGCCGGCGGCGCCGCGGCCGAAGGCTCGTCCACGATCGTCACTCCGCTCGCGCGCGGACCGGGTTCCGCGGCGAACCGGAAAACGTGATCGGCCAGCTCGATCCGGTCGCCGTCCTTCAGCGGAGTCGGCGCCGCGATGGTCTTTCCGTTCACGGCCGTCCCGTTGCCGCTGCCGAGGTCCTCGATGAAGTGCTTGTCGCCGACGAGGGAAATCCGCGCGTGGCGCCGGCTGATCGCCAGGTCATCCAGCCGCAGGTCGGCCTCGATGGACCGCCCCAGCACCGTGGCCTCGCGCAGGGGAAATGTCTGGCCTTTGAGCGGGCCTTCGATGGCGATCAGGTTCGGCAAATCTGCCATTTCCAAAAAGAGCATTCCGCCTTCGCCGGGGTTGCGGCGGACGAGTCGGTATTAGAGCATATCTTGTCGGCCGCCTCGTTTCAACGATTTTCGCGCGGCGCCGGTTCCGCGTTTGACCCGCTCGCCGCCGCGAGGCTAGAATCCGCGCTGACTCCGACGCGCCGTTTGCGGAGAAAGCGGAGACGATGAAGAGGTGGCTCCTGTGCGGTCTGTTCGTCCTGGTCCTGGCCGCTCCGAACGCGGCGCAGGCGCAGCAGCTCTGGTGGTACGCCGAAGACCCGGGACAGCCGCAGGAGAACAGGACCCTGCTTTACGGCGAACTCGAGGTGCTCGCCAGCGGGCCGGGCATCTACTTCTGCGGCGTCAACTGGTCCGGCGGCTATTGCGGCATCCAGGAACACGCCGAGAAAAAACGGAATGCGATCTTCTCGGAGTGGGATACGTCGCCGACCCTGCATCCGAGCGTCGTTCAGGCCGATGGGCGCGCCGTCTGCACGCGCTTCAGCGGCGAGGGCACCGGCGAGCATACGCACCTGGATTACCCGTGGCGAGAGGGCAGGCCGTTCCGGTTCGCCGTCGCCAAGCAGCCCGACGCCTCCGGCGGGAATACGCTGATCACCTTCTATTTCTTCGACGCATCGCTCGATAAGTGGGTGCTCCAGGCGAGCCTTTCCACCCCGAACGGCGGTAAGGATTCCGTGCGCTATTTCAACCGGACGAACCTGGCCTCTTTCCTGGAGAACTTCGCGCACCATCAGCTCGAAATCCCGAAACTCTGCCTGTACCGGCTCTGGGCCGGGTCCGCCCCGGAGAACCTGGTTTTTCTGCGCAAGGCCAAAGGCGACGGGCCCTGGGGCGTTCTGAACGACAGCTTCTACCTGGCCCAAGGCAAAGATCAAGCCGCGCTGGACGCGCTCGTCGCCCGGCAGCCGAAGTCCAGGGACAGCCGGATCGGATTGATCAAAGGCGCGAAAGCGCCGCTGACCGTCCCCGACCGGAAGTTGCCGCCGGAGATCGTCGCCGCGCTGAAGGCGCTTCCGAAGCCGCTCCCGTAGTCGGCGAAAAACTCAGCCGTAAAGATGATACAATCAAAGAGGTGCCGTGGAGTTTCATAAATGAGTTCCGTAGTGCGCAGTCATTCCGAGCGCAGCCCTTCGGCCGTGAGCTCAGGGCCGAACGGCGAGGAATCTCATACGCGGCGCGCAGGCAAGAGATTATGGTATGAGACCCTTCGCTGCGCTCAGGGTGACGCGGTCTGGACTTATGCGCGCTGCTTCAGGAACACGATACTGGAATGAACACGGCACTTGGGGAAGGACAAAGACCATGAAACCATTTCTGCGCCGAAGTTTGGCGTTCGCGCTGGCCGCGCTGCTGGGCGCCAGTTGCGCGGGCCAGCCGGCCGGCGCAGGCGCGGCGTCCTCGCCGGCGGCGACCGGATCATCCCCGGCGACGACGGCATCTTCCCCGGCGACGCCGGAATCCGCCCCGCCGACGATGGCGCCGCCCATGCCCGGCGTCGTGCTGCTGTACGAGCCGAAGACCCTCGAGGAGACCACCGCGGTCGTGAAGCTCGTCCGCGACGACCTGGAGATTCGCCCCGTCCTCGAGAAGGCGGAAGAGGAAACCATCGCGGCGATCCGCGCGTTCCAGACGGCGGCGCTCGCTCTCAGGTCGCCTCCACGCGGGCAGGGCGCGCGGCCGACGAAGGAGGCGGTGGAGAAGCTTCACAAGGCGGCCGACGAGAAAGTGGCGCGCTACCAGGGCCTGATCCAGCATCAGCGCGACGAGTACGAGGCGTTCCTGCAGAAGTATCCCGACAACTGGTTCGAACGCCACCGCTACGCCACGTTCCTGGCCGATCTCCATCTCGCCGACGAGGCCGCCGACGAGTGGCGCCGCGTCATCGAGCAGGCGCCCACGTTCCCATACGCCTACAACGACCTCGCCACGCTCTACAACCACATGGGGCGCGACCTCGAGGCGATCCTGCTCTACCGCAAGGCGATCGAGCTGTACCCGGACGACGCCGATTTTCACGTGAACCTGGCGGTGAACTACTCAACCCATCGCACCGAGGCCTCCAGGGAGTTCGGCTGGACCCTGCCGGTGGTCTTCCACGAGTGCATCCTCTCCTATCAACGCGCGCGCGCGCTGAGGCCGAAGGACCCGGAGATCGCCTATGACCTGGCGAGCCAGTACGTCCTGGCGAAGTTCTTCGGCGTCAAGGACTCCGCCGACGAAGCGATCGAGGCGTGGAAGTATTACCTCGCGCTCGACCTGACCCCCACGCAGCGCGGCGTCGCCGAACGCAACGTGGCCACGCTTTACCTGAAGCAGAAAAACGACCCGGCCGCCGCGCAGAAACTGCTCGAGGAGGCGCTGACGCTGCTGCCCGACGATTCCGTCTGCAAGACGCTCCTCAAACAGGCCGCAGCCGCGCAGGCGAAACCGGCGCCGTGACCTCGAAAATTCTTGACCGCGAAAACGGCACCGGAGAACGAAGTTGGAACCACAGATGGACACAGATGAACACAGTTAAGGAACTTCGTATCTGTGCTTATCTGTGTCCATCTGTGGTTTAAATTCTTCTTTCGCGTTTTCGCGTTTTCGCGGTCAAAACGGTCGTTCGGTTGTGGAATGGAGTCCGCGTGAAGTCAGACCAGCGGTCGGATTCGGAAGTCATGGCGGCGCTCCGCAACGCGGCGCAGGGGCATGTGCTGCGCTGGTGGGACGAGCTGGACTCGGCCGGGCGCGCGCGGCTGATGGAGCAGTTGCGGTCGGTGGAGCTCGATCGGCTCCGCGCGCTGATCGCCGACGTCCGCGCGGGCCGGATCAACGCGCCGCCGGCGGGCCGGCCCGAGTTGCCCGACTACGTCCGGCTGCCGTCCACGCCGGAGGAAAAGAGCGCGCGGGAGAACGCCCGAGCGGCGGGCGAGCGGCTGTTCCGCGCCGGCAAGGTCGCCGCCGTCACGGTCGCCGGCGGCCAGGGCACGCGGCTGGGGTTCGATGCGCCGAAGGGGACTTTTCCCATCGGCCCGGTGTCCGGCCGCTCGCTCTTCCAGATCCACGCCGAGCGCATCCTGGCCACGCGCCGGCGCTGCGGCGGCGCGCTGCCGTGGTACATCATGACCAGCGACGCCACCGACCAGCCGACGAAGGACTTCTTCGAGAAGCACGCCTGGTTCGGCCTGCCGCGCGAGGACGTGCGGTTCTTTCGCCAGCGCATGATCCCCGCGCTCGACCGGAACTTGCGCCTGGTGCTCGTCGCGAAGGACCAAATCCTGCTCAGCCCGAACGGCCACGGCGGCACGCTGACGGCGCTCGCCGAGAGCGGCATGCTCGACGACATGGAGCGGCGCGGCGTGAAGGAGATCAGCTATTTTCACGTGGACAACGCCCTGGCCCCGGCGGCGGACCCGGTCTTCGTCGGCAGCCATTCGCTCGCCGGGGCGGAGATGTCGTGCAAGGCGCTGTGGAAGCGCGAGCCGGAAGAGCCGCTCGGCGCGTTCGTCCGCGTTGCCGACGCCGGCGCGCCGGAGTCGCGGCTCGTCGTCCGCGAATACAGCGACCTCACCCGCGAGCAGATGCACGAGCGGACCGCCGGCGGGCAGCTTCTCTACGGCCTCGGCAGCATCGGCATGCACGTCCTCCGCGTAGACTTCGTCCGGCGCGAGACGCAGCCGGGCTCCAGTCTGCCGTTCCACCGGGCGGAGAAAAGTTCGCCGTTCCTCGACGAATCCGGCGCGCGGGTGCAGCCGAAGGACAAGAACGTTTACAAGTTCGAGATGTTCATCTTCGACGCGTTGCGCGACGCGCGCCGCATCGTCGTGCTCGAAGTCCGCCGCGAGGAGGAATTCTCGCCGCTCAAGAACGCGGAGGGAAAGGATTCGCCCGAGACGGCCCGCCGCGACATGAGCGCGCTCTGCGCCGGCTGGCTGGAGCAGGCGGGCGTCCATGTTCCGCGCGACGAGCGCGGCGGGCCGAAACACCCGGTCGAGATCAGCCCGCTCTTCGCGCTCGATGCCGCCGAGCTGGCCAAGAAAATCCCCAGGGACATGGACGTCGCCGGCCCGATCCTGCTCGCGCCGAAGGGTTGAGCGGAGCCGCAATTTGACAACGACGGCTGATTTCTGATTTCTGATATCTGATTTGCGATTTCTGATTTGCGCAGAGGTGTTGCGAATGCCCGCGCCGGACCTGACGATCGCGATCATCCACCACGGTCTCCGCGGATATCCGCAGGAGTGCATCGAGTCTCTTGCGCCGCTGCCGCCCGGGACGGAGCTGCTGTTGGTTCAGACCGAATCGGCCGCGCCGGTGCGGGCGGACGCGCGGGTGATCTCGGTCCGGCGCGATTCCTCGCGCGCGGCGGCGAAGAACCTGGCCGTGGCCGAGGCGCGCGGAGAATGCCTGCTGCTCGCGGCGGCGGACACGGTGTCGAGCGCGGCGGCGGTGGAACGGCTGCGTAAATTCGTGGGAGAAGCCGGCGCGCCCGTGGTCGCCTCCGCGCGATTGCTGCAGGAGAATGGGATGCCGCGGCGGACCGGGTTCGCGCTTCCCTCCATCGCGCGCGAAGTGGACTTCTTCGACTGGCTCTGGCGGCAGCGGCGTTTCGCCGTCCGCTCGCGCAAGCCGCCGGTCCCCGGCCCGGCCCGGCGCGTCCAGGCGCTCCACGCCGCGTTCCTCATGGCCCGGCGCGAGACGTTCCGCTCCGTCGGCGAGTTCGCGGAAGGGTACCGGTTCGCTTTTGAGGACCTGGAATGGTCCTGGCGCGCGGGGAAAAAAGGCGTCGCGCTCTGCGTCTGCCCGGAGGCGCCGGCTTACAAGCTGGCGCCGCAACTGATGGGCGAGCTTTCGCCGGAGATCAGCGTCGCCCTGGAAGCCTCGCAGGCGCGCTGCGTCCGCGTCACGCGCGGGGCGGCGTATGCGCGGGCGTTCCGCGCGACGCGCGCGGCGAAATCGCTCGGCCTCTGGCTCGGCGCGGCCGGCCTCAACGGGCTCTTTTGCGGCGCCTCGGAATTCCTGAAGAACCAGGCGGCCGTCCATCGCGCGGTCTGGAAAATGCGGCCGGACGCAGCGCCGGACGCGGATCTCCCGGAGGATGTCGAGTCGCGCGTGAGATGGGAGACGTTCGTCTAGAGCCTGTTTCATAACCGGCGCAGGGTGCTTAGCGATATCCGCGTTCGTGCTCGTAATCCTATTCGTAATCGTAATCGCCGTTTGCTCTTACGGCCAGACGAAGGCCGATTACGAGTAAGATTACGATTACGATTACGAGGTTATGAAACCGGCTCTAGTGTTTAGTTGCGTGAATTGGAGTACCAATTCACGCAACTAAACACGGCCTGACGGAACGTAAAACTCGCTATAAAGGCGCGGTTTACTGCGGTCATGCTTCCCTGCGGAAACAGGATGCCTGTTTCCGCAGAGAAGCACTAGCCGCTTCCGCGCGCGGTTGACATGGCCAAAACCGTTTTGCTAATATCCGTTCGCCGCACCGGATCGCTACATCACAGAGCGTCATCGCAGACTCCGCGAAGCCTCGTCTGACGTGTGCACAGGGAGATGAACCGTGGACGCCGAGCCGCTGTTTCTGCGAGGCAAGGAGGCGGTGGAGCGCGGCGACTACGATTACGCGATCTCGCTCTTCCGCGACGTGCTGAAGATGGACCCGTCGCACCGCAACGGCCGCATTGCGCTGCGCGGCTGCGAGATGAAGAAGTTCGACGCGACCGGCGGCCTCAAGGCCAAGGTCCTCGGGTCTCTCAAGGGTATCGGCCCGCTCGCGAAAATGACCGTCTTCCGGTGGAAGCCGGAGACGGTCGTGGACGCCGCCGAGGCCTACCTGGTCAACGATCCGACGAGCGTTCACGTGCTCGTGGCGCTCGCCAATGCGCTGGAGAAGCTGGAGCATCTCGACGCGGCCGCCGACACGCTCGAATTCGCGCGCCAGCGCAATCCGAACCAGGTCGGCGTGCTCTACCGGCTGGGCGAAGTGCTCGCCGCGCTGGGCCAGTACGAAAGGGCCGTCCGCTGCTACCAGACGATCCTGACCCTCCGGCCGAACGACCGCGAAGCCGCGGCGCGCAGCCGGTCGGTCTCGGCGGAATCGCACCTGAAGCGGTCGCACCTGGAGGAGTCGCAGACCTTCCGCGAGCAGTTGCGCGACCAGACGACGACCAAGACGCTGGCGCAGGCGGACCGCATGGTCCGCACCACCGAGGAAGTTGACCAGGACATCGCGCAGCAGAAGAAGTCGTCGGATGAGAACCCGAACGACCCCGAAGCGCTGATGCGGCTCGGCGAGGTGCTCGGCCGGAGCGACCGGCTGGTGGAGGCAGAAGCCGCCTACCGCAAGTCCTTCGAGATCAGCAAGAAGTGGGCGGCGCGCGAGAAGCTCGGCGACACGCACCTGCGGCTGCTCGAGCAGGCCGAGCAGCAGGCGAAGAAGGTGGCCGAGGAAAGCGGGCGCGACCCGTCCGCCGTGGCGCGCGCGCACGAAGCCACGCACCGGCGGCTGGAGTTCGCGGTCAAGGAATTCGAGCTCCGCCGGAAGCAGCACCCGACGGAGGCGCGGCTGGCGTGGCAGCTCGGGCAGTACTATTTCGAGCTCGGCGGCGAGGCCAACGTCCAGCAGGCGATCCAGCAGTTCCAGCAGGCGGTGAGCAGCGTGCCGCTCAAGGCGCGCGCGCAGTTGATGCTCGGACGCTGCTTCGCGCTCAATCCGAAGACGCTCGACATGGCGAAGGAGCAGTTCGTGAAGGCGTACGAGGCCATGGAAGACGACCAGAGCGAGATAGCCAAGTCGCTCCTCTACGAGCTGGGCGCGACGTGCGAGAAGATGGGCAGCAAGCCCGACGCGCTCGCCTGGTACAAGAAGATTTTCGCAGTGGACGCCGGTTATCGGGACGTGTCGAAGAAGATCCAGCAACTCGGTTAGAAAGGAAGAGCCGCATTGGCACACGGCAAATCCGCAAAGAAACGCATTCGTCAGAACGCCGCGCGCCGGTTGCACAACCGGCAGGCGAAGTCCGCGCTCCGCACCACCGTCAAGAAACTGACCGCCGCCCTCGGCGCCGGCGAAGCCGCCGCTGCGACCGCCGCTTACCACGGCGTCCAGAAAAAACTGGACCAGGCCGTCGCGAAGGGCATTATGCGCAAGGGCACCGCGGACCGCATGAAGTCGCGCCTCGCCGCGAACGTGGCGGCGAAAGCCCCGAAGAAGTGACCGCCGGGCGCGCCGCCCGTCCTCTGCCTTCTTCGGGGTGAGCGAGTATGGCGCGGGCATACATCGGCCTCGGCTCGAACCTCGGCGATCGCGAAGGCCGCCTGCGCGCGGCGCTCCAGGCCCTTCGCGATGCGGGCGTCGCCGTCCTTCGCACGAGCTGCCTCGTCGAAACGGTTCCCGTCGGCAAAACGGACCAGCCGAACTTCCTCAACGCCGCCGCCGAGATCCGCACGGACCTGTCCGCGCGCGAACTCCTGGACCTGCTCCTGCGGATCGAGACATCGCTCGGAAGGGTCCGCGCCGAACGCTGGGGGCCGCGCACGCTCGACCTGGACCTGCTCCTTTACGACGGCGAGGTCATCCGGGAAGACGGCCTCGAAGTCCCTCACCCGCGCATGCACGAGCGCCGCTTCGTCCTCGAACCGCTCGCCGAGATCGCGCCCGACGCCCGGCACCCGGCGCTCGGGAAATCCGTCGCGCAACTGCTGCGCGACCTCGATTTGGACGCTCCGAAGCCGGGACGCGATCGTCCTGACACCGACCGGTTTCCGGCGCAATGACTTCAGGAGGCTTCGTCATGGAACGGCCGCGCATGCCGCGCAGAGAGTACATGCCGCTGAAGCGCCCGCAGATGAAGATCGTCCTGCTCGTCGGCTGCGTGCTGGTCCTGACCTGCATCGTCGTCAGCGTCCTGCAGACGTACTTCTTCCTGACCGGCCTGCATCAGCGCGCCGTGCTCCAGGGCGAGATGGCCGGCGAGGTGTGGCTGATCACCAGCGGGGTGGCGCTGGTTACGCTCTGCGTGATGGCGCCGGTGTTCATGTTCATCGCGGTCTGGGTTTCGTACCGGATCCTGGGCCCGATCCGGCGCGTGGCGCGCGAGATGGAGAGCGTCGGCGAAGGCCGCGTCGGCGGCGGATTGGCCTTCCGCGCCGGGGACGACCTGACCTTTCTGGCCACGTCGTTCGGCCTGATGAAAGAGGGACTCGCGCGCCGCGCCGCCGCGTGCCAGGAGGCCGGCCGCGCGATGGACCAGGCCGTGCAGCGCGTCGAGTTCGCGGCCTCCACCGGCGCCGGCGGCGAGATGGGCCCGGCCGTCGCGCAACTGAGGCAGGCGGTCGCCGGATTGCAGGGCAAGCTGGATCAGTTCAAGGTGTAAGGGGACGATGGACCAGAGACGATAGACGATTGTTCCCTCCGTCCATCGTCCATCGTCTATCGTCCCCCGTCCATCGCCCTCCGTTCGTAAATCATGCAGACTGGCAACCCTCCAGGCCACAGCGTGTTGGCCCAGGCCGGCGGAGGCGGCGAGTTGATGAACGCCCGTTCCGCGTCGGTCAGCCAGTATCCCCGGCGCGGCACGACGACCAGGTAATCCCAGTCGCGGTCGCCGAAGTCCGCCATGCGGATGTCCCGCCGCGCCTCGCCCAGCCCTTGATAGAACTCCCAGAGGTAATCGGGCGCCGCGATGAAGGCCACCTTGCCGTCCGGCGGCACCACCTTGTTCAGATAGTTCAGCGCCCGGGCGTCGAACGTATCGTCCCAGTACGTCGTCTCGAACCCGAGCTTCGCCGCGCCCCACGGCCCGCCGGCGAGTTCGCCGTAGTAGCAGAGCTGGTACGGATGCAACGCCGCGACCGGCAGCAGCAGCCAGGCCGCCAGGGCCGCAACGCAGACCGCTCCGGCCCATCTTCGGCCGCGGCCGAGAGAATCCCACGCCGCGACCGCGCCCGCCGCGGCCAGCGCCGCCAGGAAAGGGTACGCCGGGAGCATCAGGCGGATTCCGTCGTACTTCGGGACTCCCGGCAGCGCCAGCAGGCAGACCGGGAACAGGAATCCCCAGATCGCCAGCGCCTCGTGCGCCGACTCTCGCCCTTTCGCGCGGAGCGTGCGGACGTGTCGCCACGCGCCCGCGGCCAGCGCGGCGAGGACCGGCAGCGGCGTCGTCGCGAGCAGCATCACGAACGGATAGTGCCACGGCGCGATCCGGTCGCGGTACGCCGTCCCGAGGTAATACACCGGGATGATCATCCGCTCGGCTTTGTTCGCGATGTACAAGTGCAGGCTCGCGAGCGGGTGATACCACATCACCGGCCAGCCGATGAAGAAGATCAGCGGGCCGCAGAGCGCCATGGCCGCGACGTTGCGCAGCGCCTTGCGCCCGTGGAACAGGAGACCCCACGGCAGCAGGAGGACCGGCAGGAAAACTGCGTTGATCTTCGTCAGCAGCGCCAGGCCGAAGAGCGCGCCGCAGGCGATGCTCCATCCGCGCCGCTCGATCCCGCGCTCGAAGGCGATGACCGTCAGCAGCCAGAGGAGCAGCGTGGTCATCTCGATGTTCGCGAAATGCCCGTGCGCGAAGAGGCGCGGCATCAGGACGAAAACCACCGCCGCGACGAGCCCTTCGCGCTCGCCGCGCTTCGAGGCGATCCAGAGGAAGATCGCCGCCGCCGCGCCGCCGAACAGCATCGCCGCGCCGATCCGCGCCGCGGTGAGCAGGTCCACCGCTCCGCCGAAGAGCCTCATGTTCAGCGCGATCCACAGGCTTCCCAGCGGCGGATGGTCCGCGTAGCCCCAGTGCTCGCGGATGACCGGCCAGGTGAAACTGCGGGCGGAAAGCCCCGCGAACCAGCCCGTGTAATTCAGCGCGCGGCCGATGTAGAACGGCTCGTCCATCGTCAGGCCGGGGCCGCGCGCCGTCAGCGCAATCGAGGCGGCGACCGCCAGGAAGACCGCCGCCGCCCGCCACGCGCGGCGACCGGTCTCTTCCGTCAAGGGGCGCCCGGTCATCGAGTGAAGTGTCCCTGAAATAACAAACATAACCCCAGCCCGCGTCATGCTGAGCGCAGCGAAGCATCTCATGCGCTGAACCGTTGCCGGCGCGCTGCGCATGAGATTCCTCGCTCCGCTCGGAATGACCCGAAATTATGCAACTTGTTTCCGGGTCGCCGCACTCGCCGCTCCGGGTGGACCTCAGCCGGCTTCGGACTCGCGCTCGTGGAGCGTTGCGAGGTCCTCGAGGAGTTCCTTCATATCCGGGTAGCGGCGCTCCGGCGACTTCTCGAGGCAGCGCAGGATGATCGGTTCAAGGCCTTCCGGCAGGTCGCGCGCGACCTCGCTCGGCCGCGGCGGCGGATCATGCACGTGCTTCTGTATCAGCTCCGACGTCCGCCGCGCCGCCATGGTGGGATCGCGCTGGCTGCGCCCCACCGCGAAAGGCAGGCTGCCGGTGAAGACCTCGAACAGGACCACGCCGAAGGAGTAAATGTCCGCCGCCGGCCCGAGCCGCCGGCCTTCGCACTGCTCCGGCGACATGGTGCTCAGCGTGCCGCTCTTTTCCTCGAAGGCGATCCCGGCAGGCGCGGTGAATCCCAGGTCAATCAGCTTCGCCCGGCCGTCCTTGGAAAAGAGGATGTTGTCCGAGCAGACGTCCCGGTGAACCAGCCCGTGCTCGTGAACGATCCCCAGCGCGGCGGCGGCGGCCTGAAGGATCTCCAGCCGGTTCCTGCGCAGCCGCGGGTCGGCGCAGGCGAGCATGTGCTTGAGGTTCGCGCCGTCCACGAACTCCTGGACGAGGTACTGGCAGCGCGCGGGATCATCGTACTCCCATCCGTAGGCGAAGGTCCGCACGATGGGGAAACTCGGGTCGAAGACCGTCGTCGGCGGAGTCAGCAAGACCCCGACCTCGCCCTCGCAGGGCAGCCCGTAGCGTTTCTGCATGCGACGCGACGTCCGGTCGTATCCGGGCTTGTAGAGCTTGAGCGCGTACAGCGCCGGGTCCGGTGGCCGGCGCGCCTGGTACACGCAGGCCTTTTCGCCGTCGTGCACCGGCCGGAGCGGATGGAACTCGCGGAAATGCCGAGTTTCCGCGCGCCGCGCCCAGCCGAACCATTCCCGCCAGAATGATTTCGCCATGCGTTTTCGCTGCTCTAAATCGTACTCGTCCTCGTCGTCGTCCTCGGCCTCGAACTGCCGTTTCGATAAGACCGGGACGAGATGAATGATAGGGCGACATCGGGGAAAATGCAAACTGCGGGGGAAGACGCTTGAAAGAACGCGCTTGCTGTGTTTAGCTAGCCTTGCTTCAAGTCCAAACAGCACTGCATGTTACGATAATAGTGCCACAACTCTATGTCACAGGCTGACTTGCGACACGCTGGGTTCGTTTTTCAAATCGCTTTTTAGTCCGCGCGACACTCTGAAAAGCGTTCTACCGCTCTGTGACTTACGACAAATTGGGTTCGTTTTTTCAAATCGCCTTTTAGCCCGCGCGGTACTCTGGAACCCTTTGGCGCTAAGCGTGATATGCCAGTCCTTCATCACGCCGACCGTCCGTGCGAAGGGCGTCATATCTCCACCTTATTACGCTCCAAATATTATAGCAAGTATACCCCCTTCGTGTCAAATGCTTTTGAGCCTCAGCGCCCCAGATGCGCAGGCCAGCCGAGCCATTCCCGCCAGAACGATTTCGCCATGCGTTCCGCTTATGGAATACAAGGACCGGAGCCGCAGGGATAACAGGGCGGCATCACTGAAAATGCAAACGGGAGAAACGGTCTCCTGATTGTAAGCTGACAATTGAATTGCTGTTTGACAAGTGGGGCTCCGACGCTCAGAATACGACATTTGATGGCCGGTCGTCATCGGTAAAGGGGCCATCTGGAAAATTCCGGTTGCTGGCGTCCGTCGCCTGAAGGAAGGAGCGGAACATGGCTCTCGGAAGAAACCACGTGCTGGCCATCGTCGCGATCGCGGGCATTTTGGCGCTCGCGCTGATCGGGGCGGGCGTGCTCGACGTGACGCAGAAGACCGGCTATGTCAGGATCAACGTCTCCGACAAGAGCGCGATCTGGCTGGAATTTAAAGGCACGGAACTGCGCGCCGCCGCGAGCGCGGAGGGCCTGAAGACCGCCGAACCGGTCGCGCTGCGCGCGCTGGGCAATCAAGCGTCGGAGTCTCCGGAATTCACGCTCCCGATCCCGGCCGATCAGCTTCCCGAAGGGATCTGGGCCGTCAAGGGGAGCTTCAGGCGGTTTGGGAACATGGTCCTGGGCCAGTTGGGAATCTGCCGGACGGACGAGCAGAAGGTCGTCTGGCAATGCGACGTCCGTGTCACGTCTTCGACCGGCGATACCGCGGTCGGAGCGGGGACGATGCAGTTGCCCGGCCTGGAGAAGATCTCGCTGAACGTCAGCGCCAAGCCCTCGAACGGGAAATTGGGCGTCGGAGTGCACCTCACGGCGAGCATCAACCAGGTGAGCGACGTGCGCAAGTACGGAAAGCCCGTGCTGGTGCAGGTCAGCGTGACGGACGCCTCCGGCAATGAGGTGGGCGCGAGGAAGGGGCCGTTGACCGATTTCGGGTTCTCCTGAGGCGGCGGCGCCTGCTACTCCGTGGGAGTAGAGAAAGGGACTTATACGTGCGCCGCGGCGATGGACGTCGGCCCGTTCGGGTCCGCTGTGAAGGGCGAGGCGAAGGTCGTCGTGCCGTAGCGGGGAATTTCCGGCAAAGGCGTTCTTCCTGGGTGGGCGGAAGAAATGACAGGCGAGCCGGTCAGCGAGGCGAGCGCGGGTTGGAGCCGGCACAACGTGGCCGACGTCGGGATCGCGTTGATCGGGTTCGGGCTGGCCGTATTCGCTGTTGTCTGGTTCATGAACCTGGCCGTGCAGGCATTGTCGGTCCTGCTCCCCGGACTCGAGCAGAATTCCAATAAACCCCAGCTCCTGTTGGCGTGCGGGAATGCTTTTTTCTGGCTGTTCCTGGGGCTCTGGCTGATCGCGCATCACAGGAAAATCTCCACCCGCCTTTTCCGCGCCGCGGCGGGCGTGCCGGCGGCCGAGCGACGGGCTGCGCTGGCTTTGGGGATCAAGGTCTACGCCGTTTACATGGCCGCGCTCGCCGCGAGCTGGTTGGTCCTTGCGGCGTCGAACGGAATGGCGCAAGCTGTCAGGCTGGCCGGCAGCCTCGATCGGGCGATGCTTTTGTATACGATGTGGCCTTGCCTGATGCACCTAGCCGAAATCGTGGCCTGCCTTTACTTTCTGAAGCGCCCCGGATGGCTCGTCTCATTTGCGTATCCGGAAGGAGAACCCGATGAAGATGCGTGACGCCGCCGAGGTGACGTTGAGCATCCTGGGCGTGTACAGAATCGTCCAGGCCGCGGTCCAAACGCCGAGCCTGGCCTATGTTTTATATACTAATTTCGGGTACATGGGGCAAACGGCGTCGTTCACAACGACGTCGAGACTGCTGATCAGTTCCGGAACCTTCGCCGCAAACCTGGTCGTCGGCATTCTTCTCGTGCTGCTGGCGGGCCGGCTCGCAGACTGGCTGGTGCGGCGCAGCGTTTCGCTGGCCGGAACTGATGTGGACCTGCGGATCGTGTCGCCCGAGGGATTCCGATTCTGTCTCAAGCTCGTCGGAATCTCTCTGCTCGTCTCGGGCGTGGCGACACTGGTGGAATGGGGTTGGCCGCACGTCATCGCAGGCGCGCTGACGCTGGCGCTGGCAATTTACTTGATCCGCGGCGGCGGCTGGCTCACCCGGTTCGCATGGGGCAAGGCCGCGGCATAACCGCTTCTCGCGCGGCCGATCCGGGCTTAAATCTGCGCCTGGAGTTTCTTGCCGCGCAGGATATGGTGGTAGTGGACGCTGAAGCGGTGGCTTCCTCGTCCTCGTCCTCGATCTCGTCCTCGTCCTCGAACGGCCGTAACGCACAACCGAGGACGAGGACGACGACGAGGACGAGGACGATTCAAAGAGGCCGAGCCGCTTCGCTAAATCTGCGCCTGGAGCTTTTTGCCGCGCAGGATGTGATGGTAGTGGACGCTGAAGCGGTGGGCTTCGTCGCGGACGTACTGGAGGACGCGCAGCGCCGGCGAGCGGGCGCTGAGGCGAAGCTCGGCGGGCGGCTCGCCGTGGTAGACGATCTCCTCGCGCTTGGCGATGGAGAGGACGCACAGCGGCCGCGCCTGGACCGCCTTGAGCGCGTGCAGCGCGGCGTGCAGGTGGCCCTTGCCGCCGTCAATGAGCAGCACGTCGGGGAACGGCGTCTCCTCTTCCTTGAGCCGGCGGAAGCGCCGCTCGACGACCTCGGCGATCATCGCGTAATCGTCAATGCCGGCCACCGTGCGGATGTGGAAGCGGCGGTAGCCGCTCTTGAACGGGCGGCCGTCCACGAAGGTGACGACGGAGCCGACGGCGTCCTCTCCGCTGAGGTTGGAGACGTCCACGCCGTCAATCGTGCGCGGCAGGCGCGGCAGCTTGAGGAGTTCCTGCAGCTCCTCGATCCCCTCGCGCGGGTTCACGGTGGGCGGCGCGGTGGCCTCGGGGAAGAAGTCGGTCTCGCCGCGTTTCGCCAGGGATTCGAGCGCGCGGACCTGGTCGCGCAGCCGCGCGGCCTTTTCATATTCGAGCGCCTCGGAGGCGCGGCGCATCTCCTCGTCGAGCGCCCGGAGAACCCGCTGCCGCTTGCCCTCGAGGAACCGCTGGAAGTGCCCGATCTGCGCCAGGTAGTCCTCGCGCGAGACGAGGTCGGCGCACGGGCCGGTGCAGCGCTCGATGTAATAGAGCAGGCAGGGCCGGTTGAAGCGGCGTTTCGGGTCGTCGGCGCGGATGTCGAGCGTGCAGGTGCGGAAGCGGAACGCGCGCTGGAGCAGTTGCACCGCCTGCCGCAGCCCGCGCGCCTCGGTGAACGGTCCGTAGAACTTGTTCCGCGGGTTGTCGCGCTGGCGCGTGACATAGACGCCGGGGAAATCCTCCGAGCGCGTGATCTCCAGGTAAGGATAAAGCTTGCTGTCGCGGAGGTTCTCGTTGTACTTCGGCTGGACGTCCTTGATCAGGCGCGCCTCCATGAGGAGCGCGTCCACTTCGGATTCGGCCTCGAGGTACTCCACGTCGGCGATCTGCGGGACCATGGTGGAGAGCTTGACGCGGGTGTCGCCGGAGCCCTGGCGGAAGTAACTGCCGACGCGGTCGCGCAGGGAGTTCGCCTTGCCGATGTAGATCACCACGCCGCGGGCGTCCTTCATCAGGTAGACGCCCGGCGTGTCGGGGAGTTCGGCGAGCTTCTTCTTGAGGGCGGCGTTCGGCATTCGGCGGCGCTTATCCGGGCATCACGAATTTCTGGCTCGGGTGCCGCACGCTCAGGACCGGGCACGAGGCTTTGCGGACGACCTTTTCCGCCACGGAGCCGAAGAGCGCGTGCTTGAGGCCGGTGCGGCCGTGCGTGCCGAGGACGATCATGTCGGCCTTCACGTGGGTGGCGCAGTTGAGGATCTCGACGAACGGCACGCCCTTGCGCAGGATGTATTCGGCGGGCAGTTTTCCGCGGAGCTCGGGCGGAAGGACTTCGTCCAGCGCCTGCCGGGCCTGCTTTTCGATGTTCACCATCAACTGCGTCAGCGGCGGGGCCTGGAGCATGTCGAAGTAGAGCGCGCTGGAGATTTCCTCGATGACGTGGAGCAGGATCAGCTTCGCCTGGAATTCCTGCGCGAAGTTGATGGCGTACGACATCGCGTGCTTGGACGATTCGGAGAAGTCCGTCGGGTGAAGGATCGTCTTGATCGCCTGCATGCTTTGCCCTCCTGTTATCAGAACCTCACGAAGCGTGCCAAACGCGGCGCAAGGCGGCTATTTCTCAGCGGGCTTCGGCTCGGCGGCCTTCCCCGGCGGACGCCGGGTGGCTTCCACGCCGCGGATCACGATGTTCGTCAGGTCCATCGGCGTCGCGTCTTTCGGAAACGCCGGTTCGAACACCGCCGGATTGACCTGCGCGTCGGTTTTCACGTCGGTGTAGAGCGTTCTGAGGAAGACGCGCCCTTCCGCATCTTCCAGCTCGACCTTGCGCGCGATGCCGTCTTTCGGGTTGATCCAGAATCGGACCTTGGCCGGGTCCGGGAAGGAAATGGATACGTTGAAGGGGAGCGACAAGCGCCCTTCGGAGAGCGCCAGCTCGAAGCCGACCGCCTGCGCGCCGTCGAGCTCCTCCGGCGGCAGCGCTTTTTTGTCCTTCGCGTCCTTGAGCATGTCGCGGTACAGGCTCGGGTCATAGGTCTTCGCCGGCGAGTAATCCGCCCAGGGCAGTTCCTTGCGGACGCGGTCGAGGTCCACGATGAACGTCTTCGTCGCCTCGCCCACGATTTCGATCTGGCGGACGATCCGGCCGTCGCCGGCGATGCATTCCTTCACGTCGGAATCCATCCCTTTCGGGCGTTTGATCCCTTCCACGCGGAACCGGTCCGGCGGCAGGAAGCAGGCGCGGTAATCCACGGTCGCGCTGCCGCCGCCGATCACCTGGTCCTGATGAATGCGCATCGTCATCCCGCGCGGCGCCTCGTCGGCGACAGCGGGAGCCCGGCCCGCCGCCATGAGAAGGAGGCCGGCTGCAAGGATGGCCGCCGCGCATTTGTTCATGCCTTCACGGCTCCCGGAAAAACAGTCCGCGTTCCACGCTTGTATCCTAGCGCGTCCGAAGGCGGCATTCAAGAGAAAAGTCCGCCGCGCGCCGGCCGCGGAATCGCCCTGGCCAGGCCGCCACCCGCGCACGATAGCAGGGTGCGGGCGCAAGTTCAACCGAATTCCTGCGCCCTTGCCGGGCGGCGCGCTTCACGGTACAATCGTCCAGCTATGAGCGCCGGAGCAGCCGCCAGTACCGAAAGTCCCCTCGCGCAGCGGCGGCGGAGAATCTGGACCGCGACGGACTGCGCGATGCTCCTCCTGGCCGCGGTCGTCGTCTACAGCGACAGCTTCCACGGTCCGTTCATCTTCGACGACCGCCCCGCCATAGACCAGGTCAGCGCCAAGGAGCCGTGGGCGGCCTCGGTCTGGCACACGCTGATCGGGCCGAGGCCGGTCATCCGGGCGACCCTGGCGCTCAACTATCTCATCGGCGGCTACGACGAGACCGGCTACCACGTCGGCAACCTCTGCATCCACATCCTCGCCGCGCTTGCGCTCTTCGGCGTCATGCGCCGGACGCTGCGGCTTCCCTCGCTCGGCGGCCGGTTCGGCGAGAAAGCCGCCGCGTCGCTGGCGTTCGCCGCGGCGCTCATCTGGGTGGTCCATCCGCTTCAAACTCAGGCGGTGACGTACATTATTCAGCGGATGGAATCGCTGATGGGCCTGTTCTATCTCACAACGCTGTATTGCTTTATCCGATCGGCGTCGTCGCCGAATCCCCGCGCGTGGCATGCCGCCGCCGTGGCCGCCTGCGCGCTGGGAATGGGCTGCAAGGAAGTCATGGTCTCGGCGCCGCTGATCGTGCTGCTCTACGACCGATGCTTCGTCTCCGGCTCCTTCCGCGAGGCGCTGCGGCGGCGATGGCTTTTCTATCTCGCGCTGGCGGCGACGTGGATCATCCTCCTGCGCTCCCTTATCGAAGGGGTCGGCGCGCACGCGATCTCGGCCGGGTTCCAGCTTAAGGAGGTCACGCCGTTCCAATATGTGCGGAGCGAGCCAGGCGTGATCCTCCACTACCTCGCGCTGGCGTTCTGGCCGGCGCGCCTGTGCCTGGACTACGCCTGGCCGGTGGCGAATGGAATTGCGCAGATCGCTCCGGGCGCGATCGTCATCGGAGCGCTGCTGGCGGCCACGATCTGGGCGCTCGTGCGGAAGCCGAAATGGGGATTCATCGGCGCGTGGTTCTTCCTGATCCTCGCGCCCACTTCGAGCATCATGCCGATCAAGGACCTGGCGTTCGAGCACCGGATGTACCTGCCGCTGGCGGCGGTCGCGCTGGCCGTGATCCTCGCGGCGTACCTCGGCTGGGAGCGCTGGGCCGGCGCCGGCGAGCGGCGCCGTCTGCAGGGGCAGTTCCTGGCGGCGGTCCTGGTCCTTTCCGCCTCGGTCGCGCTGGGATATACGACGCTCATGCGCAACAAGGACTACGCGTCGGTGATGGCGATCTGGAGCGACACGGCCAGAAAGGCGCCGGGCAATGCGCGGGCTTTGAACAACCTGGGCTGGCAGTTGCGCGAAGTGGGCGATTATCAAGCCGCGCTCGATTGCCTCAACCGCGCCATCGAGCTGCGGCCGCGATACGCCGACGCCTTCAACAACCGCGCCTATACTTACGCCTCCATGAAGAGGTTCGACCTGGCCATGGCCGACTGCAACATGGCCATCTCGTGCAGGCCTGATTTCGCGACGCCGTACAACAATCGCGGGAACCTGTACGAGCAGCTCGGCGACCTCGACAAGGCGATTGAGGACTTCAACTACGCCATAGAGCTAAAGCCTGATTATCACCAGGCTTACAACAACCGCGGCCTGGTGCGGCTCAAGCTCGGTCAATATCAGGATGCGCTCAGCGATTTCAACGAGTCGGTCGAGACCGATCCGACCGATCCGGTTCCTTACAGGGGCCGCGCGGCCACCTATTACAACCTGAAGGAGTACGCGAAGGCTCTCGCCGATTTGAACACGTGCGAGAGGTTGCACGACCACGTGGACCCCGCTTTCCGAAAGGCCGTCATGCGGGCGGCCGGACGGTCGGAATAGAACCATGGCGCAGCGATTGGCATCCGGCGGTTCCGATGCGCGGCGGCTGCTTCTCCTGGCGGCGGCCATCGCGGCGATCGCGTTCGCGGTCTACATTCCCGCCCTGCGCGGAGGGTTCGCCTGGGACGACAGCGTCCAGGTCACCGACAATCCGCTCATCAAGGACCCGCACGGACTTCGCCGCCTCTGGTTCGGGACGGAGGCGATGGACTACTTCCCGCTCACGCTCGCCACGCACTGGCTGGAATGGCGGCTGTGGGGACTGCGCGCGGCCGGCTACCATGCCTTCAACGTGCTGCTCCACGCGATCAGCGCCGTGCTGATCTGGCGGGTGCTGCGGCAACTCAAAGTTCCCGGCGTGTGGCTGGCCGGCGCGCTCTTCGCGGTCCATCCGGTGGCCGCCGACTCGGTGGCCTGGATCTCCGAGCGCAAGAACACGCTCTCCATGGCGCTCTATCTCGCGTCGCTGCTGGCCTGGCTGCGGTTCGATGACGGCGGCTCTCACCACGACGACACCACGAGCACAACGGACGGCATTTCTCACTCCGCACTCCGCACTCCGCAATACTTGCTTTCGCTGGTGTTGTTCCTCCTCGCCCTGCTCGCGAAGACCTCGGTCGTAATCCTGCCGTTCGTCCTGCTCCTGTGCGCGTGGCGGCGGCGCGGCTGCATCTCGCGGCGGGACATCGTGCGCAGCGTGCCGTACTTCGCGCTCGCGGCGGCGCTGGGACTGGTGACCCTCTGGTTCCAGCGGCACAACGCAATCCACGGAATGACCGTCCGCTCCGAAGGCGCGGCCTCGCGCCTGGCCGCCTCGGGATGGATCGCCTGGTTCTACCTGTACAAGCTCCTGCTTCCGGCGGGCCTTTGCGCGATCTATCCGCGGTGGAAGGTGGATGGCGCCAGCGTCGCGGCGTACCTGCCGCTGGCCCTTCTGGCGGCCGGACTCATCTGGCTTTGGATACGCCGGAAGAGCTCCGACCGCGCGCCGCTCTTCGCGGCGGCGTACTTCCTCCTCGCGCTGCTGCCGGTCCTCGGGATCGTGAACATGCTGTTCATGGGGCTCTCGCTGGTCGCGGACCATTTCCAGTACCTGGCCATGATCGGGGTCATCGCGTTCGCGGCGGCGGTCCTGGCGCGGGCGGCGTCCGCGCGCGGCTGGGCCGGGCGCGCCGGCGTCGCGGCCTCCGTCGGATGCGTCGCCGTCCTGGGCGTCCTGACCTGGAACCGCGCCGGGCTGTATGGCGATGAGGAAAGACTCTGGCAGGACAACCTGACCAAGAACCCCTCGGCGGTGGTCTACAACGCGCTCGGAGTTGCCCGCTCGTATGCCGGCCGGCCCGAGCAGGCGCTGGAGAGCTTCGACGCGGCGATCCGGTTGAAGCCGGAGCTTGCCGAGGCTTTTGTCAACCGCGCCGCCGCTCTCGACGCGCTCGGCCGGATGCAGGAGGCCGTCCGCGATTACGACCAGGCGCTGAAACTGCGGCCGCAGGACGCCGCGACCTACAACGGCCGGGGCAACGCCCTGACGCGCATGAACCGCGCGGACGATGCCCTGAAGGACTATGACACGGCGATTGCCCTGCGCCCGCGATACGGCCTGGCCTATTACAACCGCGGCAACATCCGCTTCAACGCCGGCCGCCTGGACCTGGCGCTGGCCGACTACGACCAGGCGATCAACCTCATGCCCGAGTACGCGCGCGCCTGGAACAACCGAGCCACGGTCCTTGCGCAACTCGGCCGCGGCGACGATGCGCTGCGAGATTTCAGCCAGGCCCTGGCGCTCGACCCGACCAACGCCGGCGCCTGGCGCAACCGCGCGTTGCTGTATGCCGAAAGAAAAGAATACGCCAAAGCGCTGGCGGACGTTAGAATGTTCGAGAAACTCGGCGGCCATCCCGATCCCGATTTCGTCAAGAGGCTCAACCAAGCAGTGGGAGAGCCGCCATAATCATAATATAGCGTCTGCGGTATTCCGGGAATCCCCGCGAACCGGCGGAGGCATGGATAACGGTTCTGTATGGTTTCCCCGCAACTTGAATGGGCATGCGAGGCTCGAGTCGCGGAATTTGCTTGACACCGGTCCTTGGCCTTGGTAGAATTTGCCATATATTCAACGCCTTGCGTAGCGTGGACCAAGGTGAGACTATATGGCGGGGTTGAACGCCGCGTGGGACCGTGACGGAGAGTCGCCCCGGCCGCCTGCAATTTGCAAAATCCCCTATAGCAGGGCTATCCTTCGCCGATAATTCGACAAAGAGGCATTGTGCTTGGCCCGCGGTGGACACTTGGCATGAGGGAGGATGCGATGGCACCGGTCGCTGTCGGCCAAAAGAGGCGCGGAGATGGTAAACAGCGAACGCGCGAGGCTTTCCCGCCGGCGAGCAAGGCGCTCAGGGCCGCGGTGCGGCGGGACCGTAAGGAGATGCGGGACGCACAGAAACTGGACGTTCCGCTCGGAGGAACGCTCGTTGTTGGTAAGAGACGGCTCTAGCTTCTAGCGGCACGCCGCAAGTTTCACACGAGAAGCACGATACGCAGAGGTATCGTGCTTCTCGCCTTTAGGATATCTCTCTCGAGGGAGAGGAGACGAGTAGGCTGAATGGGGCAGCTTTACGCCGTTGAGGGAAGCCCGCCGCGTTGCACGCCTTGTGACCGAGGCAAGCTTTCGTTTTTCCTTGTCGCTGACGAGGATGAGGAGAAGTTCCTTGGGCCAGCGGTACACCACAAGCCTCTTCATCGACTCTATTCCTACATGCGCATGGCCCAGGCACGCACTCTCGTGCGCGAAGATGCTTTCGCACCGTTCTCCCCATTTAAGAGGGATGATGAGGCCCTGGGCAGACGCTTGGACAGGCCCGGCATCCGAAGCAGCTGGGTTCGGCTCTCTTTCTTCAGAACGGAGTTTAACCGTCCTGAGGACATCCGGTTCATGAGCGAGGAGGATTACCTCGGATACGCAATCCTGCGCGGCGTTGAATCGGAAAATGTCCTCCAGATTTGGGAGTCCGTGATCCGGCATGATCCGATCATCAACAACTATCTGCACACATTAAACATATATGACGGATATGTGGGGTCTGAGGCCAACGGCAAACCGTTTAGAGTTCGGGGTAGTTATTATGCTCAACAGAACAACCTGACGAGCGTGTGCGCTCATGTCGCCTTGCAAACTCTGCTGAATGACGGGCTCTATGAACGAGGGAAGGATATCATCCGCGCCGAGGATATGAACGTGGCACTGGGAATAAATCACACAACGAACAAACTGGGTCGTCACGGTCGAGATGAATATGGAACGCTTTCAACCGGTCAGGTGCTGACGCTTCTCCGGAAGAAATATAACTTGGAAGTGCACAGATACACCTTCGCGCCGACGAAACAGCTCGATTACGCCGCGTTCTTGTACCCATACATCGAGTCATGTTGCGGGTGTTTACTCGCTTTTGGCCGCCCAGTCAGGGATGGGGGTACCGTTGATCATGTTGTCCCGGTCATTGGTCATACGTTTAACAGCGATCTGTGGTTCCCAGAAGCTGGTCTGGCCTACTTGAACGTGCCGGACGAGCCCAATATCGTCTTGGACAGCAGACAATGGGTCGATCACTTTCTGATTCATGATGACAATTACGGCATCTACATGTGTCTGCCGGCCCATTGTCTGGACTCTGAAAGCCACTACTGTGAAGGGCGTCCGAGGGGAGGCACGAGGGCCACCGACCCGGCATCGCGTAGGCCATCGCTGGCTCGCCATGCATTCGCGGTAGTCCCGTCGGATGTTCAGACGTACCCGCAGACCGCCCGGCGTTATGCAGCACGTGTTCTCTACGACCTGAAGAAACGCATTACCGATCCGCGGCCCATGTGGTTAAAGGAGGTCCTCATGGCTGTGAACCAAGCGCAGCCAGAAGAGGAAAAAGGGCATCACGCCTTAACGCGGGCACCGGTTATGAGAACGTTGCTAGTGAGCAAACAGCAGCTCCTTGCGCATTGGGATAACATTGGGGCGTTCAATAAACTGGATGGCCAAAAGCAGCAGGTCGAGCGCGAAATAGCTCCTTACGTCTGGCTCGTGGAGGTATCCATCAGCGAGGTATTTACCGCGAATCGGGCGAAAGTTGTCGATATCGCGATGAACGCGGTAGGCCACTTCTCTGAAAGTGCAAGCCCGTGGCGAGTCTGTTGCGCGATCCGCGTTCCAGGTGAATTTATACTCCCGAACTGCTCTGGCGGCGAGAAACGGCTAGCAACCGAGGAACCGCGCGGTTATGCCGATGTATTTCGCCATGCAAGGACTCCCGTCACTCTCGAACGCTGATGCTGGCGCGGGGATAGAAGAGCCCCGCTTTCAAGGCGGAAGACGAGAGCAACAATCCACCCGCATAGCGGGTGGATTGTTGCTTATTATCAACTCGATCTCTCCCCTGGTCCTGGACTCCAGGCGCGGCACGGAAGGAACGAGTGGCGATTGCGGCGTTCAAGATCATCCGACGCATCACGGTGTTCGGCGGCAACAGGTTTTCCTCTGCGAGAAGAACTCGGAGTCTGTACAATAACGGCATGGATCTGAATGCGGCCAGCGATGCCGGGCACGCAACGCGGCGGCGGTTCCTTTTGGCCGCAGCGATTGTGGCTGTCACGCTCCTCGCTTACCTTCCTGTAATGCTGCGCGGCGGGTTCTTCTGGGACGACGACAGTTTCCTGTATGCCAATAAGTTCGTCCGCGCGACCGACGGGCTGCAGCGGCTCTGGTTCACGACGCAGCCGACGGATTATTTTCCGCTCACCTCCAGCGTGCTCTGGGTGGAATGGCGGCTCTGGGGGAATCATCCGCGCGGATACCACGTCGTCAATGTGCTGCTGCACGCCGCGGCGGCGCTGCTGGCCTGGCGCGTGCTGGCGCGCCTGCGCGTTCCGGGCGCGTGGCTGGCGGGGCTTCTCTTCGCGGTTCATCCGGTGGCGGCCGCTTCGGCGGCTTGGATCACGGAGCTGAAAAATACCCTGCCGATGGCGCTGTATCTCCTGTCGCTCCTCGCCTGGTTGCGGTTTGATGACGGCGGTTCTCACCACGACGACACAACGAGCACGACGAGCTCTACGGGCACGACGAACAGCAGTCTTTACTACTTGTACTCGCTCGGGCTTTTCCTGCTGGCTTTGCTGGCGAAACCGTCGGTGGTCATGCTGCCGGTGGTGCTGCTTCTGTGCGCGTGGTGGCGGCGGGGGAAGATTTCGCTGAGGGACCTGGCGCGGAGCCTTCCGTACTTCGCGCTCTCGCTGGCGCTGGGGTGCGTGACGGTCTGGTTTCAGCATCACAAGGCCATCGCGGTCGGGGAAATCGTGCGGCCCGAGGGTCTGCTGTCGCGCGTCGCGGCTGCCGGATGGATCGCATGGTTCTATCTCTGCAAGGTCCTGCTGCCCGCGGGGCTGTGCGTGATCTACCCGCGCTGGGACGTCAGCGGGTCGAGCGTCCTCGCGTTCCTGCCGCTCGCGCTGCTCATCGTTGGGCTGGCCTGGCTCTGGACACGCCGGGAAAGCTGGGGCCGGGCGCCGCTGTTCGCGGCGGCGTATTTCCTCGTCTCGCTGCTGCCGGTGCTGGGGTTCGTGGACACGTCGTTCATGGAGAACTCGCTCGTCGCGGACCATCTTCAATACGTGGCGATGATCGGCGTCATCGCGTTCGCCGCCGGCATGCTGGCGCGGCTCGGCGGGGCGAAAGCCGCCTTCGCTGCGGCCGCGTGCGTGCTGGTGCTCGGCGGCCTGACATGGTCGCGCGCGGCGCTTTACGGCGACGCCCGAAGTATGTGGCGCGACAACGTGGCGAAGAATCCCTCAGCATGGCTGGCCTGGAACAACCTCGGCTGGACCTGCCACTCGGCGGGCGATGACGAGGAGGCGGTGGAGGATTTCAGCCGCGCGATCGCGCTGAAGCCGAATTTCGCGCAGGCGCTGAGCAACCGCGGCGGCGTGTACGCGATTCTGGGGAGGTTCGACCTGGCCCTGGAGGACTGCAACCGGGCGGTTGCGCTGGCGCCGAGCGTGGCGCGAGTGCGGATCAACCGCGGGAATATTTTCTTCCAGACGCACCGCCTGCGCGAGGCGATCGCGGACTATGACGAGGCGATCCGGCTCAACCCGAACTTCGCCAATGCGTACGCGAACCGGGCGCGGGCCTGGCTGGAATTGAAGGAGTACGACAAGGCTTGGGCGGATGTGAGGATGTTCCGCAGCCTGGGCGGCGCGCCGGATCCGGATTTCGTCCCGTCGCTGATCGAGGCCAGCGGGCGGAGCGAATAGCCGGGCTGCCGGCAGGCCGGCGCCGCTACGCGACGCCATGCCGCGCGAAAGGATACCCCAACCCGCGAATCGCAAACGTTGACTGCTGAACCAGTTAGAAATGCCTGCTTGACTTCGGCCGCGGAATGGCGATAATGAGGATATCGCAGGATTTATCGCCGATTTTACCGCCGATGCAGCTCAACAGGATTCTTCAGATGAACACCGACATCGGGGGCAAAGAGAGAGTCTGTCCCCGCGCCGGGCATTTCCGGCGGGCGCTCGCGTTCGGCGCGGTGGCCCTCGCCTGCGCGTCGTTCGCCGGCTGCACGGGCGAATACTACCGCAAGTCCGCCGACAACGACGTGTACAAGATTCTCGCGCAGAAGCGGAAGAGGGCGCTCAACGAGGAAACGCCGTTCACGATCCAGCAGCCGTTCGGGGACCCGCTGGCGGGCCTTCCGAAACGGCGGCAATTCCTGATCCCGCCGAAGGCGGGAGATCCGGCGTGGTCGGACCCGGCGCACGTGCTGACGATCGTCTCGCTGCGCAACGCGATCGAGATCGGCATCCGGAACAGCCGGGCGTACCAGACCCAGAAGGAATCGGTCTACCTGGCCGCTCTGAGCCTGACGCTCGAGCGGCACCTCTGGTCGCCGATATTCACCCAGATGATGTCGGGCAACGTGGTGTCGTCCAACGGCGAGGAAACGTGGGTGGGCGCCAACCAGTTCGGCGCGACGCAACTGCTGGCGACGGGCGCCGACCTGACCTTGAACCTGAGCACCGCGTTCCTCCGGTTCATCACCGGCAACAACCCGTCGCCCCTGTCGCAGTCCGCACTGACGGGCACGCTGATCCAGCCGCTGTGGCAGGGAGCCGGACGGGAGATCGCGCAGGCGAACCTGACGCTGGCGGAGCGGAACGTGATCTACGCCGTGCGCAGCTTCGCGCGCTACCACCGTACGTTCGTCGTCTCGGTCGCCACGAGCTATTACTCGGTGCTCGAGCAGCGCCAGGTGGTGCGAAACGAATGGAACAACTACCAGACGCTGACCGAGGAGCGTCAGGAGACCGAGATGCTTGCGCAGGCCGGGCGGCTGCCGGAGCTCCAGGTGGACCAGGCGCGCCAGGACGAGCTCAGCGCGCACGATAGCTGGAACCAGGCCGACGAGCAGTACAAGCTGCTGCTCGACCAATTGAAGCTGAGCCTCTCGGTGCCGACGGATTCGCCGCTGGACGTGGACGACGCGGAACTCGCCGCGCTCTCCGAACGAGGGATCATTGACCCGAACGTGTCCGCCGAAGCGGCCGTGCGCCAGGCGCTGGCGCTCCGGCTCGACCTGATGAACGCGCAGGACGCCGTGGCCGATGCCGCCCTCCAGGTCAAGGTCGCGAACAACGGCCTCGCGCCGGTGGTGAACCTGGTGTTTGCCGGCGCGGCCGGCAGCGCCCCGACGCGCATGGGCCAGTTCAATTTCATGCAGGGGACTTACAGCGCAGGGTTGAACGTGGGCCTGCCGCTGGACGAGACGTCGCAGCGGAACGTGCTGCGCAGCAGCCTGATTGCGCTGGACCAGGCCGAGCGGGCCGCCGATGACCTGACCGACAACATCAAGCTGCAGGTGCGCAGCGACTGGATCACGATGCAGGAGGCGAAGCAGAGCTACGAGATCCAGCGCAAAAGCGTGGAGCTGGCCGAGCGGCGCGTGGAGACCACGATGATCCTGCTGCAGGCGGGCCGCGCGATCACGCGCGACCTGCTCGAAGCGCAGACGGCGTGGCACGATGCGCAGAACGCGCTGGTGACCGCGCTGGTCAACCACACCAACGCCCGGCTCGCGCTCTGGAGGGATGTCGAAACGCTCTCCGTGGACCCGCAGGGCGGTATCGAGGAAAAAGCCGTTCATGGGCAATCCGCTAACGAATAATGACGGGCCCCTGGCGCCGCCGGCGCTCAGCCAGGCCGCCGAAGCTGCGCTGAAGCGCACGATGCGCTCCAGGCGCGCGCGGCTCTGGATCGGCAGCGCCGCGCTCGTCGCCGCCGTCGCCCTGCCCTCGGCGCTGTTCCTCCGCCGCCCCGCGCGCTCCGCCCCCGCGCGCGCGGAGTCTGCGCGCGCGGAATCCGCGCCGGGCGCCACCTTCACACTGCGGAGGATGGACCTCGTCATCAACAGCCTCCTGGACGACGGCACGCTCGTTTCGCCCGGCTCGCTGGAAATCAAGTCCAAGGTCGAAGGGCAGACGACGATCGTCAGCGTCATCCCCGAAGGGAGCGTGGTCACGCCGGAGGACGTGCAGAACGAGAAGGTGCTCCTGGAGCTCGATTCCTCCGCGTTGCGCGAGAAGGCCAACCAGCAGGAGATTGCCGTCGAAGGCTGCGCCGCCGGGCTCACGCAGGCGCGCGACTCGTACGAAATCCAGAAGAACTCCGACAACAACAGCATCAAAGTGGCGGAACTGAAGGCCAAGTTCGCGCTGATGGACCTTGAGAAATACCTCGGCGCGACGCTGACGCCGCGAGTGCTCGAAGGCGAGATCACCCCCGCGGCCTTCCACGAGGTCAGCGCCGAGAGCGAAGTGCCCGCCGACGCGCCGAAGACGCCGGACGCGAACGGCGCGCCGAAGCCCGCCTGGTCCAGGTTCCAGGACGCGATCGGGCTGATGGTCCGAGTGGTCAATGGCCAGGAGCCGCTCGTGAACCTCCGCACGCCGAAGGACCGGCCGAAAGGGTCCGCCCTCAAACTGGAAACGCTCCACCTGGGCGGCACGGCGCGACAGGACTGGCGCAGGTTCCAGACGGCCATCGAACTGGCGAGCGAGGACCTTTCCCGCGCGGCCACCACCTACCAATGGAGCAAGCGGCTCGGCCCCAAGGAACTCGGCGGCGCGGGCTACGTTCCCGGGACCGAAGTCGAGGCCGACTACCTGGCGCTCAAGCGCTGCGGGCTCCAGCTCGAGCAGGCCAAGCTGGACCTGGACATCTTCCTGCGGTACGAACTGCCCAAGCAGACCGAGCTGCTCCTTTCGGCCTACCAGCAGACGTGCGAGGACCTCGAGCTCGAACACGCCCGCGTGCGCGCCGACCTGGATAAGGCCGATGCGCAGGTGAAGACGGCCGAGGCCGCCTATCGCCGGGAGAAAACCCGCCTCGACAAATTCAACGATCAGATTGCGAACTGCCTGATCTACGCTACGCGGCCCGGCATCGTGGTGTACGCGCAGCCGCAGCCGCCGCCGCAGGCGCAGGCGGCTCCTGGCTCCGCTCCCGCCGCAGCGAGCGCGGGCAAAATCCAGGAAGGCGCCACCGTGCAGGAACGGCAGGCGCTCCTGACCATCCTCGACGAGGGCAAACTGGCCGTCAACGTCAAGGTCCACAAAGCCTCAGTCAACCGGATCCGGCGCGGGCAGAAGGCGCGGATCGTCCTCAAGGGCTACCCGAACCGCCAGTACTCCGGCGAGGTGCAGAAAGTGCTGGTCGTCGCCGACACGCTGAATGCCTGGCGCATCCCGGACCCGAAGGACTTCAACGTCGTCGTCTCCATGGACAACCCGCCCGCCGAACTGAAGCCGGGCATGTCCGCGCAGGTGGAGATCCGGATCGCGAATCTGACCGACGTCCTCGCCGCGCCGGTCCAGGCCGTCGCGACCGTGGACGGCCGGCAGGTCTGCTACGTCGCCGGCAAGGGCGGCGCCGAGCTGCGAGTCGTGAAGACCGGCCTGTCCAACGCCGACTATGTCGAGATCACCGGCGGGCTGGAACCGGGCGAGAAAGTGCTGCTGCACGCTCCGACCGCCGCGGGCGCCGCAACCGCCGTGAGCCCCGCGCCGGCGGTGAGCGCCGCGCCGGCGGTGACCGCCGCGCCGGCCGTGACCGCCATGGCCGGCGACGACGAGGCGAAACGCCCGACGCCCGCCTCGCCGGAGGCGCAGGCCGCGGCCGATGTCCCGAAAACCGCCGAGGCCCCGAAGAATCCGACGCCCTGACGGCCGTCCTGGCGAGTCTCGGCGCCTTTTCATCCGGCGCGCCAGCGCGCCTCATTCGAGCGAAGCCCGATCAGTATTCTCATTCCGCAATCGGCAATCAGCAATGGCGTCGAGTTCCGCTTGACACCCGCCCCTCGCCTCTTTACATTTCATTTATCCACGTTCCGCATTCCTCGGTTCGGTGAGCGAAATGAGTGCGTCACCGGTTGCAATCGAACTGGCACGCCATGCCCGGCGCATCGGGCCGATCCTGCAGGAGCTCGTCCCGCGCGACGGCGATGAGTCCGCCTTCCTCGGCGGGCCGGCCTGGTACCACCTGGAGACCGGCGGCAAACGCATTCGCTCGGCCCTCTGCCTGCTGACCGCTGAGGCGCTCGGCGGCGACTCGGAGAAGGCGCTCCATTTCGCCGCGGCGGTCGAGCTGCTGCACAACATGCTCCTGGTCCACGACGACATCGAGGACGGCGACACGGTCCGGCGGAACAAGCCGACGGTCTGGAAGCGGTTCGGCCTCGCGAACGGCATCAACGTCGGCGATTACCTCCTCGCGCGCGCCCTGCGCGCCGTGGCGCTTTCGCCCGTGCCCGTCGAGACGCG
>JBKQWE010000019.1:0-5524 GCA_052139675.1 Candidatus Brocadiia bacterium
GGTCGGAGAACACCGGCATCCTGTTCCTGCGGCTCAAGCCGCGGGCGGAGCGTCCGCTGTCGGCGGACGAGATCGTCCAGGAACTGCGCGTGAAGCTCGACAAGATCCCCGGCATCGTCACCCGCCCGCAGAACCCGCCGCCGATCCAGACCAGCGGGCGGCTGACGCCGGGCCAGTTCCAGTTCACGCTGAAATCGGCCGACGCGAAACAGCTCTACCGCTTCGCGCCGCTCCTGGAGGACAAGGTCCGCGCGCTGCCGGGGTTCCAGGATGTCACGAGCGACCTGCGGCTGAAGAACCCGCAGATCAATGTGCAGATTGATCGCGACAAGGCCTCGGCGCTGGGCGTTTCGGCGGCGCAGATCGAACTGGCCCTGTACGACGCGTACGGCACGCGGCAGATCTCGACGATCTATGCGCCCGGCAACACGTACCAGGTCATCATGGAATTGCTGCCGGAGTTCCAGTTGCGGCCGGAGTCGCTCTCGATGCTCTACGTGCAGTCCACCAGCGGCAAGCTGGTGCCGCTGAACGCGGTGGCGCGGCTGGAATCGGGCTTCGGGCCGCTGAGCATCAATCATTCCGGCCAGTTGCCCTCGATTACGATCTCGTTCAACCTCACGCCCGGCGTGGCGCTCGGCGATGCGGAAAATGCGGTCTCCGCCGCGGTGCGGGACCTTCGTCTGCCTGCTTCCATCACGCCGAGTTTCCAGGGCGAGGCGGAGGCATACCGATCTTCGTTCTCCGGTCTCTGGCTGCTGCTGGCCATGGCCGTCCTGGTCATTTACATGGTCCTGGGCGTCCTGTACGAGAGCTTCATCCACCCGCTGACGATCCTCTCCGGCCTGCCGAGCGCGGGGGTCGGCGCGTTGCTGACGCTGCTGATCTTCCGCGTGCCGCTGGGCCTGTACGCCTTCATCGGGATCATCATGCTCGTCGGCCTGGTGAAGAAGAACGGCATCATGATGATTGACTTCGCCCTCGAGGCGCAGCGCCGCGAAGGCAAGAGCGCGCTGGACGCGATCCACGAGGCATGCCTGATCCGCTTCCGGCCGATCATGATGACCACGATGGCCGCGCTGATGGCCGCGATCCCGATCGCGATCGGCGCGGGGACCGGCGGCGGCGCGCGGCGGCCGCTCGGCCTGGCCGTCGTCGGCGGGCTGCTCTTCTCGCAGCTTCTGACGCTGTACATCACGCCGGTGTTCTTCCTCTACATGGAGTCGTTCCGCGGTCTGTTCGCGGGGCGCAGCCGGCAAAAAGCGAACGCGACGATTGACGATGGACGATAGACGATGGAGTGCAAACCGGCGTCCATCGTCCATCGTCTGTCGTCTATCGTCCCTCGTCCACCGCGTCCATCGTCCACTGAAGACCAACTATGTCCTCCCAAGAGTTGATTGAAAAGATTCTCTCCGGCTGCACCGCCCCGCAGCGCGAGGCGATTCAGCACCTGAGCGGCCCGCTGCTGGTGCTGGCCGGGCCGGGCAGCGGAAAGACGCGCGTCATCACGCGCCGCGTGGCGCACCTCGTCGCGTCGGGCTGCCGGCCCGACGACATCCTCGCGATCACCTTCACCAACAAAGCCGCCGGCGAAATGCGCGAGCGGATCGAGGCCCTCGGCGTGCCGCCGGGCGTCTGGGTCTCCACGTTCCACGCCTTCTGCGCCCGGATGCTCCGCATCTACGCCGACCGCGTCGGCCTGAGCCGCTCCTTCACCATCTACGACAGCGCCGACTCGGTCGCGGCCGTGAAGCGCGCGATGGCCGAGCTTCAACTCGACAGCACGCTCTTCACGCCCTCGTACGCCGCGCGCGTGATCAGCACCGCCAAGAACAGGCTCTGGGGCCCCGAGAAACTCCAGGAATCCGGCGCGCCGGAGGAGGCCTTCGCCATCGGCAAGGTCTTCGAGCGCTACGAGCGGCTGCTCCGCGGCGCCAACGCCGCCGATTTCGACGACCTGCTCATCCTCATGGTCCGACTGCTCCGCGAGGTCCCCGAGACGCGCGAGCGGCTCAGCCGCCGGTTCCTGCACGTGCTCGTGGACGAGTACCAGGACACCAACCACGCGCAGTACCTGATCGCCAAGCACCTGGCCGGCGCCGGGAACCTGTGCGTCACCGGCGATCCGGACCAGTCCATCTACGGCTGGCGCGGCGCCGACGTGAACAACATCCTCGAGTTCGAGCGCGACTATCCCGATGCCCGCATCGTGCGCCTGGAGCAGAACTACCGCAGCACGCAGCGCATCCTCCAGGCCGCGGACCGCCTCATCACCCACAACGTCCAGCGGAAAGCGAAGTCGCTCTGGACGGAGAATCCCGAGGGCGAGCCGGTGCGGCTGCTGCGGTTCGGCGACGAGCAGGAAGAGGCCGACGCCGTCGCCGGCGACTTGGCCGGGCTCTTCCGCGAAGGGCGCGCCGTCCCGCGCGACGCGGCCGTCTTCTACCGGCTCAACTCCCAGTCGCGCGTCCTCGAATCGGCGCTGCGCGGCGAGGCCATCCCCTACTCCATCGTCGCCGGCACCGAGTTCTATCAGCGGCGCGAGATCAAGGACCTGCTCTCGTACCTGCGGCTGGTGGACAACCCGGCCGACGACGTCGGCGTGGAGCGCGTGGCGAACATCCCCGCGCGGCGGATCGGCGACACCTCGCTCCAGCGGCTCAGGGAATGGGGCTCGGCGCACGGGCTGACGCTCTTCGAGGCGCTGGCGAAGGCCGCCGAGGCCGGCGTGCGCGGCCCCGCGCTCCAGGGCATCGCCGAGTTCCGCCGGCTCGTCGAGCAGCTCCGCGCCCTGCCGCGCCGGCCCGTCGCGGGCGTCCTCGAGCGGCTGCTCGCGGAGACCGGCTACGAGCGCTACCTGGCCTCCGCCGGCGACAACGCCGACGAGCGCATCGAGAACGTGCGCGAACTCGTCAACGCCGCCGCCGAGTACGACCAGGCCGAGCCGGAAGGCGGCCTGCAGGGATTCCTGGAACAGGCCGCGCTCGTCTCCGACGTGGACCTGTGGGACGAGAAGCTCGGCGGCGTCACGCTGATGACGCTCCACGCGGCGAAAGGACTTGAGTTCCCGGTGATCTACATCGTCGGCCTCGAGGACGGCCTGCTGCCGCTGCTGCGCGAGAACGGCGACCACGATCTCGAGGAGGAACGGCGGTTGTTCTTCGTCGGCCTGACGCGCGCCAAGCGGCGGCTGACGCTCAGCTACGCCGATTCGCGCGCCCGCCACGGCAAGCGCCAGTTCACGGAACCCTCGCGCTTCATCCGCGAGCTGCCCGAGGAGATCGCCGCGGCGGAACAATCCGCGTACGGCGCTCGGCGCTCGTTCCCTTCAGCGTTCATCAATCCGCCCTCCGCTTCCCGCAATCGGCAACCGGCATTCGGCAATCGGCATTTGCCGTTCTCGCCTCGCCGCGTCCGCCGCAGCGAGCACGAGGAGATCGTCTACGACGGCGATTATTCGTCCGACGCCGCGCCGCTCGACCCGCGCGCGCCGTTCCGCGCCGGCGACTCCGTCCGCCACCCGCGGTACGGAGTCGGGCGCGTCATGGACGTCAGCGGCTACGGTGAAGACCTGCGCGCCACCGTCCAGTTCCAGTCCGTCGGCGTCAAGCGCCTGGTCCTCAAATTCGCCGGGCTGCGCAAGCTCTGAGGCGCGTTCCTTGACCGCAGCGGCGCGATGTGATTCAATGCAACCCCATTTGAATTCAGGAGGTCGCCGAACGTGGAAGACCGGATGGAACAGGAGCGGCTTCGGAAGCTCGAGGCGCTGCGGCAGAAGGGCATTGATCCCTACGGCTCGCGCTTCGACGGCGTCGCCGCCATCGGCGAGGTGACGGCGAATTACCAGGAAGGCCGCAAGGCGCGCATCGCCGGCCGGATGCTCGTCGTCCGCAATTTCGGCAAAGCGGCCTTCGCGGACGTGCGCGACTCCACCGGCAAAATCCAGGTCTACTTCCGCAAGGACCACCTCGGTGAGGAAGGGTTCGAGCTGTTCGGGCTGCTCGATCTGGGTGACCTCGTCGGCGTAGACGGCACGCTGGCCAAAACGCGCACCGGCGAGATCACCCTCTTCGCGGAGAAGCTCTGCATCCTGAGCAAGGCGCTGCTCCCGCCGCCGGAGAAATGGCACGGCCTGCAGAACGTGGAGATCCGCTATCGCCAGCGCTACGTGGACCTCTTCGCCAACCCGGAGGTGATGCAGACCTTCAAGAAGCGCGCGCGCATCGTCGCCGCCATCCGCCGGTACCTGGACGCGCGCGGGTTCCTCGAGGTCGAGACGCCGATGATGCAGGCGATCCCCGGCGGCGCCGCCGCGCGGCCGTTCATCACGCACCACAACACGCTCGATATGGACCTGTACCTGCGCGTCTCGCCGGAGCTGTTCCTCAAGCGGCTGCTCGTCGGCGGGATGGAGCGCGTGTACGAGATCAACCGCAACTTCCGCAACGAGGGCATCAGCACGCGCCACAACCCGGAATTCACCATGATGGAGGTCTACCAGGCGTACGGAGATTACCACGCGATGATGGACCTGACCGAGGGCATCGTCTGCGCGGCGCTCGACGAGATCGGCGCGGGGCGCGTGGTGCAGTACGGCGAGCACAAACTGAATTTCACCACGCCATGGCCACGGCGGAAATGGAACGACCTGCTGAAGGAATACGCCGGCGCCGGCCTCGAGGACGAGGAGAAGCTGCGTTCGCGCGCCAGGGAACTCGGGCGCGATCCGACCGGCGACAAGGCGGCGGTCGCGGACCGGCTGTTCGAAGCCTGCGTGCAGCACAACCTGATCCAGCCGACCTTCGTCATTGACTTCCCGCTGGCGCTCTGCCCGCTGACCAAGCAGACGCCGTACGACCCGGCGCTGACCGACCGCTTCGAGCCGTACGCGGCGGCGATGGAGCTGGGCAACGCCTACACCGAGCTGAACGACCCGCTCGACCAGCAGCAGCGGCTCGAAAAGCAGATCGAGCAGGAACCCGGCCAGGTGCGGACGGTGGACGAGGACTTCGTCCGCGCGCTGAAGCACGGCATGCCGCCCGCCGGCGGACTCGGCATCGGCATTGACCGACTGGTGATGCTCCTGACGAACTCGCCGTCCATCCGGGACGTGATCCTTTTCCCGCTCATGCGGCAGTAGCGCCCTTCGAGAACGGCCTCTTGCAAATCCGCCGTGATGCGGATATATTCTAACGAAGGGACGCACATCGCCGGCGGCCGCTCCCGGCCTAGTGCTTCCTTGCGAAAATAGGCGTCCTATTTCCGCAAGGAAGCATGGCCGCGCTAAGCCCTGTCGCTTTAGTGAGTTATGCGTTCCGTTGGACCGTGTTTAGTTGCGTAAATTGGTACGCCAATTTACGCAACTAAACACTAGATATCCAGACTCGCGCCCATAGCTCAATTGGATAGAGTAACGGCCTACGAAGCCGAAGGTTGGAGGTTCAAGTCCTCCTGGGCGCGCCATCCTGAAGCAGCTCGGAAGCCCCGTGTTTCCGGGCTGTTTATGTTCATGCCCTCTGCC
>JBKQWE010000020.1:0-24196 GCA_052139675.1 Candidatus Brocadiia bacterium
CCTCGTCGTGATGGACGACACCGCCTGCATGGTGGACATGGCGCGCTTCTTCCTTCAATTCACGCAGAACGAGTCCTGCGGCAAATGCACGTTCTGCCGAATCGGCACGAAGCGGATGCTCGAAATCCTCGACCGCCTCTGCGCCGGCGAAGGGAAGAGCGGCGACATCGAGCGGCTCGAAGAGCTCAGCGAGCAAATCCGCCGCACCAGCCTCTGCGGCCTCGGCCAGACCGCGCCGAACCCGGTCCGCACCACCCTGAAATATTTCCGCGACGAGTACGAGGCGCACCTCCACCAGAAGCGCTGCCCCGCCAAGCGCTGCCGTGCGCTCATCCGCTACAAGATCACCGACCGCTGCTTCTGGTGCACCCTCTGCGCGCAGCAGTGCCCCGTAGACGCCATCGAGCCGCGCCCCTACGAGCAGCACGAGATTGACCAGACCAAGTGCATAAAATGCGGCACCTGCGCGGCGATTTGTCCGGCTAAGGCGGTGGAGGTCGGGACGGGCTGAAAATCAAAAAAGCGAAAAATATTCTGGCGGAGAGAGAAGTCGTAACTGGCGTCTCGGATGCATGGTACGACATCACCGTGCAGCGCGGCGTCAGCAAAACAGCAGCAGGCCCTTGACAAATAAGAATTATTATGGCATATTAGCGCCGGTGATTAAGTCGCAAGATACGGGCTAGGAAGAAGTTACCGCACAAAAGATGAGTTGAAAAAACGAATCCAATTTGGCGTAAGATACTGCGATAACATCTCTTACGCTTTCTGGGTGGTAAAGACTTGTGGCACTGTGAGTTACGATTGACGGTCAGCTGCTAGCGCCGGCGCGCGGCGGTGACGAGCGCTCTGCGTCTCTCGAGAAGGGGTCGCGTCAACCGCCGCCGAAACAAGTTGGAAAAACGAACCCAGCGTGTTGCAACGGCATGCGGATATGGGTCTTAAGATGACAGAACTGCACTAGCGCGATGATCGTCCTCGTCCTCGTCCTCGTCGTCGGCCGTTCAGGACAGAAGATCGAGGACGAGGACGACGACGAGGACGACGACGATTTGGTGAGGCTGAGTGAGCTTGAAACTTACAATTGACGGTCAGACGGTCGAGGTCGAGCCGGGCGCGACTATTCTTGACGCGGCGCGGAGGCTCGGGATCCGGATTCCCACGCTCTGCCACGCGGACGGCGTTGCGCCGTTCGGATCGTGCTTCCTCTGCGTGGTGAGAGTCGAGGGGCGACGGAACCTCGCGCCTTCGTGCGTGGCGCCGGCGGCGGACGGGATGGTCGTGACGACGCGCTCCGATGAAATCAACACGGCGCGGCGGACGGCGCTGGAGCTGCTCTTCTCGGACCACGTCGGCGACTGCGTCGCGCCCTGCACGCTGGCCTGCCCGGCGGGGATGGACATTCCGGCGATGATCCGGCGCATCCGCGAGGGCGACCCATCAGGCGCGCTGGAGGTGATCCGCGAACGAATCCCGTTCGCCGGCGCGCTCGGCCGCATCTGCCCGCGCTTCTGCGAGCGCGTCTGCCGGCGCGGCGAACTCGATGAACCCATCGCCATCTGCGCGCTCAAGCGGTTCCCCGCAGACGCGATGCAGGCGGCAGGCGATTTAGATGTGCCGCCGAAGAAACCTTCAACCGGCAAGAAAGTCGCCATCGTCGGCGCCGGGCCGGCGGGGCTTTCGGCGGCGTTCTATCTTTTGCGGGAAGGGCATGCCTGCACGATCTTCGATGCGAGCGCGGAGCCGGGTGGGCTGTTGCGGTACGCGGTTCCCGAGTTCCGCCTGCCGAAGCGCGCGTTGCAGGCGGAGATTGAAGTCATCCGCCGTCTCGGCGCAGAGTTCCGCATGAACGAGCGGCTGGGCGAGAGCCTCAATTTCCAAAAACTGCGACGCGAGCATGACGCCGTGTTCCTGGCGCTCGGCACAGACGGCGGCCAGGCGCTGTCGTTCTTGCATCTGGTCGCCGAAGGAGAGGCGCCGGCCATACGCGAACCGGTTCTCGTCATCGGTGCAGGCGACGAGGCGGTGACGGCGGCGCAGACGGCGCTGCGGCTAGGCGCGCGGCGCGTGACGCTGGTCTGCGAGACCACGCGCGAGAGCATGTCCTGCTTCGGGGAATGCGTTGGCGCGGCCGAGGCGGAAGGCATCAAGCTGGAATTGAGCGCGAAGCTCGTGAGAAGCGAACCTCCCGGCGGCGAGGCGGTGCGCGTGACGTTCGAGCGAGACGGCGCGACATTCGCGCTCGACGCGGGCCGATTGATCGCCGCCCCGCAGCGCCGGGCGGACACGGAGTTCTTCAAGAAGCTTGGCGTGAACGTCTCCGCGCGCGGCATCGCGACGGACCGGCAGACGCTGGCGACGAACCTCGACGGAGTCTTCGCCGGAGGCGAGTGCGTCTCCGGGCCGGGCGCGGCGGTGCGCGCGGTCGCGGCCGGACGGCTGGCGGCGCTCTCGATCGGCCAGTTCCTGCGCGGCGAGCCGATCGTGGGCGAACACAAGACGCTGCACGTGCTGATGGGGAAGCTGTCCGATTCGGAACACGCCGCGCTCTTCCGGGAATTCGTTCGCGGCGAAAGGCGCGCCGAAGGCGTCTCTCTCGACGTGGCCCGGCGGCGGACGACGTTCGACGAGATCACCGGCGGGCTCTCCGATTCCGAAGCCGTCCGCGAAGCGCGGCGATGCATTCAGTGCGACTGCCTGGCGCGGGACACCTGCGGGCTTCGGCGGTACGGAACGGAGTACGCGGCCGAGCCGGGGAAATACAAGGGCGCGCGCCGCGCCTTCGCGCGCGACGCCTCGCATCCGGAAATCGTATACGAGTCGGGCAAGTGCATCCTCTGCGGGCTGTGCGTGCGGATCGCGGAACAGGAAAGCGAGCGGCCGGGGATCACGTTCGAGGGACGCGGCTTCCCGACCGTCGCGGCGATTCCCTTCGAGCGGCCGGTCGCCGAGGGTCTCGCCCGCACCGGCGCGCGATGCGCGGCGGCGTGTCCGACCGGGGCGCTGAGGAGACGGCGGACGGCGGACGGCGAACGGCGGACGATGGACGATAGACGATAGACGATGGGTCACGGTCTGTCGTCCATCGTCTCTCGTCCGTCGTCTCTCGTCCACCGTCCATGGTCCATCGTCTGTCGTCTATCGTCCATCGTCAAGGTTAAACTATGCGCATCGTCTACATCGCCGCCGGCGCGGCGGGAAGCTACTGCGGGGCCTGCGCGCGCGACCTGGCGCTCTGCCGCGGACTGATCGCGCGCGGACACGACGTGCTGCTCGTCCCGCTCTACACGCCGCTCCGCTCCGACGTGCCGATGCCGCGCGCGGAGCGCGTGTTCTACGGCGGCATCAACGCGTGGCTCCAGGACCGGTCGGGCCTCTTCCGGCGGACGCCGCGCTTCGTGGACTGGTTCCTTGACCGTCCCTGGCTGCTGAACCTGGCCTCGCGCGCCATCGAGACGCGGCCGGAGAATCTCGGCGCGATGACCGTCTCGGTCCTGCGCGGCGCGGACGGGCGGCAGCGGAAGGCGCTCGAGGAGCTGCTCCGCTTCCTCGAAAGCGGCCGCCGGCCCGAGGTGATCAACCTGACCAACTCGCTGCTCTCCGCGATCGCGCCGGAGATCAAGCGGCGGCTCGGCGTGCCGCTGTTCTGCACGCTCCAGGGCGAGGAATCATTCGTCGCGCGACTGCCGCAGCCGTACCGCGACGAAGCCGCGTCGCTCATGCGCAGCCACGCGCAGCACTTCGACCGGCTGTTCTCGCCCGGCGAGGCGCATGCGGACGAGATGAGCGAGTTCCTCGCGGTCCCGCGCGAGCGAATCCAGGTCGTGCGCCCCGGCGTGGAGGCGCTGAGATTCCGCCCGACCGGCGGCCGCGTGCGCGCGCCATTCCGCATCGGGTTCCTCTCGCGCGTTTCGCCGGCCAAGGGGCTGGACATCCTCGTCGAGGCGTTCATCCTGCTGGAGAAACGGCGGCCGGGCAAAGAGATGGTGCTGAGCGTAGCGGGCGAGGTCACGCGGCCGAACAGCCGCTTTATGGACCGGCTGCGCGAGCGCATCTCCTCCGCGGGGCTGACGGAGCGGTTCGAGTACGTCGGCGAGATCGGCCTCGAGGAGAAAGTGCGCTTCCTGCAGAGCCTCAGCGTCTTCTGCCTGCCGAGCCGATACGCCGAGCAGCGCGCGATGGCCTGCCTGGAAGCGATGGCGGCCGGCGTGCCGGCCGTGGCGCCGAGATTGGGCCTGTTCCCGGAATTGTTCGGGCTGACCGGCGGCGGGCTGCTGGTGCCGGTCGAGGACCCTGCGGCGGTCGCGGAAGCGCTTGCCGCGCTGATGGACGATCCGGACCGGGCGGACCAGATGGGCCGCGCCGCGTCGGAAGGCGTCGCGCGGCTCTTCTCGTCGGAGGCCATGACGTCGCAGACGCTGGCGATTTACGAGGAGGCGCTGAAGGGGATTTCGGATCGCAACAAGCCGGCATAGCATTGCAACGGATCGGGCCGAGCCTGTATAATCACGCGACTGGGGCTTCCAGAACTTAACCAAGGAGGAAGAGATGGTGAGTTATCGTGTCCGCGCGGCGGCGTTCGGCATCATCGGGGCCTTGAGCATGGCGGCGTGCGCGGCGGCCGCCGACTGGCCGCAGTTCCTCGGGCCGCAGGACGACGGCGTCGCTCACGACGCGAAGGGCCTGGCGCGCGCCTGGCCGGCGGGCGGGCCGAAGATTCTCTGGGAGCAGCCGGTCGGCCCCGGTTACGGCGGCGCGGCGATCTACGGCGACAGCGTGCTGCTGCTCGACCGCGAGGACGATAAGGCCGACTCGCTCCGGCGGTTCAACATGGCCGACGGAAAGGAAGTCTGGCATTACACCTACGCCGCGCCCGGCGGCATTGATCATAACGGCAGCCGCTCGACGCCGGCCACCGACGGCGACATGGTGTTCGGAATCGGGCCCTTCGGGCAAATCTCCGCGGTCAAGTTCAGCGACGGAAGCCTGGTCTGGAAAAAGAACCTGCTCGCGGACTGGGGCGCGAAAAAGCCGCAGTGGGCGGTCTCCACGTCGCCGCTCCTGTACGGCGACTACGTGATCGTGATGCCGTGGGGCAGGAAGGCGGTGCTCGTCGCGTATGAGAAGGCCACCGGCAAGGTCGCGTGGACCACGCCGAACCTCAAAGGCGTCGAGGAGGAATACGAGTCGCCGATCCTCATGAAGTTCGACGGCCGCGACATGATTCTGGCGCTGGGGATGCAAGGCAATTTGGTCGGCGTGGATGCCAAGACCGGGCAACAGCTCTTCGAGCACCTGGTCTATCCGGCGAGCAAATCCTGGTGGGATATTCCCTCGCCGCTGCCGATTGGCGACGGACGCATCTTCTTCACGACCGGCTACGGCCATGGCTCCGTGATGCTCAAGGTCGCGCGCGCGACAGGTGAAGGGAACCGCGGCGGTCAGTACCAAGTCACGCAGCTTTGGGCCAATAAGAACATGGGCTCGAAGTGCGCCCAGGCGCTGCTCTGGGACGGATATATCTACGGCAACAGCTCCGACGTCGGCGGCGGGCTGCGGTGCATCACGCTCGACGGGCAGATCAAGTGGGACTCCAAGCCCAAGACGTTCGACCTGGGCTACCTGCTCATCGCTGACGGCTTGATTTACATCATCAATGGCGCCAACGGGGAATTGTGCATGGCGGAAGCCTCGCCGGCCGGATACAGGGAACTCGGCCGCACGCCGATGCTCGCTCCGCCGGAACCGTGGGCGCCGCTGGCGTTCAAGGACGGCAAGCTCGTCGTCCGCGACATGCACAAGATCTTCTGCCTGGACGTCACGGGCGCAGGCAACGGCGCGGCTGGACAGTAGGGCCGGTTTCTCAAGCTCGTAATCGTACTCGTAATCGCCTTTTGTTTTCGAACCGGACGAACGCTGATTACGATTACGATTATGATTACGATTACGAGGAATTCATATCCTCAGGCGATATAGAGCATGTACGCTCCGCCGAGGAGGATCAGCGCGCCGCAGGCCCGCTTGAGCCAGCGGGCGCCGCGGGAGCTTTCGTTCCAGTTCAGCCCGCGCTGCACCCACTCCGTGCTGGTCCCGGCCAGGATGATCACGGAGCAGTGCCCCAGGCCGTAAGCCAGCAGCAGGAGCGCGCCGTAGGCCACGCTCGCGGCGGCGACGCTGAACGCCACGCTCACCATCGGCGCCATGTACGCGAAGGTGCACGGGCCCAGCGCCACGCCGAAGAGCAGCCCGCAGATCAGCGCCGCCGCCGCGCCCTTCCGCTGCGTGCCGATCAGCCCCGCGCCCGACCACGGCAGCGGCAGCACGTCGAAGAAGTGCAGTCCCACCGTGAAGAGGACCGCCGCCATGAGATACCGCGCGAGCGGTCCGACTTCTCCCGCCAGACGTCCGGCCGCGACGGTCACCCCGCCGACGACGCCGATCATCGTGAGGATTCCCGCCGCGAAGAGCGCCGACAGCCCGAAAGCGCGCCGAGCCGTGATGCGCCCCTGCCCGGCGATGAAGCCGATGACGAGCGGGATGTTCGCCAGGTGGCACGGGCTCAGGACGACGCTCAGCACGCCCCAGAGGAACGCCGCCAGAAGCGCCGCCGCCGGCGCACCCGCCACCGCATGACTGAGCGCGCCGAAGAGCCGTACCAGCAGTCCCGCCGCGCCCGCGGGCGCCTGCAGGTCGTACCCGAGCTCGCGCCACTTCGACAGGATGTCCTCTCGCGGCATGAACCCTTCATGCCGGAACAGCTCCGCGCCCGAGGAATCCGTGAAGACCTGCGTGGGGCTGAAGCGCACGCGGTACGCCGCCTCGATGTCGCGGTGCGCGCGGACATCAATCACCTCGATGGCCAGGCGACCGGCGCACTCGCGCTGAAGGCCGGCCAGCACCGCCTCCATCGCCTTGCACGGCGCGCAATCCACCGCATCCAGCTCGATCAGCCGCGGCAGCCCCGCAGCGGGAAGTACCGCCGCGCGCGCACTCTCGGCTCGCTGCCGGTGCTTCTCCGCGAGCACGCCGGCCACCGCGACCGCGAGCGCCGCAACGATGAGAAACCTGCCGAGCCGGCTCATCGTCCCACTCATGCCAGCAGCTTCCTGATCTCCTCGACGTCCGGGACGCGGCCGACGACTTTGACCTCGCCGTCCACGGCCAGCGCGGGAGTCATCATCACGCCGAATTTCAGAATTTCGGCGATGTCGGTAACCTTCTCGACCCGGTACTCCGCGCCGAGCGCCGCCACCGCCGCCTGCGCGTTCTCCGCCAGCTTCCGGCAGCGCGGGCAGCCGGCGCCCAGCACCTGAACTCTCTTCATCGCGGTCTCGCTCCAGGACATCTCGATAATACCAGAACCGGTTTCACGACCTCAAAGATGTTTTCCCGCGCGGTCTACGAAAGGTAGAATAGGGAGATGGAATCTGCGAGCCATGGAATCTATCTCGACTGGAACGCCACCAGCCCGGTGCATCCGGAAGTGGCCGACGCGGTGATGCCGTTCCTTCGCGGGGAGTTCGGCAACCCGTCCGCGCCATACGCACCGGGCCGGGCCGCACGCGAGCGGATCGAGGCGGCGCGCGCGCAGACGGCCGCTTTGATCGGAGCGGCGCCGGAAGAAATCGTCTTCACCAGCGGCGGCACCGAGTCGAACAACCTCGCGATCAAAGGCGTGTGCGCCGCGCAGGTCAAATCGCGGCTCCGCCCGCCACACGGAGGGCGGGCAAGCCGCCTCGTCACCAGCGCCGTCGAGCATCCGTCCGTGATCGAGACCTGCCGATGGCTGGCGCGCCAGGGATGCGAGCTGACCATCGTGCCGGTGGACGGCGCCGGCCGCGTGGACGTGCGCGACATCGAGGCCGCGCTCCGTCCGGACGCGACGCTCCTCTCGATCATGCACGCCAACAACGAGACCGGCACGATCGAGCCGGTCCGCGAGATCGGCCGGCTTTGCCGCGAGCGCGGGATCCTCTTCCACGTGGACGGCGTCCAGGCGGCGGGGAAGATCGCCGTGGACGTGAGGCAACTCGGCTGCGATCTGTACTCGATCTCTGCGCATAAATTCGGCGGCCTCAAAGGCGCCGGCGCGCTCTACGTCCGCAAGGGCGTCGCTATCGAGTGGACGCAGCAAGGCGGGCGGCAGGAAAGCGACCGCCGCGCCGGCACGGAAAACGTGCCCGGAATCATCGCGCTGGGCCAGGCGGCGGAAGTGGCGCGCCACGACCTGGAGCGCAACTTGGGACATTATCCCGAGGTCATGCGGCCGTTCGGCGACCTCGTCCGCAGACTGCCCGCTGCGCGGCTCAACGGCCACCCGACCGATCGCCTGCCGAACACCGTCAACCTCTGCTGCCTCTACGCCGACGCCGTCAACGTGGTGCTGTCGCTGAGCCTGCTCGGCGTATACGTCGGGACCGGTTCCGCCTGCTCCAGCCGGCGGCAGGAACCGTCGCGCGTGCTGCGGGCGATGGGGCTGAGCGAGATGGCCGCGCTCTGCTCGATCCGCATCTCCGCCGGGCCGGCGACCGCCCTCGATGAGGCCGAGCGCGCCGCCGGGCTCATCGCGGAAACCGTCGAGCGGATTCGCCGCGTCAACGGGCCCGAGACCATCGGCCGGTGCGCCGCCGACTGCCCGTGCTTCTTCAGCGCGGACGCCGGCTGACCAACGGCGGAGATTGGGAAATTGGGACTTGGTAAAGCACGGGTCTTAATTCCCCAATCAACCAATCTCCCAATCATCAACCTCCACGTCAAACGATGTCGCTATACCGGTGCGTCGGCTTCGGGCGGCCGGGCTTGAAGCTCGCCATGGTGAGGATTTCCACGGCGACGTCACTCTGCGTACCGCTCGCGAGCGCGTTCTCGATCACCGCCTGAAGCTCTTTGGGTTCCGCGCGGACGCGCGCGTTGATGATCAGCAGCGCCTCGCGCGGCTCGCCCTGCACAGTGCCCTGGAAAAGCGGGTCGCCGCGCGAACTGGTGAGGTTCGCCTGCAGGCTGCCGCCGGCGGTATTGAGCAGCAGTTTCAGGTGCGCGATCTCCGCCACGCCGCCGCGAAGTCCCTCGCGCACGCGCTCGATGAAACCCGCGCAGAACTCGCGCCAGTCCGTCGGCGCCGCAGCGCGCAGTCCGCCTTCGCCAAGGCTTCGGCGGACAAGCTTCGCCGTGCAATTCAGCCAGCCGAGTGCCGCTTCGCCGTCGGCGTACTTGTCATAATCCACTTCCGTTATCCGAGTCCCGGCGCGCGGCGCATTCAGCACGAAATCCAGCCATGCGTCCACTCCATCGCCCTTCAGCGCCGAGAGGCAGAACAGCGGCGTCCCGGGATATTCCTTCGCGACCTTCCGCTTCAGCGCGGACAGCTCGCCCGGCGAGAGCAGGTCGGTCTTGTTCAGCACGATGACGTCGGCCTCCTCCAACTGCTTTCGGAAGATGTATACGACGGTGTCGGGAAATGCGGCCGCGTCCGCGTCCAGCGCCTCCTCCAGCCGCGCGGGATCCGTCACGACCGTGAACGGCGCCAGCCGGAACCACTCCGCGTAGAGCTGCTTGAGCGGCTGAAGCACCGTGGCGGAAAGGTCGGTGCAACTGCCGACCGGCTCCCCGAAGAGCACGTCGGGATGAAGGTCATTGAGGAGCTTATCGGCCGCCGCGACGAAGTCGCTGAACCGGCAGCAGAAGCATCCGCCGGCGACCTCTCCGACGCCGAAGCCGCCCTGCCGCAGAATCCCCGTGTCCACGAGATCGGCGGCCTGGTCGTTGGTGACGATTCCCACGCGCCGGCCCTGCTCCACGAGCCGCCGCGCCGCCTGCGTCAGCAATGTGGTCTTCCCCGCGCCGAGGAAGCCGCCGACGAGGACCATCCGCACCTCTTTCCGCGTCTCATTCACAGCGTCTCCCCTTCGCGCTCAGCCGCCCGGCCGAGTTGCTGCGCCGCGGCGGCTCGCGGGCGCATCAGCAATTGGAACGCGCCCGCGCCGGCCAGGCTGCCGAGGACGGGCGAGAGGATGTAAACCGTGAAGAATCCGCCGCGCGGGCCGGGAATCGCGACCGATCCCCAACCGGCCGCCCAGGCGAACAGCCGCGGGCCGAAGTCGCGCGCCGGATTCAGCCCGGCCCCCGTCAACGGCGCGACGACGCAGATGATGATCGAGACGGTCAGGCCGATCATCAGGCCGAAGAGGATCTTCGCGGGCTTCTCGCCCTCATGCTCGTGCGTCATCGCGAAGACGAAGAAGGCCAGGAACGCCGTGCCGAGAGCTTCCGCCAGCATCGCCTGGCCTTGCGAGACGCACGCGAGCGCATTGGCGTTCATGCCGACGATAGCGGGGTTCGGGAAATAATTGCCGTAGATCATGGCGGACAATTCGCTGCCGGACTGGCCGCGCACGATGGAGTGCATCTGCTCGAACCGGAGAATCAGGCCATGGAAGAGCCCGTAGAGCGTCGCTGCCGCCGCCACCGCGCCGGTGAATTGCGCCAGGAGATAAGCGGGCACCTTCTTCAGCGGGAAGTCGCGGTACATCGCGAACGCGGCCGTCATCGCCGGGTTCATGTGCGCGCCGCTGACGCTCCCGAGCGCGTAGATGGCCAGCGAGATTCCGAGTCCAAACACGATTGCGACCTGCCAGAGTCCTGTCAGCGCGCCGGTCAGCACCGCCACGTGCACTGAGCCGAGGCCGAAGAACACGAGGATATACGTCCCGATCACTTCCCCCGCGCATTCGTGCGCCAGTGTATTGTACTTGATCATGCTTAAGCTTCGGCCTCGCAGGACTCGACCTCCAGCGGAAGAAAGCGGACCAGGCAGCAGCCGAAGTCGAGCGTCTGCGACCTGGGGCTGCCGTGAAACTCGCGGCTGAGCCGATAGATCACGCGCTGCCCGTCGCGCTGGCCCTCGACAATGCCGGCCGCGCGAAGGATCGCCAGGTGATGCGAAGTCCGGGCGCCGGGCGCGCCGACGCGCTTCGCCAGCGCCGCGACGCACGCGCCGCCAGCGAACAGCCCGCGCACGATTCTCAACCGCGTCTCGTCCGCCAGGGCGCCCATCACCCGGGCGCATGCCTGTGGTCCGCTGCATTTGGCCATGGTTCATCCTGCCGCTTTTCTGAAAACCCCGGGAGATTCCGACATGTCTACATATCTGCAAGCCTAATATAGCCTTTCGGCGCGCCATGTCAAGCTGGAATGCGCCCTCCAAGACCGGGGAAACGATGATCATTCCTGCATTTGCGTTCGCGGACACTTTGTGGTATGATAAAGGAAAAGTGAAGCGTCGGTTGGCAACGCGATTGGCAGGAGCCGGGGCGGCTCCGGGCAGTTTCCTGCAAGTCCTTTCCATCCGTCAACTGCTTCGACCGGTTCGTTTTGTGCGAATCCTTTGCCGGCCGGAGTCCTTTCAGTCAGTTGGCCTTCACTGCAAGGCGCCCGCAACAAAAAACGAACAGCCGGGCGCAAGCGGGGAGTGCGGCGCGGATGCGCCCGCCCCGGTCGGCCGTCCCGGTTGAACCTCCCGTGTGGGAGCGCCGGCGCGGCAATCTACGCCCGACGGAGTGCGCCCAGTGCGGTGCACGAATCGTTTAGGCGCTTTCGCAAGTGAGGTGTTTGTTGAAGTCGGAACCAGAGACGAACGGTTTTTCGGGTTACGGTCTGCTGCCGAGTATCCTCAAGGACGTTGCTGAACTGGGCTATCAGCAACCGACTCCCATCCAGGCCCAATGCATTCCGCCGCTGCTCGAAGGCAAGGACGTCATCGGACTGGCCCAGACCGGCACGGGCAAGACGGCGGCGTACGGTCTGCCGATCATCCAACGCACGGCGGGAAAAGTGGAGATGGGCGCGCTGATCCTGGCGCCCACGCGCGAGCTGGCGCAGCAGATCGCCGTGGCGCTCCGGCAGCTCGGCAAATCCACCGGCGTCCGCGTGGCCGTCGTGGTCGGCGGAATCCCCATCAAGGAAGATTACAAGGCGCTCCAGGCCTGGCCCAACGTCCTCGTCGCCACGCCGGGCCGGCTCATTGACCACATCCATTCGCGCACGATCGTGCTCTCGGACATCGAGATTTTCACCGTGGACGAGGCGGACCGGATGTACGACATGGGCTTCATCCCGCAGATCAATTCCATCATCGAGGTGCTGCCGAAGAAGCGCCAGTCGCTGATGTTCACCGCGACGATGCCGCCCGAGGTGGAGAAACTCGTGCGCCGGAACATGCAATCGCCGGTGCGCATCCAGGTCGGCCTCACGGCGCCGCCCGCGCGCGCGGAGCAGAAACTTTACCACGTCCAGGAGCCGGACAAGATGCCGCTGCTCCTGGACCTGCTGGCGCGGAGCGAGGGGCGCGTGCTGGTGTTCGCGCGGACCAAGCGCAAGGTCGAACGGCTGGCGCGCACCGTCTCGGCCCGCCGGCACAACGTCGCGCGGCTGCACGGCGATCGCGAGCAGACCCAGCGCGATGCCGCCATGGCCGGCTTCCGCAACGGGCAGTACCGCATCCTCATCGCCACCGACATCGCCGCCCGCGGGATTGACGTGGCCGACATCGAGCACGTCATCAATTACGATTTCCCCGGCTCGGCCGAGGACTACATCCATCGCATCGGCCGCACCGCGCGCGTGGCGGCCAAGGGCATGGCGACGAGTTTCGTCACGCACACCGACCGTCTCTGCCTGAGCCAGCTCGAGAAGCTGATTTCCGCGAAGCTGCCGCTGACGCACATCGGCTCCTCCGCGCCCGAGGAGCCGGCGCAAGCTTCCGCGCCCGCCGAGGGCCAGAGGCGCCGCCGTTCGCGAGGCGGCCGCTCACACCGCGGCGGCCGAGGCCGCTCGCAGCATCCGGTCGCGCAGGCGTCCTAGTGTAACGATGAATGCGTCTTCAGTGCGGAGGCACGAAGAATCGTGTCTCCGCGTCTTCGTCTCTCCGCGTCTTCGTGCTCCACACCTCCGCGCTGAATCGGCGCCGTCGCAGAGTCGGCCGGTGGTTCCATCAAGAACAAGACACTCGTTATCAGAATTGCAGTTGTTCCCAGGGGAAAGCGAGGAATGAATAGCCTGAAGAAATTGACGTTGAACATTGCCATGGCAGCAAGGCAGATCAGGGCGAGCAGTACGTGAGCAAGCCGGCCTCTAAGGACAAAGTACGCCAGGACTGGAAGCAGCGGCATCAGCGAGGCGCTCCAGCATATCGGAAGAAACAACACCGCCAGAAAGCTGTATAGAAAAAATGAGTAATCGAGGGTGAAGCCTGGAGCGTACAAGGACTTGCGATTGCGCCAGAGGAGAAGCCCGGCATAGGCGCTTATCCCAAGAAGACCGACGTACTTGAATCTAATGTAGGCCTGGGTGAATACCGAATCGTTTTCGAGGCGCATGATGTGTACCCACGACTCCGTGCGATTTACCTGCACATAGCGGAGGAATGCGGCGGGTTCGAGCGCCAGTACGATGCTAATGGCAACGAGCAATACGGCGAGAGTGCCCAGTGCAGCAGCATACTTACGCATGAACAGGAAATATCCGATGATACCCAGTGGAAGCCATTTGGTCAGCGATGCCATGCCGATGCCGACGCCGGACCAAAACGGCTGTTGGATACGATAGCGGTAGGCAAGCGCGACGCCGACAACCCAAAACGCTGTGATTTGGGTAAAGGAGGCGGCAATCGCGGGGAAGAGAATGGTAATGATTATTGAGACTCCCAAGGCCATTTTCCATTTAAGACCATAGCACACAAGACTAACATCTATTAGGATGAGACATAGCATCGCCCAGATGGTCCCTGCCAAAGACACCGGCAGAAATGCAATGGGAGCGGTGAAAAGGAACGCCGTCGGAGGATGGGCGCTCGGACCGAGCAGGGAAAAATGAGTCCCACTGAATTCGCTGAGTTCAACTAGCGCCGCATTGACCGGAGGATAGGGATCGAGCCGCGCGCAAAGACGGCGGAAACCGATCATGTCCTGATAAACATCTCCAAGTTGGCCACTGCCTTTGAGCATGTTCCAGACGGCCATACTGCCCTCGCGCACACTGTGGAAATCATACCAAGGTTTCCCCATAGTTATGAAGGCAAGCAGTATGCTGATTCCAAGACTCAGGCAAAGATAATCAATCCAGTGCTTCGGAAGCCTGGTGGGGCCTCTGCAAACCCCGGCCAGGCGCCGCAGCGCTCTTCCGAGATCGTTCAACTTGCACCAGCCTCATTCAACGCGTCCATGGATGCGCGATCCAGCTTGAGGCTCGCGGCTGCGACCAGGTCGTGCAACTGCTCCAGGCTCGTGGCGCTGGCGATCGGCGCGGTGATGCCGGGACGCGCCATCAGCCACGCCAACGCGACGGTGGCGGGCGCGGACTTGGTGTCCTTCGCCACTTGATCCAGCGCGCGGATAATCTTGAATCCCCGCTCGTTCAGATACCCTTTGACTCGGTCGCCGCGCGCGCTCTGCGACAGGTCCTTCTGCGATCGGTACTTTCCCGTGAGAAACCCGCTGGCCAATGAGAAATAGGTGATCACGCCCAGTCCTTCGACCCGGCACAGCGGCTCGAGCTTCGCCTCGTATTCGGCGCGGTCATAGAGATTGTAGAGCGGCTGCAGGCTCTGATAGCTGGGATATCCCTGCCGCCGGCTGACCTCCAGCGCCTCCGCCAGGCGCTCCGCGCCGTAATTGGATGCGCCGATCGCCCGCACCTTTCCCTGCTTCACCAACTGCGCGTACGCCTCGAGCGTCTCCTCCAGCGGCGTCTTCGCATCGTCCAGGTGCGACTGGTACAGATCAATGTAGTCGGTCTGCAGGCGGCGCAGCGAGTCCTCGGCCGCGTTCAGGATATAGGCTTTCGAGAGGCCTTTCTTCTTCGGCCCCATTTCGCTGCCGACCTTGGTGGCAAGGATGATCTTCTTGCGTTTTCCGCTTCGCTTCAGCCAGTTGCCGATCATCGTTTCCGATTCGCCGCCCTGGTGGCCGGAGACCCACTTCGAGTAAATATCCGCCGTGTCAATCAGATCGAACCCGGCCGCCACGAACGCGTCCAGGATCTTGAACCCCGTCGGCTCGTCCACGGTCCATCCGAAAACGTTGCCGCCGAGCGCCAGCGGAGCGACCTCGATCCCCGAATTTCCCAACTTGCGCCGATCCATTGTCGCCTCCTTTCAAGTTCTTAGAGAAATGTTAGACCACGAAGACACGACTTCTCACCACGACGACACGACGGTCACGACGAACGGGCAGAACGAACGTCAGTACGACGGATTGCTGTAACGGAAATTCCGTCGTGCTCGTTGTGTCGTCGTGGTGAAAGTTCCTACCGTCATAGTTAGAGCATCACGAAACGACCCGCAGGACGATTTTGCCGCGCGTGTGGCCGGTCTGGCTCATCTCGTGCGCGCGGCGCGCTTCCGAGAGCGGCAACACCGCCTCGACGAAGACCTTGACCTTCCCGGAATCAATCAGTCCCGCGATTTCGGCCAACTGGGCCGCGTTCGACTGCGCCAGAATCATGCCCTGGCGCGCGCCGCGCCGCGCGGCTTCCTCCGCCGAGGGCGGGCTGACGGTCGAAACCAGCATGCCGCCCTTCTTGAGCGTCTGCCATGACCGCGCCTGCGTCTCGCCTCCGATCGTGTCGAACACCACGTCAACGTCCCGGGCGATCTCCTCGAATTTCGCCGCCGCGTAATCTATCGCCTCGCCGGCGCCGAGTTGCCGCAGGAAGTCCTGATTGCGCGCCGAGGCGGTGCCGATGACGTGCGCTCCCTTCCACTTCGCGAACTGCACGGCGAACCCGCCGACTCCGCCCGCGGCGCCATGGATCAGCACCTTCTGCCCCGCGCGAAGCCCGCCGAGGTCGAACAATCCCTGCCAGGCCGTTAATGAGGCGATAGGAACCGCGGCGGCATGAACGTGGTCGAGCGTCTTCGGCTTCGGCGCGAGTTCCGTCTCTTTCACCGTCATGTATTCGGCGTACGCGCCGTACCGTGGATGATCGGGAAAACTGAAGACCTCATCGCCCTTTCTGAAGCGCGCCGCTCCGGCGCCGGCGGCCTCGACGACGCCCGAGACATCCCAGCCCGGAGTGTAGGGCATCGGGTATTTGAGCATCTCCTTGAGGTGGCCTTCGCGCACTTTCCAGTCCACGGGGTTCACGCCGGCGGCATGGACTCGGACCAGCAGTTCGCGCGGCCCGGGTTGCGGGCGCGGCGCGTCCTCGTACGCCAACACTTCCGGACCGCCGTACGCATGGACTCGAACGGCCTTCATCGTCGGCATTGGAATGCCCCTTTCCTTTTCCTTGCGCTCCCATTCAGGAACTCCCCAGCCTCGACCATATCCCCGGCGGCGCCCGCTGTCAAGACCCGGCGGTGCCTGGGTTGCGGTTGACTCGCGATACGCCCGTCGGTAACATACCCGCGCGTTGTAAACCGTAATACTTCTTTTGACGACTATACAATTGACTGCTATACTATGTGATTGTGGAGCTTTATGCTTGAGGGAAAAGGGCCAGTGAAATGACGACGATGCGCGCTCTGCCGGTTGTTGCCATGATGGCCGCAACTCTCATAATCTCCGCCGGATGCAGCAAGAAGACCGTCGCGCAGCCTCCGCGGCCGGACGTGCTCGTGGCGCAGGTGACGCAGCAGGATATCCCGATCCAGAGCGAGTGGACCGGCGTGCTCGACGGCTTCGTGAACGCGACGATCCGCGCGCAGGTCCCCGGCTACCTGCTGCGCCAAGGCTATCGCGAAGGCTCGAAGGTCAAGAAGGGCGACCTGCTCTTCGAGATTGATCCGCGGCCGTTTCAGGCCGCGCTCGACCAGGCGCTGGCGCAGTTGGGCAAAACGGAACTGGACGTGCAGCGCCTGACGCCGCTGGCGAAAGAGAACGCCGTCAGCCGCGAGGAGCTCGATGACGCGACCCAGGCGAACCTCGCTGCCAAGGCGGCGGCCGACGCGGCCCAGTTGAACCTTGAATTCACCCGCATCACTGCTCCGGTGGACGGCATCGCCGGGATCGCCACCGCGCAGATCGGCGACCTGGTCGGCCCCGCCACCGGCCCGCTGACGACCGTCTCGACCGTGGACCCGATCAAGGCGTACTTCCAGGTCAGCGAACAGGAATATTTGAGCTCTCCCGCCGCCTACGCCAACCAAGCCGACCCGGACGATGCCTCGGCCCCGCGGAACCTGCAACTGATCCTGGCCGACGGATCCGTCTTCCCGCAGCCGGGCCGGCTGTACATCACGGGCCGCCAGGTGGACGCGCAGACCGGCACGCTCCAGGTCGTGGCGCTGTTCAAGAACCCCGGCGACGTGCTGCGCCCCGGCCAGTTCGCGCGAGTGCGCGCAACCACCCGGACGGAGACCGCTGCCCTGCTGGTGCCGCAGCGCGCGGTCATGGAACTTCAGGGGAAACGCCAGGTCGTCGTCATCGGCGAGGACGACAAGGCGAGCTTCCGGGACGTCTCCGTCGGCGCGCGCAGCGGCACGATGTGGATCATCGAGAAGGGAGTGAAGCCCGGAGAGCGCGTCGTCGTCGAGGGCCTGCAGAAGGTGCGCGAAGGCGACACGGTGAACGCGAAGCCGTACGAGCCGGCCGCGCCCGCGCCCGCCGCAACAACGCCGTAGATATCGCTCGCCGTACCCGGCATTCGTGGTGTAACATTAGGGTGATTTCCGCGCATGTCTAAATTCTTCATCAACCGTCCCATCGTCGCGATGGTGATCGCCATCGTCATGGTGATCTGCGGCCTCATCGCCCTCGTCTCGCTGCCCGTCGCGCAGTTCCCGGAGATCGTGCCGCCGGAAGTCACCATCCAGGCGACGTACACCGGCGCCGACGCCATCACCGTCGAGCAGTCCGTCGCCACGCCCCTCGAGCAGCAGTTGTCCGGCGTGGACAACATGAATTACATGTACTCGATCAACGCCAGCAACGGCACGCTGCGCGAGATCGTGAACTTCGACGTCAAGACGAAACCGAACGATGACCTGGTTTTAACGGTGCTGCGCCAGACGCAGGCGAACTCCCAACTGCCCGCCGACGTCGTCAACCTCGGCCTGACCGTGCAGAAATCCCGCACCTCGCCGATGATGCTCATCGCGCTCTACTCCCCGAAGGGCACCTACGACAACAATTTCCTGGCGAACTATGCCTATATCAACCTCATTGACCAGATCGTGCGCATCCCCGGCATCGCACAGGTGAACGTTTTCGGCGCGGGCCAGTACGCCATGCGGCTGTGGGTGGACCCCGACCATCTCGCCAAGCTGAATCTGACCGTCTCGGACGTCGTCCAAGCGCTGCAGGCCCAGAATACCGTGAACCCCGCCGGCCAGATCGGCGCGGAGCCTGGGCCGCCGGGACAGGAGTTCACGTACACCGTTCTCGCGCAGGGGCGGCTGCTGACGGCGGAAGAGTTCGGCGAGATCGTGCTGCGCGCCAACCCTGACGGCTCGATGGTGCGGGTGAAGGACGTCGCGCGCATCGAGCTCGGCGTGCAGACCTACAACCTGACGGGGCGCCTGAACGGAAAACCCGCCGCGATCCTGGCGCTCTATCAGCTTCCCGGCTCGAACGCCCTCGAGGCCGCCGACGGCGTTAAGGCCAGGCTGGCCGAACTCAAGCCGCACTTTCCGGCCGACCTCGAATACACGGTCTCTCTCGATACCACCCGCGCCGTCTCCGCGGGCATGCACGAGATCTTCACCACGCTCTGGGAAGCGCTGCTCCTGGTCATCCTGGTGGTGTTCATCTTCCTGCAGGGCTGGCGCGCGACGCTGATCCCGATGCTGGCGGTGCCGGTGTCGCTCATCGGCGCCTTCATCCTCTTCCCGGTCTTCGGGTTCTCCGTCAACACCCTGTCGCTGTTCGGGCTCATCCTGGCGATCGGGCTGGTGGTGGACGACGCGATCGTGGTGGTGGAATGCGTGGAGCGCCACATCGAGGAAGGCCAGGCGCCGCGGGAGGCGGCGCTGAAGGCGATGGAGGAAGTCTCCAGCCCGGTCATCGCCATCGCGATCATCCTCTCGGCGGTGTTCGTCCCGACGGCGTTCATCCCCGGGATCACGGGGCGGCTGTATCAGCAGTTCGCGCTGACCATCGCCATCTCGGTGATCTTCTCGGCGTTCAACGCGCTGACGCTGAGCCCGGCGCTCGCCGCGCTGCTGCTCAAGCCGAAGGGCGAGGCGCGCGGGCCGCTGGCCGGGTTCTATCGCGCCTTCGACAAAGTCTTCGGCCACGCGCGGGACAGATACATCGGGACCTGCCGGCGGCTGATCGGCAAGAGCGCCTTCGCCGTGCTGCTCCTCGCCGCGTTCGCCGTGGTCGCAGTGCTGTTCGGCCGGCATCTGCCGAGCAGTTTCCTGCCCGAGGAGGACCAGGGATATGTCTTCGTCGGCCTTCAACTGCCCAACGCCGCCTCACTGCAGCGGACCGGCCAGGCGTGCCGGAAAATCGAGGAGATCCTCAAGAACACGCCCGGCGTGGAAAGCTACACCACCGTCATCGGCTTCAGCCTGCTCAGCACCGTGCAGAACACGTACAGCGGATTCTTTTTCGTGACGCTGAAGCCCTGGGACGAGCGGACGAAGCCCGAAGAACAATACGCGGCCATCAAGGCGCACCTGGCCAGCGAACTGCGTAAAGTGCCCGAAGGCAACGCGTTCACCTTTCCGCCGCCCGCGATCCAGGGCGTCGGCACCGCCGGCGGAGTCACGTTCATCCTCATGGACCTTTCCGGCGCCGACATCTCGTTCCTCGACAACAACCTCACGACGTTCATGGAGGCCGCGCGCAAGCGCCCCGAGCTGGCCGGGCTGAGCACCACGTTTCTCCCGTCCGTGCCGCAGAAGTACGTGAAGGTGGATCGCGACAAGGTCCTCAAACAAGGCGTGGCGGTCAACGACGTCTACCGCACGCTGCAGACCTACATGGGCGGGCTGTTCGTGAACTACTTCAACCGTTTCGGGCGGCAGTGGCAGGTTTACGTGGAGGCCGAGGGCGAGTACCGCACGAGCGCCGAGGACCTCAAGCGATTCTACGTGCGCAACCGCGCGGGCGCCCCGGTGCCGCTCAGCGCGCTGACGACCGTCGAGTCGCGCCTCGGGCCCGAGTTCATCATGCGCTACAACCTCTACCGCAGCGCGCAGATCAACGTCTCGGCCGCGCCCGGCTACAGCAGCGTGCAGGCGATGGAGGCGCTCGAACAGGTCTTCGCCCAGACCATGCCGCGCGAGATGAGCTATGCCTATCGCGACATGTCATTCCAGGAGAACGCCGCCCGGAAAGGCGTGCCGCCGGCCGCGGTCTTCGCGCTTTCGGTGATCTTCGTCTTCCTCATCCTCGCGGCGCTGTACGAGAGCTGGTCCCTGCCGTTCAGCGTGCTGCTCTGCACGCCGATCGCGGTGTTCGGCGCGTACGCGCTGCTGTGGGCGCGGCAGATGGAGAACAACGTCTTCGCGCAGATCGGCCTCATCATGCTCATCGGCCTCAGCGCCAAGAACGCGATCCTGATCGTCGAGTTTTCCAGGACGCGTTACGAGCACGGCCAGCCGCTCGCCGAGTCCGCGCTCGAAGGCGCCCGGCTGCGGTTGCGGCCGATCCTGATGACCAGCTTCGCATTCCTGCTGGGCTGCCTGCCGCTGGCCTTTGCGCACGGCGCCGGCGCCGTGGCCCGGCGCGTCATGGGCAGTTGCATCGTCGGCGGCACGCTCGCCGCGAGCTTCATCGCCGTTTTCCTCATCCCCGTCATGTTCTACATCGTCGAGAGAGCGCGCGGCGCCAAACACCCGGCGCCGAAGCCGGTCGAGGAAACGACGCCGGACCCGGAAAAGCCGCCGGGCGAGGAGAAAAAGCAATGACCCTTCCGAAGAAGGCGTTGCCCGCGGCGGCCGCGCTCATCATCCTCCTCGCCGGCTGCGCGGTGGGCCCGGATTACAAAAAGCCCGAAGTTCCGATGCCCGACAACTTCCGCGGCGGTCCGACGTCAGCCGCCGCCCAGTCGCTCGCCAACGCGCCCTGGTGGGATATCTACAAGGACGAGACGCTGACCGGCCTGATCCGCGTGGCCCTGTCCGACAACTTCGACCTGCGCATCGCCGTCGCCCGCGTCGAGCAGGCGCGCGCCATGGTCGCCGAGGCGCGGGCGCAGTTGTTCCCGTGGCTTTCCTACCAGGGGAACCTCACCTTCGGTCGGGACGAGTTCTACGGCCAGCCTGATCCCAGCGGCACCAACAGCACCGCCGGCTACCTCACGGGAAACGTTTTCTGGGAACTGGACCTCTGGGGTCGCGTGCGCCGGCTCACCGAATCCGCGCGCGCGCAGTTCCTGGCGACCGAGGAAGCGCAGCGCGGCGTGGTGCTGACGCTCGTGTCCGACGTGGCCACGGCGTACTTCGAGCTGCTCGAACTCGATGACGAACTGGCCATCGCCCGGCGGAACGCCGGCTCATTCGCCGAGAGCCTGAAACTTTTCCAGGACCGCCTCGGAGGAGGCGTCGCGTCAACCTTGGAGACCGACAGCGCCGAGGCTCTTTTCGAGTCAGCCTCCGCGAGCATCCCCGAACTCGAGCGCCAGATCGCCCTCAAGGAGAACCAGATCAGCATTCTCCTCGGCCGCAGCCCCGGCGCCGTCGAGCGGCGCGCGGCGCTCCTCGAGCAGGCGCTGCCGCCCGAAGTCCCCGCCGGCCTGCCCAGCGCCCTGCTCGAGCGCCGCCCGGACGTGCGCCAGGCCGAGCAGTTGCTCCGCTCCGCCAACGCGCAGATCGGCGTCGCCAAGGCCGATTTCTTTCCGCAGCTTAACCTGACCGGTTTCCTGGGCCGGATCGCTCCCAGCCTGCCCGCCATGACCAACGGCGACTGGAATGGCTGGTCGCTCGGCGGCAGCCTGGTCGGACCCATCTTTGAGGGCGGCCTGCTCCGCGCGCAGTATCGGCAGGCCAAAGCGGCGTGGGAACAGGCGAAGCTTCAGTACCGGCAGACCGCGCTGAACGCGCTTCAGGAAGTGTCCGACGCGCTGATCTCGCGCCAGAAGTACGAGGAGGTCCGCCTGCGGCAAATGCACGCCGTGGCCGCGTATCGCGAGGCTGTCCGCGTCAGCATGGAGCGCTTCCGCGCCGGGCGCGCGAGCTACTATGAAGTCCTCCAGGCTCAGCAGCAGATCTTCCCCGCCGAGACCGCGCTGGCCCGCACGCAGCTCGGCCAGTTGCTCACCGTCGTGCAGCTCTACAAAGCGCTCGGCGGCGGCTGGCAGACCGGAAGCGCGCCGGTCCCGGCCTCAGACTCTACGGCCGCGCCCGCCCGCTGACTTCCAGCGCGCGGATCGCCGCTCACCGCGCGGCGAGAACGGCTTCGAGCTGCGCGACTCGCTGGCTCAGCTCCTTAACGCCGCTTTCCGGCTCGCCCGCGGCGCCGGGCGTGAAGGCCGGGTTGTGCGCCCACCAGTCCATGCCCAGTTCCTTCGCCTTGTCCACCGACGCGATCATCAGGCGAATCTGGATCGTGAGCAGCTCGATGTCCACGAGCTTGACCTTGATGTCGCCGACGATGACCACGCCCTTGTCGAGCACGCGCTCGAGCACGTCGGCCAGCGTGGAACTCTGCACCGCGTGCGGCATTGAGCCGGTCTGAATCATCTGCGTCTCCCTGTTTTTCTTCCCGGCCGCGAAAGCGCGAAGGCACAAAAGACGCAACGGGAAAGGCGTGGGGGTGGCGGTTGCCGTCTCCTGAGCCTTCGCACTTTCGCGGTCGTCGTTTCCAGGGCCGTCACAGCAACTTGCCGAGCGGCCCCAGGTCAATGTTGAGATCCTCGTTCTCGAGCCCGAATTCCTTCTTCAGCCGCTGGACCTCCTGCGAGAGCTTCAGGAATGCGGCGCCGAGCCTCTCGATTTCCGCCTCGCTCAGCGAACCGGCCTCGATGCGCCGGAGCGCCTGGCGCTCCAGCAGCTCGCGGATCAGTTCGATGACCGTCAGGACCAGCTTGCCCAGTCCGTTGGCGACATTCTCCTGTCCCAGCGCCACGCGCGGCGCCGGCATCGCCTCCGGCGAGAGGATGCGCGCGAAGTCGCCCAGGTTCCGCGATTCCAGCGTGGGAGTTTCGCATCGGCTCATGTGGCCGCTCCGGCCCGCAGGCGGTTGGCGGTCTCGACCGAAGTCAGCACGGCCTTGAGGCCAAGGTAGACCAGGTCAATATCGGCGACGGAGATCACGACCTCGCCGCCGATCACCACGCCCTTGGTGAGCACGCGGTCGAGCGTCTCGCACAGCGAGACATGCTCCGCATCATTCAGGACGGGGCTTTCGCGGATCGTTTTAAAGGAGCCGTTCATAGATTCCTCGGGCCTGGTGGGGCTTTCCCGTCTCCTCGTAGTACGCCGCGATCTCCAGGAGATGCCGCCGGGCCTGATCCGTTTCATGCGGGCCGGCGCCGGGACGGTTCAGCATGTCGAAGTACATCTCGGCCGCCTGCCGCAATTCGTAATTGTGCAGGCATTGATCGGCCAAGTGCATGAGCCGGTCGAGGACCGGCGTCTCCGCCGGCGGCGGTTGAGGGGCCGCGGCGGCCGCCGGAGACGCGGTTCCGGTTGCAGACTGCGTTTCGTCACTCATCGTTATCTCCTTCGCTCACCCGGGAAATTTCATCGAGCCGGTCCAGGAGTTCCTTCTCCTTCGCGTCGAACTGCTCCGAGGAGATGCGGCCGGCTTCCAGCATGCCGTACAGCTCCGCCAGTTGCGCCCGCAGCGCGTCGGCGTTCTTCGCCGCCTCGGCCTGCGCGGCGGCCCGGATTTCGCGGAAGACGTACATCACGCCGCTGACCGGCGCCAGCAGCACGTTGTCAATCAGAAACATGTCGCGCTCCCGCCGCGGACCTGACCTCTTCCGCGCGCAAGTCCAGGTCCACGAAGTTGTGCGGCGGGAACGGGCCGTTGATATCGAAGGTGTACGCGTCGTTGAATTCCCTCGCCGCGCCGAAAACGGCCTGCTCGAACGTGCCCTGGGCGTTCCGGCCGATGAGGCAGGCCAGGTTCATGACCTCGCGCTCGTCGCGCGCCGGGTTCTCCTTGATCTCGAAGCACGCCGGATGCAGCGCGCCGACCACGCGGAGCGTGTGTTCAGCCCGCTCGGCGTTGAGCATCCGGTCGAACAGTTGACCGAGCTCGAGCTTCTCATGCGGCGATGCGTCACGGCCGGGCTGGAACAGTTTGTC
>JBKQWE010000021.1:0-38772 GCA_052139675.1 Candidatus Brocadiia bacterium
GGCGCCGGCCCGCTGGCCGCCCGCGGCGGTTTCCTCCGCGGCGGGGGGGTTTACCCCGGGGGCCGCCCGCGCGGCGCCGGCCGTCGCCGACGGCGCAGGTTGCGCGGCCGCAGCCGGCGCGGCGGCGGCAGGCTGCTCTTCTTCCCGTCGCCGCAGCGCCGTTCGCTGCCGCGGCATCAACTGCTCTTCGGCCCAGGCCATCTTGGCCGCCTGGTCGCCGGTGAGCTTCCCGACTTGAACCGTCACGGAGAACGCCGGTTGCTTCAGGACCGAGATTTGAACGGTCCTCTTCTTGACTTCGCCCGCGCCGCGCACGAAGTCCTTCACGCCCTTGACGTCCAGCGTGAAGTTGAGCTTCTCGCCCACCGGTATGAGCTCGCGCGTGGCCAGTTCGATCTCCGTCTGGCTGATCGCCAGGAGCCGCACGCGGGTGAAGCCGGGCTTCCGCGTCTTCGAGGACACCGAGGCGCGTTCGTATTCGACCTCGACTCTCTCGATGGGGATCCGTTCTGGAATTTCCGGTCGGCTGGCCATTAACTTCTCTTTTACACGAAGAACCCTCGTGCCGAGTATAGTTGGAGAGGCCGGCCTTGTCAACGCGCGGCGAGCGTTTTCGGGCGGCCCGGTCCCTGGAGGACGGGGTCCGCGGACCCGGACCCGATTTTCCGCTTGACAGCCCTTCAAAGGGCACCTTATACTCTTGCCTCTATGTGGTTCGACGCGGCCCGCCGCTCTGGGCTTGCCGAAGGGGCGAGGCCCCGGCCGTTCAAGACGATCCGCGAGAACAGCGTGAACATGGATGGTTTTCGGTACAGCCACGGCGAGCTCCACTGCGAGGACATGCCCGCCGCAGTATTGGCCGCCCGCTATGGAACCCCGCTCTACGTCTACAGCCGCTCTGCGCTGGCGCAGCGGCTCAAGGACTTGCGGCAGGCATTCCGCTCCGCGCATCCCTTGGTCTGCTACTCCGTCAAGGCCAACAGCAATTCTTCCGTCCTTCGCCTGCTGGCGCGGGCGAACGCGGGTTTCGACGTCGTCTCCGGCGGCGAGTTGTTCCGCGTCCTGAAAGCCGGCGGCGCGCCGTCGAAGATCGTGTTCGCCGGCGTGGGGAAAACGCCGGACGAAATCACGGCGGCCCTGCGCGCCGGCATTTTCATGTTCAACGTCGAATCGCAAGCGGAGTTGTCCGCCATTGACGCGGCCGCGGCGCGCACAGGCCGCCAGGCCAAAGTGGCGCTCCGGCTGAACCCCAATGTGGATGCGCAGACTCATACTAAAACCTCCACGGGCCGCAAGGAGGACAAGTTCGGCATTGACCTGCCGATGGCGCGTGAGCTCTTTGCGGAACGGGCGCGGTATCCCCATCTCGAGATGGCGGGCGTTCACGTTCATCTCGGTTCGCCGCTCTATTCCGTGGCGCCGATCCGGCGCGCGCTCGTGAAAATCCGGCGGTTTATCCGCGAAGTGCGCGAACTCGGCGCCCGGCCGCGCACGCTCAACCTCGGCGGCGGCTTCTGCATTTCCTATGACGGGCGCAAGGTCATCCAGCCGGCCGACTACGCCGCGGCGATCCTGCCGGCCGCCCGGGAACTGGGGATGCAGTTGATCATCGAGCCGGGCCGGTTCATCGTCGGGAATTCGGCCATCCTGCTCAGCCGCGTCATCTATGTCAAAGAAGGATGGGCGGGGCGGAAGTTCGTCATCGTTGACGCCGCGATGAACGACCTCATTCGTCCCGCGCTCTACGGGGCCTACCACCACATTTGGCCGGTCCGCGGGCCGGCGGCTCCCCTGCTCGGCGCTCCCGGCCGGGGCGCTGCGAAAACCGCCCTCGAAACGATGGACATTGTCGGGCCGATATGCGAGACTAGCGACTGCTTTGGCCGGGGCCGGCGGCTGCCGCCCGTGAAAAGCGGCGACCTGGTCGCGATTTTCGGCGCCGGCGCCTACGGCATGGCGATGAGTTCAACTTATAATTCCCGGCCGCGCGCGGCCGAAGTGCTGGTCAACGGCGGGAAGGCGCAGCGGATCCGCAAGCGAGAGAGTTATCGGGACCTGGTTCGCGGAGAGTGAATCTCCCGCGGCCCGGGCGCCCGGAGGTCTGTCCACGAAGGGTGCGCCGCAAACAAGGAGGAAAGAAAGCATGCGCTCCAGCCGAAGGCTCCTGATGGTGTGCTGCCTGGTCGTGGCGTCGCTCGGCATCGGTTCCTGGACGCCGGCGTCGGCCCAGGAAAAAACCGGCCGGCCCGAGCTGCAGCAGCAGTTCGACAGCGCGCTCAAGTTCTACAATGACGGCCAGTACGACAAGGCCGCCGCAGAGCTGGACAAGCTCCTGCTGATGAATCCCTCTTCGCGCGAAGCGATGGACTTGCGCCAGAAGACGGACATGGGGCTCCTCATCAAAATGCTCCAGGAGCCGAAAGTCGGCGCCAAGATCCGCATCCTCCTGCGCAAGTCGGAGGAAGAGGCGGCCAACCTTCCTCACGATCCGGCGACCATCAAGGGCCTGATCGAGAAGGCCAGCTCCGACGACATCACGGTGCACTGGAGCGCCATCCGGCAATTGACCGCCATCGGCGCCTTTGCCGTGCCGCAGTTGCTCGACGAGGCGCTCAGCAATGAGCGCATGACCACCGGAAGCCGCAAGCTTGCGGCGTTCACCGTCCTGCGCTCCATGGGCACGGCGGCCACGCCTCCGCTCATTGTCGCTCTCCGCTATGCCGGTAACGGCGACGCCGACACCCTTGCGACCATGATCGCCAAGAGCCCCGACGCGCGCGCGGTCCCTCCGCTCGCCGCCATCGCGGGGAATCCCGCCCGGCCCGAGAACGTGCGAAAGGCCGCCTCCGACGCCCTGCTCGCCATTTATTCCGATCCGGCCCGCGTCGCGCAATTGAACGCGGCGGACGCTTATTTCAGCCTGGCCCAGCGTTATTACTATGCTGATCTCAGCCTGCTCGAACTGACCTCCGACGCCGCGCGGGGAATCTGGCGCTGGAATCCCGACGGCAAGACCTTCGCGGAACGCCTGGTTTTTGAGCCCGTGTCCGCCGCGGCTTATCCCCGCCTGATGGCCGCAGACGCGATCATGACGGGGATGGAGCAGAAGCATTCCTCGCCCGGCCTGCTCGAGCTGTACATCTGCAACAATTATATGATGCTCGAAGAAGCCGCCGCTTTGAAAGACAAGGCCCCGGACCCGCAGGCCGTCAAGAAAGCGAACGAATCCCTCGGCGCGGAGTACCTCTACCTGGCGCTGGGCCGCGCGCTCCAGGACAGCAACCAGCCGCTGGCGCGCCGCTGCGTCGAAGCGCTCGCGAGCGTCGGCGATCCGCGTCCGCCGCGCGACAACACGCTGGTCGCCGCCATGACTTATCCGGATAAGTTCGTGAGAATCGAAGCGGCCCTGGCGCTCATCCAGTTGAGCCCGATGGGCGAACTCGGCGGAGCCGACGAGACCGTCCGGGTGATGGCGGCGGCCCTCGGCGCGCCCGTCCGGCCCCGTGCGGCCATCCTCACCGCCGACGCGGACCTCTTCGAGCGCCTGGCCAAGGCGGTGCACGAAGCCGACCTGATTTTCGAAATGCAGAAGCAGACCGGGGACGCCGTGCGGCGCGCCAAGGAAACTTCCTCGCCTCTCAGCGTCCTGGTGATTGACGAGCGCGTCGAAGGCAACAAGACCATCGCTGTGGTGAATTCACTGCACGCGGACGTCCGGTCGTCCAAGCTGCCGGTCATCCTGCTTACGGCCTCCGACCAGGTCGAAAAACTTCGCGCCAGGAGCAAGGGGCTCGTCGCCGGCGTCATGGCCCTGAATGCCGATCCGACGCAGGTGGACGTGGCCATCTCCAACGCGGCCGCTTCCGCGCACGACGCCGTCGCCGCAGAGGACGTGCGGGAGAACGTCGTCCTGGTGCGCCGCATTCTCCAGGCCGTGGCGACGCTGCCGCCGGCCACCAAGTACCCGACGCCGGACCTCAGTATCGCGACGGCCGGGTTCCTGCGGAACCAGCCGGATGACATGCGGATCCTGGCGCTTCGAGCGATCGGCAATCTGCCCCGGCCGGCGCTCCGGGACATGGTTTTCGAGACTTACGCCGCCTCCGGTGAACCGGCCGAAGTTCGGCGCGAGGCCGGAGCGACGCTCCTGAAACTGCTCGTGGTGAACCCGCGCATAAGCCCTCAGCAGCGAGCCCAGCTTCGCGCGCTGACCGGCGATCCGGACGAACTGCTGCGGACCTGCGCGATTCACGCCATGGCTCTCGCATCCATCCCGCAGGGAGAACGCGAGGCCGCGTTGATCGAGGCGGCCGCACCGCCAGCGGCGCCGGCTCCCGCCGCCGCCCCGAAGCCGTAGCGAATCGGCCGAGCCTTCAGCCATAGAGGGGGCGCGACGCGAGAGCGGCATGCCGGAATTGTTCCTCGCCTCCAGTTCTCCCCGGCGGCTCGAACTCCTGAAACGCCTGGGGCGGCCTTTCCAGGTCGTAAGTCCCAATGCGGACGAGACGCTTCCTCCGGGGCTTCCCGCGGCCGAGGCCGCCGCGACGCTCGCGGTTCGAAAAGCGGAGTCCGTGGCCGCCCGCCTCGCGGACGGAATCGTTCTGGGTGCGGATACGCTCGTCGCGGCGGAGGACGGGATCGTCGGCAAACCGCGCGACCGCGCGGATGCCATCGCGATCCTTAAGCGGCTCACGCGCGCGCCGCACGTCGTCGTGACCGGCCTTTGCCTGCTGGACGCCCGAACGGACCGGCGCCGGGTGGCTTCCGATCAGACCCGCGTGACCATGCGGCGAATGACCGACACGGAGATCGAAGCTTACGTGGACAGCGGCGAGGCGATGGGCAAAGCGGGCGCCTACGCCATTCAGGAAACCGCCGACCGCTTCGTCGAGCGTATCGAGGGAAGCTTCAGCAACGTGGTGGGCCTGCCCCTGGAACTGCTGGGCAGCATGCTGGAAGAGTTCGACCGGAGTTGAAATCGGGATTCCCCCAGATGAAAAACGCGCGGCATACGGTTCTCGTGCTTCTGACCATCGCCGTCGTCATCGGCGCGATGGCCGTCACCTTCCATTACAAAGGGAACTGGCACGATCTGAAAATGGCGCTTCAGACGGCGCAGTGGGGCTATGCCCCGCTGGCTGTGCTCGCCGGGCTTCTGGTCTATCCGGTCAAAGCGTTCCGCTGGAAGGTGATTCTGGGCCGGGAGCAGACCGCGCGCTACCGCCCGCTGCTCTCGGCGGTCATGATCGGCTTCATGGCCAACTGCATCGTCTCGCGCCTTGGGGAACTGATTCGCGCGGCCGTGATTTCCATCAAAGGCGAATTGCGGACCTCCACCGCCCTGGCCAGTATCGCGCTCGAGCGCGTTTTCGACGTGTGCACCGTCGTGGTCTTCCTGATCCTGGCGCTCCAATGGCTGGGACCGTCCTCCATGAGCGCGGCCAACGCGGAGACGCTGAAACGCCTGACGGACGCCAAGCTCTTCCTGGGCGCCATCCTGGCGGCCGCGGTCGCCTTCCTCGTCATGCTCCGTTTGCTGCCGCACTGGATGACCGGACTCCTTGAGCGGTGTCTCCGAGTGCTCCCGCGGCGGGTCCGGGATCGGATCGGCGGATTCCTCCAGACGTTCCTGCGCGAGCTGGACACGCTGCGCAGTTGGAGGCAGGTGGCGGCCATCCTGGCGCTCTCGGTGGTGCACTGGAGCCTGCAGGTGCTCTTCTTCCTGCTGGTGGGCTACTGTTTCCCGCACATGGAGATGAGCGTGCCGGTCGCGCTGCTGATCTTCGCGGTGGTGGCCTTCGGCGTGGCGGGTCTGCCGCTGCCCGGGTACATCGGCATCTACCAGTTCGCCGTCCTGGCTGCCGGCGCCATCATCGGCATGCAGAATCCGGAACAGCAGGCCGCCTGGGTCGGATATTCCTGGCTCAGTTGGGCGCTCAACATCCCCTTCGTCATCCTCGTCGGGTTCATCTTCCTCTGGAAAGAGAACCTCAGCCTCGGCCAGATCCGCAAACAGGCCGACGCCTCGAAGGCGACGGCCGACTGAAAGCCGGGTTCTTTCAGAACCTATCCAACGCGCGGATCAATTCCTCGGCGCTGGCGTAACGCTGGTCCGGCGATTTCGCCAGCAGTTTCATGAGCCCCTGCGCCAGCTCGCCAGAGAGCGCCGGCGCCAAATCCTGCGGCCAGGGCGGAATTTCCTGCATGTGCCCTCGGACCACGTCCACCGGCGTGTCGCCGATGAACGGCGGTCGGCCGGTTGCGGCGTGATAGCCGCTGGCGCCGAGCGAATAGAGGTCGGCCCGCGCATCCACTGCCTGTCCCGCGCACTGTTCGGGGGACATGTAGAACGGCGTCCCGACCATCCCGGTTTCGGTCGAGATATCCGACCATCCGGCGGCGCGCGCCAGGCCGAAATCGGTCAACACCGCCTCTCCCGACGTAGAAAGGATGATGTTGGCGGGCTTGACGTCCCTGTGGATGATCCCGAGCGCGTGCACGGCGGACAGCCCCGCGGCGATCTGCCGGAGCATATGGACGACGGACGCCTCGTCCAGCCGGGTTGTGGCCTCGATCCGGGATTTCAGCGTTTCGCCCTCGATGTAGCGCTGGACCAGGAAGTAGAATTCTCCTTCGCGGCCCGCATTGAGCAAGCCGGCGAGGTTCGGGTGCTCGACCTTTGCGGCCGCGCGCGCCCCGCGGATGAACCGCCGCAGGTTCTCCTCGCCCCACTGCGCCGGCGAGGCGTTGAAAACTTTGACGGCGACCCGCACGTCCAGCAGCAGATGCCGGCCCAGGTAAACCGTGCTGGTTGCGCCGTGGCCGAGCGCCCGCTCGAGCCTGCAGCCGCCCAGTTCCGCGCCCGAGAGACCCGCGGAGTTCCAGGCAGCCGAGTCTTCACGCAAAGCGCCGGCGGACGCGGTCTCGGCCGGATTCGCGGCGCCCGCCGGAGCTTGATCAGGCCGTTCGGCCAGCAACGTCTTGACGCGCTGCCGCAGGTCGGCCGCATGGAACGGCTTGAACAGGCATTCGGCCCCGAACGGACGCAAACTCGCCAGCAACTGCTCCGGGCAACGCGGCGGCACCAGGATCAGGACGGGGACGCGCTTCGGGCCTTGCGCGCGAGAGAGCGAGGAGCAAAAAGCGGCGGCGTCTCCGCCGGGCAAGGCGGCGTCGAGGACGATCAGATCGGGGGACATTTCGCCGAGAGCGCGCGCCGCTTCAGGAAGGGTCTTCGCAGCGATCACTTCGTATCCGTCCGCATTCAGCGCCGCCCGGCAGGCGGCGACGGATTGAGGATGATCGTCCGCGATGAGGATTCGCTTCGACGCCACGGCGGCGCTCCGCTCAACTTGATCTCGGGCCCGGGAACAGAAACGGCCCGCCGGTGGAGCGGGCCGCTCTGGCGATCCGCGCGGTCACGGCCGTGCGCGTTTCACAGCGCATCAGGGGCCGGACTCTGGGTGGTCGTAGCGGGCGCCGGAGCCGGCTTGGGAATCCCGGCAGCCGCGCCCTGCTCATGGACCGCCTGCTCGACCAGGGACATCACCGCAATGAGGGCGGTTTTCTCGAGCCGCTCGTCCGGGTTCAACTGAGAGTCCGGGAGTTTGTAGCGATCGAGCCGGTGCTCGATCCCGGTCATGGACGAGTTGAAATCCTTGAGGACGTCGTCCAGCTCGCGGCCGAAGAGTTCCTCCAGGGACTTCCTGAAGGTCGCCTGGAGTTTGGCGGCGTCGCCGGCATTCGCGGCGGCCTCGACGAGCGGCTGAATTTCCGTGCGGTGCGCCTCGACGATCTGGCCGACCATCTCGTCCGCTTTATCTTCCAACTTCTGAGCGAACTCGTCCACGAGAGCCAGCGACTTTTCCTCGGCCCATTTGCGCGCGACGGGGATGTCGCTCACGGCCATCTGCCGCGCGTTCGCGACGACCTCGGGCGCGTGCTCGATCAGCGCGTCCTTCAGGGCCGGGATGCGGTTGGTGAACATGGCGGCGACCGTCTCCGCCGCCTGCTCCGGCCTCATCTCCTCCTTGATTTTCCAGGCGATGAACGAGAGCCAGACGAAAAGCACGGCGATGACGATAATGCCGACCACCAGCGAGACCCGCGTGCCTGACTGTGTGCGAAGCGTTTGCTCGCGCACCTGAAATTCGAGCGCGGCCAGCGACTTCTCCATCTGGCTCAGGCGCTCGTCATCGAGTTCTTCGGCCATCGTCAGTTCCTCCTCGATTATGGTTTCAACCCGGACGCGGCCCCACCGGTCACGGCTGCGCCTTTTTCCCAATGCCGGCATCGTAAAGCAGGAACTGATCCCAGGCCTTTGCCATTCGTTCCACGAAAGTATCGCCGCTGTCCTTGTCCGCCGGCGCGAAGTCCATGGCCTTCTCCTGCACGGCCATCAAGCGTTCCTTGGCCTTCTCCGTGCGGGCTTCAAAGACGTCCAGCACCGCGCCTTCCAGGGCCTTGTTCACGTTGTCCATGACCGTGGCGAGCGTCTGTTTGTTGTTGAGTTCCTTGAACTCGACTTTCAGCCGCTGCTCCGCGCGTTTCGCGACCTTATCCAGCCTGGCCTTGAGTCTCTCCCGGCTCTGCGCGGCGAGGTCGGCGAGGAAAAGGTCGGCCTCGGAGTGGATCTGGGCCCGGATGCTGGGCCATTCCTGGCTGAATTGCTTCTTGGCCTCGTCCGCGTACACCGGCGCCACTTCGCGGACCATATTGATGGCCTCATGGAGCGTGCCGCTCTCGGTGCTCAGCATTCGGGCCTGAAGCTGCCCCAGGAATTCCTCCCGCTCTTTCTTGGAATTCCAGAAGCTCCATGCCGTGCTGATGAGCACCGCCGCGAAGCCCAGTGCGATCAACACTATGACGATGGTGATGCCCGTGCGCGTCCGCCGCGCTGCGATTCGCGCCACCTCGTATTGCTGATTCAGCTTCGACAGCCCGTCAATCCTCGCTTGGATTTCCGATAGACGGTCCGGCCCGCCACTCCCTGCGCCTTGTTTCGGTTGCTCTCCCGGCATGGTCATAGCTCCCAAAGGCCGTACGCCCGGTTACCTGGAAACTCGCCTTCTCTGCGACGACCACGAGATCCAAATCCGCATAAGTTACAGCAGAAACGTTTTGCATCGGCAGAATAGCGTCTCTTTTGACGGGTGTCAAGAAAAAACTCCTGACGATCGTGGCTCGGCAACCGACTGACTGCTAGGCAGAATTCTACATTCGGACACTGCCTTGGTGTGACTGTCGCAAATCACGCCGCGGCAATGTGCTGCGGCAATGGCCTATTAAACGGCGGTCGTCGCCGTACTTGCGCAACAAAGGCACAAGATGCTTTATGCCAGCACGTTACGCCCAGCCGTGCGATGGAAAATCCGTCAGCTCGGCTCGCGGCTGCGCCTCGTTATCCGGAGCGGCACGTGCTTTGCTTATTCTACGTTGCCGTCAAAAAACGAATGCGCTGAGAGCTTGAGTGAAGGCCGTGGCGCGGTTCGCCTGGCAGGCAGGAGACAACATGGAGCAGAATCTGGCAATGCCCGAGGAAATCGTACACATGGTCAACCAGCTCGCTGAGGGGCGCATTCAGCCGCTGAAAGTTGCCCGGCGCGCGGTGGTCAGGTGGGCGCTGGCAAAGGCCGATGGCAATGTCAGCCAGGCCGCCCAGATGTTGAAAATCAGCCGAGGCACCATCTACCGCTACGCGCGCCCCTGAGCGCCGGCCGGTGCCCGTATCGGCGCCTGTCGCTCAACGCGCGTAGACGGCCACGTAAACGGTCTTCGCTCCGCCATCCAGGAGAGCGCGAGAGCACACCTCAGCAGTCGCGCACGTCGTCATCACGTCATCCACCAGCAGGACAACTCTGCCCTTGATGCGCTTCGCCTGCCGGATCCGGAACGCGCCCTGGACGTTCTCGGTCCGGCGCGGACGGTCCAGCGCGACCTGCGGCGTCGTATATTTCCTGCGCTGCAGGGCCCACGGAAGGACCTCCTTGCCGGCGACGCGGGAAATCGCACGCGCCAGCAACTCCGACTGGTTGAACCGCCGCTGCACGCGCCGCCGCCAGTGCAGCGGCACCGGGACCAGCGCCTCCACTTGCGCGAACCACTCTTTCTCTGCAAGCTTCCCGTGGAGTTCGCCTCCCATCCACCGCACCGCGCGAAGATCTCCCCTGTATTTCAGCTCCCAGACCATCTGGCGGGCGACGTCTTCATATCGGCACACGGCGGCGGCGCCGCGGAAATAGCGCCCCTTGGATCGAGCGCAACTGCGGCACGCGCCCGCGCCGCCGGCATACGGTCCAAGTTCATCGCCGCAGTGCGGGCACTGCCACGGGCCGATTCGCGGCAGCGCGGTCCGGCAGGCTTCGCAAAGACAGGAGCCGTCGGAGAGGATCGGGCCCGCTCCGCAGCCGATGCAGTCCTGTGGATAGACCAGGTCGAGCAGCCCCGTGCCAAGATGACGCGCGCCGGCGGCCACTCGCCCGAGGATTTCAGCCAAATGCTTTCCTGAGACGATCCATCGCCTGTTCCAGGCGGTCGTCGGTGATCGTTAGCGAAAGCCGGATGTACCCTTCGCCGAACTTCCCGTATGCGCTGCCCGGCGCGACGACGATGTGGGCCTTTTCGAAAAGCTCCGCCGCAAAATCCGCCGATTTCCCGCCGCCCGGTGTCGGCAGCCAGACATAGAAAGTCCCGCTCGGCAGCGCGCATTTCCAGCCGATGGAATTGAGCGTGTCCGCGACCAGCTTGCGCCGGCGACCGTAGACGCGGAGCATCTTCTCCACCTCCGGCGCGCAGAATTTGAGCGCGGCGATGCCGGCGTATTGCACCGCGTTGAACACGCCGCTGTCGGTGTTCGACTTGACCTGCGCCATGGCCGCGATGGCGGCCGGATTCCCCAGCGCCATCCCGAGCCGCCAGCCGCACATGTTGAACGGCTTCGAGAAACTGTTCAGCTCGACGGCCACCTCTTTGGCGCCCTCGATGCTGAGGATGCTCAGCGGCCTGGCGCCGTCGAAAACAATGTCAATGTACGGGTTATCGTAGCAGATGGCGATGGAGTGCTCGCGAGCGAACGCCACAAGCTGCGTCAGGAACTCCGGCGTCGCCACCGCGCCGGTCGGGTTGTTCGGGTAATTCAGGTAGAACGCCTTCGCCTTGCGGACCACGTCCGAGGGGATTTTGCGGAGGTCAGGAAGAAACGCGTTCTCGGCGGTCATCGGCACCGCGTAAGGCTCCGCGCCGGCGAGCCAGATGCTCGGCTTATAGCCCGGATAGCCCGGATCGGTTACCAGCACGGTATCGCCCGGGTTCACCATCGCGAGCGCGAAGTGATGGCCGCCCTCCTTGGAGCCGATCAGGATCAGGCACTCCGTTTCAGGGTCCACCGGCGCGTTGTAACGCTCCGCATACCAGCGGCAGACTTCGCGCCGGAGCGCGGCCATGCCTTTTTCCTCGTCCGTCGGGTAGCGATGGTTCGCGGGGTCGCGCGCGGCGCGGCAGAGTTCCTCGACAATCGGTCCAGGCGTGGCTTCGGTCGGATCGCCGATCGCCAGGCTGATCACGTCCACGCCGGCCGCTTTGGCCTTGTTGATCTTGTTTCGCAGTTCCATGAAAAGATACGGCGGGATTTTTTCGAGCCGCGTCGCCTTGCGCAACATGACGCCTCCTGAAGCATAATGAAATGGTCTCCGGCTGAGAGAGCAGTTTGTGGATATAACGTCTCCCTCGGCTTGAGTCAAGGGAGAACATTACGCTGGAAGGTTGAAGCGACTCTGCCTTCAAGCTGACGGGCGCTCTTGCGCCCCACGTCAGCGGGCGAGAGCGAAGCGTCTTATGCGGAACAACCGCATCGCGATCACGATGCCGTAGTGCTTCGCACTTGCCCGTTCCTAATAGAAGCATGGCGCATGCAGGGCGGATTGTCAACAGAAATGCGCATTATTCGACAGACGCAAGTTCTGATACACGCGATACTTGCAGGAACGTCAGAGTTTAATAACGCAGACACCTGGAAGGAACCGCTGCGCTTCTTTTTCGGAGAGCAGGCAGGCACGATAGCTGCTCGCGCACGCGGAACCGCACGCCACTGCGAACCGGGTTGCCTCCGGGAGCGACCTGCCGCGCGCGCAAGCGGAGAGGAATCCGGCCAGCAGCGCGTCGCCGCAGCCGACGGTATGCACCGCCGAAACGCGGCGGCCGTCGCGGGCGCGCCAGGCACCCTCCCGCGAGACCAGCAGCGCCCCGTTCCGCCCGAGACTCACGAGTACGTGCTCGCACCGTTTCGTCAGCGCCCTGGCGGCCTCAAGGATTTCGCCGGCGCGAGAAAGCCTGCGCCCGGCCAATTCGCTCAACTCGTCAAGGTTCGGTTTGACGATCCACGGCCTGGCCTTCAAAGCCGCGCGAAGCATCGGCCCGCTGGCGTCCACGCAAAGCCTCGCGCCGCGCTCGCGGCACAGGGCGAGCAGGCGCGCGTAGCCGGCGAGGCGCAAGCCCTCGGGACGGCTGCCGCTGAACACCGCCCATTGGCCCTCGGCGGCCTCGTCCGCGATGATTTTCCGCAGCCGGCCCACGTCCGCCCGGCCGACACGGAGCTTTCCGGCGACCAGGTGCGTGTCCCTGCGGAAATCCCGTTCGATGATCGTGACGTTCTCGCGCGTGGTACTTTCGACCGAAACGAATTCGGCTCTGACGCGGTCCTGTCGAAAGGAGGAGAGGAAGAACGCCTCATCCTGTCGCCCCAGGAAGCCGGTGGCGGCGACCCCGTGCCCGAAATTGGAAAGGGAATGGACAAGGTTGGCGCCCTTTCCGGCCGCCTCGACCATGAGAACCCGGCCGCGAATCATGCCGCCGGGCGTGAAGCGGCCGATCTCCAGCGTGCGGTCTATCGCCGGATGCAGTCCGACTACCAGGAAGCGATCTCTGTGGTTCACGGTGTGATCGAGGGTTTCCGCACGCGGTCGTCCGCCAGGAGCGCGCGCATCCTCTGAAGCCGTCTTTCGGCGAAATGCCGGCCCGCCACATTAGGATATTTCGTCAGAAAATCCTTCAGGACCTGGATTGCCGCCGGCACGTCCTTCTTGTCCTCCGCGAGCGCCTCGGCGATTGCAAAGGCCAGCAGCAACTGGTCGTCCGGATCCCTCACCAGTTTCTGCGCATCGAGGAACGAGACGATCGCGTCGTCCGGCAGGCCGGCCTCCAGGAACAGTTCAGCCATGCAGCGGGGCGGATCCGGGTCTTGCGGATACTCCGCCGCAGCCTGGTGATAGAGGAGAAGCGCCTCATGGTAGTCCTTTCGCTTCGCGGCCGCAACGGCCCCTCGGAAGCTCGACGAAACCTTGGCGCGGTCCACGAGCCTCGGAGTGAGCCTGCGGCCGGAACCCTGAAAGGCGAGCCAGACCGCGAACGGCAGCCACCAGATGCACGCCGCGATGATGGGAAGCAGGTTTTCCCGAGCGAGCGCTTCCGTTTGGTATCCCAGCGCGAGCAGCAGCCCGGCGAGCAGCGCGCATCCGCCCCAGCGGAACGCGCGGCTGCGGCCGATCGCCTCAACGCGCCACGCGCAACAGGAGGCGACGGCGCCGGTGATGCCGATGATCCAGAGCACGATGCGCAGCGTCATTCCATGCCTTTCGCGGTCCGCCCACAGTCCGGCGACGCGCGGTTCTGCGTCGTCCCGATTACTCGTGATAGTCGGACACGTCCGTCACGGGCTTCGGGGCATCCGGACCGCTCGCGGCGGGAACGACGCCGCTCATGGTGAGCTGGTCCGGGCTCTTCATGCGCCGGCGCGCTTCCTCGCGCGTGATGATTCCCTGCAGGTAGAGCTGTTTGAGGCTCGCGTCCATGGTGCACATTCCCTCGCGGGCGTGCGTCTCCAGGACCGTGTAGATGTTGTGGGTTTTCCCCTCGCGGATCAGGTGCGAGGAGGCGGCGTTGTTGCGCAGCAGCTCGACAGCCAGGACGCGGCCGTGCCCGTCCGCCCGCGGCACCAGCCGCTGGGCGATCACCGCCAGCAGGGACAGCGCCAGTTGCGACCGCACCTGGGCCTGCTGGTGCGGCGGGAAAACGTCCACGAGCCGGTCAATGGACTGCATCGCGTCATTCGTGTGAAGCGTGGTGATGACCAGGTGGCCGGTCTCCGCGGCCGTCAGCGCGGTGGAGATGGTCTCCAGGTCGCGGATCTCGCCGATCAGGATCACGTCGGGCGCCTGGCGCAGCACGTGGCGCAGCGCCGACGCGAAGCTCTTCGTATCGAGGCCGACCTCGCGCTGCTCGATGACGGAGGTCTTGCTCTTGTGGATGAACTCCAGCGGGTCCTCCACCGTCACGATATGCGCGCGGCGCCGCTCGTTGATGATGTCAATCATCGCCGCCTGGGTGGTGGACTTGCCGTGGCCGGTCGGCCCGGTGACGAGGATGAGCCCCTGCTGCGCCATGCAGAGCTGCTCGATGACCGGCGGCAGACCCAGCTCGGACAGCTTGGGCAGATGCTCCGGGATGAGGCGGAACGCGGCCCCGACGAACCCGCGCTGGAGAAAGATGTTCCCGCGAAAATGCTGCGTGCCCTTGACGAAGAGCGAGAAATCCAGCTCGTGCTCCGCCTCGAACCGCGCGATCTGGCTGTCGTCAAGAATCCCGTAGATGAGCTGCTTGGTCTGCTCCGCCGTCAGCGGGTCCCCCGCCACGAGCCGCATCTCGCCGTCAATGCGCAGGATCGGCGGCGAGTCCGCCGTCAGGATCAGGTCCGACGCACTCCGCGCTTGCGCGAATCCGAACAATTCCGCAATGTCCATCGGTGGCAACTCTCCTTTTCTATTTCGCCGGGGCGGTTCCGCTCCCCGGCTTCTTCGGTTTCAGGAAATCCAGTGGAACCAGTTGAGCGATGGCCGACTGAATCGAGCGCGTGAGCGACAGCGCCGGATTCAGCCTCCACACCGGGTCGCTGTAATCGCCGCTGACCTTGATCGGGATCACGTTTCCCTTGATCCAATCGAGGAAATCGAAGAGTTGCGCGACGAGCGGAATCCTCGGCAGTTTGGGCCCGACCTCCACCCTGAATTTGAAGTCCATCTGCTTGCCGTCTTTCTCCATCGTCCCGCTGCCGTACAACGAAATGAGAGTGCCGATGAGATTGAGTTCATCCGCGATCAGGGTGGAGCCTTTGATCCGGTACGAGAGTTCCATGTCGTGGAACGCTGCCGCGCCGAGTCGCTTGAACTGAAGGAGATTCAGGACGGACAGGATGCCGGGCAGCGCGCCGATTTGGCCTTCGCGGATCGTCATGGCGCCGGTCGCGCGGAAGTTCTGAGGATTGGACAAGCTGCCGGAGAACCCGCTCGCGGCGCTCAGCCGTCCGCTCATCCCCTTGATATCCGTCCCCTGAATGATATCGCGCACGTTGGCATCCGTGAGAAAGAGTTCGCCCCGGAACTCGTCGGCGGTCACATAAGCTTCGTCCGCGTCGCCGCGGATCGCCAGGCTGCCCGCCAGGCGCCCGCCGAAGCAGTCCGCTGCGACGTCCTCGAGCCGCAGCACGCCGCCGCGCGAGGAGAAAGTCCCGCGAAGGCCTTCCGTCTGCACGCCCTCCAAACTCGCCTGGGCCACGTTGAACCGGCCCCGGATGAAAAGCTTCCCGGGTTCGGCTTCCATCGCCTGCTCCACCGTGAGGTTCGCCACGGTGAGCTGCAGCGGAATCGCCGCTTGCAGGGAAAATTTCGGGAGCGTGGCGTCGCACGTGAAAATGGACTGCTCCGGGCCGAGCTTCGGGTCGTCATAGAATTGAATGGCCAGGTTCAGGTTGATCGTCCCCTGGGGCTTGAGCGTGTCCCAGAGCTTCAGAAACGATGACGGCATCCCCTTGCGGACGTCCTCATTGAGCACGCCGCCCATGGCGCGAACGATCGTGAGCCGCCCGGGCATCCCCTTGTACTTGCCCTTCTCGATCGTCACGCCGATCTGCGTCGGCCCGTTCATGCCGCTGAATTCGGCGCCCTTCAGTTCGTCGTCTATGATTTCCGCTCTGCCGAACAGGTGTTCAACCGGGTAAGGGAAGTCCACGTAAGCCATGCGGCCGTCGCGCAGATACAGCAGCGTCCGCGTATGCGTCTCGGCCGCGCCCTCGGCGCGTTCCGCGTGGAAGTCAACGTCCACGATCCCGCCGACGGCGCTTTCATCGAGCTGCTGCGTGATCGAGGCCGGCAGCAGGTCGTGCAGTTTCGGCTCCAACAGCAGGTTCGAGACGTGCACCGAGAAATCCCGCGCCGCGCCTTCGGTGAAGTCGAACGTCGTCGGCGGCATCTCGATGCTCGCGCCGCCCCACCGGGCCGACGCCTGCGAGAACCACAGCGCGTTGCCGCCGTAGCGGAAGCTCACGTTCAGGATCAGCGGGTAGCCGAGCCGGCTGTGCGAGAGCGTCAAGTCCCGCGCGCTCACCTCCACGCTCGATTGGACTTCCTTTTCCCCTTTCGCGCGCGACAGTTCCAGCGAGCCATCCACCTGGCCGCTGATCTTCGCCTCCAGCAGATATTCCTTCAGCCACGCCGGAATCTGGTCGAGGCCCTCCTTCGGCATCATCTCCTTGAAGAGGCCCTCGACCTTGCACCCGTACGCGCTGCCGGCCAGTTCGAAAGGCCCGTCCTCTTCGAGCGAGATCAGTCCCGACGTGATGACGAAAGGCGCCTCGCCATACCTGCCTGTGACGCCCTGGGCGTTGATCTCCTTCGGGTTGAACGTCACGCGCCCGCGAATGTCGGTCAGCTCCGTCGGCCCCGAAACGTGCAGCATCGGAAGCTTCACGCTCGCGTCGTGGAGCTGCGCCTCGCCCTCGATGTCCAGCGGCGGCTCTTTCGCCGGGTCCCAGGTCAGGTTGGCCTCGACGTCCATCGTCCCGCCGGGCGCATACGAGTCCCAGGTCGGAAGCGCCGCCGGCGGCAGAAGGTCGCGGATTTCCGGTCCGAGCTCGACTCCCGACAGCCGCACGTTGGCCTGGACCTGGTCGTTCAAGCCGGAATTATGAATCTGGGCGCGAATCTTTCCCAGGACGCCGTCCGGCACGCTGATCTCCGACCACCACGCGCCCTCATTCACGCTCCAGGTGCGGAGGTTGCCCTCGATGCCGGCGAACTGCATGTCGGGGATGCGTTTCTGCGGCCCGCTGCTGCTGATCTGAATTTCGCCGCGGACGACGTCCACCCGCGGCATCGGCCAGCCCGTCGCCTTCGGCAAATGGAGCCGGCTCAGGAACGGCCAGCGGCCCGCCTCGTCCAGCTCGAGGTTGACCTGCGGATGCTCGATCTGGATCTCCCTAGCCACGAAGGAACCGCTCAGCAACGCGCCCCACCTTGGAAGCAGCGTGACCTCTTCAATCTCCGCGACCGGCTGCGCGGTCCCGGCGCCGGGGTCCTCGATGCGGATTCCCTTCACGACGATGCCGCGCTCCAGCGCAAATTGCGCCTCGGCGACGGAGATGCGGCCCTCGACCATCTCGGAGAGCTTCGATTCGGCCATGACGCGCAGGCGCGCCGGGGAGAGGTAGACGTGCCACGCGATGGTGATGCCGATCGCGAGGATGACCAGTCCCCAGATCACCCAGCGGGCCCACCTGAAACGGCGCTTACGGACTTCGTCCGCCACTGGCTCATCTCTCCCGAGCGGGGGCGCTTCGCCGCCGCCAGGCCCGGACCGACTCCGCGCCTGATGCAGCCAAGAGGATCACAAAAGGCATTACGGGCGTGCGATATCTGACCGAGCCGACAAAGACCATGTGCAGCAGTGTAAAGTACGCGACCGGCGAGAGCAAGAGCAACAGCAGCGCGATTTCCCGTTTTCGCTTCAGGATGCCCACGAAGGCCATAAGGATTATCGGCGCCCAGGCGCAAATGTTGACCGCAATGCCGAGCGGCCGCCGGTACGGGCCGTAATTGGGCAGAGGGTTCCAGAACCGCGCGAATTTCTCGGCGGCCAGCGCGCAGAATCGGCCCGGATGCCCGCGGATATACCGAAGCGCGGCGTTCTTGAAGAACTGGTTATTCTCGTATTCGCCCATCGGCCCGCCGCCGCGTTCCTTGACCCAGTCAATGCGGTCCATCATCGGCCCGCCGTCGGCACAGGGCGAGTTCGCCTCATACAGCGACTCGCCGACCTGCAAGGTCGTCGGGATGAATCGCCCGAAGATTCCATAGTTCCGCATGATCCAGGGCAGCATCACCAGCGCCATCGCGGCGACCATCGTTCCCCATGCCGCCATCGCCCCGGGCCGATGTCCGCGCCGAGCCAGCCAAATCGGCAACAGGAAAAGCGGGAAGAGAAGCAGCGAACTCCTTAGAAGGACGAGCAGCCCGAGCAGCACGCCCGCGATCGCTGAAACCAGCAGCGCCCGCGGCGTGGATTTCTCCAGCGCGTCCGCGCACTCGAACAGGAACAGCATCAGCGTCACGAGCCCCAGCGTGAACAGCGTCTCGGCCAGCAGGAATCCGGTGAAATAGATGAAGAACGGGTAAACCGCCGCGATGCAGCCGGCCGTGATTCCTGCCCAGTCGCCGCAGAGCCTGCGCCCGAGCAACGCCAGCAGCACGCACATGGCCGAGTCCGCAATAGCTTGAACCAGGTAAATTCCCTGCGGCCGTTGCAGCCCGATCGAATGGCACGCCGCCAGAAAAATCGGATAGCCCGGCGCGCGCGAGGCCTGCCGGCCCGAGTCCTCCCGGAACCCCTCGCCGGCCAGCCAATTGCGAGCGATGGAATCGTAAATCGCCGCATCAGGAAAAATCAGACCCTCGCCGCGCGGCGCCGCGAAGGCCGCAAACGCCACCCGCACGGCGAGTGCCGCCAGAAACAGCAGACACAGCCAACGCCGCCGGAATGGCAAGAGGTTGTCCTTACTCGAAGGCATGCACTCCTTTGAGCCGACCCATTCTCATGGAGTGCAGCCACAAAAGTCAAGATTAGGCGGTGGCGCGGAGCGTAGGCTTCGGTCCGCATTGATCTTATGCCCTCTGCGGCCCCTGCACGGCGAACGCGGCATTCGTCGGCGATTTGGCAAACCGCGCGCTTGCCGATATAATCCTCCATTTGACCGTCCTCAAGCCAAGCGGAGAAGAGGAATGCCAGCCATGACTTACAATTTCAACGAGATCGAGCGGAAATGGCAGCGGCACTGGGAAGAGGAGCAGACTTTCCGAGCCGTCGGGCCGGGTGATCCTGGTTTCCAGCCGGATAAGCCGAAGTACTACGTCCTCATCGAATTCCCGTATCTGTCCGGCGAAGGGCTCCACGTCGGCCACCCGCGCAGCTACAGCGGGCTCGACGTCGTCGCTCGCAAGCGACGCATGGAAGGATACAACGTCCTGTACCCGATTGGCTGGGATGCATTCGGGTTGCCGGCCGAAAACTACGCGATCAAGACCGGCCAGAACCCGCGCGCTGTGACGATCAAGAACGTGGCCAATTTCCGCCGGCAACTCAAGCGCATCGGTTTCTCCTTCGACTGGTCGCGCGAAGTGGATACGACCGACCCGGCGTACTACAAGTGGACGCAGTGGATCTTCCTCAAGCTCTTCGAAAAGGGCCTCGCGTACAAGGCGGAGATCCCGATCAACTGGTGCAGCTCGTGCAAGGTCGGGCTGGCGAACGAGGAGGTCGTTGGCGGCGCGTGCGAGCGCTGCGGCGGCGCGGTCGTCCGGCGCATGCGCAAGCAGTGGATGCTGCGGATCACCGCCTACGCCGAGCGACTGCTCGCCGACCTGGATACGGTGGACTACCTCGAGAAGATCAAGATGCAGCAACGCAACTGGATCGGCCGCTCGACCGGCGCCGAAGTGGAGTTCCCTGTCGTAGGCCAGCCGGGCTGTTCGATGCGGATCTTCACGACGCGGCCGGACACGCTCTTCGGGGTGACGTACATGGTCCTCGCGCCGGAGCACCCGCTCCTCGGCAAGCTGCTGCCGCGCTGCTCCAACGCTGCGGAAGTCCGCGCCTACGTCGAGGCCGCGGCGCGCAAGTCCGACTTCGAGCGCACCGAGCTCGCCAAGGAAGTCACCGGCGTCGAAATCAAGGGCGTCCGCGTCCTCAACCCGGCCAGCCGGTCCGAAGTGCCCGTCTGGGTGGCCGACTACGTCCTGATCTCCTACGGCACCGGCGCGATCATGGCCGTGCCCGGCCACGACGAGCGCGACTGGCGTTTCGCGCGCAAGTACGGTCTGCCCATCGTCGAGGTCATCTCCGGCGGCAACGTCGCCGAGGCGGCGTTTGTGGAGATCGAGAAGGGCATGCTCGTAAACTCCGGCCCGCTCAACGGCCTGCGGCCCGACCAGGCCATCGTGAAAATGACCGAGATCGTCACGCGCGCCGGATACGGCGTCGCCTCCGTACAATATAAACTGCGCGACTGGGTCTTCTCGCGCCAGCGGTATTGGGGCGAGCCGATCCCGGTCGTGGATTGCCCGAAGTGCGGCTGGACGCCGCTGCCGGAAAGCGAGCTGCCGCTCGTGCTGCCGGAGGTCGAGCAATTTCAGACCAGCGAGACGGGCGAATCGCCGCTGGCCCTCATCACCGGCTGGGTCAACACCGTCTGCCCGAAGTGCGGAGGCCGGGCGAAGCGCGAGACCGACACCATGCCGCAGTGGGCCGGTTCGTCCTGGTATTTCCTGCGCTACACCGATCCGCAGAACGACCGCGCCCTGGCGAGCCGCGAGCGGCTGAATTATTGGACGCCCGTGGACTGGTACAACGGCGGCATGGAGCACACCACGCTCCACCTGCTCTACTCGCGGTTCTGGCACAAATTCCTCTACGACATCGGCGTCGTGCCGACCTCCGAGCCGTACAAGAAGCGCACCTCGCACGGTCTCGTCCTAGGCGAGAATGGCGAGAAGATGTCCAAGTCGCGCGGGAACGTCGTCAACCCGGACGAGATGGTGGAGAAGCACGGCGCGGACGCGTTCCGGCTCTACGAGATGTTCATGGGCGCCTTCGACCAGCCGATCCCCTGGTCCACGAGCGGGCTGAACGGGATGTCGCGCTTTCTGTACCGGGTCTGGGAACTCAAGGACAAGGTCGCAGCCGATGCCCCCGCCGATGGGATCGCCGAGCCCGCTCTTCGCAGCTCCGCTGCTTCGGCGGGCGGAGAAGAGCGCCTGCTCCACCAGACGATCAAGCAAGTCGGCGATCGCGTCGAGGCGATGAAGTTCAACACCGCCATCGCCGCGCTGATGACGCTGGCGAACCAGTTCGGGTCACAGGAGCGAATTCGGAAGGATCATTGGCAGAAGTTCCTGACGCTGCTGGCGCCCTTCGCGCCGCACATCTGCGAGGAACTCTGGCAGACGCTCGGGCATGACCGAAGCCTGGCGCATGAGCCCTGGCCGCGGTTCGATCCGGCCATGCTGCTGGAGGACGAGATCGAGATCCCCATCCAGGTCAACGGCAAGCTTCGCTCCAAGGTGCGGGCGCCCGCCGGTGCGGACCGCGAGAAAATCCAGGAGATCGCCCTCGCCGATGAGCGCACGCGAACCGCGCTGGCCGGCAAGCCGGTCCGGAAGGTGATCATCGTGCCCGGGCGCATGGTGAATATCGTGACCGGCTGAAATTGATTGCGGCTTGCTCCAAAGACGCAATCAATCGTCCTCGTTCTCTTCGTCGTCCTCGTCCTCGGGCATCGAGATGTGCAGTTCGAGGACGACGACGAGGACGAAGGACGATTACGAGCTTGAGCGGACCCTAGTACAGTATCGGCGTTTCCTCTTCCAGGTTGCCCACGCGCGCGTCCTGGATGATGCGCAGGGCCTGCCGCACGCGTTCCTCCAGTTCCTCGGAGCGAATCCTGCCGTTCGCCAGGTCGGCCTCGAGGTCCGACAGGTTCTTCTGCAAGGCCTTCATCCGGTTGCGGTGGAAACGCGAACGCGCCTGGATACAATCCATCATGTCGTTGAACTTCTCGGCGAAATCATCTATATAGTCCCCGTCCCGCACCCGGACTCGCTCGTGCTGGCGCCCCTGCGAAACCTGCATGGCCACCTGGCCCAGGCGGTGCAGCGGGCCCGCCACGCGGTGCGACACGATGCGCGCGGCAACGAGCGCGACGACGCCGAGGATCAGCGCCAGCACACCGGTCGTCAGCAGAATGCGCAGGCACACGCCCCAGAACATTCCGTCCGGGCTCGCGCCACGCATGGACCAGACGGCCCGATCCAGGATCGGCGACCAGAGCAGGTACAGCGCCGCCCACGCCGCCGTCGTCCCCACAAGGGCCGGCGCGGCGACCAGCCACAGCGCCATGCGCCCGCGAAGGTTCGGGAGAATCCACCTCTGCCTCCGGCGCGACACCGCCTCGGGCAGGGACATAGCGGCTTTCTCGATGGGTATGGTCAGCGGCATGACTCTTGTTCCTCTCGACAAATGCCTGGTGGCATACTTTGGAAAAAGCAAAGAGTGTGCCATTCGATTTCGGGTCGCAGCGATGAAGCAGGCAGGCCATGAATGCAGCAGGCGCACCCCGTTGCCCGGCATAGCCGCAAGCAACTGAATGGCAATGAGTTACAAAGTTAAACCGACTCAAAAAGGAGGCTAGATCTTATCGAAATGCGCCCCCGTTTGCGACACCGAAAACCCCGGAAAGCGCCGGTCTCTTTAGCTGATACCGTCCGATTATGATACAGTGGCATCGCAGTTTGGCGCGCGGTATTCCGAGGCGACAGCGGACGGAACAGGGAAGGATCGGAAAGCAATCAGGATCGGAAGCGGGATGGAACGGCCGGACTCTGCCGGGACATGGCGACGCGCAAGCCGTTATTCTGACTGGAGCCGGTTCTACTCTGCGTAGCAGCTAGGCTACGTAGCACGAGCTGAATTCAGTCGCGTGGCGCGTCGAAACCGACGACGCCCAATCGATGTTTGGGAATTCCCGCTATCGTCCCGTTTCCGACTTGACAGGCTTGCTCATAGATGTCCCCGCCGCGCCAAAAGTAGCCTAGAGAGTTCGCCCCGACCTCAACCGCCGTGGCGTTTCTCTGTGCCTAACAAATCAGGCTATCGTCCTAGCCGATAGATTGCGGAAGTACGCATACTCTCCGCCAGCCTCACGGAATCCGAAACTCCCGAAGTTATGGTCTAGGCACGCGTTTGGATGTGAAAGCAAAGAACTAGGGAGACCTGACACATCCGCTTTCTTCCCATCCACAGTTAACATTACCCTTACGCGCGAGGTTCTGACCTCTATGCGCACGCCGAACCATTTGTTAGTCGGGACTGATAGTGGCATTGGGATTGCCAGTATTTCTCCTTTGCGCCATTCACCATTGACACGATAGTGAAGCCGGAGGGCGTTTGGGTGAGGCTGACGTGTGCTTGAATTACACTGAAGCATGACATAGGTTCCGGTATCCTTGGCCCTGATAAGCCAAGCGCTGCACTCAGCAACTATCTTGGTCTCAAACTCAACGATATAATCCTGCCAAGACTGGCATCCTGGCACGTACCCGCCTTGGTCCGAATTTGTCACGGCAAGAACGTTGGTGCCATCATCTTTGACAATGCTCCAATTGCCCTGGTATTTCCAATCCCCAAGGCCATGTCCGAAGTCGTCAGTGTATATGACCGGCACATGTGCGGGACATCGTGAAAGTAGTTCCTCCCGCGTCTTTCTTTCCACTGTAAAAAGCAAATTCCGTCGGAGCGTCAATACGAACATCCAAGCAACCACAGCCAGAATACCAATATTAACAAGCACAATGAAGGATTTGTAAATGAGGCTGACGTCTGCCGTCGGTGGCTCTTTCATAAGTGGCTTAGCGATTATTCCCCCAGCAAGGAGAAGGCCATATAGGAGAGCCAGAAACACCATGGATGTCGTCGCGTGGGATATGCTAAAATATAAACCACTCCGCAACCCTACGAGTTCAGTAAAAGCAAGGGCCAGATTAGGCCGCCCTTCAATGCTGTCAATATCTCCATCATCGGTGAAAAGGTTCTGACAGAACGACAACTGGTTGCGGGTGGCAAATCTCCTCCACTTGGCGGCGAGCTTCTTGCGCTTGGCTGTGATTCTTACTTCTGGAGCGGGGCGTCGCGGTACGATATTTCGGAGTCTTTCATAAATAGATTCTCTTTTTGCCGTGGGTGTGTTAATCCATGCAATGAGAACCAACAGAAAAGTAAGTACCGCTATAATCCATTCACCGGTTGACAATGCCGGCCTCCTCTGGCTATTTCTCGGTCTTTGGATCGCCTTAAATAACTTTTCAGTCTCTGTTTCGCTAGGGTTCGCTCGGGACACAACACCAGTTATTCGCGGCCTTTTCGAGCGCCAAGCCTGCAGTTCCAGGACAGTTCCGAGTTCCGGCATCACCATACATAACTAATGCTGCCAACCATAACAGTAGTTACGTACTGTATACTCTGAACTATACGTCGTCCGCCTGCTCACGGCTTTTCCAGACCGTATTCCTCGAGCTTGCGGTAGACGGTCGAACGCGAAACGCCGAGGCGGTTCGCCGCTTCGGTGATATTGCCGTCGGTGACGTGCAGCGCCTGCCGGATGAAGATCTGCTCGATGCGCTCGAGCGGGACGATCTGGCCCTTCTGGAGAGCGTCCAGCAACTGCCCGATTTCCTGATCCACGCCGCCCGCTGCGCCCGGCTCCGACGCGGTGGCGTCCTTCAGGCCCAGGTGCGCCGGTTCGATCGTCCCCTCCGCGGCGAGCAGCGCGGCGCGCTTGAGCGTGTTCTGCAGTTCGCGCACGTTCCCAGGCCACGCGTACGCGCGCATCGCCGCCAGCGCGGCCGCAGAAAGCTTCGGCGCCTCCTTGCCGGTCTCGGCGACCGACTTTTGCAGGAAATAGAGCGCCAGTTCCTCGATGTCCTTCACGCGCTCGCGCAGCGCGGGCAGTTGGATCGGGAACACGCTCAGCCGGTAAAAAAGGTCCTCGCGGAACCGCCCGGCGGCCACCTCCTTGGTAAGCTCCTTGTTCGTGGCCGAGATAATCCGCACGTCCACCTGGATCAGCTCATTGCCGCCGATGCGGCGGAACGTGTGGTCCTCGATCACGCGCAGGATCTTGGCCTGCGTCGCCGGCGGCATTTCGCCGATCTCGTCGAGGAACAGCGTGCCGCCGTCGGCCATCTCGAACTTGCCCTTGCGGCGCTCGACCGCGCCGGTGAACGACCCGCGTTCGTGGCCGAACAGTTCGCTCTCGAGGAGCGTCTCCGGGATCGCCGCGCAGTTGACCGGGAAGAACGGGTGCTTCCGCCGCGGCCCTCGATAATGAATGGCCATCGCGACGAGTTCTTTGCCGGTGCCCGTCTCGCCCTGGATCAGCACCGGCACGTCGCTGCCCTTGACGATCTCGATGTTCCCGAAGACATTGCCGATCTTCTCGGAAGAGCCGACGATCTTGCGGAAATTCGGCTCCTCGCGCAGGCCGCCTTCCAGCGACACCGGCCTCGCCAGGCTCCCGCGCCGGGCGATGAGCGACGAAATCAGTCCGACCAGCTTCGGCGAATCCACCGGCTTCGCAATCCAGTCGAAAGCCCCCTTCTCGATCGCGTGGGCCACGTCCTTCGTCTGGCTCCGATCCGCCAGGACCACCACCGGCAGCGCCGAATCAATGCCCCGCAGCGCCTGCAGAACCACCAGCGCCTCGGGCGGGTTGTACATGTCCACCAGCGCCAAGGCGTGACGATGCGCGCGGAAGAGCGTCTCCGCTTCGGCCTGCGACCCGGCCGCCTCGACGCGAAAACCGCCCGCGCTCAGCGCGCCCGTCAGAGTCGGGAGATCCTTTCCCTCGCAGGAAATGACGAGTATGAGGGATTGCTCGGAAGATGCCATCGCTCCCTCCAGTGGGCATGAAGAATTCGCATTGAGCGTCAGTCCAGCGGTGCGACTGTACCAGAATCCGACAGATCGTTCAAGCCGCAAGCAAATCGGCCATCGGAAATTCCTTGACTGGCGTTATATCGAAAAGTATACTCGGCGCCGTTCTACGAAACGCGGCCGCGCAACGGCGGCAGCGGGCGGCGGATGGTCCCGATTACGGAAGCAGGGCCCCAGTGTGGCGGCCCGCCGTTTGCGGGGTTCGCGCCGCCCCGTTTGGTTGAGAGGAAGCCGGTATGGCCCAGGGCAAAGTGAAGTGGTTCAGCGATCAGAAAGGGTACGGCTTCATTACCCCGGATGACGGCACGCCGGATGTGTTCGTCCATCATTCCGCAATCCAGGGAAGCGGCTTCAAGAGTTTGGCGGAGAACGATATCGTCACCTTCGATGTCGAGAAAGGCGAGAAAGGCCCCCGCGCGGCGAACGTCGTCAAGGCTACGTCATAATCCAGCGAACCTCATTATAGCGCATCGTTCCCGCATCGCGGGAACCGAATGACCGCTCCGGCGCAACGCCTGGAGCGGTCATTTCGTTTCCGCACAGCGCCCTACTCCACGTAAATCATCTTCCGCGTCATCCCGCCGTCGGCCACGAAGTTCGCGCCTGTGATAAAGCCCGCCTCGGACGAGACCAGGAACGCCGCGAGCGCGGCGATGTCTTCCGGCGTGCCCACCCGGCCGACCGGATGTTGCCCGCGGTCCGCCTCGGAGTGCGCCGGCTGCGTTCTCGCGCGGCGCTTGCGCCATGCGCCCACCTCGATCCAGCCCGGAGAAATGCAGTTCACGCGCACCTCCGGCCCCAGCGAAACCGCCAGCGCGTGCGTCAGCGCCACGATGCCCCCTTTCGAGGCCGAATACGCCTCCGTGTTCGGCTCCGACATGAGCGCGCGGGTGGAAGCGATATTGACGATCGCCCCACGGCGCTTTCGAAGCTGCGGCGCGGCGTGCCGGGCGAAGAGGAACGCGGCCGTCAGGTTCACGGCCAGCACGCGGTTCCACTCCTTCAGTGTCAGCTCGGTCACCGGCTTGCCGATCCCGATGCCGGCGTTATTGACCAGGACGTCCAGTCGCCCGAACAAGCCGATGGCCTTGCTTACGGCGCGGCGAGCCGTCGCCTCGACGCCCACATCGCCGCGCAGGAACACCGCTTCGCCGAGCGAGGCGAACTCTTTTCGAGTCTCCTCGCCCGCCTCCGCGTCCACGTCCACCAGCGCCACGCGCGCGCCCTCCTCCAGGAATCGCCGGCCTATCGCCTTGCCGATCCCCTGCGCGCCGCCGGTAACCAGAGCGACACGGCCCTTCATCGCATCCACTTCTTCCACCTCGATCTGAACCCTTTTAGCGAAATCGCTGGCTCCGGCGATGGCTTACCATGAACGAGCGAAGCGAGCCGAATGGCGCCCACCAAGGGACTCGGGCCCTTGTCTCCAGACTGAGAATTCAGCCGAGGCATCAGGAGACTAGCCGCCTCAGATCGCAACTTACCATACTTAGACGGCATCCGGCAAAACTCCAGACTTGCGCTCAATTGATAAGAGGCGGCGGGTAAAGCACTCAGGATTCTCGTTTCCATCGAGCGCGCGCCAGTGTGCGCGGCTCGATCAGAAGGCGCGGTCAGCCAGGTCCGGATTCAGGGCGCCTTCTTTTCGAGAAGTTCTTTGCCTTGCGAGGATTCCCCTTCTCTGCGGGCGCTGGGCTGCTCCCGCTCGCGCCGAAGCGTCTCCAATTCCTGGCGCATCTTGGCAAGAGCCTGTTCGGACGCGGTCGCGTTGGCGTTGGCCTTCTCGAGATCGGCCTCCGCCTGCTTGCGCCCTGCGGCTTCGTTCTCGAGCTGCTTGCGGGCCTGGTCAATAGCCGCGGCAAACCCGCCGCGCGAAATGAAGCCGGACCGCTCCAATTGCCACGCCCGGCGGGCCTCAGCCGACTTGGTCACTTCCAGTTGCAGTTGCTGCGCTGCCGAAGCCGCCTGTTTCTCCGCCTCGGCGGCTTTGGCCTGCTCGGCCTTCGCGACCTTGGCGGCCTCGGCCAGTTCTTCGCGCATATGAGCCAATTCAGCGGCGTGGCACGCGCTTTCGATCTTCAGCGTCTCGAGCGTCTTGGCCGATTCGGACCGAGCCTGCTCTGCGCCGGCCAAGTCCTGCCGCAGCGCGGCAATCGCCTTCTCCAGCGATTCCTGTTTGGCGCCATCCGTCTGCATCTTGGAAGCGGTGTCCGCTTTGGCCTTTACCTGTTCCAGTTGGCGCGCGATGGAAGCGGCGTCCGCCTCCACTTTGGCGGCCTTGTCTTGCTGAGCCTTCGCGAGCTGGGCCGCCGTGGCCAATTCTTCGCGAGTGCGAGCTAGAGCATCGTCACGGCTGCGGGTCTCGGCTTCCAGCGCTTTAACCTTTTTGGCCGATTCAGATCGAGCCTGCTCCGCATTCGCCAAGTCCTGCCGCAGCGCCGCGATCGCCTTTTCCAGCGATTCACGTTTGGCGGCCTCCGCTTGCATTACGGAGGCGGCATCCGCTTCGGCCTTGGCGACCTTGTCTTGCTGAGCCTTCGCGAGCTTGGCGGTCTCGGCCAGTTCTTCGCGCGTGCGAGCCAGCGCGTCGGTGTGGCTTGTGCTTTGCCCCTTCAGCGCCTCGATCGTCTTGGCCGATTCGGCCCGAGCCTGCCCTGAGCTGGCCAAGTCCTGCCGCAGCGCGGCAATCGCCTTCTCCAGCGATTCCCGTTTGGCGGCCTCCGCTTGCATTACGGAGGCAGCGTCCGCTTCAGCCTTGCCGACCTTGTCCTGCTGGGCCTTCGCGAGCCTGGCGGTCTCGGCCAGTTCTTCGCGCGTGCGCGCCACTGCATCGTCACGGCTGCGGGTCTCGGCTTCCAGCGCTTTAATCTTCTTGGCCGATTCGGCCCGAGCCTGCTCTGCGCCAGCCAAGTCCTGCCGCAGCGCCGCGACCGCCTTCTCCAGCGATTCCCGTTTGGCGGCCTCCGCTTGCATTACGGAAGCGGCGTCCGCCTCCACTTTGGCGGCCTTGTCTTGCTGAGCCTTCGCGAGCAGGGCCGCCGTGGCCAAGTCTTCGCGAGTGCGAGTCAGTGCATCGTCACGGCTGCGGGTTTCGGCTTCCAGCGCCTTGATCTTCTTGGCCGATTCAGATCGAGCCTGCTCCGCATTCGCCAAGTCCTGCCGCAGTGCCGCAATCGCTTCCTCCAGCGATTCCCGTTTGGCGGCCTCCGCTTGTATTACGGAAGCGGCATCCGCCTCCGCTTTGGCGACTTTATCCTGTCGAGCCTTCGCGAGCTTGGCGGCCTCGGCCGCCTCTTCGCGAGTGCGAGCCAACGTATCGTCACGGCTGCGGGTCTCGGCTTCCAGCGCCTTAATCTTCTTGGCCGATTCAGCCCGAGCTTGCTCTGAGCCAGCCAAGTCCTGCCGCAGTGCCGCAATCGCTTCCTCCAGCGATTCCCGTTCAGCGGCGTCCGCCTCCGCTTTGGCGACTTTATCCTGCTGAGCCTTCGAAAGCTTGGCGGTCTCGGCCTGTTCTTTGCGCATGCGAGCCAGCGCATCGTCACGGCTGCGGGTTTCGGCTTCCAGCGCCTTGATCTTCTTGGCCGATTCAGATTGGGCATGCTCCGAGCTGACCACGTCCTGCCGCAGCGCGGTGATCGTTTCCTCCAGCGATCGCCGTTTGGCGGCCTCCGCTTGTATTGTGTAAGCGGCGTTCGCTTCCGCTTTGGCGACTTTGTCCTGCTGAGCCTTTGCGAGCTTGGCGGTCTCGGCCTGTTCTTTGCGCGTGCGAGCCAGCGTATCGTCATGGCTGCGGGTTTCAGCTTCCAGCGCCTTGATCTTCTTGACCGTTTCAGCTCGAGCCTGCTCTGAGCTGGCCAAGTCCTGCCGCAGCGTCGCGATCGCCTTCTCCAGCGACTCCCGTTTGGCGGCCTCCGCTTTCATCATGGAAGCCGCGTCCGCCTCGGCTTGGGCGGCCTTGTCCTGCTGAGCCTTCGCGAGATTGGCGGCCTTGGCCAGTTCTTCGCGCGCGAGGGCCAGCGCCTCGAAGGCGCCTCGATCTTTGTCGGCCAGCGTCTCAATCATCCCGGCCGCTTCGGACTTCACCTGCTGAAGTTCGCGAGCGAATGCGGCGGCTTCCGCCTCGGCCTGGGCGGCTCTTTCCTGCTCAACTTTCGCGAGTTGGACGGCCTTGGCCAGCTCCGCCCGCGCCAGGGCCAGCGCCTCGGAGGCGCCTTGGTCCTTCTCTTCCAGTGTCTCAATCGTCCCGGCCGCTTCGGACTTCACCTGTTCCAGTTGGCCCGCGATGGAAGCGGCGTCCGCCTCGGCCTTGGCAACCTTTTCTTGCTGGACCTTCGCGAGCCTGGCGGCCTCGGCTAGTTCTTCGCGTGTGCGAGCCCGCTCAGCGGCGTGGCCTGCGATTTCGCTCTTCAGCGTCTCGATCGTCCTGGCTGATTCAGACCGAGCCTGCTCTGCGCCAGCCAGGTCCTCCCGCAGCGCGGTGATCGCCTTCTCCACCGATTCCCGTTTGGCGGTCTCCGCTTGCACTATGGAAGCGGCGTCCGCCTCCGCTTTGGCGACCTTGTCCTGCTGAGCTTTCGCGCGCTTGGCGGCCTCGGCCAGTTCCTCGCGCGCGAGAGCCAGCGCCTCGGAGGCGCCTTGGTCCTTCTCTTCCAGTGTCGCAATCGTCCTGGCGGCTTCGGACTTCACCTGTTGCAGTTGGCGAGCGAACGTGGCGGCTTCCACTTCTGCCCGGGCGGCTTTCTCCTGCTGAACCTTCGCAAGCTGGCTGGCCTTTGCCAGTTCTTCGCGCGCGAGAGCCAGCGCCTCGGAGGCGCCCTGGTCTTTGTCTTCCAGTGTCTCAATCGTCCTGGCGGCTTCGGATTTCACCTGTTGCAGTTGGCGAGCGAACGTGGCGGCTTCCACTTCCGCCCGCGCGGCCTTCTCCTGCTGAGCCTTCGCAAGCTGGGCAGCCTTTGCCACTTCCTCGCGCACGAGGGCCAGCGCCTCGGAGGCGTCCCGGTTCTTGTCTTGCAGTGTCTCAATCGTCCCGGCCGTTTCGGACTTCACCTGCTGCAGTTCGCGAGCGAATGAGGCGGCTTCCGCTTCCGCCCGCGCGGTTTTTTCTTGCTGGACTTTGGCGAGCCCGGTGGCCGCGGCCAGTTCTTTACGCATGTGAGCCAGGGCTTCGTCACGGTTGTGGGTCTCGGCTTCCAGCGCCTTGATCTTCTTGCCCGATTCGTACTTCAAGCTCTTCAGGTCGTGAGCGAGGGAAATGGCCTCACCCTCCGCCTGGGCAGCTAGGTCCTTCTGAACTTTATGGAGCCGGGTGGCCGCCGCGAGCTCCTTGTGCATGCGGTCCAGTTCGTCGGAAAGGTCCTGATCCTGGCCTTCCGGCGCGCTGGGCGCCGTGGCCGATTTGGGCCGAGTCAGCTTCGATGCAGCCAACTCCTGCCGCAACGTGGCGATCTCTTTCTCCAGCGATTGCCGTTTGGCAATCTCGACCTTCATCTCGTCGCGGACAGAGTCATTGCCGGAGAGCTGCTCGACGACCTTGTGCTGTAACTCCTCGCGCTGGGCCATGGCAGTGGCGAGTTCGGATTGGACCTTCTTGAGCCGGGCAGAAAGCTTCTCGCGCTCTGCGGCGTCAGCCTGAAGTTGCTCGCGAGCCCTGGCCAATTCGCCTGCCTGGGCGGCCTCGTACTCGTGAAGTTGCCCCTGGGCGGCGGCGAGTTCACGGGCGAAGACTTCGGCTTTCTCTTCGAGAGCCTCGCGCGACGCGGCCAATTCGCTTTCGCGCGCGGCGCGGTCGGCCAGGTCCTGATTCAGGCGCGCATTCTTTTCGAGAAGTTCCGTGACTTGTGAGGATTCGTCTTCTCCGCGGCTGCTGATCTGCTGCCGGTCGCGCCGAAGCGCTTCCAAATCCTCGCGCAACTTGGACTGCATCTGTTCGGATGCCGAGGCCGCCGCGCGGGCCTTTTCGAGATCGGCCTGCGCTTGCCGGTGCTGCGAGGCTTCCTCATCGCTCTGCCGGCGGGTCTGTTCGAGCAACGCGGCGAGTTCTGTGGCGCGCGATGAGAGCCCGGCGCGCTCCGTTTCCCATGTTCGGGAGGCTACGGCCGACTTGCGCGCTTCCTGCTCGAGTTCCGCGCGGGTCTTCTCCAACTCCGCAGCCAGCAACCCTGTGGACTTTTCCTGTTCCGCGCGTGCGGCGGCCGGTCCCTGCGGCCGGGCCGCCGCGGCCTGAAGCTGCTCGACCTGTTTTTGCAGCCTCAGACGGGACTCTTTCAGTTCCTCGCGCACGCGAGTGAGCGTGGTCACGTCCGATTGAAGCCGCGCTTTTTCCTGCGTGGCGAGCTCCAGCTTCTCGCGCAGGCCGGCGGGTTCCTGCGTTTTGGTCCGGGCGGCCGACTCGGCCTTGAGCTCCGCCCGGAGCTTCGCCAGCGCCTCGCTGTGCGCGCCCAGTTGCTGCTCCGCCTCAGACCGGCGGGCAGCGAGTTCTTCGAGCGCCTCCTTCTGCGTCTCCAGTTTTTTCAGCAACCCCTGGATCGTGCCCACGTAGGGCGTCACGTCCGAGATCGAGACCTGCGTCGCGTTTTCGCCGCGCCATTCGATCTCCCCCAGTCGAATCTGGAGGATCAGGTCGCTCCCATTCTGGAGATTGAAGTGCACCTGCGTGATCGCTCCCAAATCCGGGTTGTCGTGGATATGGGCCGCGAGCTGCCGGTCGAGCCCTTCGACGAGCAGGCTCCGGGCTGCGTCGTTCATGAAGCAGATGCATGACCGCCGCTTGAGAATCACGATCGGATAAAGCAGTCCTTCGAGGGCGGACTGATCCTGAACCGGCGTGGCGGCAGGCTGCGGCACCCTCACCGGCGCCGGCCCCGGCTCCGACTGAACCGGCAGCGCAAAATCAGTGCGAAGCGTCATGCTTTACTCCCGAAAAACTTATGTCCCAGGTGAATATGTCTTGAAAAATTACACTATGATTATTTTTTGTTCCATGCCGCGACAATTCCCTGGCTGATGCAACGTCGGACCTCAAGTCGTAACCCGTTCCTGCATACTTTGTTAAGTAACCCGGCTTCTGACAGCCGGTGTGCGCCGATCAGGCGGCGCTGACCTTATTCAGGAGAACCGCAATTAGCGTGCCGGACGAGCAGGCGGAGAACGCCTCCGCCCTCCGATGAATCGCCGAGCCGACTTCAGCGCCGAAGGCATAAGCTTGACACGATGCGTTCGATCTCGTCCTCGACCAGCAACAGGCCATTGCCCAACGCTCGCAAAATTGATACGATGGCTTGCCAGCGAGAAGAACTCCATCGGCAGGTCCGCAAGAGCGGTCATCGAATCAAGAAGGAGAAGTCGTGAAGAAGTTGAATCCGGCCATGACGCTCGCGAGGATGGACGCGGCCAAGCAGAAATCATGGCTCGCCCTCTGGGACAAGGAGATCTCCACCGAAGCCACGGAACGGCGCACGTGCGACACGATGATGGGCGAGGACATCGCCTGGCGAGTGGCGCCCGCTATGGATGGTTTCTACTACGGCTACATGGCCACTCGCGACACCAGGTACGTGGACATGCTGGTGGACTGGGCCGACTCGGTCATCAAGCGGGCCATCAAGGAGCCGGACGGTTTCCTGGGCTGGCCCGGGAAGGATGGAACCGGCACCTGGGTGGATCACATGGAGGATTACAATACCGACAGCATGCTCAGCGAGGCGATGGCCTTCCGCCCGGTCGTCCTGATGGCCGGCGAGATTGCGAAGGACCCCGCGCTGAAGGAGAAGTACGGCGTGAAGGGCGAGAGCCATATCCGGTTCGTCGAGCAGCTCTACCGGAAATGGGTGGAGCGCGGCGGCTGGCGCGAGACCGCCGGCGGCGGGTTGATCTCCGTGGTGCTGCCGTACGGGCTGGATCCGGCCAACCGGAAATGGATTGACTTCGACACCCGGAACGCCCCCGGCCACGGCGCGTCGCACCCGGACAACAAGGCCAACGAGATCGCCCGCTGGATGCTCGCGATGTGGGACGTGACCGGCAAGCCGGAATACAAGGACCGCGCGGAGCGATGGTTCAAGGTGATGAAGAGCCGGATGACGCCCAAGCCCGACGGCACCTACGAAATCTGGAATTACAACCAGCCGGCCGGGCCGTGGGATTACAAGCCCGACGGCACTCCCAAGCACTGGGTGGGCGTGCATCCCAACGGCGGTTATTACCACCACGACACGCAGGGCATCGTCGCCGCGTACGAGCATGGCCTGGTCTTCACGAAGGCGGAGATCGATCGCCTGGCCGCCACCGCCAAAACCAGTTGGACCGGGTCGGAGTGGCCGGGGCAGTCGAAGCAATACTATTTCAATCCCTCTGTCCTGCGGGCCGGGATGCGAATCTCCGTCTGTCCGGCCGGCGGCACCGCGGCGAACATTTGCGCCTGCCTTCCGAATTCGTTGACCGCGCAGCCGGCCTCCGCGGGCAACGGAGCCTTAACCGGCGCGATTCTGAGCAGGACGTGGAATGAGGGCACGGGCAATATCGTGATTGATCCCGACAGCGCTCCGGGGACCCGGATGACGATCGGCGCGGACGCGAACACGACGATCTGGCTGCTGCGGATGTGGAACGCGCTGGTCCCTTATGATCTCGAGATTCAGAAATCCTACGAGGCCGCCGAGAAGCCCGATGCCCGGTCCGGCCTGAGAAGCGTGCCGCACTACCTAATGCTGCAATCGAAATTGAGCGGCCGGCGGAAGACGAAGGCGGATCGGCCCGGATAAAGTGTGCAGGCCGCAGGGTTGGGGCTGGTCAGAGAGGAGAATCGCATGAGCTTTCTTGACCTGGCCGCAAAAAGGTACAGCGTGCGCGCGTATAAGTCGGACAGCGTCGAGGAGGAGAAGTTGCAGGCGGTTTTGGAAGCCGCGCGGCTTGCGCCGACGGCGGCAAACAAGCAGCCGTTTCAAATCATCGTCATGCGCACCCGGGGCCGCGAGGCGGAACTCGAGCGTATCTACCCGCAGCCATGGTTTTCCCAGGCCCCCATCGTCGTTGGCATCTGCGCGATCCCCTCGCAGGCCTGGAAGCGTTCGGACGGAAAGAACTATGCCGACGTGGACGCGACCATTGCCATGGATCACCTGATCCTGGCAGCCGCCGACCTGGGACTGGGCACCTGCTGGGTCGGCGCGTTCGATGCCGCCGCCGCGCGCGAAGTGCTGCGCGCGCCTCAAGGCGTTGAGCCCATCGCCTTCACGCCCATCGGTTATCCCGCCGACGCGGCGCGCCCCAAGAAACGCAAGCCGCTCTCGGACCTGGTCCTGCAAGAGCGCTTCGCCGGCCGGGTGCCCCACGGGCTCAAGCCGGCGCCGAAGTAGCGAGGGAAATAGTTATGCATGGTGTCCTCGGAACCCATCATCGTCCTGCCCGGAACTGGAGAAACGCAATGAACACCCAGAAACAAATCAAACATCGGACAATCATGCCGCTGATACGGCCCAATCGAATGCTGATGGCCGTCGGCATACTGCTGTTCCTTTCAGCGTTTGCTTTCGGGGACACGCCGCAGGTTTTCCAGGACTTCGCTCCGTCATCATTTAGCGGGACCACTTCGACTGACGGCATCTGGCGCATTAATGGTCCCTGGGTTGGAACGGGCGGCGACACGATGGACCCCGCGCTCGCGCAGTTATCTTCAACCTATCCGGGGGACAGCGGCATCGGGTTTCTATCGCTGAGCGTGGCGGCCAACGAATTGCGGGGCTCTGAAATACAGACCATGACTTTGCCCGGTTATGGCTACGGCTACTATGAGACACGCATGAAAGTGACCAGCGTGCCGGGTGTGTGCGATTCCTTTTTCTGGATCGAAGCTCCGAATTATGGGCCGCATGAATGGGATATCGAATTCTTGACTAATGAGTCCTGGATTACATCTACCAACAGCGGAATGGTGCATCTGACTATCAACTATCCCGGCGGTTCAACTACATATGCACTGAACCTGCCGTTTAATCCGTCGCTCGCTTTCCACCGATACGGGTTTCTTTGGACTCCCGGGACTCTTGCTTATACTGTTGATGGACAGATTGCCTACACTTTTACCGACCCAAACCTCAATACAACGGCTCAGGGCTACATCATGATGAACACGTGGACGGGGAATCCCTACTGGGGCGGCGGGCCGCCGACCCAGCAGGCGACATCGGTTTACGACTGGGTGAACTTTTCTCCCAACGTCACTGTCGTCCCCGGCAACGTGCAGGTGACGCTCACGCCGGCGGGCGCGATCAGCGCCGGCGCACAATGGAACGTAGACAGCGGCGGCTGGCAGAGCAGCGGCGCGACGGTTACTGGCCTCAGCCCGGGCACCCACGACGTATACTTCAATTCCGTCCCCGGCTGGGCCTCGCCGGTGAGCACGCCGATCACCATCACCGCCGGCGCGACGACGTCCGTCACCGGGACCTATACGCAACTGGCCGGCAGCCTGACGGTGGAGCTCAATCCGGCGGCCGCGATGGCCGCCGGCGCGCAATGGAACGTCGGCGGCGCCGGGCAGAACAGCGGCGCCAACGTCGGCGGTCTCACCGTGGGCTCCGGCTATACGGTCAACTACAATTCGATCACCAACTGGGCCTCGCCGGCCGGCACGCCGGTCACGATCTCCGGCAACAGCGCGACGACCGCCGTGGCGAATTATCTTCAAACGGCGGGCGCGCCGTTCATGACGCTCCAGCCGTTGCCCTTGGCGACGTGGCAGGAATGGTTCGGCCTCTGGGACTCGAACATCGAGGGGGAGTACTCCTGGGAGATGACGCCCGGCGTGCTGGCAACCGGGTTTTCGGATTACGGCGGCCTGGGCGAAAACATCGACTGGCAGCTTGCGCCGGTGCTGACCGGCTTCTACTACGGCTACATGGCCAGCAGCGACCCGCACTACGTGGATCTGATGGTGAGCTGCGTGGACACTCTGATCAGTCTGGAGACGATCGAGCCGGACGGCTACCCCGGCTGGCCCGCGTCGGCCCCGGCCGGCACAAGCACGGATGACCTGGACTGGTACTACGCCGACAGCTTCCTCGGCGATGCGGCGGCGTTCCGCCCGATCGTCCTGATGGCCCGCCAGATGATCACGAACCCCGCGCTGAAGGCGGCCTACGGCGCGAAAGGCCAGACCTACCTCGCCCTGGCCGAGACGCTCTACCGGAAGTGGGTATCGCGCGGCGGCTGGCGCGATACCACGTATCCCGGCGGGATGATCTCCGTGGTCCTGCCGGAGGGGATGGACCCGGCCACCGGCTACAAGACCTGGATTACCAACCCGTCGAGCGACTGGGCGGACTCGCCCGGCCAGAATTCCTACACCTCCGCCAACGAGTATGGCCCGACATGGATCGCCCAAGGCATCAATAATGGAATGTCGCACCCGACGAACAAGGCCGACGAAGTCGCCCTGTGGCTGCTCGCGATGTGGGACGCAACGGGCAATCCGGAATATCAGCTCCGCGCGAGCAAATGGTTCACCTACCTGAAGAATTACCGGATGACGCTTGAGGACGAATGGTCCTCCGGCCTGGACGGCGCCGGAGACTTGATCTGGAACTACTGGGAGCCGGCCGGGTCGTGGGATTTCGTCGCGAACCAGGCGCAGAATGATCTCTACGGCGATTGGGGGATAGGCGGCACCAAGACGTGGTATGGTCTCCATCCCAATAACGGGTATTACTGGATAGACACCCAGTGCATCGTCGCCGCGTTCGAGCATGGCGTAGTGTTCAACGAATCGGACATCACCACCCTGGTCCATGACGCCAAGACCAGTTGGACTCCCTCGGCGTGGCCCCCGAATACGCAGTATTATTTCAATCCCTCCAGCCTGTTGCCGGGAATGTCCGTATCGGCCTACCCGGCCTCCGGCACGGTGACGCAGGTCGCCGGCTGCATCCCGAACTCGTTGACCCCGGCGGCCTCCTCGGTCTGGCCGTCGGTGGTATCGTGGAACGGCGGCTCGTACTCCGGGACGTTGAACGGCACGATTGTGAGCGCGACCTGGAACGGGAGCACGGGCACCATCGTCGTCCAGCCCACCGGCGGCGGGGCAAACGTGACGCTCGACACCAACACGAGCACCGAGGTCTGGCTGTTGCGGCTGTGGAACAACTTCGTCGCCTATGATACGCAGATCCAGCAGCAATTCGAGGCCAACGAAGACACGAACCCGGCGACCGCCAGTTCCTGGGGCGGGGTGGACGACTCGTACTTCCTCTGGCTGCACAGCACTCTGGCCGTGCAGTCCACGCCGCCGACGGGGGTCAGCATCGTCTCGACCCTGGGCGAGGGCTACCCGACGAACTACACGATACCCGGGGCCGAGTGCCCGACGAACATCAACCTGCAGGCGCCGGCGACGGACCCGGCGGGGTTCACCTTCTCGCAGTGGAGTGTGAACGGGACGGCGCAGACGGCGGGGCTGAAGAGCCTGTCGTTCGCGAAGACGGAGCCGACGACGGCGGTGGCGCAGTACGTGCCGAACTACACGCTGACGGTGCAGTCCACGCCGCCGGTGGGAGTGAGCATCGGTTCGACCGCGGGCGACGCTGGGACGACGAATTACACAGTCCTCGCGATCCTGCAGGGAGCGAGCGTGAACCTCGTGGCGCCGGCGACGGACCCGACCGGGTACGCCTTCACGCAGTGGGTGGTCAACGGGACGCCGAGCAGCTCGAAGTCCATCACGTTCGCCATGACCGCCGACACGACCGCGGTGGCGCAGTACGCGCTGAACGGCTACGTGCTGACGGTGGAATCCACGCCGCCGGCGGGGCTGGGCATCGGCTCGAGCACGGGGCACAGCGGCACGACGGACTACACGATCCCGGGGATTGAGCCGGGCACGAGCGTGAACCTGCAGGCGCCGGCGGCGGATGCCGG
>JBKQWE010000022.1:0-63888 GCA_052139675.1 Candidatus Brocadiia bacterium
CATTCCCCAGCTTCCAAGTACGATGACCCATGGCCGTTCCTCCCTAAAAGAATTGTTGCCGCGAAGGATTGTACTCCTTCGCAGGAGGAACGGCCTTCATCATAACTGAGCGCAGCGAAGAATCTCATGCGTGGCGCGCTATCAGGCCGACGCGTGTGAGATGCTTCGCTGCGCTCGGCATGACGAATCCCTTCGGGAGCCACGCGGCGTTATGCGGTCTGCGGAATGACTTCGACCTTCGCGCCCGTCACGCGTCCGAGATCGCGTGCTCGCGCATCTTGTTGTAGAGCGTTGTGCGGTTGATCTTCAGTTGCTTGGCCGCTTCCTTGCGGTTCCCGCCGGCGGCTTTGAGCGCGTCTAGGATCAGTTGGCGCTCCCAGTTCCTCATCGCGGCCTTCAGCGGCATGGTCTTGCCGTCCACCGGCAGGGCGGGCCCCGAGCGCGGGGTCATCTTGGGCGGCAGGTCCACCGGCGCAACCGTCGAGGTGCGGCAGAGCACCACCGCGCGCCGGATGACGTTCTCCAGCTCGCGCACGTTCCCCGGCCAGTTGAACTCGGTGAGGATGCGCATGGCCTCGTCGGAGATGCCTTCCACCGGGTGGATCGCCTCGTGGCGGTACTTCTCGATGAAGTGGGTCGCCAGCGGGGCGATGTCCTCGCGCCGCTCGCGCAGCGGCGGCAGGAAGACGTTCATCACGTTGACGCGGTAATAGAGGTCCTCGCGGAATTTCCCCTCGCGGACGAGATCGGCCAGGTCCTGGTTCGAGGCCAGGATCAGGCGCACGTTGACTTCCTGGGTGACGTTGGAGCCGACCGGCTCGAACTTGAAGCTCTCCAGGACGCGCAGGAGCTTCATCTGGAGCGACGGGCTGGCGATGGAGATCTCGTCGAGGAAGATGGTGCCCTTGTTGGCCGCCTCGAATTTGCCGCGCTTGTTGGCAATGGCGCCGCTGAACGAGCCTTTGGCGTGGCCGAACAGCTCGCTCTCCAGGAGCGTGTCGGGCAGCGTGCCGCAGCCGACCTCGACGAACGGAAACCCGGCGCGCTGGGAATGCGTGTGGATCGCCCGCGCCGCCAGCGTTTTGCCGGTGCCGCTCTCGCCGGTGATCAGCACGGTGGTGTCCGTGCCGGCCACGACGCGGATCATCTCGAGCGTCCGCTGCATCATCGGGTCGCGGCAGACCATGTTGTCGAGGTGGTAGCTCATGTTGAGCTGCTGACGCAGGTTGCGGTTCTCCTCGAGCAGGCTCTGCTGCTGGAGCGCGCGCTCGACGGAGAGCTTGACCTCCTCGTCGGAGATCGGCTTGGTCACGTAGTCGAAGGCGCCCATCTTGATCGCGCGGACGGCGTCCTCGATGCTGCCGTAACCGGTGAGCATGATGACGGCGGTGGAGACGTTGAGCGTTTTCAGGTGCTGGAGGAAGTCGAAGCCGCTGCCCTCCGGAAGGCGCACGTCGGTCAGCGCCACGTGGAAGTGGTCCTTCTCGAGGAGCGACATGCCTTCCTGCAGCGACTGCGCGGGGCTGACGCGGTAGCCCTCGACGCGCAGATATTCGCACAGGCTCTTGAGGACCAGCGGATCGTCGTCCACCACCAGGAGAGAGGCGCTCTCGTTCGGCATGAATTCAGTTCTCCGACAGGGACTTGATCGGACAGACCAGTTGGAACGCGGCGCCGCGCTCGGACGGGACCAGGGTGATTTCGCCGCCGATCCGGCGGAGGGCGTCGCGGCAAAGCGCCAGGCCCAGGCCGGTGCCGTGGCGGTCCTGTTTGGTGGTGAAGAACGGCTCGAAGATCTTCTCGCGAAGCTCTTCCGGGACGCCCGGGCCGGTGTCGGAGATGGTGATCGTCACGCACCGTTCGTCCTGGACGGCGCGGATCGTCAGCAGGCCGTTTTCGCCCATCGCGTCGAGGGCGTTCTTGACGACGTTGCCGATGACCTCCCACAGCTCGTTGGTCGGGCAGGGCGGCAGGTTCGGCGGCACGTCGAAGCGTATCTGCGTGCGGCACTCGCGCGCCCGGTGCTCGTACGGGGCCACCGCCTGCTGGATCACCTGCGAGAGGCTGGACACGGTGGTCGGCTCGCGGTGGCTGCGCGAGAAGACCAGCAGCTCCTTGAGGATGTTGCTCATCCGCAGCAGGCCGATGCGGCTGTCCTCCAGGTACGCTCGCGCCTGCTCCGGCTTGTCGAGCTGACGCATGGCCAGGTTGAGGAAGCGCAGGATGCCGTCGAGCGGGTTGTTGAGCTCATGCGCGACCTTGGCGGCCAGCTTGCCGACGAGCGCCAGCCGCTCGGCGGAGGAGAGCTTGGCCTCCATCTCCAGGTCCTCGGTGACGTCCTGCACGGTGAGGATGCCGCCGACGGTCTGCCCTTCCGGGTCGGTCAGCGGCGAGCAATGGATGTCCAGCACCAGCTTGCGGTCGCCGGCTTGCCCGTCCTCCGCCTGGCGGGCCAGCGAGCCCTCCGTCGGGCGGGCTTGCCCGCCCTCCGTCTGGCGGGCGCGATAGCCCACGCGCTGGAGCCGGAACTTGCGGCCGGCCTCGATCACGCTCAGCAGCCGGTTGCGCCAGAGCGCCTTGTCCAGCTCGACGCCCTGCTCGAGCGGCGCGGGCTCCGGCTCGGAGGCGGCCGGCGCGGCGATGCCGAAGAGCGACCGGGCGACGCGGTTCGACGACCGCACGCGCAGCTCGCGGTCGTACGCGATGATGGCCATCGGCACGCTCTCGAGGATGTTCCCGCTGAGGACGCGCAGCGATTCCACCTGCGCGTCCTTCTTGATCTCGCTGTCGCTGGAGGACTTGAAGGCGCCCAGGAGCCGCTCGCTGAAGCGCCGCAGCTCCGAGAGCACGCTCAGCGGCCGGATGGCGCTGGCGAGCCTCTGCGAGAGGGCCTGCGCCAGGCGAAGGTCCTCCGGGTCGAAGGGCTCGTTGTCCTTCGGCATGGTCAGGCAGACGATGCCGAACAACTGCCCGCCGTGCGTGATCGGCGTCGCGATGCAACTGAAGTTGCTGTAGCGGCTGCTGACGCGGCCCTGGAGCTTGTGCACCTTGCGCGAGTCGGTGACGAGGATCGGCTCGCCGACCTCCGCCACCCAGCCGGCGAGCCCTTCGCCGAGTTTCTGGCGCAGGCCGAGCCGCTCGCGCTCATCGGCGCCGTGCGCCGCTTCCAGGATCAGCGTCTCGGTGTTCTCGTCCCAGAGGTAGATGCTGCCGGCGTCGCATTGCAGGATGTCCAGGTAGCGCCGCAGCGCCTCCTGCAGCATCGGCTGGAGCTCGGTGTAGCGCGAAAGGTCGCTGGCGAACCGATGGATGCTGCGCAGCTTGTCCTGCCGGCCCACCGGCAGGCTGCCGGTCGCCGCCAGCAGCGAGTCGTCGCGGTCGCCCGCGCCGCTCAGGTCGCTGGCCCAACTGTATCCTTCGCCGCGGAGGAAACGGCGGACCTTCTCGATGTTCTTCGAAAGCGCGATTTCGCCCTCGAGCCGCAGCAGCCGGCCGGCGAGCGCCTGCTCCAGGTCGCTCGAGATCGCCTTGGGCGCGCCGTCGTCCATGGCGACGAGGAACTTCGCCGTCGGAAGCTGTTCGGTGGCCTCGCGCAGGAGCGCTTCGACCTGTCCGCCTTCCGGCCGCCCGGCCAGGAAAACCACCGCGCTGCACGACTTCGGGCCGTGCTTCGCCAGGCCTTCCTGCAGCGTCGGGATGTGCGTGACCTTGTACCCCTCGGCCGCGATGGTATCTTCCAGCATGATATCCGACGGGCGGCCCATGGAAATGACGAAGATATGTTCAGCCGAGCTCATTAGAGAAAGTCTCTCCGCACTGGAAATCGGTATTTGTAAGTCTCACCGCCATGGCAGATCGTCCCAATCCGCCTGGCGGCCTGGCCCCGGCATCCTGTTGCAGCGGCGCAACCGATGCAATTACAAAAGTATACCGCGCCTTCCGCCGCGTGTCAAGAATTTTCTACATGTTGATTTTTCGAGATACGCAGGCCGGCAGGCCCATTTCGACGCGGTTTTACGGGGTTTATCGGTCAGGAGGGCTTTCCGCCGAAGCGGTCCCGACCGCACCGGGGCCGATCCGCGCCCAGACTTCGTCCATGACCTCCATCACGCGCAGGCCCTCTTCCGCGGTGACCGGCGGCGGGCGCTTTTCCTGGAGCGAGGCGTAGAACTCGCGGATGAGCAGGTCCATTCCCTCGTACTCGGACCAGCTTCTCTGGAGGATCCGGATCGCCCCGCCGAAGGTGCCGCCGAGGACGGCGCGGCCGTGCTGGAGGTTCATCATCGCCCGCGAGATCGGCCGGGGAATGCCGCGCGCGGCGCGCTGCGGAATCATCCACTTGTTCAGCAGGTCCACGAAGAGCGCCATCTTCGTGCCGAAGATGTTCAGGTACATGAAGCGCGGGCTGGCCGCGACGGACACGGTGGCGATGCCGCCGGCGCGCGGCGTCTCGAGCAGGATGCGCAGCTCGTCGGTCGCCGCATGCGGCAGCACGCGTCCGTAGCGGGCGTGCGCCTGCACCTGCTCCGGCGGCCCGAGCACGTCCAGCGCCAGCGAAAGCGGATGCGGCGCCAGGTTCTGGTACATCCCGCCGGGAAGCTGGAACGTCCAATGCTTCTCGCCGCCGGGAAGCAGGTAGCGGTTCGCCGGGGACGACCCGAGGTCAAAGCCGTAATAGCTCTCCACCCAAAGAATGTCGCCGAACTCCTTCTGCTCGATGAGCCGCCGCGCCTGGACCATCACCGGCTCGTAGAGCAGGTTGTGGTCCACGCAGAGCGTCACACCGCGCTCTTTGGCGGCGGCGGCCATCCGCCGCGCCTCGGCGGCGTTCACGGCCATCGGCTTCTCGACGAGCACGTGGCAGCCGTGCTTCGTGGCCAGCTCCGTCAGCGCCGCGTGGGACTGCGGCGGCGTGACGATGTGCACGACCTGCGGCTTCTCCTTGATCAGCATCTCCTCCGGGTCCGTGTAGGAGCGCAAGAGCATGAATTTCTCCGCCGTCCTGCGCGCGATCTCGGGGTTGGAATCGCACACGGCGCGCACCTTCACGCCGTCCTGCCGGTTGAGGATGCCCAGGTGCACCTCGGCGATCGCCCCGCAGCCGATCACGCAGACGGTGAAGGGCTTCTCCACGTTCGCAGGCGAACTCCGCAGCAGCGCCAGGTCCGCGCGCCGGCTGACGCGCTCGCCCTGCGCCAGGAACCGCATCGTCCGCGCCAGCGCCTCCTCCTTCGCGATCTCCGGCCGCCAGCCCAACAGCTTCTTCGCGCGCTCGTTCGAATACCTCACGCGCCAGCGGCAGATCTCCAGGTACGTCGTGCGGACCGGGAAGGGCAGCTTCAGCCGCTTGCCCAGCGCCTCGCCGATCGTCGCCATGCCGTAAGCGAGCGCGTACGGGAAGCGCACGATCTTCAGCCTCGGCCGCGCCTCCTTCCGGAGCCGGCGCAGGAATTCCATCGCCGTGAACGGGTCGTCGTCCACGATATTGAAAATCCCCTCGGAAAGGTCCGGCTTTGTCGCCGCGAGCGCCGCCGCCTTCGCGCAGTTTTCCACGTAGCAGACCGGCAGCGGGTTGCTCCCGCGGCCGATGACGACGTAGCGGTTCCGGCCGAGCGGATAGCCCATCCGCGGCAGCGTCCACTTTCCGCCGGGGCCGTAGAGGATTCCCGAGCGAAGGACGATCACCTGCATCTTGCCGCGCCGGCCGAACTCGACGGCGGCGCGTTCCGATTCGAGCTTGGACCTGACGTAGACGCTCAGGAACCGCGGGGCCTCCTCGAGCGGCCAGTCCTCGCTGATCTGCGTGGTCCCGCGGCGCCGCCGGATCGCGTAGATGCCGACCGAGCTGATGTGGACGAAGCGGCGCACGCCGGCGTCCTCGGCGGCCTGGAGCAGCGCGCGCGTGCCCTGGATCGTCGCCGCCTCGAACTCCTGCGCGGGCGCGTCCACGCTGGCCGCCGTGTTGATCACCGTCTCGATGCCGGCGACCGCGCGCCGGAGCGACTCGGCGTCCTTCAGGTCGCCGCGGAGGATTTCCACGCCGAGCTTTTCCAGGCGGTCGGTTCGGCTGGTTTTCCGCGCCAGCGCGCGCACAGGATGTCCGGCTTTGACGAGCGCCTCCGTGACGTAGCCGCCGAGGAACCCGCTCGCTCCGGTGATCAGCACTTTCATGCTTCAGCGTCTCCGTTTGTCAAGAACTCGGAGATTCGGAAATTGGGAGATTAGGAGATTGGGTTACGCACTCATGCGACGGCCCAATTTCCTAATCTCCCAATCTCCCAATCTCCCAATCACCAATCACCCACCCCGTTCCGCCACCGCCTGCATGAGCCGCCGCGCGTTCGCCGACCAAGTGTATCGTTCGAGCGCGTCCTGCCGCGCCCGCGCTCCGATCCGGCGCCGGAACGCCTCGTCCTCGACGAGTTTCGCCAGCGCGCCGCCGAGCGCCGCGGCGTCCTCCGCGCGGAAGAGCATCCCGTTCACACCGGTCTCGACGACCTCGGCGATCGGCGGCATGTCCGGCATCACCACCGGCCGGCCCATCGCCATGTACTCGAACAGCTTCATCGGCGAGCCGAACAGGTTCGAGTGCGGCATCACCGCCGCATCCATCGCCATCAAGTACGACGGGATCAGCGAGTGCTTCACCGCGCCGGGCAGCCAGAACTTGTCCGCCAGGCCGCAGTCGGCCAGCATCTTCTCGATCCGCGGCCGCTCGACGCCGTCGCCGACCAGCAGCCAGCGCAGGCGCGGATATCGCGGCGCCAGCTCGCGCGCCGACTCGACCATCATGTCCACGCGATGCCACGGCACGAACGCGCCGACGTAGCCGGCGATGAAGGCGTTCTCCATCCCCGCCGGGCGGGCGGCGGGCTTCACCGCTTCCGGGTCGAACTCCGCCGGGTCAATCGCGTTCTGGCAGACCAGCATCTTCTCCGCCGGCCAGCCGTCGTCGGCCAGCATGCGCTCGAACGCGCGCGACACGGTCACGATCACCGCCGCGCGCCTGTAGACCCAGCGCTCGATGCGCTGCGTCGTGCGGCGCAGGACCAGCGGCCGCAGCCGCCCGATCCGCGTCGTCACGTTCACTTCCTGAACGATCGGAACCTTCCACCGCCCGGCCAGCCACGTCGGCGCGAAACTGTTCGACGTGGCCCGCTCGAGGATCATCTCCGGCCGGCCCGCCGAAAAGCGGCGCCGCAGCATGTCGAAGAGCGAGTACGCATTGTACCCCAGTTCGGCGGCCTCGAAAACCCACGGCGGCGCTTTCCGCGCGAACCGCTTCAGCCGGCCGCGCAACGCGCCTTCGTGCGGCGCGGGGCCTTCCGCCTGCTTCGGGCCCGCCGCCTTGCGCTCCGGGTCGCAGCCGGGCGGGCTGGAAATCTCGACGGTGTGCCCCATCGCGCGCAGCGCGCGCACGATCCCGAGGATGTGCACCGCCTCTACGCGGTCGCCGGCCGTCCGATGGTGATACAGTACGCGCATTCTTTCGAACCTACTTAACCACCAAGGCACAAAGACACCAAGAACGAATTTTTTTGAGGTTAACCTGACTATCCGTCCTTGGTGCCTTGGCGCCTTGGTGGTGAATCGGAATGTCCGCCGCCGCGCACGCGCACGACGCGCGCCGGGATGCCGACCGCGGTCGCGCCTTCGGGCACGTCCTCCACGACCACCGCGTTCGCGCCGATGCGCGCGCCGTTTCCGAGACGGACGCCTCCGATCACCTTGGCGCCGCCTCCGATGAAGACGTTGTCGCCCAGGGTCGGCGACTGCTTCTTCTCCGCGCCGAGCGTCACGCCGCCCTCCAGGATCACGTTCTCGCCGCCGCGCACCGCCGTATTGACGATGACGCCGACGCTGTGCAGGATGATCAGCCCCGGCCCGAACTCCGCGCCGCGCCCGATGACCGCCCGCGTCAGAAACGCATTCAGCTTGTACACCGCCGCGGCCGCCGGGCCGAGATGCATCCGCCGCAGCGCGCGCATCAGCCGGTACAGCACGGTGCAGAGGCTCCCGTCGCTCATCAGCATCCGCAGGCAGTCGAACCGGCCCTGGCGCTGCGCCCCGTAATACCAGACGGCCTTCGCGCACATGTCCGCGCGCAGATCGGGAAAGAGCCACGGGCGGCGGCCGCCTTCGATCGGCACTTCCTCGAACTGGTCCGTCAGAAACTTCATGCGCTTTCCTCTTTCGAAGTCAGAAGTGCGAATGATGAGTGACGAAGCACTTCATCGCTCATCCTTCATCATTCACACTTCTTCTTCGCCACCGCCTGCAAAAGCATCTCGTGCAGCGCCTGCGCGTTCGCCTCCCAGGACATCCCTTCGACGCGCCGGCGCAGCGCCGCGCGATCCCAAGGCTTCGCGAGCGCCCGCTCCAGCGCCGCGGCGAATTGCGCGGGGTCCTCCGGCGGCACGATGATCCCGCAGCTTTCGTCCAACAGGTCCGGCACCGCGCCGACGCGCGCCGCGACGACCGGCGTGCCGCAGGCGAGCGCCTCGAGCACCACGTTCGGGCAGCCTTCGTTCCGGCTCGGCAGCGCCAGGACGTCCGCCGCGCTCATCAGCCGGGCGATCCTTTCCCGCCCGACATGGCCGAGCAACTTCACCGAGCCGCCCAATCCCTCATCGGCCATGCGCCGGACGACCCAGCTCAGCTTCGGCCCGTCGCCGGCGATCAGCAACTGTATCTGCGCGAAGAGCGCCGGGTTCCGCGCGCGCATCGCCAGGAACGCCTCCATCAGCAGGTCAATCCCTTTCACCGGCAGAAGGTTGCCGACGAAAAGCACCAGCTTGCCGCGCTCCGGCAGGCCGAGTTCCCGCCGCGCGCCCGCGCGGTCCAGCACCTGGAACGCCGCCGTATCAATGCCGTTCGTTAGCACGCGCACGCCGTCGGAATTCGCGCCGAGCTGCAAGGCTATATCGGCCAGGGTCCGGCTGACGGCGACGATGCCCGCCGCGCCGCGGACGGCCTCGGCGGTCAGCGCGCGGCGCGCGCCGGAGGCCGGCAGCGAATGCAGGTCGGTCCCGCGCGCCTTGATCAGGTACGGCACGCCCATCCGCTCCGCCAGCCGTTTCGCGGCCAGTCCGTGAGGATAGGCGAACGTCGCCAGGATCACGTCCCAGCGCGCGTCCGGCTCGCGCTTCAGAGCGCGTTCGACGGCGGAAGCCACTCCGCGCCACGTCCGCCCGCGGCCGAGCACCGGCAGATACCAGAAGACCGGATGATGGATCGTCATCCCGTCGAGCACGCCGTCCGGCCGCGCCGCGAGCGCCCACGCGCGCCGGTCCCGCAGCAGGCGCGGCCAGGGCATCGGGTCCATCGCCGTCACGCGGCAGAGCCGCGCGAGGCACTCGATCTGCCGGCGATTGTACGGGCCGCGCCACGGCTCCAGCGCGCTGGGGAACGTGTCGGCCAGCACCAGGCAGCGCAGCGGCGAACTCGGGATCTCTTTCGTCAGCGGCGGCCTCCGATCTTCGCCTCGAGCAGCCGAAGGTAGAGCGCCTCGTAGTTGCGCACCGTGTCGGCGATGTCGAACTTCTCCTCCGCGACGCGCCGGTTCGCCGCGCCGATGCGCCGCAGCAGGTCGCGGTCTTTGATCAGCCGGGCGAGCGCCTGCGCGAGCGCCTCCGCGTCGCCGACCGGGACCAGGAAGCCGTTCTCGCCGTCCTTGACCAGCTCCAGGAACCCGCCGACGGCCGTCGCCACGACCGGCAGCGCGCAGGCCATCGCCTCGATGACCGTGATCGGCATTCCCTCCGTGGCGGACGGCATCGTGAAGAGGTCGGCCTGGCGTAATAGTTCGGCGACGTCGCCGCGCATGCCGAGCAGGCGGACGGCGCTCTCCAAGCGCAGGTCGGCGATCTGTTTCTCGAGCGCCGGGCGCGTCGGCCCGTCGCCGACGACGGAGAGCTCCAGCGCGAGCCCGGAATCCAGCAGCCGCCGCACCGCCGCGAACAGCACGTCGTGCCGCTTCTCCGGCGAGAGCCGCGCGACGCAGATCAGCGCGGTCTTTTCCGCGCGCCTGGGCGGGTCGGCCGGGCGGAACCGCTGCATGTCCGCGCCGTTGTAGATCACGCTGGAGCGTTTTTCGGGAAGCCTGCCGAGCCGCGCGGCGGTCTCGCGGACCTCGTTCGACACCGCTACGAAATGGTCCACGAACGGGATGGCCATCCGTTCGAGCAGCCTCGGCCGCCCGCGGTCGCTGTAGATCGTCGGCGCGGCGTGGCGCGTGCAGACGATCACCGGCACGCCGGCCAGCCGCGCGGCGGGCACGCCGTAGACCGTCGCCATGGAATTGTGGCAGTGCAGCACTTTCACGCTCCGCCGCCGCAGCGCCCCGGCCAGGCGCCACAGGCCGCCGAGGTCCAGCCCGGGCCCTTCCGCACAACCGAGCGCGAGCGCCTCGATCCCGGCCTGCCGGAAACGCGGCTCCATATCGCCGGTCCGCCTCAGCGCGATCGCGATCGGCTCGAACCGGTCGCGGCTCGCGCGAGAGGCCAGCTCGAGCGCCAGCGCCTCCGCGCCGCCGACCTGGAACGAACTGATCACCTGCGCCACGACGGGCTTCACCGCTCCGCGCTCCTATTTCTTCAGCTTGGAGACCACCATCTTGTACTTCCCGGACATCAACGTTTCCAGCTCGTCCACGAACTCGAATTCGATTTTCATCGTCGGTCCGAGATATCGGCGCAGTTGCTCCTCCATGAAGCCGAGGATCCCCTTGTCGAATCCCTTCTCCGGAACGAGCCGCACGCGCAGGCGCCCGAGCTCCTCCTGCACGAACTGGAAGCCGCGGATGTGCGCGAATTCCTTCATGAAATGCGGCATCATGATCCCCGCGCAGATGTTCCCCTCGGGCGTGTGGATCATGTCCATCTCGCGCCCGAGAACCTCGCCGATCCGCGGCAGCCCGCGCCCGCACGCGCACGGTTTTTCGATCAGGCTGGCGAGGTCGCCCATCTTGTAGCGGATGAACGGCATGGCGAGCGAGTCGAAACTGGTGACCACAACCTGCCCGACCTCGCCGGGCGGCACCGGCGCGCCCTGGTCGTCGGTGATCTCGACGTAGAGGCTGTCCGCGTTGATGTGCATGCCGTCGTGCCGGTCGCACTCTTCGCCGATGTTCGTGAATTCCTGGCAGCCGTACCGCTCGAAGACGGGCGACCGGAACACCTTCGCGATGCGCTCCTTCTGGTGAGCGAAGATCTTCTCGCCCGATACGATGATCCCGCGGACCGGCGGCGGCTCCAGGCCCGCCTCTTCCAGGAGCGCCGCGACGGTGAACATGGCGTTGCCGATCCCGTAGATCGAGCGCGGCCGGTACTTGAGCAACTCCCGATGGTACAGGTGAATGCGGTCCAGGCTCAGGCGCGTGACGGTGAGCGTCTTCCAGCGGAGGAGACGCCAGTGCAGATGCTCCTTCCAGGCTTCGGCCTTCCGGCGCTCGCCGACGCCGCTGCCGACGCCCAGCCAGAACAGCACGTGCCGCTCGCCGAGGTCCCATCCGGCCCAGCGGTCGGCGCGGTACCAGCCGGCGATGCGCCGATCGTAGTAGTCGCGGTCGAAGCGGAACTCGACGGGCGTGCCGGTCGAGCCGCCGGAGTGCGACACGATCAGCGGCTTGCCGCGGAATCGGTCGGCGATCATCTCTTCCAGGTGCTCGCGCAGGTCCGACTTCGTCAGCAGCGGGATCCGCCGCCAGGTCTCAGGTTCCAGGCAGCGCGCCGGATCAATCCCGAGCGCGTCGAACCGCTGGCGGTAGAACGGCACTTCGCGGTGCGCGTACTCGACGATTCGCCGGCGCCGCTCGGACTGCCGCGCCAGAACCTCCTGCGTCGGAAGCCACTGCGTCCGTTCGAGTTCCGACAGATAGCCTGGCGTCTTGCGGCCGTGCAGCCGCTCCCAGACCGGCCAGATGAAATTGCGGAAAACCGGGCCGTACATTTTATGGGCTCCCTCGACCCGAAGCGGACGGCCCGGACCGATCGAGCAGGAACACTTCCCCGACACCGTAGATTCCACCGAGACGCTGAGTGGCCGTGTAGTTCGGTCGGACGAGGCTGAGCATTCGCGTCAGCTCGTCGCTGTTCCCGAATTCGCTGGTGCAGTCGCTCACGTAGACCGCGCTGGGTCCCAGGTCGTTGAGCCAGGCGTCCGGCTTCTGGAGCAGGTCCTTCACCGGCGAGGCGAAGGTCAGCATATCGTCCGGCGCGTGGAGGAATATCCTCGGGAAGAAACCTCGGACCGGGTCGTCGCAGAGAAGGCGCGCGCGTCCGGCGAAAACCGCCGCGGGGTCCGCCGCGGGCGACCGCTGCCAGAGATTGGCCGCCTGCCAGAGGCTCTGCGAGGCGAGCAACGCGAGGAACACGCCCGCGACAAGCGCCTTGCGCCGCGGGACAAGCCGCAGCAGCAGCGCCGGGATGAACGCGCAGAACGGCCACGCCGCCGCCAGGTACTTGCCGCCCATCGCAAGCGCATGGCTGAAAAAGGCCATGTAGAGCAGGATGATCAGGCTCCCTACGAATGCGAAGTAGTAGACCGGGATCAGCGCCGCGGTGTTGGCCCTGTAGAGCGCGAGGGCCTTCTGGCGGTTTCGCGCGGCCCAGACGGCCCCGGCGATGAGGCCGACGATCAGCGCCGCCAGCAGCGCCGCCTTGAGCGATTTGGGATAGGCCGCGAACCCGAGCAGTGTGGTGCCCACGCGGTAGGCCCGCATCGGCACGTTCTCGGCCTGGAAGGGCGGGACGGTCTGCTGCTGCCGGCCGACGGCGCCAAGCGCCCCCGGATGAAACGCAAAGAGGAGCAGACTCCCGACGCCGGCCAGGGCGATCCAGAGCGCCAGCCGCCGGTTGTCGCGCCGCGCAAGCCGCACGACCGCGTAGAACCCGGTCGCCGCGATCACGAATGCGAAATAGTAATGCGTCAGCATCCCGGCCAGCGCCGTGAGGAGTATCGCCGCGCCGTTTCCCCAGCCGGCGGTCGGGTCGTTCCGGATCATCCGGAGCGACTGCCACGCGAAGAGGACCGCGATCAGCGCCTTGAGTTCATACGGGCGCGCCTCGAACACGACCGACACCACGATCGGGCTGAGCGCCCAGACCGCCGCGATGAAGGCGGCCTCCCAGTGGCTGCCCGTCAGGAAACGCGCGAAGCCGTACAGCGCCGCGGTGGTCGCCATGGCGATCGCCGTGTTGAGCAGCACGCCCGACCAGGGCGTCACGCCCATCAGCAGCATCCACAGGTGCAGCACCGAGAAATAGAGCGGCGGATGATTGTCGTAGTAGGCGCACCCGTAGCGGATGGCCGCGAAGCAGAACCGCCGGTCCACTCGCAGGAAGTCCTTCCAGACCTGCACCGGCACCCACTGGCCGGCCGGGTAAGCGCCCTTCTGCGCCTGGAAGTATTGCGGCGCATGGCCCAGCGCGAGCACGAACGCGTCGCACTCGTCGTGAGTCAACTGGGCCTTGCCGGCCACGATCACCATGCGCACCCCCGCGCCGGCCAGGACGATGGCCAGGACGATCAGGACGCACGCCGCGCGACTCGGCGCCGGTTTCGCTTTTTCCTCTCCGTTCATCATGTCCCTTTTCTTTTCAGTCGGCCTCTCGCGTGGTTCTCGAGGACGGCATCCATGAATTTCGCCAGCCGCCCCGTGAGGGCGCGTCGCTCGAACTGCCGGATATAGTCCCAGTCCGGTGCGACGCGGACGCCGCCGCCGGCGTGCTCGCGCTGGAGCCGCAGGAGCGCGTCGGCGAAATCCCCGGGCGAGTCCGGCCGGACGAAGATGCCGGTGCCGGCGCGTTCGAGCGTGTCCTTCAGGTCGCCTTCGGACACGGCGGCGAGGACCGGGTTGCCGGTGGCCATGTACTCATACAGCTTCAGCGGCAGCACGCCCATGCGTGCGCCGTCGCGCCAGCGGAAGAGCGGCAGGAAAAGCGCATCGGCCTGGAAGAGTTTTCGCAGGCATTGGTCGTGCGGCATCGGGCCGGGCAGGCTGACGACATCGCCGAGGCCGAGAGCCGCGACCTGCCGGCGCACGTCCGGCTGCACGCGGCCGATGAACTCCAGCCGGATTCGCCCCGCGGCGGGATCGCGCTGCCGCGCGAGCGCGAGGCCTTCGAGGAGGAAGCGCGGCCCGGCGACGGCGGTGTCGAGCCCGCGCGGCGAGTACCGCAGCCGGCCGAGGGTGGCGTCGTAGGCGCTCTTCAGCGTTGCGCTCAGGACCGTCCGGTCCATGCGGCCCCACGTGTCGTAGAATTTTCCGGCGTGGACGATGCGGAGCAGGCCGTCGGCGAGCCGGCCGCGCTGCAACTCCTCGCGCGGCGGCAAGCGGCCGGAATCGTAGCCGTTCGGGAAGACGACGACCTTCGCCGGATCGAGTTCCGGGTGCGCCTGGAGCAGCTCCGCGCGATAGGTGTCGCCGCGCATGCTGATGCCGTCCGCCTTGGCCAGGACGCGCGATTCCATCCGGCGTTCCAGCGCGAAATGCAGCGGCGTCGGCCAGACGCCCAGCGCCCACTGCGTCCATGGATCGTTGATGTCATACACGAGCGGCTTCTGCAGGACCGATTTCAGCACGTAGCCGGTCGCCGACGTGCTCCAGGGGCCCAGGTTCTGGCAGATCAGGTCCACGTTCTCGCTCCGCGCGACGTCGAGCCCCTTCGCGATCGCCGCCAGCGACCAGGTGAGCCGCTCGTCGGGCCGCGCGAAGAAATGGAAGACCCAGAGCAGCTTCAGTTTCTTCAGCAGGCGCAGCAACTCGAACGGCTCGCACGGCGGCACGCGGCAGACGCGCACGTCGCGCGGGATCTCGGCATCGCCTGAAGGGTCCACGCCCAGCGAGAGCGGGTCCTCGGCGAAGGTCCGCGGCTCCGGCGCGAGGACGATCGGCTCGTATCCGAATTCGCGCAGGTACTTCGCCACCGGCGCAGTGCATTTCGCGGCCGAGCCGGCCGAGGGCGGAAAGAAATAGGAAATGAAAAGCACTTTCTTCATTGACGTCCTTCGTGTTCTTCGCGGTGAAACATTCTTCAGGCTTGCTCGAACCGGCGCGCGAATTCTTCAAGCTTCGAGGCCGGGCAAGCCAGGATGTTGATCTGCTCCCCGAAGAGGAATCGGGCCTCTCTGCGGAGCCGGAACAGGCCCAGGTCCAGCGCGGCGCCGCGCTGCTCGCCCACGCCGTAAGGCAGCGCGCAGACGACGCCGTCCTTCTGCACGAGGAGCATGGGGACGAAGAAAACATAGCCGAGCGCCTCGAGGACATTCAAGGGTTCCACGGCCTGGGCCGGGTTCTCGTAGCCGGCCTGGTTCTCGAAGACGATGAAAGGCGCGGCGGCGGCCAGGAGTTTCCGCCCGCCCTCGAAGACCTGGGCTTCGTGCCCTTCCACGTCCACCTTCATGACCGCCGGCGGAGGCAGGTCCAGGTCGTCCAGTCTGCGCGTGGTCACGGGGATGCCGCCGGGCGCGTTGCTCAGAGTCGCCAGGCCGGACCGGAGGCCGTCGGGCAGCGTCATCGCGCTATCGGCGCGCGCGTTCGACAGGGCGAAGTTGTGGCAGGCCGCGATATCCTGCAGGCCCGCCTGGCGGACGGTTTCCTCCAGGTCCTTGAAGGTGGACGGGAACGGCTCGAAGGAGTGGATTTTCCCCTGGAATCCGGGGCGGCTCGCGACGTGGAGCGTGTAGTGTCCCCAGTTGCTGCCGATGTCGTAGAACACGTCCTGCGCGCCGACGAGGGCGTCGAGCAACGCCAGGGTTTCCGGCTCATACGCGCCGGCGTAGTGCGGCATGTAGATGCTCTCGAACTGGACGTTGCGCGCGTTGAAGCCGAACGGCCGGACCTGGCCGCCGCGGCGATAAAGCGCCCGGCCGCGGCCGCCGACGCCGGCGGAGCGGAGCATCTTGTAGAGCAGCCGGAACGGGCGCTTGCGGAGCGCGGTCGCCAGGCTGCGCCTGGGGTAATGGCGATATCCCTGCACGAAGGTCGCGGCGAGCAGCGGCAGCGACTCGACCTCAAAGGGATTCCACAATTGCACGCCGGACCGCTTCAGGAATTCCATGCCTGCGCCCTTTCATGACCGGCCATCGGCCGCGGCCTGATCCGGAGACCCATCGCGCCCTTCCAGCCGGACCAAGCCCGGGGAGCGAATCAAAGCGGAAACCGGCCCGACGCGCAGTCCTTTCTTCAGGACCGCCTCCAGCAGGGCCGGCAGATCCCGGACGCAGAGAGGATTGTCGTCGTGCATCAGGATGATGTCCCCCGCGCGCACGGCGGAGTAATCCGGATCGGGGCCGCGCCATTTATGCTCAAGCCGCATCGAATCGCCGTCGTCAAACGACCAGAGGACCGTCGTGAATCCTCTGCGCCAGAGCCAAAGCAGGGTTCCCGGCCGGAGCGCGCCGCCGGGCGGGCGGTAGAGGCGCGTGCGGACGCCGTATCGCTCCAAAATCCCGCGACACTGGAGGACCTGCAACCGCACTTGCTTCTGGTCGCGCTTCTCATGGTTGATCCCGTGGTTGCCGATCTCATGTCCCGATCTGAGGACGGCCTCCGCGGCGTCGGGGCTCCTTTCGACCTGAATGCCCAGGATGAAGAAGGTGGCCGAGATCTTGAACTCCTTCAGGATCGCCAGCACCTTCAGCGTGTGCTCGGTCGGGCCGTCGTCGAAAGTCAGCGCGACCTCCGGCCGGGAACGCGAGAGATGCCAGCACACCACGGAGTTGAATGGCCGCGTCGAGAAGACCGACTTGACGGAGCGCTTCATGAATTCTCCCGAGGGCATCAGCGCGGCTCCTCTCGGGCGAGCGCCGGTCCCTCTGCGGAGCGGCGGCGCCAGAAATACTTCCAGCGCCACGCCATGACGAGAATCCCGACGTGCTTGAACCCGGCTTTCAGCATTCCGCGCGCTGAGGATGCGTTGCCGACCGAGCACTCGGAGTACGGCGCGCCGCGCTCCGGGTGTTGCTCGCGATTCCAACAGACGGCGTATGCGAGCATCGCCGGCAGCACGCTGCGACCGCGGTACTCAGGGAACGTGAAGCCCCTCTCGAAGAGCGCGCACTCCGGCCGCCGGGACGGAACGTAATCCCGCGCCGAGGTCAACCAGACGATGCCGGCGAGCCGGCCGTCGTCCAGGCGGGCCGCCACGCAGGCCTCGTGACGGGCGAAAGCCGCCTCGAAGCGGCGCAGGAACCCCGGGCCGCCGTAGCTTTTCAGGGCCTCGATGTCCGCGGAGGAAAAGGACTCCATGCCTTTCAGAATGGCCGTCTTCAGGCCCGGGACGGCGAAAGCGGCGGCGTCTTTCTCCACGGCCTCGAACACATGGTAAATGTGTATGCCGAGCTTTTCCATCAGGACAGTGACCAGGACGTAGCTCACGCTCCGGCGGATCCCCTGGACGCGTATCCTTCGCACCCAGACCTGCAGCCGGGCCCGGAGGCCCGTCCGCCCTTCCTGCCGCGGCGATGTCCCGCGCCGCCGGCTCCGCAACCGGCCGGCCAGCCCGGTCGCGGCCGCTGCGGCTTTGCCTGTGCGATAGACCCACTGGAGCGCGACGATGCAACGCACGATGGCGGCTCCATGATTGGAGAGCGGCATCCGCATTTCGGCGCGGTCCTCGGGCTGATTGCCGAGGACTTCCTTGTACTGGTTGTAGCCGAAGCCGAAATCCACCACGCTCGGGCGGTTCCGGCTGAACAGGTCCTCGAGCATCAGCCAGGTCAGGACGGCGCCGGGCGAGTACTGCTGCCATCCGGGATCGTAAGCAGTGCTCTCGTAGTAGTACCGCCCCTTGTATTGGTATCCGACGACAAAAGCGACGGGTTCCTGCCGCGCGAACAGGACGTAGGACCGGACCCATCCGGCCCGGGCGAGGCCTTTCAGAAAGGCCGCGGCCGGAGGCGCGCCGCCGAACTTGCTGTGCCAGCTCTTGTTCCAGATGACGGCCACGTGCGCGATCAATTCGTCCATCGCCTCCGGCTGGGAATAGCGGCGGAGCGCCAGCGCGTTCCCGGCGGCGGCCTCGAGCTTGCTCACTTGCCGTCTGAGGTTCCCGCGGGACTTCGGCCGCAGGCTGGAGAGGTAGCGCTCGAAGCTCTCCGGCATGACCAGCATGTACGTCCGCTGGAGGTTGGACACGAGCATTCGCCGGCCGGGTCGAGCGGCTTCGCCGGAGGCCGCGTCCGGCGCGCGCACGGCGCAGTTCTCGGCGACCAGCAGGTCGCAGGGAACATTCCGCCGGATGAGCGCCGACGCCTCGGCCAGCATCGCGAACCGGTCGGTCCCGCGCCGGACCGGGAACTCGAAGTCGCAAAGGTTCAGGACGGTCGCGGCGACGGAGCCGATCCGCCACATGCCGATCGCGAGACGCACTCTCCGCCGCGATTGCTTGAACGGGATCATGCCGGCCCTCGCGCCATCCGCCCGGCACGTCAGGAGGACCAGTTGCTGCCCCGCCTCGAAATCCAGCGCTCCCTCGATGACCAGCGGATCGCAGAAGATGCCGGCCTTTACGTCATCCGACGCAATAAAGGCCTTCCACTCGGCCAGCGTTTCGTGCAGGCGCTCGGAGGTGGAAATGATTTCAAGTTCGAATGCGTTCGACACCAGCCGTCTCCATCAAATCTCCGGCGCGTCCGGCCTCGGCCGCGCGGCCGGCGCCACGCTGTCGAATTCGCGCAAGTACTTCGCTAACGGCGCCGTGCGCTGCGCGCCGGCGCCTGCCGAGGGCGAAAAGAAACGGGAAATGAAAAACGCCTTCTTCATTCTATCCCGCCTGGGGCCCCTTCCAGAAGAGGGCGAGCGGCGGGCCGAACCCGCACCTGGCAATGACTTTCTGCATCGCCAGGTTGTCCTTGGAGGTGTCGATATAAAAGACGGAATGGCCGCGCGCGATGAGCGAGTTGACGGCATTCTGGAGGCCGGCGGTGGCTAGTCCTTTTCCGCGATGCTGCGGATCCGTCCAAACCGGCCCGATGACAACCTCCCCGGCCTCGATCCGGTAGTACCTGCAGTGGGATGCGGTGACCCAGCCGAAGTTCGCGAGATGTTCTCCCGCAGTCAGACAGTAGAAAGTGCGATCTCGCGTGGCCAGCTTCGCGCACGCTTTCAGGAGCCCGACGCTGCGAAAATGTCCGGCCATGGCCCGGCGAAGGTCCCAGGCCGCTCCGGGGCCGGATAGAAAATGATAGGCGTATCCCGGCACGGAGACTTCCGGAAAGGGGTCACTTCGTCTCAGGCGATAGACGAGTTGGTAGTAGATGCATTCCGGCACCGACAGGGTGACGCTGACGGTGGTCTCTCGCCGAGCCGCGTTCATGGCGCGAACGCCTCCCATCAAGGGCTTTTTCGATCCAACAGCCATTCGACGCGGTGAGGCACGAAACCGAACTTTCTCTTGAAGCGCCGCATCGTCGGAGTCGCTCCGAAAAAGGTGCTGTAGACGTAGTATCTTACGCGGGGGTAGTGGCTCAACACGTACTTCGCAATTCCAATGATCAGCATGGGCACTACGCCGTCCTCCAGGTATTCGGCGTGCCCGAGAATCTGTTCGAGAAGGCAGACTTCGCCGCCGACCAGGCATCCCGCATAGGCGACAAGCTTGCCGTCGCGCAGGACCCCGAAATACGGGTAGTCGTGGATGTCCGTACGCGTGGGCGGGTCCTGACAGGGCTTCACTTCCCAGCGAGCGAACTCCTTTCCCTGCCGGACTTCCGTAGAACACACGACTTCCTGGATGTCCGCCAAGTGATCGTTGAAATTTATCCTGTCAAATGTGTAGTTGTTGCGGAGCGCTTTCTTGTAGTTGCGGCGCGCGGCGGCTTCGACCATCATGAAGTACGTCTCGAAGTCCTTCGGGAGAACGCAGAGAGCAACCCCGTATTGGAACTGCCGGATCAGCGGGAACTTGGGGTGTCGCCTGCGCCCGTCCTTGTAGAGTTTTCGGACGATCCGCTCATAGAAAGGGTCGTTGTTCGCCGCCGCAGCGCACATCAGGTCTACCGACTGCTTCGGCATTCGAGACGCGGCGCCGAGATCGCGGAGAAACTGGGGAATGATCATGGCTTAAGGCTCCTTTGGCGCGGCAATCCCGATGTCGTTTCTTCAACCGGCAGGCGGTCGCCGAGCAGATAGCGCAGCAGCAATTTCAACCGGTTGAAAGGCATCCGGTCGAAACTCACCCCCATCGGGAGCGGGAAGACGCGGAAGGACTTTAGCAGCCGCGTCAGAGCCCTGCCGCGCTCTCCTTGGTCGAAATACATCCAGGAGCAGTCCACGCAGGCATTGCTGCAGGCCTTCGCTTTGAGAAAACGGCGCCGGCGCGCCTCGGGCCAGGCGAAAGCCTTTTCCAGGACGCGCTGGAAGTTGCGTTCCATGGTCGCGGCATTCTTGCTCATGTTCCCGGGATGGTGGCGGATCGTCACGTAGTCGCCGACGAGCACGCCGATCTTCCGGCCGCCGCGGGTCAGGCGGAGCATCATGTCGCGGTCCTCGACGCTCCGCAGGCTCTCGTCGAACTCGCCGACCTCGTCGAAGAGCGACTTGCGCGTCAACGCGGTCGAGCCGAACCCGGGGCCCGAGAAGAAGCAGCCCTCGAAGCTGAGTTCCTCCGCCGCGCCTTTCGGCCACGAGGTCCGGCAGACAACGGCCTGGTAACCTTTCGCGCCGGCCAGCGACATCTGCGCGGCGATCTTCTCCGGCTTCCACGCGTCGTCGGAATCCAGCAGCGCCACGTACTCTCCGCGCGCCGCGCGGATGCCGGCGTTGCGCGCGCCGGAAAGGCCGCGGTTCCGCTGGCGGAGATACCGGATGCGCTCGCCGTAAGGCCGCAGGCGCTCCGCGGTATCGTCCGTCGAGCCGTCATCCACGACGATCACCTCCACCGGCGACCAGGTCTGCGCCAGCGCGCTCTCCACCGCCTCGACGACGAACCGGCCGTAGTTGTACGTGGGGATGACCGCGCTGACCAGCGGATGCGCCTCCGCGCTCATCGGCGATTCCCCCGCGCAATGACTTCGCGATAGAACTCCACCTGGCGCCGGGCCGTGTGGCGGATGGAGTACGTGGCTTTCGTCCACCGATGGGCCTCGCGTCCCATCGTATGGCGCAACGCGTCATTCGACAGGAGAGCGATCATCGCCTTCGCAAGCTCCTCGGGATCCGAGGGCGGAACCAGCAAGCCCGTGACGCCGTCCCTGACCACCTCGGGCACGCCGCCGGCGCGGCAGCCGATCACCGGCTTGCCGTAGCGCATCGCTTCAATATAAGTCAAGCCGAAGGATTCGTACAGCGCCGGGGCCACGAACAGGTCGCAGCCGCGGTAGGCGCTGTCGAGTTCCGCATCGGAGGCCACGTCGCAAAAGGTCACCCGCGCCTTCACCGCCGGCGCGAATTCCTGCTCAAAGTATTGCCGGAACGTCCGGCCGCCGGGCGCATGCCGCCGGTCGCGCCCGATGATCGTCAGGTCGAAACGCGGCGCGCGGTCCACGACCGCCGGCAGGGCCTTCAGGAGATCGAATATCCCTTTGCGATGCTCCAGCCGCCCGACGAAGAGGACCTTGAGCGGCGCACCGGGCGCGCGAGCGGGCGGCTCGGGGAACTGCTCGGGCACTTCGATGCCGTGCGGGACGATGCCGATCCGCTCTTCGCGCACGCCGAGCTCGGCGACCATCGTGCGGCGATGCGCCTGCGTATGGGTCATCAACGCCGTGCTGTCGAGCGCGGCCGCGCGCTCGCTCCAGAGTGCGAAACGCTCCGCCGGGCCGAGCCGCAGCTCGTCAATCCGCCGCGTCTCGGCGAACGAGGTGGAGAGGCGCGTGACGCTTGGCGCCGGCTTCCACCAGTTGTAAATCAGGTTGGGCGCCTCCCAGTTCGGGAACTCGACCACGTCAATCCCGTACTGCCGATGCACCCGCCAGAGCGCGCGCGCGATCTGCGCGCTCTCCCGCACTGCGGGGAACCAGCGCCCGAGCACGGGAAGCCAGCGGACCTTGACGACGTGCAGCCGCACGTTCGGCGGATCGGTCCAGTCCGGGTCCGGTTCATGGTTGGTCAGGATGTGGACCGAGTGTTCGCCCTGCGAGGTCAGCTCGCGCGCCATGCGCAGGACATAATACGAAATGCCGCCGCGCAGCGTGGTCGGGAAAAGGGAGAAGCAATGAAAGCAGATGTTCATACGGACTCCCCGACTTCAACGCGGCGCCCCAGGACTCCCCGGACCAGCTCTGCGGACTGTCGGAGGCCGACCAGGTGGACGCAGGCGCCGGCGTAGACGACCGAGTACGCCGCGCCCATGAGCAGGATGCTGGCCCACGTCGCCGGCCGATGCAAAGTCACCATGCCCCAGAGGACGGCCGCGGGAACCAGGGCCGTCAGGATCGGCCGCACGAGTGTGCGGGTGAAGTAGCTCCACAGCGGCAGGTGAAGCAGGTGGCAGGCGTAGATGACTCCGACCGTGGGCAGGAACACCCCGATGAAAACGGCTTTGGCCGCCGCCAGACCGGTGAGGCCGTGCCCCAGCAGCATGTACGAGGTGCCGATGAGCAGCAGCGCCGCGATGACCCTGACATAGGCCAGGATCCTGTGCTTGGCCATGCTCAGGATGATGTTGGTGCTGACATTCTGGGCGGCTCCGAACAGCGCGCCGGCGGACAGGATGACGAGGATCCCGTGGAGATGGCCGTAGTCGCGTCCCATCCACCGCACGATCAAAGGCCCTCCGAGGAACACGAAGCCGATGAAGAAATACAGGCTCAGCGCGTACATGTATCGGCCGGCCGTGACGGCCAGGTTCTGCTGCCGCGCCAGGTCGTTCCGGGCGTGGAATTTGGTCGCGATGGGGGTGAGCACGGCGGCCGCGTCGGTGACGAGTCCCGTGGCATAGTCGCAGAGCCTCTGCGCGATGCTCAGGCCCGTGACGGCGGCCAGCGCCAGGTAGTGGCCTGCAAATGCGGCCGTCAGGAACGAGCTCAGCCGGCTGCCCATGGAGTTCATGAAGCTCGAGAGGCCGAAGCTGAACAGCTCGCGGACCGATTTCCGGCGGAAGAACCTGGGATGGATGACCATCTCCGGGTTCTGCCGGAAGGAGAGCACCGCCTTGAGCGACGCGTTGGCGAGCGAGCTGGCCAGGGTCAGCACGGTCAGCATCACCAGGCCGTAGCCCAGCCAGAGGAAGAGGAACATCGCGCCGGCCCGCAGCAGGTCGGTCACGATGTTGACCGCGTTGATCTGATCGAACCGCTGGTTCGCCCAGAGGGTGGCATCGAACACGCTCAGCGGGAACCTGAGCGCCATGTTGAGCCCGATCGCCAGGAAGGCCAGCCGCGCCATGGCCTCCGTGCCCGGCGGCACCTGGAAGACGCGGTAGAACAGGAACTGCGTGACCAGGAAAATGAGGAAGGCCACCGCGGCGGCGGTCAGCAGGATTCCCATGGCCGTGCTGAGGATCGAGTTGACTTCCTCCGGCCGCCCCTGCGCGCGGTGGAACGCGATGAATCGCCCCACGGCGTCGCGCACGCCCAGGTCCAGCACCCCGAAATTGCCGGTGAACAGGGAGAGCAGCATCCAGAGTCCGTACACGGCATCGCCGAGTTTGTGGATCGTGTAGGGCATCAGGAAGAACCCGGCCGCCATTGTGAAGGCCGCGCCGATCCAATTCGCAGCGACGTTTCTGACCGCGATATGCTTGTCGCTCACCGGAGTGCGTCTCTCCTGGATGACTTCGTTAAAGCTTGAAACGGAGGAACAGGTAAAAGAACGGGATGCTGGTCAGCTCGATGAGCAGGACGTACTTCAGGTCGCTTCGAAGCATGGCGCCTTTGAGAGCGCCGAACTGCCGCTCGTAGGCGGCGTGCAGGCCCGCGATCAGCCCGAACATGAGGAACAGCAGCGGCGTGTACGTCCGGCTCAGGAACACGGCCGCGGCGAGGTATCCGATGAACGAGGCGAGCATGACCCGGCCCAGGCGGCCGAACTCGCGCCGCTTGGGATCCTCCGAAGTGACATCCTTCCCCAACGCGACACAGTCCTTCGCCGATGCGAACAGCAGCGCCAGCCAGAAGAAGTAGCCGAACAAACCCAGCTCCCCGTAGCAATGCACGAAGGAATTGTGCGCCACTTTGTTGCCTTCGGAGAAGTCGGTGAACCGTTCGTAACCGACGCCGAAGAAAGGCGATCTCTTCAGCATGCGGTTGCCGTCGGTCCACGCGACCATGCGGCCGCGCGCGGATTCGTCCTCTCCGGTCATCGAGCCGGAGGCTACGCGCCCGGGGGCCAGCAGCATCAGCCCGACCGTCATCAGGATCCCCATCACGACGGCGATCTTCTTCATGCGGAAGTTCAGCAGCAGATAGCACATCGTCGTGATGGCCAGCGCCAGCCAGCCTCCGCGCGACTGGGTGAGGTAAATAGCGTAACCGAGCGTGCCGGCGATCGCCAGGCAGAGCAGCCGCACCGGCGCGGAGGACCCCGGCCGGTGAATCACGTTGGCCACGAACGGCAGCGCCACGACCAGCGCCAGCGCCAGGTCGTTCGGGTCCGCGAAAAAGCCGAAAGCCTGAATGCGCATGATCCCGTGCTCGTTCAGCGGCAGTTGGCCGCCGAAGCCGGTCCCGGCCTCGCTATGAATCTGCAATATCCCGTGAATGGCCATGAACAGGCAGCCGATGATCAGCACCGCGATCAAACCTCTCACCTGCCTGACCGTCTGGAGGTTGATCGAGATGAGATAGAAAAAGAAGACGATCTTCCCGAAATTCGTGAAGGCGAACAGCGTTGGATGTAAATTGAGCGGGCTCTCGAAGCACAGGAGGTTGCTCACGAGCACGGCGACGAAGAAGCCGAAGACCAGCCCGTTCTGCGGCGCGTTCTTGAAACGCCACTTGTTGTCGGCCATCCCAAGCACGGTCGCGAGCACCGCGAAGCCGGCGATCCAAACTATGATATTCAAGCTCAGAATCCCCGGCACCCACTCCTGCGGACGGATGAAGAGGACCAGAACGTAGATGATCAGCGAGGCGTACGCCAAGAAGGTCCCTCTACCAAAAAGAACAGAGCGCCAGCCGGCCGCGCATCGGCTGAATACTTACAGGCTTAGCAAAAGTTGTGCCCCTCGGAAACGAAAATGTATAATCCGCGCGAATTCGTAACACGCATTATACCAGCGCTTTACGGCTTAGGGCGCGCCCTTGAGACATGGCGCTGTGTCCTAAAAGATATACACTATTGTCGCGTTTTATCAACGTGGCTTGAGAAGTGTCGCAAGAAACTCCGTCGGTAACGCGCCATGCGCCCGATTAAGCCGGGATCGAAGGAGAGACCGGCTCGGGCTTCAGGCCTCGTCTGAGCGCCACCATTATGCCCACCCCGACGACCCACGCCAGCAGCCCGATTACGCCGTAGCTGTCCGTGGGGAGCAGATGCGCATTCAGCAGGTTTGCCACCGGCCCGGAAAGCAGGATTCCGCTGAAGGCCGCAAAGTTCGACGCGGCGATGACCGCCCCTTTCTTCTCCATCGCCGGCCGCATCTGGATGAAACTCTCGCACGGGACCAGCACAATGCCGCCACCGACGCCGATCAAGCCGATCAGCACGAACAGCGCTGCCGGTTGCCGCGCGAGGCTCAGGCTCGGAACCCAGGGCATCAGGGACATCAGCGCCGCCATGCCCAGCGCGCCGGGCACCAGCACGCGGTGCCATCGCTCGCCGGCGGCGAGCTTGCCGCTGATCCCGCCGCCGAACGCGAACCCGATCAGTTGCGCCACGACCAGCCCGCTCGTCGCGTACTCCCGGCGCGCGCCGAACAGCCCCTGGTATTGATACATCCCCATCTGGTTGATCACCAGCATCAGCACGGTGCCGGCGAACCAGATGAACACGTCGGCGATGAGCGTCAGGTACAGCAGGAAATCCTTGCGGATGGCGTTGAGCTCATAGAGGGTGTCGAGCGGCCCGCTCCAGGGGAATTTCAGCGCCGGCGCCGCCGCCGGGCGGCTCGGCACGCCCAGGCTGGCGAACACTCCGATGACGGCGATGACGACCACCGTCACCGCCACGGTCAGCCGTCCGCGCGGAATCCCGTAGAGCGCAGCGCCGGGCCGCGCCAGCGCAAAGCCGGCCAGCGCCACCCCGGCGAGCACGTTGCTGGTGATGATCGGCCGCAGGACCGCGTTGGCCTTCAGGACGCCGGCGGCCGGATACAGCTCCGCGATGGAGGCGTTCAGCGCGGGGTTGATGAGCGTGGCCTGCAACCCCATCACGCCGAGCATGATCAGGATGAGCGCAACGTTGATCTGCGGCATGCAGATGCCGATCGCTCCGCAGATCATCGCCGCCAACTCGAGCACCTTCGAGCCGATGACGATGTTCCGTTTCGGGAACCGGTCGGCCAGCCAGCCGGCCTGCGCGGCGAAGAGAAGAAACGGCAGCGAAAAAATCGCCGTCGCCCAGCCCTGCATCGAGCTGCGGCCGATGGCGATGGCGATCAGCAGCGCCGCCTGCTTGAAGAAGTTGTCGTTGAACACCCCCAGGGAAAACGCGGCCGCCATGGCGATGAAGTGCGCCTGGGCATGCGGGGCGCGGCTGGTGACCGTTTCGTCGCTCACTCGGTTTCCTGGGCTGATTTCGCGGTGGCGGCGCCGCCGCAAGCAGCCCAATTATCGGCGAGTTTCGCCCGCGTGTCAACGGTACCGGGACAGAAGCGCCCCGCAACGCACAAGGCGGAGATGCAGATCGGGCGGTCCTGCCCGAAAAGCATTCGGAAGGAAATGGTCGTCCGGGAAACCTCGCGGCCGTCAGGCGCGCTTGCGCGCCCTCAACCGGGCCAGCGTCGCGGAGCCGGCCGCGCAAAGGAACAACAGGCCGGTCGCCGGTTCGGGAACATTGGCCGCAGTACCGTCGCCGACCGGATCTGAAGGCGGATCATTGACGGGATCTCCGACGGTCGTGCCGCCGGAACCGCCGATCGGGTTCGGAGGCGGATCTGCGATGAGCCCGGAGCCGCCGGTGCTCGCGGTCGAATCATCCGAGCTGCCGCTGGAACTGGGCGTGCAGCCGATCACGAACAGCAGCACGGCGCCGGCCAAAACCACCAACAGCTTCTCTGCTTTGCTTCCTGACATGGCTTGCCTTTCTACTGACCCGCATTTTTCAACATCATGCTGAGCCCCAGCAGATGATGGCGCGGGTAAGTTAAGTTGAACTGCTTAGCGAAGTCTTAGCAATTGCCATACCATGCCATGTCGCGGCACTGCGAAATAGAGAATCGAACTCCTATGTCCTTATCGGGGTTGATGATACGATTGCAGCTCAGCCGAATGACATCCGCGCCGTACAGCCATAAGTACGTTGTTCACGCAGGAATACGGGAGGTCCTGTACAAGAAAGTCCACACGGCCGCCTCGAGCCTGTTGATATCTCCATACACAGCGCAGATTGCGCCCGCAGGCATGGCCAAATCATGACCTTATGAGTCAGCTATATCCGCCGCCGGTCTGCGTCCGGGCGTTGACTTAGCCTGGCCGCTCCGGGTAAGATTTGCCGGCATCGCGCGATAGTTCATGCGGCGCGATTTGTCCAGCCGAACACCCAGGTCCGCGATGCGCGGCGCGTTCACCCCGAGCGGCAGAGCGCACCGCAATGGAGGCCCAAGTGACGCACGCCGGACCGGCAGGCACGCTGGTCAGTGTGGTCATCCCGGCATTCAACGGCGAGCGCTTCATCGGCCCGACCATCGAGAGCGCGCTCGCGCAGACATATTCGAGCGTCGAGATCATCGTTGTGGATGACGGCTCGACCGACGCGACGCAGGAGGCCGTGCGCCGCTTCGGCGACCGCGTCCGATACCTCCGGCAGAGCAATCAGGGCGGGGCCGCGGCGCGAAACCAGGGCATTTCGGCCGCGCGCGGCGACTGGGTGGCGTTCCTCGACCAGGACGATCTCTGGCTCCCGCAGAAACTCGAACGGCAGGCGGCGGTGTTCCTGGCCGAGCCCTCCACCGTAGTCTGCTTCACGCGCTGGAGCCACATTGACGACCAGGGAAACCCGATGATGCACGGCTCGACGGCTGAGCGGGATGGCCTGCTCGATTCGGTCAGCCGGCAGGCCAGGCCGCTCGCCTGCGGCGCCGTGCTGCTTCCGGAGCAGCCTTTCACCGTGGCGCTGGTGAAGCGCTGCCTGGTGAACTCCTGTTCCGGAGTCGTCGCGCGGAAATCGGTCCTCGCGGAGGTCGGCGGTTTCGACGCCGGGCTTCGCGGGCCGGATGATTGGGATCTCTGGATGAGGCTGGCCGTCCGGCATCCCTTCGCGTACATCCCGGAGGCGCTTTACCAGTACCGGCATCACGCGCGGCAGCACACGCAGCGCGGAGGGACGCAGATGCTCAGCGGCCTGCTGACGGTCATGGAGCGGTGGCTGCAGTCGCCGGAAATCTGCGGCCGGGCCGGGCGGCGGACCATCCTCGCGAGCATGGCCAGGCTGCACGACAACTGCGCAACGGCGCGGGTGAGCCAGGGCGAGATGCGCGAGGCGCGCGCCCATTACATCGCCGCGCTGCGAGCCCGGCCGAAGCCCGCGACGCTGGCCTTGTGGAGCGCCACGTTCTGCCCCCCGATCGCGGCGAGGCTGGTCTCCTGGAGGACGAAACGCTGGGATCGAGGCGGGCCGGCGGATGAGCGCGATCCGGCCGAGTGAGCCCGCCGAGGCAACTGGGGCTCGGCTACTTCGCTTCCGGCGCGGCGGGCGCCGGCGGCGCAACCGGCGGGGGCGGCGACAACGGTTCCTGCCCGCCGCCTTCCGGCGCCTCGAGCGTGCCGAGCGCCTGCTCCAACTGAAGTCGCGCCAGCTCGTGGTTGTACACCGCCGTTGCGTAGGTCGCCTGGGCGCTCGTCAGCGCGCGCTGCGCATCGAGCACCTCCACCTGCAGGCGCACGCCCTGGCTGAAGCCGAGCTCGGCCAGCCGCTGCGCCTCCTGCGCCTCCTCGACGTTCGCCTGCTGGGCCACCACTTCCTTCGAGGCGTCCTCGATGCTGAGGATCGCCTGCTTGATCTGCAGGAGCGTCCGCTCCTCCGTATCGCGCAGCGTCACCTCGTACTGCTCCAACTGCGCCTCCGCCTGCCGCACCTGCGAGCGCGTCTTGAAGCCGTCGAAGACGCGGTACGTCAGCGACACCCCGGCGCTCCACACGTTGCCCCACGAGTTGTCCGTCTCGTTGTTCGGGTTCGGCTTCGCCTCCTCGTCCTGGAGGAACGCGTCCATCTGCGGGTAATACCCCGCGCGCGCCACCTTGATCACCTCGCGCTGGAGCCGGATGGTGAGCTCGGACTGGAGGAGGTCGGAGTTCTGCGTGAAGGCCGTATGCACGCTCTCCTCGAGCGCGGGCGTCAGGGGCCGGTAATGCAGCGGCTCGGAGAGCTCGATCTGGCTCTCCTGCGAGACGCCGAGCACGTTGAGCAGCGTGGTCAGGGCCACGTGATAGCGGTTCTCGTCCTGCACGTTCTGCGCGATGAGGGTCTTCAGTTCCACCTCGGCGCGGAGGTGGTCGAAATCGGAGAGCTTGCCGGCCTTGACGTTCTTGTCCACGTCCTCCAGGTGGCGCTGCGCCACGCTGACGGCGTCGGCGCTGGCGCGTTTGAGTTCCACCGCGAGGCGCGCGTCGTAGTAGGCCTTGCGGGCGGCGAAGATCACCGCCTGCCGCGTGCCGCGCATCTCCTCGTCCACGAGCACGGAGTAGATTCGCGCGCCGCGGACGCCGGCGCTGATGGCGCCGCCGCGGAAGAGCGGCTGGCTGAGCCTCGTCGTCAGGATATAGTTGTCCTGGAAGCCGAGCGGGACCGTGATGCCGTCGAAGGTGGCCTTGGGCTGCTGGCCGAGGTGCTGGTACGTGCCGCCCAGGTCCAGGTCCGGCAGCGCCTGCGACCACGCCTCCTCAACCCGCGCGCCCGCCTTCACGCGTTCGAGCACCGCAATTTCCATCTGCCGGCTGTTCCGCAGCGCCGTCATGATGCCGTCCTCGAGCGAAAGCTGGCCGGAGAGCATCGGGCGCTCGACTTGCTCCTGGCGCGCCTCGGAGCGCCAGCCCGCGAAGCGGCTCTCGCGGTTGGCCAGGACATCCGACTTCACGCCGCTCGCGTCGAAACAGCCTCCCGCGAGCGACACCGCCAGGGCGGCGACGAGGATGGCGCACGGCGTGCGAAGTGGATCCGGCATCGGGGCGCTCCTCCCGCGAAGCAGCGGCCTCAACGAAAAACTCCTTAGCCTCTCACCACGAAGGGCACGAAGAACACGAAGAGAGGCGAACGGCGCCAGCGCATTTCAACTCCGTCCTTCGTGTCCTTCGTGTCCTTCGTGGTGAAGCATGACTTATCCGTCCTTCGCGTCGTCGTGGTGAGACACGACTTATGCTCCGCGCAACGTTCCGGCGACGGCCAAAAATACCCGCCGGCACGGTCCGTGTCAACTCCCTGAACCGCCGGAGCGCACTGTGCGGTTGCATTTTAGCGGCGGCGCGCCTATACTCGCCGCTTGCCTGCTTCAAACGCGACATCGCGAAAAACCGGAGATCCCTGTGAACCGAGCGAGGCATTGGAGCCTTCGCGCGCTGGCGTCGCTGGCCGGGCTGGCGTTGATCGCCGGCTGCGCGCATCCGACCGGCTACGTGGATATCCGGTCCGTGCTGACGCCGCTCGGCGAGGGCCGCGTCACGAATATGCCGCTCGAACGGCCGCTGCGGATCGCGCGCGAACTCTCCGAGCGCAACGCCGTCCTCGAAGTGCGCGTCGAATCGCTCGAGACGACCACCGGGCCGGCGCAGCTCGAGAGGTTCGGCAAGCCGACGTACGTTCCCTGGCACTGGTATCATCCGTTCGTCAAGCTGCCCATCGCGGTGACGATCTTCCCGCCGTTCTTCCTGGCGTTCCACGATCCGACCACGTACGGCGGCGGGACCTGGACGCGCTGGGACTATTTCCACGACGTGGGCGCGTGGTTCAACCTCTGCTCCGCCGTGCCGATGGGAGGCCGGGTCGTCGAACTGGACGAGAAGCGGATCCTCCTGGAGCAGGTCGCCGCGGTGACCCGCGAGCGGCGCGCGCCGGTCGCCGGCCGCGACGTGACGCTGAGCCTCGACGGCCGCCCGCTCGCCAGCGGCGTCAGCGACGCGGAGGGCGCAGTGCGGTTCGACCTCGCGCCGTTCCTCACGCCGGAGTTGGCGCAGGCCGGCCACACGCTCCGAATTGTCAGCCCCAGCGAAACCGGCGCGCCGGCGGAACTTTCGTGGAGCCTCGACGGAAGAACCGTGCAGCAGTTTCTCGAAAACCGGCCAGCCGCTCCGCAGCCCGCAACCCCGCCGGGATCACCCTGATTCGTCGCAGCGCGCAGGCTTCGCTTGTAGTGGCGCCGTAAGGTGCTGTTTCGTTTACCCTGACAGACACACTGCCAGCGGCTCACTTGATGCAACTCGGCGTCGAGACGCGCGCGTAGGCGACGGTCGGCAGGTCGCCGGGCGTCCTGGGACCGATCTTCTCGAGTCGGACCTCGAGTTCGGGGATCTCCAGCACCTTGCCGCTGAGGTAAGCGTACAGCCGGTCGGACAGGCTCTCCAGCCGCGCGCGCAGCCCGCCGTAGCGCTTCTCGATCACCTCCAGGCCGAACGGCTTATACGTCGCCAGCCACGTGTCGCGGTGGCATTTCCAGAGTTCGTCCACCGCCTTGCGGAGCGCGACGAGATCGCCCTCGAGGATTTTCTTGAGCTTCCTGCGGTTCCCGGCGGCGTACGCCTCGGCCAGGTTGTGGCGCAGGTCGCACTTGAGCGCCAGCGCCCGCGCCAGGCGCGCGGGGAAGATCAGCCGGCGCGAGGCCGGCGTCTTCTTTGCGGCGCGGAAGAGCGCGGCGGAGAGCTTTTCATAATGCCCGCGCAGCGCGCAGCCCTCGATCTCAGGGTCCATCAGGGCGAGCAGCGGGTCCTGCCAGAGCAGCCACTTGCCGGCGTTCGTCCGGCTCTTCGCGGGATCGGCCAGGCAGGGGACGGAATCCACGCCGGACGCCTGGACCCAGTCGTCGAGGACGGCGTCGCACGAGCCGCGGAAATTCGCGCGCAGCAGCGCCGGGTCCACGGCATCCGCGTAGCCGTGCTCGGCGAAGAGCTGCAGGCCCGGCAGCGCGGAGAACACGTCGCACTCCATCCCGTCGTCGCCCCACATCGTCATGAAGACCTCGCGCAGTTTCTCTTCTTTGCACGCGCGCATGCAGGCGTTGACCGCGGTGAAGCTGTGCGGCAGCGCGGCCCAGAAGTGGTTCCACGTCCAGACGCCGCCGGCCATGACCGGTTCGGAGCCGAGTGCGCGGTGGCGCCGGATCATGCCGCGGTAGAAGTCGGTCTCATAATGATAGTAATCCCAATACACGAGCTGCACGTCCCTGGGGATTTTCGCGACGACGTCCGGCGGGATGACGCAGTCGCGGTCGTAGTAGTCGCCGGATTTGGAGCCGAGGTGGAAGTACATGTCGCTCCAGATCATCGGCCGCAGGCCGCGCTTGCGGCAAAGGTCGCGCACGCGGGCGAGGTGGTCGTTGAGGATGTCGAACGGGCGCTTCTCGCCGTGGAGCTGCTTGAACCGGCCCGAGCCGATGCCCCACGCCTCGTCCATCCCGAGGTGGATGCGCCGCGAGCGGAACGGGGCCGAGGCGGCCGCGATCATCTTGTCGAGCAGCGCGTAGGTCTTCTCCTCGCCGGCGAGCACCACGTCGCCCGTGTCGCGGTATTCCGCATAGGCGGGCCACTGAAGGACCTGCTGCAGGTGGGCGAGCGCCTGGATGCAGGGGAACATCTCGATGCCGAGCGCGTCGGCGTAGTCGTCGAGCGACTTCATCTCGTCGCGCGTGCAGCGCCCGCGCAGGTAGCCGAAGAACGGCTCGCCGGGGACCTCGTAGGTGTCCTCGGAGTAGAGGATCGCCATGTTGAGGCCCATCAGCGCGCAGCGGCGGAGCATCGCGCGCGCCGCCGAAGGCGTCAGGACGCCGTTGCGGGAGATGTCAATCATGATCCCGAGGAGATCGAAGCGAGGCGTCTCGGAGAAATTCCCGCGCCGCGCGGCGCCGTCGGCGGCCTCGCCCATCAGCCGGCCGAGCGCGCGGAAGGCGTCCACCTTGCGCCCGTACCGAACAGCGCAGGCCGAGCCGCGCTTTGCGACCGCCAGCCCGCCGCCCTTGAGCGCAGGATCGCGCTCGAACGTCAGCGCCGTGCCGAGCCGTTTCGCGCGCGTGAAGCGCCTGGGATATTCCGCGGCGATTTCCGCCAGGCCGCGGCGGAGTTCGGCGGGACATTCCTTCAGATCCAACCACAGTTTTCGCATGGGATTTTAACCTTACAGAGTCGAGCCGGGTAATGCGCGACGTTCTGAGGCGAGGCTTGAATTTGGGGTCATTCCGAGCGCGGCGAGGAATCTCATACGCCGCGCGCAGGCAACGGTTTATGGTGTGAGATGCTTCACTGCGCTCAGCAAGACACATGCTGGACTTATGTATGTTATTTCCGGTAAACCACACTGGGATGGATCCCAGCCGGCTCCTGCGGCCGTCCATCGAAACCGCAAAGTTACGCGTAAGCCAAACGCCCCTTGGGTTCCGGAATCGGGCGGCCCAACTCGCGCGCCGTTTCAATCCACTCCTTGATGACCACTTCCACATGGGCCAGCGCCTCCTGGTGCGATCTGCCGTCGGCCATGCAGCCCGGCAACTCCGGCACGAGCGCGACGAAAGACTCGTCTTCCGCGCTCCAATAGATGATGACTTCATACCGGTTCTTCATTGCCACCTCCCAGCTTGTACTGGACGATCACACTTCGCACCTGCTTCACCTGATAAGGCTTGGCATTCGCGCCCTTGCGCTGCAGATTCAAGATCTCCACTACGCCTTGCTTGAAGAAGATGTGGTGGCTGCCTCGGATTCGTTCCTGAAAACCAAGCCGGCGCAACAGTCCGCGCAGCGCTGCAAAGGGGACGTTCGCGTCCGAATCCCCGCGCAGGACTCTATCGAGAATCTTATCACGTCCGGCCATGTTTGCCCGTCCACTGTCACCGAACCGGCGCGGTCATTTTATCAAATGCGGACGGCGCTTGCGACCCGCTACCAACTCCGTCCGTTTCGCCCGCTTCATCTGGAGGACTTCAACTCGCCGATCCGGAGGCCCAGTTCCTTCATCTTCGCCCAGACTTTCTTCATGTCCTCCCAGACCTCCTTCTTCTTGTGCGGGTCTCGGAGAAGATAGGCGGGATGGAAGGTGGGCATGAAGAGGATGCCGTCGCGATCGACGAAGATACCGCGCGTCTTCGTGATGCCGACGGTCGTCTGGAGGAGGGTCTGCGTCGGCACGTTGCCGAGCGTCACGATGATGCGCGGGCGGATGATCTCGATCTGGCGTCGCAGGTAGGGCAGGCAGAGCGCGGACTCTTCGGGCAGCGGCGCGCGGTTTTGCGGCGGGCGGCACTTGACGATGTTGGCGATGTAGACTTCCTCGCGCGTCAGGCCGATCGCTTCGATGATCTTCGTGAGGAGCTGGCCGGCGAGTCCGACGAACGGGATGCCCTGCTCATCTTCCTGCTGGCCGGGCCCTTCGCCGATGAACATCAGGTCGGCGTCCGGCCGGCCGACGCCGAAGACCAGGTTCGTCCGGCCCTTGCCCAGCTCGCAGCGGCAGCACGGCTCAAGCTCGCGGCGGAGTTTCTCCAGCTCGGCGGCTTTTTTCGCGGCGGAGTTCGCCCCGGCGGCCGCGCGGCGCCGGCCGCGCAACTCCTTCACGCGCTCCGGGCTGAACGGCAGAAGCTCCGCGCCGAGCGAGCGCTCCATCTCCAGGTGCATCCGCGCCGCCGCGATGATCCCGGTCAGTTCGTCGCGCGGGCCACGCGCCATGGTCTCTCGCTTTTAGTGATCGCCGCCGGCGCCGAGCCGTTGCGTCAGCTCGGCGATGACGGTCTTTTCGACCTCGTCCATTGCGCCGAGGACCTCGCAACCGGCGGCCTGATGGTGGCCGCCGCCGCCGAACTTGCGCGCGACCGGCTCGACGTTCACGCCGGTATGCGCGCGCAGGCTCACCTTGACCTCCGCCGGCGGCCCCATCTCGCGGAGCAGCACGCCGACCTCCGCGCCGCGGACCGAGCGCGGCTCGTCGGCCAGGTCATGCGTGTCAATCGGGTCCACGCCGGTGCGCGCGAGCATGTCGAGCGTCAGCCGCATCACGGCGATGCGGCCGCCCGCGTACAGCTTCAGCGAGCGCAGCGCCTCGCCGCGCAGGGCGATGAACGCGGGGCTGTTCTCCTGGTAAATCTTCTCCGCGGCGAGCACGTGCTGCGCTCCGCGCTCCACCAGGTCGGCCGCCGCGCGCAGCGAAGCGGCCGTGGTGTTCGAGAACGCGAACCGGCCCGTGTCCGTGAGAATGGCCACGTAGAGGCAGGTCGCCGCCTCGGCCGGGATCGCCCAGCCGGCGGACGAGGCGAGGCGGTAGACCATCTCGCCGACCGAGCTGCACGAGGGATCCACCCAGTTCACGTCGCCGAGCCGCTCGATGGGCGGATGATGGTCTATGGCCACGGCCGGCAGGTTCGCCGGCAGCCGCTCGCGGATGGCCTTCGCGCGGCTCCAGCTCGGCAGGTCCAGCGCAATCACGAGATCGTAATCATCGCGCAGATCGGCGGCGGAAGTCCCCGCCTGGTCCACGCCCGGCAGGAAGCGGTACGCCTCCGGGATGGCGCTGTCGTTGACGATGTGCGGCTGCTGCCCGCGCGCGCGGAGGATGCCGGCGAGCCCCAGCTCGCTGCCAAGCGCGTCGCCATCCAGCCGGACATGCGCCACCAGCAGCGGCCGGCGGCACGCGGCCACGCGGCGCTGCACTTCCAGCGCCGCCGCCGGAAGCGGAGGGTGCGACGGATGATAGCTATTCATGCTGTCCCGGGCGCCGTTCGAGCCGGAGGTATTGATCATCGCGTTCGTGGCCGCATGGATCAGGGCGGCGGCATGAGAAGGTCGGCCACGTCGTACTGCCGCAGCGTCGTCGGCTCCATCGCGTTAATGTACTGACGGTCGCCCACGAGCACGATCCCGCTGACGAGCGCGTAACGCAGTCCGACCTGCCGCAGCGACCAGGCCAGGGCGTCCTGCGCGCGGACATCCTTCAACTGCAGAGTGATCGGTTTCTCCGAAAGGTCTGACGCCGCGCGGTCCAGCACCACGTTGATCTCCAGCCGCTGGCGGAAGAACTGCAACAGCTCGTTCAGCGTCGTCCCCTGGAAATTGACATCCATGCGGCTCTCGAGCTTTTCCCGGACCGGCAGGTTCTTCAGGGGAACCGAGCCTTCCTCGGAAGCGCGGCAGATCGCCGGCCCGAGGATCAGCGCCGCCAGCAACACCACGTATTTTACCCCGCTCATTCGGTCCCTCCTGAAACCCCCAGGATTATATCCGCGCCCGGCGGGCCAGTCAAAGCGCGCGCCGGCTTGCCGCGCCGGAAGGGCATTCTTGACAACAACTGCCGGTTGTGGTGTTATCTCCGAACGACAGGAGATAGAATCCAGAAGATTGTAGAATAAAGCGGCCGGCTCTCAGCTTCGCGGCTGAAAACGGCTTTGACGGAGGTTTCATGGCGATCCTGGTGACAGGCGGAGCGGGGTTTATCGGCTCGACGCTGCTGGATCGGCTCGCCGCGGAAGGGGCCGATGCGGTCTGCTGGGACGATTTCAACGATTACTACGATCCCCGCCGCAAGCGCGCCAATATCGCGTCGCTGGTGGAGCGGAAGAAGATCCGGCTGTACTCGGGCGATATCTGCGACGTGGCGCTCGGCGAGGAGATTTTCCGCAAGGAGCGGATCGAGACGATCGTGCACCTGGCGGCGCGCGCCGGGGTGCGGCATTCGCTGCAGCATCCGCTGCTCTACGAGCGGGTCAATTGCGGCGGGACGACGGCGCTGCTGGAACTGGCCCGGAAGAACGGCGTGAAGCGGTTCATCTTCGGCTCGACGAGTTCCGCGTACGGGGCGACGAAGCGGATCCCGTTCACGGAGGACGACGCGGCGGACGCGCAGGTTTCGCCTTACGCGGCCTCCAAGCGCGCGGCGGAACTGCTCTGCCGCGCCTGGCACGAGATTTACGCGCTGCCGGTGATGTGCCTGCGGTTCTTCACGGTCTACGGCCCGCGCGGCCGGCCGGACATGGCGGTGTTCCTGTTCACCGACGCGATGGAGCACGGGCGGCCGATTGACGTGTTCGGCGACGGGTCGAGCCGGCGCGATTACACGTTCGTGGAGGACATCGTCTCAGGCATCGTCGGCGCGGTGCGCGCGGAGTTCGCGTTCGAGATCGTGAACCTCGGCGAGTCGCGCACGGTGGAGCTGCGCCGCCTGATCGAGCTGATCGCCCAGGCGACGGGCAAGACGCCGCAGATCAACCGCCTGCCGCCGGCGGCGGGCGACGTGCCGATCACGTTCGCGAACATCGAGAAGGCGCGCCGCCTGCTGGGCTACAATCCCAGCTTCCCGATCGAGAGCGGCGTGCCGCTGTTCGTGGAGTGGTACCGCAAGACGGTGCGCGACGGCGACGACGAAATCTAGACCGCGAAAACGCGAAAGCGCGAAAAATAAAAAACGGCGCGGGTTCGGATCCGTTCCTTTTGCCTCTTTCGCGTTTTCGCGCTTTCGCGGTCAAATGATGTTTCCGTTTCGAGGTTGAATGAAATGATCGCGCCGGATGTGAAGCTGGGCAAGGACGTGGCGATCCGGCAGCCGGACCTCGTCAACCTCTACGGCTGCACAATCGGCGACGAGACGAAAATCGGGGCATTCGTGGAAATCCAGAAGAACGCGGCCGTCGGCCCGCGATGCAAAATCTCGTCGCACAGCTTTCTCTGCGAGGGCGTGGTTCTTGAATCGGAAGTATTTGTCGGACACGGAGTTATGTTCATCAACGACCGCTATCCGCGCGCGACCGCCGACGGCCGGTTGCAGACGGAGTCGGACTGGTCCGTGGCGCCGACGCGCGTGAAACGCGGCGCTTCGATCGGCAGCGGCGCGGTGATTCTCTGCGGCGTGACGATCGGCGAGGAGGCGATGATCGGCGCCGGCGCGGTAGTGACGCGCGACGTTCCCGCCCACGGGATCGTCGTCGGCGTCCCGGGTCGTCTCCGAGGCGACATGCGCGAGAGGCGCGGGAAGAAGTCAGAAGTATGAACGATGAGCGATGAAGCACTTCGTCATTCGTCATTCATACCTCTGACTTCCTTGGAGGGTTGCTTATGGTTCGAGTCGGGGTGATCGGCTACGGCTACTGGGGACCGAACCTGGTGCGGAACTTCGCGGAGACGCCCGGCTCGGAGGTCGTCGCCGTGAGCGACCTTCGCCCCGAACGCCTGGCGCTGGTGCGCGCGCGCTACCCGGCGATCCGCACGACGCAGGACGTCGCCGAGCTCCTGGCCAACCCGGCCGTGGACGCCATCGCGGTGGCGACCTCCGTCTCGTCCCATTTCGACCTGGCCATGAAGGCGCTCGCGGCGGGCAAGCACGTGCTCGTCGAGAAGCCGCTCACGGCCACTTCCGACCAGGCCCGCCGCCTGATTGACGAGGCCGCCCGCTGCAAGCGCGTCCTCATGGTGGACCACACGTTCGTCTTCACCGGCGCGGTGCGGAAAATCCGCGACCTGGTCGCGGCCGGCGATCTCGGCGACATCTATTACTACGACTCCGTCCGCATCAATCTCGGCCTGTTCCAGCACGACGTGAACGTCATCTGGGACCTGGCCGTCCATGACCTGGCGATCATGGACTACGTGCTCGGGCAAATCCCGTCGGCGGTGTCGGCCGAGGGCAAGAGCCACGTGGCGCGCGCGCCGGAGAACGTGGCGTACCTGACGCTCTTCTTCCCGACCGACCTGATCGCGCACATTCACGTCAACTGGCTCGCGCCGGTCAAGGTGCGCCGGACGCTGATCGGCGGCAGCAAGAAGATGATCGTCTACGACGACCTCGAGCCGAGCGAAAAGGTCAAGGTCTACGACCGCGGCGTGACCGTCGCCGACGACACGGAGAACCTCTATCGCGTCCGCATCGGCTACCGCACCGGCGACATGTGGGCGCCGCGGCTCGACGGCAAGGAGGCGCTGGCCGCCGAGGCGGCGCACTTCATCCGCTGCATCGAGACCGGCGAGCGCCCGCTCACCGACGCCCCTGCCGGCCTGCGCATCGTCCGCATCCTCGAGGCCGCCACCGAGTCCATCAAGGACCGCGGCCGCCCCGTCCAAATCCGGAAGGAGGACTGACGCGTGATCCCGCTCGTGAACCTCAAGCTCCAGCACCAGGCCATCCGCGCCGAGCTCGACGCCGCGCTGGCCCGCGTCCTCGACACCTGCCAGTTCGCTCTCGGCAGCGAGGTCGCCGCGTTCGAGGAGGAATTCGCCGCGTTCTGCTCCGCCCGCCACGGCGTCGCCGTGAACTCCGGCACCAGCGCGCTGCACCTGGCGCTGCTCGCCGCCGGAGTCGGGCCCGGCGACGAGGTCATCACCGTGCCCTTCACGTTCGTCGCCACCGTGGCGGCGATCGGCTATACGGGCGCGCGCGCGCGGCTGGTGGACATTGACCCGCGCACCTACACGATGGACCCCGCGCGCCTGGAGGCGGCCATCACGCCGCGCACGAAGGCGGTCATCCCGGTGCACCTCTACGGCCAGCCGGCGGACATGGACCCGATCCTTGCCATCGCGCGCAAGCGCCGCCTGGTCGTCATCGAGGACGCCGCGCAGGCCCACGGCGCCGAGTACAAAGGCCGCCGCTGCGGCAGCCTCGGCGACCTCGGCTGTTTCAGTTTCTATCCGAGCAAGAACCTGGGCGCATGCGGCGAGGCGGGCATGGTGACCACCGGCAACCCGGAGTTCCTCCGCACGCTGCGCATGCTCCGCGACTGGGGCGCGGAGGCGAAGTACCAGCACGTCCTCAAAGGTTTCAACTACCGCATGGAAGGTTTCCAGGGCGCCGTCCTGCGCGTCAAGCTGCGCCACTTGCCCGCGTGGACCGAGGCGCGCCGCGCGCGCGCCGCGCAGTATGGAAAGCTCCTCGCCGGCTCCGGCGTCGAGCCGCCCGTCGAAATGCCGTACGCGCGGCACGTCTATCACGTCTACGCCGTCCGCGCGCAGCGCCGCGACGCGCTCAAGGACGCGCTCCATAACGACGGCGTGGATACCGGAATCCACTACCCGATCCCGATCCACCTCGTCAAAGCGCACGCCGACCTGGGATATAAAGAGGGCGATTTCCCCGAGGCCGAGCGCGCCGCGAAGGAAACCCTGTCGCTGCCCCTGTTCGCCGAGTTGACCGAGGACCAGGTCCGCATCGTCTGCGAGGCGGTGCGGAAAGAAAGCGGAAGAAAGTAAGCAGTCAGAGTGATGAGCGACGAACGGGAGCGCTTGCGCGCCCCTCTTGCACTTCATCGCTCATCATTCATGCTTCCGGCTTGAAAAGAGTTCTTATGAATATCGCGGTAATCGGCGCCGGGAAAATGGGCCTGCCGCTCGCTTGCGTCTTCGCCGAGCGCGGCGGCCGGGTCATCGCCTGCGACGCCAATCCCCACGTCGTCGAGGCCATCAACTCCGGCCGGTCGCCGATTGACGAACCCGGCGTCCAGGACATTCTCCAGCGCGCCGTCCAGGACGGCCGGCTCAGCGCCACGGCCGACACGATCGCGGCGGTGGCGCAGAGCGAAGCCGTCGTCGTCATCGTGCCGGTCCTCCTCACGCTCGAGAAAAAGGCCGACACCGGCATCATCGAGAGCGTCACGCGCCAGATCGCCCTGGGCCTGCGGCGCGGGACGATGGTCTCCTACGAGACCACGCTGCCCATCGGCGGCACGCGCGCGCTGCTGCCGATTCTCGAATCCGGCGGGCTCCGCGGCGGGCGGGAGTTCGACCTCGTCTTCTCGCCCGAGCGCGTCAAGAGCCGGCTCGTCATCCAGCGCTTGACGAAGAACCCGAAGATCGTCGGCGGCCTCACTCCCGAAGCGGCCGCGCGCGCGGCGGCATTTTATGAAGAGTACCTCGGCGCGCCGGTCATCAACGTCGGCGCCCTCGAGACCGCCGAGATGGTCAAGCTCGCCGGGATGGTCTACCGCGACGTCAACATCGCCCTCGCCAACGAGCTGGCGCGGTATTGCGAAGCCGCCGGGATTGATTTCCCGGCCGTCGTCCAGGCCGCCAACAACGACGGCGAAGCCAGCCTCCTGCACGCCGGCATCGGAGTCGGCGGGCACTGCACGCCGGTCTATCCGCACTTCCTCTTCCAGGAGAGCGAACGGTTCGGCGTCCACGCGCCGCTCGCCGAACTCGGCCGGCTCCTCAACGACCAGCAACCCGCGAAAGTCCTCGACCGGCTCGAGCGCGAATGGCAGCCGCTCCGCGGCAAGCGCGTGTTGATCCTCGGACTCGGCTTCCGGCCGCAGGTCAAGGAAGACGCCTGCTCGCCCGCGTACACCCTGGCCGCCGAGCTCGCCCGGCGCCGCGCGCGCGCGGAACTCCACGACCCGCTCTACACGCCCGACGAGATCCGGAACCGCGGCTTCAGCCCCGGCGCGTTCGCCGTCAAAGGCGCCCGATGGAAAGCCATGAGCCGCGAGGAAGGCCCGATGCACGAACTCCTGATCCTCAACACCGCCCACGCGGCGTACGCCGACCTCGACTTCAAGAAACTCGCCGCCCTCGGCCTGAAAGCCGTCCTCGACGGCCGCAATTTCTGGAAAGCGGAGCAGGTCGAAAAGGCGGGACTCTTCTATCTCGCCGTCGGGCGGCCGTAGCCCTGGTGCTTACTTGCGGAAATAGGCGTCCTATTTCCGCAAGTAAGCATGACGGCGATAAGCCGCGTTGTTGTATCCGGTTATGCGTTCCGTTGGACCGTGTTTAGTTGCGTAAATTAGTACGGCAATTTACGCAACTAAACACTGGCCTTGTAATGAGCCGCGCCGGGACTTATACTGGATTAAGTGTCGGCGGGCGACTGCCGATTTCTTGATTTCTGCGACTGGAGCGATTTCATGGACTGCACCGTCGAGGCCAACAAGGAAAAGTGCGCGTGTCCGAATACCGACTGCGAGCGGCGGGGCATCTGCTGCGAGTGCCTGAAAAACCACTTGGGCAAGCGCTCATTGCCCATGTGCATGCGCAAGCTGGATTGGATCAAAGTCGTCCAGTAGAACGCGGCGGCGCCGAATTCCACCTCGTCCCACTCTTCCCCTCCGCGCCTTCATATTTCTTATAAACACTTAGTATCGGAATGCCGTTACCTTCCTTGATGGCAAACACCGGAGCCCGGTTCGAGCAGCGATAACTCCAGGCGACCTCGTCAAAGAAGCCCTCTCTCTCAAGTATGACAACATAGTCCGCGTCCTTGTAAGCACTGCATTCGACCGACGTGCTTAATTCCCCCAGCGCCTGATGAATCATCAGGTGGTCGGCCATAACAGGGACATAAAGCCTGCTATGAGGATGTTCATTCAGCCATGGTACAAGCTCCTGATAGGCGCAGGTCTCATATTCGGTCTCGAAAGCCGCCTCCGTATGGCTGACGGCAACTGTTTCGTTGTAATAGCATTCCTGGTACCTGTGATATGTGCCTATCGCGAACACTATGCAAAGGCATAATAGGATAGTGAATGCCGCCAGCCTGGCATGTGTATATCTCTTGAAGTACTCATAGATGCCCAGCGATGCCAACATGGCTATAAAAGGGAAGGCCGGCAGAAACAGCCTCACGCCGTCATTCTTACAGGGCGAGAAGAGCGCTATCGCCGCCAGCGGTATCAAGGCGCCGGCAATCAAAAACCAATCTATTGTCTTTTTCCTCGGGGCCAGCGCGTACCATCCGATCGCCGCCAGGATGATGCATGGCAGCGTGGCGATGGTCAGCACAAACGGGTAGTGCCAGGGAGTATTGCCATAATATGTCTCGCGCAAATAGTATAGCGGTATCGGAAGATGCTGCATCAATCGAATAAAATAGCCGGGGATCCTCGCCGCAGGATGGTGCCATAGCCAGGGCCATAATAAAACGAAAAGCGCGGGCGGAATAACGATCAATGACAGGATATACAGCAGCCTTTTCTTCAACTCCTTTCTCCAGGCGATGAGCAGCCACACGATTAGAAAGGTATACAGAAAAGCCCCGTTGATCTTAGTCGCCAAGGCGAGCCCGGTCAGGATGGAAGCGGTGATCATGTGCTTGGGATCGCTCAAGCCCTTCCAGAACGCATAGGATGATATGAAGATCAGGACCGTGACGGGGTAATCCAGCATCCCGATATGCGCGCTGAAGTACATCCTGGGGAGAAAGAACGCCACGAGCACGGCGGCGACCGCCATATATTTATTGGTCAGCTCCTGCATCCACCGATACATGATGAAGCAAAATGCAAAGCAATAGATCAGGTTCTGGAGTCTGAAAGCTTTTACTAAGCCGACCGTGCCCAACTTGTCATGGAATATATAGCAGGCCAGCCCGCCCAACACTTTCCCAAATGAAGGATGCTCCTGGCCATACATCCAATAGGAGTCCAGCTTATGCTGGATAGGATGCTCAGCCCATACGACATAGGTGCGCCCCGCGGTGAGATAGACCGGCTCGTCGAGCGTGACTCCATAAAGATTCATCGTGAGGCACAGGATGGCGCACAGAAGGAGGCTCAGGTAGACCGGAATGCGGTACTTGCTGTCTATCAGCATGGTCTTACGCCGTATGCGTCTGCTTGGCTTTTCTCTCTTTGTGCAGCAGCATGAGGTTGCGGATATAGACCAGGCTGTTCGGGGCGAAGGCGAAGATGACCACCAGGTCGCGCGTGTGGAAGGCGTATACCGCCAGGATGACGCTGCCGACGATACTCATGTACCAGAACTGCACCGGGATGATGCTCTTCCCCACGCGCTCGGAGGCGATCCACTGGATCATGAACCGCGAGAAGAACGCCGCATTGCCCGCGTAGCCGACCACCTTCCACCAGCCCCACTGCTGGCCAAGCCAAGTCCATATCGCTGCCCACTCCACTATCGTTCCTCCCTGCTTTCATATCGCAGCCAGCGCGATTGCATCCACCGAACGCCGAACAGGTCGTACAGCCCGCGGAACACGCGGTTCCAGACGCCGTACTTGGAACGGCCCTTGAGTCGCGGCCGGTGATTGACGGGGATCTCCGTCACGCGCGCGCCTTCCATGCGCAGGAGCGTCGGCAGGAAGCGGTGCATGCCGGTGAAGAGCTTCACTTTCTTCGCGTACGAGGCTCGGACCACCTTCATCGTGCAGCCGACGTCGGTGATGCTCTCGCGCGTGAGCTTGTTGCGCGACCAGTTCGCCACGCGCGACGAGACGCGCCGCACGAACGAGTCCTCCCGCTTCGTGCGCACGCCGCAGACCACGTCCCAGTCGTTCATCATCGCGACCATTTTCGGGATGTCCGCCGGATCGTTCTGCAGGTCGGCGTCCACCGTGGCGATCAGCTCACCGAGGGCGGCGTGAAAGCCGGCATCGGTGGCCGCCGTCTCGCCGGAGTTCTTCAGGATGCGCACCACGCGCAGCGCCGGGAACTGCGGCCGGAGCGCGCGCAACCGCTCGGGCGTCGAGTCGGTGCTCCCGTCGTCCACGACGACGACCTCGTACGCCTGCCCCAGCCGGTCCATCACCGAGCAGACCTCGCGGACGCAGTCGCCGATGCACTCTTCCTCGTTGTAGGCCGGGATCACCACGCTGAGTTTCGGCGCCGCCATGACGGCTCCTGAGAAGGACGCAGCCGGGCTTCTTCAACGCGCGCACATCTTAGGAGCCGGGCGGCGCGTCTGTCAAGGAGGGCGGATTCATTGCGGCGTGCGGAATGAGATCAGTCTTTCGTCGTGCCCGTCGTGTTCCGTCGTGCCCGTCGTGCCGTCGTGGTGGAGAATGAATGAGAACGCGCGCGGAGATCAGTCGCTCCACCGGCCGGCGCGCGCGGCGCGCCAGATGGGATTGCACCACGCCTTGCGGCCGGAGGCGTCCACGATTTCCAGGCGCAGGTACCTGGAGCGGCCGACGAGGCGCTTGAGCGCGAACCGGTCCCGGTCGAGCGTCCCGCGCTTGGCGGCGCTGACCTGGCCGTGGTACGATTCGGCGTGCCAGACGATCTTCCGCACGGGCGAGCAGGTCAAGTGCACGGCGCCGCCCTTCACGCGCAACGACCGGATCGCCGGCCCCTGCGTGGCGTAAAAATGCCCCTTGCGGATCGCCCCGAGGATGGCGCCCGGCGTCAGCTCGCGCGCCTTGACCATGATCCACCCGCGGAAGGCGTCGCGCGCCAGCCGGTGCGTGTCGTCCACCGCGAACGCCGTCCAGCGGATACCCGCCGACAGCGCCTGGTCGAGGTGGACGCTCGAATCGCCCCGGCCGACCATCCCCTCGCACACGGAGTTGAACACCTCGACGCCGGAGGCGCGCTTCCCCTCGCGCATCAGGCCGAGGTCATGCCCGCACCAGTAGGGATGCGCGTACACCGCCACGCCGCCTTGCCGCTCGATCCAGCGGATGACCGACGCCGCCGTGGCCTTCTCCACCCACCCGCGCGCCGGCGAACGCTCCACGCCGATGCCGACGAAGTGATACGGCTCGTCGCGCCGCCGTCCGGGCGCCGGCGGATGCAGCTCGATGCCGTTGATGACCAGGAAACGCTTGTCGCCCAGGCCCGAGAGACTCTCCTGCGCCCGCCCGTGATCGGTCAGCACGACGAAATCGTACCCCTCGCGCCGGTACGCCCGCGCGGTCTGTGCGGCGTCCGCCTTGCCGTCGCTCAGGAGCGTGTGCGTGTGACAGTTGCCGCGGAACCACCGGCCGGGCGCCGAAAATGCGCCGAACGTCGCCATCGTTCCCTCCGCAATTCAAGAAGCGGGAACTCGGAAGTCGCCCTGCCGCGCGGTCACGCGCCGGCGGTCCAGCTCTTCTAGGAACGGCAGCAGGTACTTGCGCGAGGCGCCGAGCAGGTCGCGCGCCTGCGCGATGTTCATCCGGCCGTTCTTCGCCAGGAACTCCTTCACGCGGTCGCTCGCGCCGCTGAAAGTCTCGGGATGGACGTAAATGCCCGGGGCGAGCAGGATCAACTCGCCCGCCTCGGCCAGGGCCTCCAGCGCGCGCCGGCAGTCCGGCTCGGCCAGCCCGACGCGCGCGGCCCATTCGGCGACGGTCGGCACGGCCAGGCCGCTCTCGCGGGACTGTGCCAGCAGTTTCTCGCGAACCGCCGCGAAGCGGCCGACCCACTGCGGCCGGTGAGTCGCCAGGCGCAGCCGCTCGCCGGCGGCGACCACCTCGCCGCGGGCGCGCAAGCCGTCAAGCGCCAGGCGGAAGCACTCGCGCGACTCCGGCGTGGGCGCGGCGCCGGCGGAGACCTGGTTGAGCGCGGCGAACGGGCGCAGCGGCTCCTCCGCGTGCAGGCGCGCCAGCCGCGCGGTGATCGCCGCCTGCATCTCGCGGAGCGCGCCGGCGCTGAACCAGACATCGCGGCGGCCGTCGGCGGCGAGCGCTTCGTTTTTCATCCCGGCCAGCGCGGACCGGAGCGCCTCGTCGCCGATCCCGCAATGGATCCGCAGGCTCGCGAACTCCACGCCGCGCGCGCCGGCTCGGTCGAGCGCGTCGAGGATCACGTCGGCGACCGGCGAGCTCTCGCGCTTCGCCACGTCCTCCGCGCCGGCGGCCTTCCGGCGCTTGGGCGGATGCGGGTCCACGACGCTGCCGCCGCCGATCACGAACATCGGCGAATACGAGCGGACGACGAACGGGTCGCCGGCAGCGGCGACCAGCGGCGACTCGAAGCGCAACTGCACCAGCGCCGACTCGCCGGCCGGCAGCGATTCCCGGTCGAGCATCACCACGCGCGCCATCAGCTCGCTCGTCCCGTGATGGATGCGCACCCGCGCGCGCTGCGCCAGCGGCTTTTTCTCGCCGCGGAGCGAAAGCTCCAGCCGCACGTCGGCCATCAGCGTCGGCGCCAGCGAGCCGGGCGCGGCGAGGACGTTGCCGCGCTCGAGGTCCTCCTTCGACGCATCCGCCAGGTTGATCGCCGCGCGCTGGCCGGCGAAGACCTCGGCCGCCGGCTCGTTGTGCACCTGGAGCCCGCGCACGCGCAGCGCCGAATTCTGCGGCAGGCAGGCGACCGTCTCGCCGGTCTTCAGCGAGCCGGAGATCACCGTGCCGGTGACCACAGTGCCGACGCCCTTGAGCGTGAAGACGCGGTCAATCGGCAGGCGGAAAATCCCCTCGGCCGAGCGCGCCTGCACGCGCGCGGCGATGCGCGCCAGATCTTCCTTGAGCGCGGGCAGCCCTTCGCCGGTCACCGACGAGACCGGGATGGCCCGCGCCTTTTCGAGGAACGTCCCGCGCACCAGCTCGCGCGCCTCCTCGGTCACCGCGGGGATCAGGTCCGGCGATTTGTCGGCCTTGGTCAGGACGATGACGCCCTCGGAGATGCGCAGGCAGCGCAGGACGTCGAGGTGCTCGACGGTCTGCGGCATCACCCCTTCGTCGCACGCGATCACGAGCATCGCCGCGTCAATCCCGGTCGCGCCCGCGACCATGTTGCGCAGGAACATCTCGTGCCCGGGCACGTCCACGATGGCGACGGCGCCGGCGATCCCGGGCAGCGATAGGAAGGCAAAGCCGAGATCAATCGTCATCTCGCGCGCCTTCTCCTCGGCCAGCCGGTCCGGATCGGTCCCGGTCAGCGCCAGGACCAGCATGGACTTCCCATGGTCCACGTGCCCGGCGGTGCCGAAGATGATGTGGCGCTGAGGAACCAACCGCGAGTCCTTTCCCTGCTCATAATCGTAATCGCCGTTCTCCGTCCCGCCGGATAAACGACCGAGTACGAGTACGATTAGGATTACGATTACGACTTGCCCGTCTCGGTCCTGAGCTTATTCAGCGCCGATGCAATGAGCCGCTCTTCGCCGGGGAGGATGGTCCGCACGTCGAGGAGCACGCAGCCTTCGTGGACGCGGGTGAAGATCGGCGGGGCGGCCCGGCGCAGGCGCGCGGCCAGGTCGTCGGGGGAAATTCCCTTCGGGCTCAGGCGCACCACGACAGTCGGGATCGGATATCCGGCGAGCGAGCCGCCGCCGATTTCCGATTCGCCCGCCTGGGCCTCGGCCGCCAGCCAGTCCGCGCACGAGGCGGCGATCTCCTGCGCGAGCGCCTCGGCGCGGCGGCGGATGCCATCGAGCGGGGCCGTCAGGAGGGACATGAGCCGGTGCTTTTCGAGCAGCGTCTCCGGTTCGAGGAAGAGGCGCAGCGTCGCCTCGAGCGCGGCCAGGGTCAGCTTGCCGACGCGGAACGCGCGGTAGAACGGGTTCTTGTGCATCGCCGCCAGCGGCGCCTTCTTGCCGAGGAGGATGCCGCACTGCGGGCCGCCGAGCAGCTTGTCGCCGCTGAAGAGCGTCACGTCCGCGCCGGCGGCCAGGCTTTCCGGCACGGTCGGCTCGTGCGGCAGGCCGTAAGTTCGCAGGTCGAGCAGCGCGCCGCTGCCGAGGTCGTGCGCGCAGGGGAGCCCGCGGGCATGCGCCAGCTCGGCCAGCTCGCGCACGGGCGTCTGCTCGGCAAACCCGACGATGCGGTAGTTGCTCTGGTGGACCGAGAGGATCAGCGCGGTCTCGGGCGTGAGGGCGCGCTCGTAATCGCGCAGATGAGTGCGGTTGGTGCAGCCGACCTCGACGAGCCGGCAGCCGGCGAGCTTGAGGATTTCCGGGATGCGGAATGCACCGCCGATCTCGACCATCTCGCCGCGCGAGACGATCACCTCGCGCCCGGCGGCGAGCGTGTTGAGCGCCAGCACGGTCGCGGCGGCGTTGTTGTTGACGACGAGCGCCGCCTCCGCGCCGGTGAGCGCCTGGAAGAGGCCCTGCACGTGGTCCTCGCGCTCGGAGCGGCGGCCGGAGCCGAGGTCCGCCTGCACATTGCAGAACCCGCCGGCGACCTCGGCGAGCGCCTGCTGCGCCGCGTCCGAAAGCGGCGCGCGGCCGAGGTTGGTGTGGAGCAGCACGCCGGTGGCGTTGACGGCGCGGCGCAGGCTGGACGCGGCGGAGCGTTCGAGGAGCTCCGCGGCGCGGGCCGCGACGGCGTCCGCGCTGACGTCCACCGCGCTTTCGCCCGCCAGGAGCCGCGCGCGCGTCTCGGCCACCGCCTCGCGCGCGGCCTTCAAGGCCAGCGCGCGCGCCGCCGGAACCGCGGCCATCCGCGGATGGACCAGCAGGTCGTCCACGCGCGGCAACTGGCGCAACTGCGGTGATTCCTCCGCCATTCGGCTCCACCTCCGACACTGTTTACTCACCACCAAGGCACCAAGACACCAAGAACGGCAATCAGGCTTACCTCTCAAAACTGCCGTCCTTGGTGCCTTCGTGCCTTGGTGATGAAAACCCGCCCGAAGTTCATCCGACCGCGCCACGCGCGGTCATTCGCCGAGCGCTCAGGAGAAGCAGAAATTCTCGGAGGCGTTCTGGCGCACGTAGCCCGCGTCGCCCTGGGTCAGGCCGTACGTCAGCAGCGCCGCGAACAGCAGCGTCAGCGCCGCGGCGATGATCCAAGCTCTTCTATTCACGGGTCCTCCCTTCACTGACGGAGAAAGATTTCCCGCCCATCCGCGCGGAGAGCGCGCCTTTCTCCGGGCAGTTGCGGACGCAGTCGAGGCACAGCACGCACTCGGCGGTGGCCTCGGTCTTGAACTCCTTGAACGGCAGGTGCCGCGCGTATGTGGGGCAGACTTTGACGCAGCGCATGCAGCGCGTGCAGAGCTGGTCCTCGGTGTGCAACTGCATCATCGAGACGCGCGAGGTGAGCGCCATCAGCGCGCCGAGCGGACAGAGCGCGCGGCAGAAACTCCGGCGCGAGACCACCGTCAGGCCGAGGATGCCCACTGCGAGGCCGATCTTGCTCCAGGTCCGCCACGAGGCCTGCGCGCGCACTGTGGCGCTCGCCGCCAGGGCGGGCACGCCGCCTTCGAGCGTCCCGGCCGGGCAGACCAGCGAGCAATAATCCAGCGCGCCGGTCTTCTCGCCGGTGATGCGGTCCTCGGAGCCGGTGCGCTTTCCGCCGCCCATAATCAGCGGCAGCCCCAGCGCCAGAACGACCAGCAGCGCGTACTTCAGCGCGTTCGCCGCGCGCGGCAGCCGGAACTTGAACGAGCGGATGCGGTACAGCAAGTCCTGGAAAAGCCCGAACGGGCAGGCCCATCCGCAGAACGCGCGGCCGACGGCCAGCCCGATGACGCCGAGGAATCCAAGGACATAGAACGGGATCCGCCGCGCCAGCGCGAACGCCGTCAGGCTCCCGATCGGGCAGGCCACGGTTCCGACCGGGCAGGCGTAGCAGTTCAGGACCGGCAGGCAGAACCACTTCCCCGGCCCGCGCCAGAAGTAGCCATTGAGGGCGATCAGCGAAGCGATCTGCGTCGGGAAGCGCCGACCCCACTTTCCGATTTCAGGTCTGGGCATTCCCTTGCCTTTCTCAACGCCCTACCGATCGGGCGGGACATCCAGTGCGGGGAGTATTCGTTCGAGTTTCTCGATCAGCGGCGGCAAATTCTTCGTAACGGTCTGCCAGACTACATCCAGGTTGACATCGAAATATCCGTGGATGAGGCGGTCGCGCATGCCGGCCATTTCTTTCCAGGGAAACTGCGGGTGCTTTTCGCGGAATGCCGGCTCGACGCCGCGCGCCGCTTCTCCGATGATCTCTAAGAGGCGAGTGAGCCCGAGCGCCAGAAGCCGGTCGCTATCCAGGTCCGCGCGCGACCGCCCCCGGCATAGCGCGACGGCCTCTCGGGCCGCGTCGAGGATATGCCGAACGCGCAGAGAGTCATTCGGCGGCATACTGCACCTCCGCGCGGGCGACGACTTCGTCTCGGAAGTAACGACTCAAGTCCTCCGGCGTGCGCAAGTCCACCTTGCGTCCGCCCAAAAGTGCTGAAAGGGATTCCTCCATGTCGTACAGTTCGAAGAACCCGGGCACATGTTGCGGGTCGAAAACAACGAGGATGTCCACGTCGCTATCAGGCCGGAAATCGTCACGCAATGCCGAGCCGAACAGCGCGAGTTTGCGGATGTGCCGCCGCCGGCAGAACTCCGCGATTTGGTCGCGTGGAAGTGAAATGCGCATCGCCATCTTTCCGATCTCCGCGAGAATCAGCGCCCTCGCATCCGTCCTTCGAGCACGAGGACGACGACGAGGACGAGTACGATGAACCTATAATCGCCCCTGCGCGGCGCGGACCATCGCCTGCAGGTTTTCCGCCGGCGTCGTGGGGACCAGGCCACAGGCGGGCGAGAGGATGTCGAAATCGCGCGCCGCCGCGCGCGCTACGCGCTCGACCGTCGCGGCGTCCTCGCGCTGCAAAAGAAGCGCGTCCACGTTCCCCACGCGCACGACCTCCGGCAGCGCCGCTTTCAAGTCGCGCCCGCTGACCATCGCGTCCACGCTGAGCGCCAGCTTGCCCGCCTGGGCGGGCGGAGCGTCAAGGCTGCGCGCGATGAGCGCCACCTGCGGCAGGATCGGCCGAAGGTCGCCGCATATATGCAGTATAGGCGATGCGCCGCCGTCGCGCAAGGCGCGGAGGACGCGGATGAGGGCGGGCGCGGCGAGCTTCTCGAAGTGCTTCCCGCCGAGCACTTCGCCGGTGGCCGAAGGCTCGGCCACGGTGACGCAGTCCGCTCCGGCGGCGTGCTGCGCGAGCGCGAACCGGACGACGACCGGCTCCAGGGCCGCGATGAGTTTTTCGGCGGCGGCCGGGTCGCGCCGCGTGAGGCGCAGGAAGAGGCCGGCATCCATGACCATCGCCGCGAGCGTGACCGGGCCGAGCACGCCGCCGAGGACCGGGAAGCCGGCGCAGACGCTTTTCAGCCGCTCGATCGCCTCGAGCACCACGGGCGCGCGGCCGGAGCGCCCGGGGTCGAACTCCGGCAGGCCGCCCGCCCCGGCGGGCAAGCCGGCTCGCGCCGGATCCGTGAGGCATTCGACGGCGACGTGCGGGAGCACGGTGGCGCTGCCCATGTCCACGGTGCAGCCGAGCGCTTCGGCCTCGACGGTCATGCAGAACGGGACGGCAAGGCATTCGAGCCCGGTTTCGTCGCGCGTGGCGAGGACGATTTCGGCCATCGCGCGCGCGTCGGAGTGCGCCGCCGGCCAGGCGCGGCCGACTCGGCGCATGGCGGATGCGGTGGCCATGGTCATCATGCCGCCGGGGCAGATGACCGGCGGGCGGTCCACCGGCTCGCGGCGGAGCGCGCTGAAGAGCCGGTCGCGCGGAGTTTGGGACATCATGGGACTCATGGGAATGATGGGAAATATGGGCCTTGTTTGCGGCGCATTACTGCATTCTCCCGTATTCTCTCACGCCGGCCATCATGGCGTCTATGTTCTCGGGCGGGCTGGCGATGGGGACTTCGCAGCCGCTGCCGAGGATGAAGCCGGCCTGGCATTTGCGGCCGATGTCGCACAGGTCGCGGACCTCGCGGAGGACGTCTTCCGGCTTGCCCTTCAGGAGCGTCTGGGCGGGGCGGACGTTGCCCATGAGCGCCACGCGGCCGCCGACGCGGTCGCGCGCCTCGGCCATCGAGATGTCGTCCAGGCTCAGCAGCGCCGCGCCGGATTCGGCCATCGGCTCGAGCGTGCGCGCGGTCTGCCCGCAGATGTGCAGGACCACGGGGAACCCGCGCGCGGCAATGTGCGCGTGGAGCGGCTTCAGGTACGGCAGCGCGAATTCCTCGAACTGCCGCCGCCCGAGCACGCTGCCGGTGGCCACCGGGTCCACGACCACCGGCACGCCGCCGGAATCCATGATGCGGCCGGCGAACTGCTTGGCCGCTTCGAGCGAGAGGGCGAGCAGTTCGTGCGTGAGCGCCGGGTTCCGGTAGAGGTCGCGCGCGAGCTGGTCGGTGCCGCGCAGGCAGGCGGCGGTGGTGAAGGGCGCCGGGACGCAGCAGCCGATGGGCGCCTCGCCATGAAGCGCCGCGGCCGCGACGCGGATCGCCTCGTAGAAAACCGGCAGCTTGCCGCGATCGGCCCAGCCGGCGGTGACGAGCCGGCTGCGGTCCTTCGGGTCGGCCAGCGCGGGCCGCTCGACGCGCGGGACGTCGTCCTCCGGATAGTAAAGTTCCGTGCCCATCGCCTCGGCGACGATCGCGGTATCGGAGAAGATCGCAATCATGTCGTGCCCATAGCGCCGGTACGCCGCCGCGTGGCATTCGCCCATGAGCCGGCCGTCGCGGTTGTACCGGCCGACCTTCACGCCGAGGACGCGCGCGGCATGGTTGAGGATCAGCGGCACGCACAGGAAGCGGTCCAGCGGTTTGCCGCTGAGGAAGGCGGTGAAGCGTTCGGCGGGCGACATCCTATCGTTCTGCATGGGTCTCCTTTGCAAGTCAGAAGTCAGAACGAGGAACGCTGAAGCACTTCATCAATCATCATTCCGACCGCTCACTTCCGCGACAGTGCCTGGGCGAGTTCAACCGCCTCCTTGGCGTTCCGCCCGAACCCGTCCGCGCCGATCTCGCGCGCGAAGGCCTCCGAGCAGGGCGCGCCGCCGAGCATCACGCGGAAGTCCTTCCGCAGACCGGCGTCGGAGAGGCCGCTGACGACCTTGCCCATGTTCTCCATGGTGGTGGACATGAGCGTGGAGAGGCCGACGAGGCCGCGCCTGGCCTCGCGCGCGGCCTGGACGAAGCGCTCGGCGCTCACGTCGCGGCCCAGGTCCACGACCTGGAAGCCGGAGGCGTCGAGCATGATCTTGACGATGTTCTTGCCGATGTCGTGGATGTCGCCCTCGATGACGCCGAGGATGACGGTGACCGGCTCGCGGCCCGGCGCGCGGCGGAGGTGCGGCTTGAGGACGGCGATCCCGGCGTTCATGGCGTCGGAGCAGATGAGGATTTCCGGGACGAAGTATTCTCCCGTGTCGTAGAGCCGGCCGACCTCGCGCATGCCGACCGCGAGCCCGTCGTTGATCGCCACGTACGGGTCCACGCCGCCCGCGAGCGCTTTGTGCGCGGCGGCAACGGCCCCGGCTTCATCCATCGCCACCACGGCGCGGGCGAGTTCTTCGAGAATCTTATCGCGGCTCAAAGCAGTTTCCCCCATTGGCGCTGTCCGGCTTTTGCAACGTCCATCGTCCATCGTCCATCGTCATTTAAGGATGGCGGGAGCGTGTGGGAATCGAACCCACCTGGGACCTTATCAGGGCCCCGCACTCCGTTTGAAGCGGAGCAAGATCCACCAGGACCCATCCGCTCCCGTCCCATTCATCCTCGTCCTCATCCTCGTCCTAGTCGTCGTCCTCGAACTGCCTTCCGTACAGCCGAGGACGACGAGGACGAGTACGATATACGCCGGAAACAACAAGGCGCCGGCCGAATCATCAGCCGGCGCCCTTGAAATGTCCGAAACCGTCTCGCGCGATTACGGCACAGTGACCCTCGTTTCCGCCTTCAGCGGGGAACCCGCGCCGATATCCAACGTTGCGGTGCATGTATAAGTTCCTTTAGCTACTCTCACGGAGTAGCAGGGGCCGTGTCAACTGAACCCGAAATCGGCCAGCGTCCCGACTTTTGAGGCAATCTCGGCGCCGGAGGCGTCCGCCACGACCATCTGCGCCTGGACCGGCTTGCCGTCCTTGAGCACGTCGGTCAGCGCGGCGCCGTAGAGGGTGAGCCTGAGACCGACGCGGAGATCTCCTTCGGCGGGTGTGGCTTCAAGGCTGGCTTTCGCGTCCGCCGGATCGGGCAACTTGATGGACTGCGCGTGATCCCAGTTCGGCCCGGGCGGCACGCTGATCTGCGACACGTACTTCCATTCCGCCTTCTGGTCGTCGGTCCGGCAGACCGTGATGTGGCCGACAACCGCGGCGTTTGCGCCCGACTGATACTCCGTGACCAACAGGCCCGCCTGGATCGCCGTGACGCCGGCGGGCAATTGATCCGCCGGAACGGGCAGCGCGAACTCGTGGCCCGCCTTGACCGGCGCGGCGGCCTGCGCTCCCTCGTCGCTCATCGCCGCGCGGACTTCGCCGCCTTGAATCAGAATGCTGACGGCGCTGTTCCCCGACAGGACGATCCGGGCGAACGCCGGCGCCTTCGCGGTCTGCACTCCCGCGCAGCCGGCCCCGATCAACGCCAGCGCCGCGACACCCGCCGCGACGATCAGTCTCCTGCCGCAAGCTCGCAACATCGTCTCGCCTCCTCTTCCATGCCTCGCGCGACACGCCCGTACTTATAGCGCCGCCGCCGCCGAAACGCAAGCGCCGTACCCGTGCAATTTCCCATTACGGGACGACGGCCGTCGTCGTAGCCTTCAGCGGCGAACCGGTCCCGACATCCATCGTGGCGGTGCAGGTGTAAGTCCCTCTGGCTACTCCGACGGAGCAGCAGGGGCCTCCTCAACTGAACCCGAAATCGGCCAGCGGCCCTTTCCGCGCGGCCACCTCTTTGCCGGCGGCGTCCGTCACGCGGAGCTGCACCGGCACGGGCTTTCCGTCTCTGAGCACGCCGGTCACCGGATTATCGCCGGCCGCGAGCCGGACCCCGATGCCCAGTTTCCCGTTCGCCGGCTCGCCCGTGACGATCAGCGCAAGGCGCTCGAGGCTGGGCAACGGGATGGCCGGCGCCGCGTCCGCGCGATTGCCGGTCTTCGACAAGACGCCGACGTCGCATTGCCAGACGACTTTCTGCGCGTCCGTCCGGCAGATTCCCAACTGGCCCGAGACACTGTTCCTCGTCCGCGTGAAGCTCCCCTTGACGGCGCTGATGCCTGCGGGAAACTGGTCGGCGGGAATCGGCAGCGCCAATTCCCCGGACTGCGACCTCTGAAAGCCCCGCGCGTGCAGCGGCACCGGCTCGGCGGTCTTCAGCTCCTCTACGCTCGCGGCGGCGCGCAGGGATGCGCCGTTGAATTCCAGCCACACCGCGCTCTTGTCGGAGACGTTGATCCGGACAAAGCCGGGCGTCTGCCTCCCGCTGAACAGGCCCGCCCCGGCCAGCGTCAGCGCCATAATGCCCGCGATGGCGACGATGACCAGCACGTGATTTCTTCCGAGGGCCATGCTCAGCTCCTTCCGGCAGTTGCAAGTCAACAATCGGAAATCAGAAATCGCAAATCAGCCGTCCTTCGGCCCCTTCTCCTTCCAGAACATCATCGCCTTGCACCCGCCGAATGCGATGCCCATCCAGGCGGCTTCGCGGATTTCGTCGGCGCTGATGCCCATGCCGCGCGCCTTGTCCAGGTGGATCTTCAGGCACGGCTCGCACTGGACCGCCACCGAAAGCGCGATGGTCATGATCTCTTTCTGCACCGCGTCGAGCGCGCCCGGCGCGAAGGCCTTGCCCATGAAATCCTGGAATGCCTCCTGCGGCGAGCCGGCGGAATCCCCGGCCGCGGCCGCCGGGTCCGTCGAGCAACACTTTTCGACTGCGGCGTGCCCTTCGACAGGCTCAGCGCCGCGAGCCGCGGCGGACGGTGGAGTGCGGCCTGCCGAGTCGCGTTTTTTCGCCACTCTGATTCCTCCTTTAGATTTCTCCAGAACGCGGCCGACGATGGCCGCACAAGGACAGCCGGCGGCGCGCAATTGCTCTACGGTATGCTCGGCGGCCTGCTCCGGCACGAACATCAGCAGCCCGCCGGAAGTCTGCGCGTCATAGAGCAGGTCCATCGCGTATTCCGGCACGCCGGCCGCGACGGTCACGGCCGGGCCGGCGAATTCGCGGTTGCGCTCGGCCGCGCCGGAGACGACGCCCTGGCGGGCGCATTCGAGCGCTTCGGGCAGCGCCGGGACGGCGTCCCACCAGAGTTCGGCCGTCACGCCGCTCTCGCGCGCGACCTGCCAGAGATGGCCGAGCAGGCCGAAGCCGGTGACATCGGTCCCCGCGTGCGCGCCGGCGCGGCACATGATCTCCGCCGCGCTGCGGTTGAGCGCGGCCATGCTCTCACCGGCGGCGCGCAGCGCCTCGGCGGAGGCGCGCCCGATCTGCGCGGCGAAGGAGATGATGCCCGTGCCGACCGGCTTGGTGAGGATCATCGCGTCGCCGGGCCGCGCGCCGGAGTTCGCCACGATGGCGTCCGGCCGGATGGCGCCGGTCACCGCGAAGCCGAACTTGATCTCCTCGTCGTTGATGCTGTGCCCGCCGACGAGGATGACGCCCGCCTCGCGCAGCTTGTCCATGCCGCCCTGGAGCATGCGCACGAGCCACTCGTCGCTCAGCGTGTGGATCGGCCAGCCGACGATCGAGAGCGCCGTCAGCGGCGCGCCGCCCATCGCGTAAACGTCGCTGAGCGAATTCGCCGCCGCGATCTGGCCGAAGAGGTACGGATCGTCCACGCACGGAGCGAAGACATCCACCGTCTGCACCAGGCAGAGGTCCGGGCTGACCTGGAAGACGCCCGCGTCGTCGGCGGTGCCAAGCCCGACGAGCAGGCGCGGATCGCTGACCGCCGGCAGCCGCGCCAGGATTCTGGCGAGTTCCGCGGCGGGGATTTTCGAGGCGCAGCCGGCGTTCCTGACGAGCTTCGTCAGCGCCGCGGGAGCGGGCGCGCCGCGCCACTCCGGCGGCAGCCGTTCGCCGGCGCAAAGGCAGACGTCCTTTTCGATCAGCAGGTTGCACGGGCAGCTTTTTCGCGGGTCGCAGATGCAGTGGCCGAGTTTCTTCGACCGCCCCATCACGCGCGCGCGCTTGGAATCTTTCAGCGCCATTCGATCTTCACCATTCTGCAACCAGCGATCTTCATTGTTAAGTGGATCGTATCACCCGCTCCGCGACAGGGTCAAGCGGCCGCTCGCAGTGCGCCCGTCCCATCCTTCGTAGCGCTCCATAGCAAGCCGGTGATCTGCGAAGGAGAGCGAAGAAGAACGGGCATACGAATTAACGCCTGACGGCGCCACTACGAACAATGTGCCCGCGCCGGCGAGACTGGACGCTCGAATAGCATGATCTGCATATCGGGCCGGTCCGCGCAGATTTATCGCAACACGCAACTCCCTAATGAGTTAAAATCACGTGAGCATCAGCTCGGTCAGGACGCCGGATTCGGTGCGGATTTAGCTTGTTAAAGCTGCTGCACATTCTGTAGGTTCTTGACACGCTTGACATAACGCATCACAGACAATATCTTCATGCCGGCCTGACCGACGTGAATTGCACAGCACACCATGCAGCAGGCTTCGGGGCGCAGCCTGTTGCCCGCAGTCCGAACGGCGAGCGAATAGCCTCGATGAGACACTTTCTTGCCGTGAGCAAGGAGCTCTTACAGTGCCTCGAGTTCGTGCTGCGCGAGATCGGAAAAGAAGGGGGCTCTCTGTTTCATTTTCGGCCAGGCCTTCGTCACCGCGCCGCGATCAACTCCCCGCCGCCGAGGATCGCCTCTGGAGGTGTCACCGCGAGCTGACGGTCCTCAACGCCGTGGCGTCGGCCGCCAACCGCCACCTGGAACTCAAGACGGTCCTGAGCGTCGCGCTGAAAGAGACCCTGGCGCTGATGCGCGTCGGAGGAGGAATCATTTACCTCTACGACAAGGCGAGCCATCGCCTGGCGCCCGCAGCTCACCGAGGTGTCTCCGCGGCGCTCCTTAGCGAACTCCACAGCTTGCGGCTGGGCGAAAGCTTCTCCGGCGCCGTCGCCGCCTCCCGCAAACCGCTGGTGATTCCGGATTTCCGCAAAGACGCGCGGCTCCGCGGGTCCCCGGCCGCCCGCCGCGGCCTTTGTGCGTACGCCGGCGTGCCGGTCCTCTCCAGGAGAAAAGTCCTCGGCGTGTTCGCCATCCTGGATCGCCGGCCGGGCCGCTTCACGAAAGAAGATGTTGCCCTGCTCGGCCGTATCGCGAGCCAGGCCGGCGCCGCCATCGAGAACGCCCAGCTCTACGAGGAAGTCCGCCGCGAACTCGCCGCGCGCAAACAGGCCGAGGCCGCGCTCCGCGAAAGTGAAGAGCGGTTCCGCGTCGTCTTCGAGCGCGCCGCCATCGGCATCACACTGCTGAACCTTCGAGGACGCATCCTCCACACGAACCCGGCGTTTCAGGAGATGCTCAGCTACACGGCTGGCGAGCTGCGCGGAAAGCACTTCGCCGAGATCAGCCATCCCCGCGAGGTCAAATTACACCGAAATCTTCTTCGCGCTGTGGCAGCGGGAAAGCAATCGCGCGCGCACATAGAGAAGCGCTATATCTGCAAGGACGGCCGGATCGTCTGGACCGACCTGAATTGCTGCCTCCATCGCGACGCCGCCGGCAAGCCGCTGTTCGTGATCAACATGATCGAGAACATCACCGAGCGCAAACTGGCGGACAAGGAAAAAGCGCAGTCGGCCATGCGTTACCGCGATCTGTTCGAGAATTCCGGCACGGGCATCGTGATCGTGGATCAGGACGGCCGCTACCTGATGATGAACAAGATTGCGGCGGCCCGCATGGGAAAGCGGCCGGAGGAAGTGTCAGGGAAGTCCATGTTCGATCTTCTGCCCGTTGCGACCGCGCGCAAGTATCTGTATCTCAACCGGCGGTTTATCCGGCGCGGCGGAAGCCGGGTGTATGAAGACGCCTTCTCGTTAGACACCGGCGAACGGACGTTCCTGATCGTTGACCGTTGCCTCAAGGACGCAACCGGCCGCAACTTCGCGATTCAGAGCAGCAGCGTGGACATCACCGACCGCAAGCGGGCGGAAGAGGCGCTGCGTCTCTCCGAAGCCAGATACCGCCGCCTTTACGAGAGCATCCGCGACGCCTTCGCCAGCGTGGACATGAAGGGCCGCATCCTGGAATGCAACCCCGCTTTTGAGCAGCTTATGGGGTACTCGGCGAAAGAACTGCGGCGGATGACCTATTTGGATCTCACGCCGAAGCGGTGGCACGCCTTCGAATCTCAGACCGTTCACGAACAGGTCCTGAAGCGCGGGTACTCGGACGTTTACGAAAAGGAATACCGCCGTAAGGATGGAACGGTGTTTCCCGTGGAGCTGCGGGTCTATCTCATCAAAGATCCCTCGGGTCGGCCGGCGACGATGTGGGCCATCGTCCGCGATATTACCCAGCGCAAGCGCGGGCAGGAAGCCCTGCGGGAAAGCGAAGAGCGCTTTCGCACGCTGTTCAGCAAAGCACCCATCGGCGTGGCGACCGCCGACGCCCAGTGCCGTTTTCTGGACGCCAACGACGTCTTCTGCAGGATGCTCGGCTATTCGAAAGAGGAGTTATTGCGCAAGACGATCCCCGACGTCACACTCCCGGACGATCGGCCGGCGTTGCTCAAAACGCACGCCGACGTGTCGGCCGGGCTGAGTTCCGGCTACTCCGCCGAAAGGCGCTATGTGCGAAAAGACGGCTCGCTCCTCTTCGGCCGCATCACCACGCAGATCATCCGCGACGCTGAGGACAAGTTCCTCTATGGAATCGGGATGCTCGAGGACGTCACCGACCGCAGGCGCGCGGAGGAGAAGTTGAAGACCTACCAGGAGCGCCTCCGCTCGCTCGCCTCGCAGTTGGCGCTGGCCGAGGAGCGCGAGCGGCGGCGCATCGCCACCGCCCTGCACGACGAGGTCGGCCAGTCCCTCGCCCTCGCGCGGCTCAAGCTCGGCGAGCTGGCCGGCGCTTCGCCCCGGCAGGAATTCACCGCCCTCGTCCAGACGGTTTACGAGATGATCGCGCAGATCCTCCAGCGCACCCGCTCGCTGACCTTCGAGCTCAGCCCGCCGATCCTCTACGAACTGGGCCTCGGCGCGGCGCTCGGCTGGCTGGTCGAGGAATTCCGCAAGCAGCACCCCATCCGCTGGGAGTTCCTGTCCGACGGCCTCGACCCGCCGCTGGAGAATGATGTCCGCGTCACGCTGTTCCAGGGCGCGCGGGAGCTGCTGTTCAACATCGTCAAGCACGCGCGCGCGGAAACCGTGACGATGCTCGTCGAGTGCGACCCTGCCGAAGTGCGCATCCGGGTCCAGGACGACGGCGACGGCTTCGCCGCCGACGAGTTCTGGTCGAACCCCAAGGCCATGACCGGCTTCGGGCTCTTCAGCGTCCGCGAGCGGCTCGAAAGCCTCGGCGGGCGGCTGGAGATTGATTCGCGCATCGGCGGCGGCACGCGCGCGACGCTGGCCGCGCCGCTGGAATCGGCTGACATCGAGCGACGTTCCACCCCTGGGAGCCCAAGATGAAGATTACGATCCTGCTGGCCGACGATCACCGGATGATCCGCGAGGGTCTCCGCTCATTGCTCGAACGCGAGGCCGACATGAAGGTCGTCGCCGAGGCGGACGACGGCAAGGCCGCCGTGGAAATGGCGCGCAAGTATAAGCCATCGGTCGCCGTCCTCGACCTGGCCATGCCGGGCGTGAACGGCATTGACGCGGCGCAGCAGATCATCGCGGCGAGCCCGCGCACGAGGGTCATCATCCTCTCCGTTCACGCCGACCGGCGCTTCGTCACCGCGTCGCTGCATGCCGGCGCGGCCGGCTACGTCCTGAAGGACTCCGCCTTCGAAGAGCTCGCCCACGCGGTGCGCGTCGCCGCCGCCGGCCAGACCTACCTGAGCCCCGTCGTCGCCCGCACCGTGGTCGAGGACTACGTCGGCCGTTCGCCCCGGCAGCGCTCGTCGGCGTTCGTCGCCCTCACCGACCGTGAACGCCAGGTCCTCCAGCTCATCGCCGAGGGCCGCTCCGCCAAGAACATCGCCGCCGACCTGGGCGTCAGCATCAAGACCATCGAGACGCACCGCTCGAATATCATGAAGAAGCTCGGCAAGCACAGCATCGCCGAGCTGACCAAGTACGCCATCCGCGAAGGTCTCACGCCGCCGTAACGCCGCCGGCTGTCGTCCATCGTCCATCGTCCATCGTCCCTTTCACCCCTCCGTAACCGCCGTTCCCACAGCAACTTCGGGATAGCCTGTGCTGAAGTTGCGTCAGGTTTTTCGAAGGGCCGAACCGCTCTTTCCCTGATTGTCTCATTTGTCTCATTTCATTACATTTATATCAGAAAGCGCTCATCCGGATCGGCACCCTGTGGCTTGCGCTGATAGGGAAGACCCATGAAGGACGAGTGGCCGGTTGCACCATGCTGCGTTGCCCGCCGAGATCCTGCCACCGCGCGTTATTTCCCGCTTTGTTTTTCACGAAAGTGGACATAACATGCGTCAGGCAACCGCTGAAGTCGTCGAGGTCCTGTACAAATACACCGCCGCCCGGGAAGACCTGGCCGTGAGAAGCGTGGCGCGCGTCCGCCGCCGGCTGTTCCTGGCGCCCGACGCCGGCCTGCCGGTTCAGCCGGCTGCGGCGGTGACGCGCAGCGTGCATTTCGTCGAAACGCACGTGGACCAGCCGATCACCCTCGACGACATGGCGGCGGCGGCGGGCTTCAGCAAGTTTTATTTCTCGCGGGAGTTCAAGGCGCGGACCGGCATCGCGCCCGGCGCTTTCCTCCGCGGATATCGCGTCGTCCGCGCCATGGACCGCCTGAGCAACTCGACCGAACGCATCGCCGCGATCGCCGCCGCCGCCGCCGCCGGCTATCGCAACCCCGCCGCGTTCTCGCGCGCCTTCCGCAAAGTCGCCGGCTGCACGCCCTATCTGTTCCGCATGACCCACCACGCCCGCACCGATGATCTGGGTCGGGACAGCGCCTGAGACGCGCGCCTTTCACTCGTCCTCGTCCTCGTCCTCGCTCTCGTCCTCGAATTCGCTGTCCTCCACGAACGCCGTTCGGAACGGCCGAGGACGAGGACGACGACGAGGACGAGTACGATTTGTGAGCAGCGCCCCGCGCTGATATAATCCCCCGCGCAAAGATGTCAAGCCCCGACCCGAAGGAGTCCATCCATGCCCGCTGACGTGGTGCTCGAAACCGACCTGGCCGGCCTCCGGCGCATCAACCGGGGCAAAGTGCGCGACCTGTACGAGCTGGACGACGCGCTGCTCATCGTCGCCACCGACCGCATCAGCGCGTTCGACAGCATCCTGCCGACCGGCATCCCGCACAAGGGCGCGGTGCTCACGAACCTGACGCTCTTCTGGCTCGACTTCCTCAAGGACACCGTCGCCAACCACCTCATCACCGCCGACGTGGACCGCATGGGCCCGAAGGTCCGGCCCTATGCCGACCTCCTCCGCGGCCGCGCGATGCTCGTGAAGAAGGCCGACGTCTTCCCGATCGAGTGCGTCGTGCGCGGATACCTCGCCGGCAGCGGCTGGAAGAGCTACTGCGTCTCCGGCGCCGTCTGCGGAGTCCGCCTGCCGGCCGGGCTGAGCGAGTCGGAGAAACTGCCCGAGCCGATCTTCACGCCCGCGAGCAAGGCGGCCTCGGGGCATGACGAGAACATCTCGTTCGAGCAGGCCGCGCGGATCGTCGGCCGCGAGACGGCGGAGAAGCTGCGGCGGGGCTCGCTGGCGGTCTATCGCAAGGCGGCCGACTACGCGCGGGCGCGCGGCATCGTCATCTGCGACACCAAGTTCGAGTGGGGCCGCGCGGACGGGCGCATCCTGCTGGTGGACGAGGTCCTCACGCCGGACTCGTCGCGCTTCTGGCCCGCCGCCGGCTACCAGCCCGGCCGCGCGCAGCCGAGCTTCGACAAGCAGTACGTGCGCGACAGGCTCCTCAGCGCCGGCTGGAACCGGGAACCGCCCGCGCCGCCGCTGCCCGAAGAAGTCGTCCGCAGGACGAGCGAGAAATACCTCCAGGCGTACGAAATCCTGACGGGCAAGCCACTTGCGACAGGCGACTAATGGCGGATGAAGAGGAACTCGAACCCGAAGAGCAACTGACGCCCGAGGAGCTGGCGCAACTCGAGGAGGAGCGCCGCGCCGCGGAGCGCAGCTACTTCAACGTCACGCGCTCGCTGTCGGCCGGCCTGCTCTTCGCGC
>JBKQWE010000023.1:0-28331 GCA_052139675.1 Candidatus Brocadiia bacterium
ACGGGACGATAATCCACAAGATCACCGGCTTCGATCCGGCGACGCACACCATCCGCGAGGACAAGGCCGCCGAGGCGGGGATTTATAAGGACAGGGATTCCTACTACGCGATCATGAACCACCCCGCGTGCCTGTCCGGGCCGGGCCAGTATTACTATGACGAAAAGACCGGCCGGTTGTACGTCTGGCCGCGCAAGGGCGCTAGCCCGGCGGAGAACGAGTACAGCATCTCGGCCGGCGGGGCCGGCTTCACGGCGATAGACAAACACGACCTGGCGATCGAGGGCTTCGTGGTGCAGAAGTTCGTCTTCGGCATACGGGCCACCCACTATGATCATGGCTCCTATAACGTGGAGATCAGGGACAACGAGGTGCGCAATCTCAAGTCGAACGACTGGTACGCCATCCAGGCGAGCGGCGTGAACATGAAGGTGATCAATAACCGGATCACGGATTGTCAGCGGGCCGTGGGCATCCTGTCCAGCGGCAAGGACATCGTCGTCCGGGGCAATTACCTGCAACGGACTTCCCGCCAGGGCATCTGGTTCATGGGGGTCGAGCACTCCGAGATCGTCGGCAACACGCTCGTGGACATCAACGGCACGCACTCCAACGGCATCTCGATCTACCTTTTCTCCAAGGACACCCTCGTGGCCGGCAACAAGGTGCTCAAGACGGACTCCGCCTTCACCTACCACGGCAACGCCGACAAGACGCCGATAGCCGAGGGGTTTTATGTCTACGACAACTTGTTCGACGGCGCGTCGAACTGCTGGGGCGAAAACATGCACGATGTCACCTTCGTGAACAACACGTTCCTGGGCGTCGCGAACGTGGGCCGCTTCCTGGGGAAACAGGTCTTCGTCAACAACATCGTCAACGGCGGCGGAGCCGGGTCGGTCTGCAGCCACAACATCTACACGGCGCTGATGTGGAACCAGGCCAGCGAGTACAAGTGGGCGCTGGCCGAGGGCGAGATTGACTGGTCGAAGAAGGACCGAGGCGAGATCTTCGCCGACCTGGCCAAGGGCGACTGTCACCTGAAAGCGGGCTCTCCGGCCATTGATGCCGGCACGGATGCCACGGCCTATCTGCCCGCGGCGCTGTTCCCGGATTACGATTTCACCAAGGACATCGAGGGCCGTCCCCGCGCGCGCGACGGGAAATGGTCAATCGGCGCGTATGCTTACGGAGACGACCAGGCGAAGTGACGGAAGCGAATTGACAAGCGACAGAACGCAGGGCTCTTCTAATAGCCGCCAAGACGTACAAAATAAGAGAAAACCGGCGTGAACAGGATAATCAGCAACGCCCCCAAGAGGCAAAGTTCCAAAGATGCCGCAATCACCAATGCCCTCGTGAGAGTTTGTTCGTTCAGACCTGGTCTGAGTGCGAGGACAACACCTGCGATGCTGAAAAGGAATCCAGAGACAGGCAAGATGAGGCCGACCTCGGCGACGGTGGTCACGCCGGCCGGGTGAACATCGAAATCGCTATAGATCTTGGACGCCGCGCCTGTGGCAACGAGCACAGCATATGTAACCCATGCGTTCACCAGCGCAAATGCAATGAATTGTCCCACCCGCCATTTCCTCACAGTACGCCTTTCTTGCTTGGCGTGCGCGTTTCCTGCTCGGTGCAATTATAGCGTCTAGATCAGCGAAGCGCAGGCCTATTCGCCCATCACCTTGATGACGACCCGCTTGCGCCGCCGGCCGTCGAACTCGGCGTAGAACACCTGTTGCCACGGGCCGAGATCGAGCTTGCCGTCGGTGATCGGCAGGACGACCTGGTGATGGACGAGCAGGCTCTTCAGGTGGCTGTCGCCGTTCGTCTCGCCGGTGCGGTGATGGCGGTAATCCTCGCGAAACGGCGCCAGCCGCTCGGCCCACTCGTCAATGTCCTGCAGGATGCCCGGCTCGTCGTCGTTGACGAAGACCCCGGCCGTGATGTGCATCGCAGAGACGAGGACCATGCCCTCCTTCACGCCGCTCTTCTGCACGCTCTCGGCGACCGCGTCGGTGATACGCACGTACTCGCGGTGTTTCGCCGTGTGGAACCAGAGGTAGTCGGTGCGCGACTTCATCTCTTGGGCCTCCTCATTCTCTCTTGCGCGAGGCTACTGAAGGTGGGACAGGTTCAGTTCAACCCGTGTCACACCGAGCGCTCGCAGCCTGTCGGCCCATCCCTGAGCGGATTGCGGGTCCGCCTGCGGAAACGGCGCGCCGGCTGACGCTTTCCCGATTCGCTCCCGCTTCGCCTCGCCCATCCTGTGGTGCGGCAGTATTTCCATGACCGGGGCCGTCGCAAGCGATTTCCACAACCGGGAAAGTTCGCAGAAATGCTTCTCGTTGTCGTTCACGCCCGGGATGATCGGACAGCGCAGAGCCAGGTTCGCGCCGGCCTGGTCCAGGCGCCGCAGGTTGTCCAGGATGAGACCCGGCTCCACGCCTGTGTTGGCCTGGTGCCGCCGCGCGTCCGTGTCCTTCAGGTCATAGAGGAAGAGGTCCACGCAATGGAGCACTCGCGCAAAATCCGGCCACGGCGCAAAACCGGAGGTGTCCACGCAAGTGTGCAGCCGCTCGGCCCTGGCGGCGGTAAGGACCTCCAGGACAAAATCGGGCTGCATCATCGGTTCGCCCCCGGAGAGAGTGATGCCGCCGCCGGACCTCGTATAGAACGGCCGGTCCCGAAGCGCAATTTCGATGATCTCCGCCGCACTCATCTCCCGCCCGACCTGGCGCAGCGCTTGAGAAGGACATCGCCTCGCGCAGGCTCCGCAACCTCGACACAGCCGGCGGTTATACACGTGGCCGCCGGCTGAGACGGAATGCGCGCCTGCAGGACACTCTTCTACGCAGGCGCCGCAGCGGATGCAGAACCGGGAGTCGCAGAGTATCTCCGGCGCCTGCGCGATTCCTTCAGGGTTGTGACACCAAAGGCAGGCGAGCGGACAGCCCTTGAGGAAAAATGCCGTCCGGATGCCCGGGCCGTCGTTGATCGCGAAGCGCTTGATGTCGAAGATCAGCCCCTTCGGGAAATTCATCGTCTCGCGCGCGCGCTCGTCAGGCATACTCGGCTCGCTGTATGATTTCCTGCTGGGCGTCGGGCGGCAGCTCGACGAAGCGGGCGCTGAAACCGGTGACGCGGATCACGAGGTCGCGGTGTCTCTCCGGATGCTGCACCGCGTCGCGCAGCGTTTCCTTCTGGACGGGAATGAACTGGATGTGCAGTCCTCCCATCGCGAAGTAGGTCTCGATCAACGCCCGCAGCCGCTCCATGCCGCCTTCTCCCTGGAAGTGCGAGGGGTTAATGCGGAACGTGGTGCCGCCGGAGCAGGTGCGCCTGTGCGCCAACTGCGCCATCGAATTGAGCACCTCCGTCGGCGCGCGCCCGTTACCTTGCGAAGGCGTCTGGCCGGAACTCAACGGCTCGCCGGCCGGCCTGCCGTCCGGCGTGGCGGGCGTGTTTTTGCCCATCTCGATGTTGTACAGCCATGAGTAGAACGAGGGGCGCAGCCGGATTCCGTGCGCCGCGCCGGACCGGGCGATCTCCTCGCACCATGCCTCCGCGACCCGCCGGACCATCTCCAGTACGTCCGCGTCGTCGCTCCCGTAGGACGGGACGCGCTGCCTGAGATATTGGCGGAAGGCTTCCTGCCCGTCGAAGTTGCTCGCCAGCATCTTCCGGAACGCCTCCAGCGAAACCCGCTTCTCCCGGTAAACGGCCTGGCGGACCGCCAGGAGCGAATCTATGGTGGTGGCGACGCCGACCATGTGCTGGTCCGAGTACCAGTCATGACGGTCGCGGTAACTTCGCGCCGAGGCCAGGTGGCCGTTGAAGAGGCAGCGGGCCGGAAGCGGATAACCCGGGCCTGCGACGCGGGCCAACCGGGCGCTGACCCGGTCGAGCGCGAATCGCAGTTGCGCGCGGAACGCCGCGAAGAAGTCCTCGAAGTCAGGCATTTCGCGCGGCGCGGCGGTGGCTGCGCCGATCTGCTCACTGGTCTCCAGCGACCGCCCCTGGTTCATGGCGGAGAGGACCAGCAGAGGCACATTGTAATTCTCGCGCAGAGGCGGAAGGTCGTCCCCGGGAATGAAACAGTTCAGGCACGCGCAGTGGGCGTAATCGCGCGCGCGGCGTTCGGGCGTCCCATGGTCTGTCAGCGCCGCGATGACCACGTCATCGTTGTAAGCGAAAACCGGCCGGCTGTCGCGCATGGCTCTGACCGCGTCTGACCAGAAATCGCGGTCAATGCTCGGGAAGTAACGGACGACGAGGGTGGGCTCCGGGAACTGGACCCGGCAGCGCGCCGCGAGCAGCGCCGCCGAGAGGTCGTTCACCGCGCTTCCGCCCTCGGCCGAAATCCCGCCCACGGTGATGTAATAATGGGAGTTCCTGTTCGGCGTGCGTTTCGTGCAGAGCAATCCCGTGGTTTCGCGGCCGGCCATCTGGGGCAGCATGATCATCATCACGGCGAGCAACTCGACGGCCTCGTCGCGAGTCAGTTTCCCGCCGGCCAGATCGCTCTCGTAGAACCGGCGAAGGTACTGGTCCATTCGACCCGGCGTAACATCCCTGCCGCCGATGAGGCAGGAAAGGACCATGTGAAAGAGGATGAAAAGCTGCAAGGCCTCCTGGAGATTTTCCGGCGGACGCCGGGCGATCGCCGAGCAGCAGTCCGCCGCGCGCAGAAGCCGGGCCCGGGCCTCCGGCCTTTCCTGCGCGGCCGCAACCCGCCTCGCTTCCTCCGCGTAGCGAAGCGCGAGCCCCGAAATCCCGGACAGCGAGAGCGCGATTCCTTCCAGCATGTCGTCCAGCTCCCGGCCGTCTTCATCCGCGCCCTCCGCCGCGCGCCGGCGAGCCTCGACCTCCGCCGCCAATCCCGGCAGCCCCTTCTCCAGCAGGTGGCTCCAATCCGGTATGTACAGCGAGTCCGAATCCAGCCATCCCGGCACGCCCGCCTCCAGGAAGAGCTCGGGATGCTCCCGGACGAATTTTTCATCCTCGCCGCCGGGCACCTCCTCCAGGATTCTCCCCAGCAGCACGTCGTCAGGACTTACGACCACGGAGACGCGGTGGCAGAGTTCCTGAATGGTCTTTCCCTGCCGAACGCCCGGAGCCGCGCCCGCGAAATTCGACCTCGTTTCCTGCAGGATTTTCGCGCGCTCGAGGAACACCGCCTCTTCCGGCGCTGAGAGGTAAATCTCCTGTATCGCCGCGAGATCGCACATGCTTCAGCCGCCTCGTGAGGAGTTCTTATTGGCCGTGAGCCTGCTTCTCAGGATGCACCATATTATCATAGGGCGCGGACAGCCGAAAGGCGAAATCGCGGCGACTTTGACAGCATGGCCGGACGAATGCTACACATGGCTTAGCGTCCTGTTCATCGCGTCACTCGCCAGTTCTATGCAAAAGGTCCGGTCGTGAGCCGATTCGGGGCGGTGCGCAAATGTTTTTCCGAGCTGTTCGAGGCGGATCTCGCGCGGCTCTATGCCGGCGAGACGCTCGTCGTGCGCTCGGTCCGGCGAGAGGAATCGCAGGACGGCGTGACGACGCCGGTGTGGCTGCTCGTGGCGGAAGGGCGCGGCGTCGTCTCGACCAGCCGGTTCCTCTACCGGGTCGTGGGCGCGTGGGCGGAGGCGTTCGCGGCGCCCGATTATCTGCTGCGCCCGGCGTACCTGGACGAGCTTCAGGCGATCGCGTCGCGCGCGCTCGACGCGCCGGCGGTCGTCACCCGCGAGCGCATCTTTGCGCCGGGGAGCGATTTCAAGGCGGGGCCGAAAACGATCCTCCAGCCGCTGCCCGGTTCGCCGCCGTCCACCGTCGCCGACTTGCTCGCCCGCGCCGCGCGCGATGGCGTGCTGCCGCTGTTCCTCTGCGCGGAGAGCGACCATGCGTCGGCGAGCGGCGCGCTGGCCGCCGGCTGTTCCGAATGCGGCCGAATGGCGCGGCTTCAGGTGCGGCGCTGACGAAACGGCGATTTCTGATGGCTGATATCTGATTACTGATTTCTGATTTCATGACGCAATGCCCGCTCAGAAATCAATCAGAAATCAGATATCAGAAATCAGAAATCGCCAATCGTCTTTACGAGTGGATCCATTTCAGCGGCGGATGAAGCATGGCGTCGTAAAGCGCCATCGTCTCCTGGACGGTGCGGGCCACGTGGAACGCGCTCTCGACGCGCGCGCGGCCGGCCTCGCCGAGGGAGTTCGCCAGGTGGCGGTTCTGCAGCACGCGCAGGCACGCCTCGGCCAGGCTCTCCGGGAAACGCGGCACCACCAGCAGCCCGGTCTCGCCGTCGCGCACCACTTCGGGCAGGCCGCCGGCGCGCGTCCCGACCACCGGCTTGCCCAGCGCCATGACCTCGAGCGCGGCGCGGCCGAACGGCTCCGCGTCCGACGGGATCAGGAGCAGGTCCGCCGCGTTCATCAGGTCGGGGATGTCATCGCGGTGCCCGATGAAGAGCACGCTCTTGCGGACGCCGGCCTCGTCGGCGAGCCGTTGGAGGTTCGCGGCCATTTCGCCGTGCTCTCCGAACGGATCCGATCCCGCGAGCACCAGCCGCGCGGAAGGCTCTTTCGGCAGGATAAAACTCATCGCGCGGATCGCGTCCTCGTGACGGTGCCATGGGAACAGTTGCGCGGCCATCAGCAGAATGCGGTCGCCGGCCGCCAGGCCGAGTTCGGCTCGCATGTCCTTGCCCGTCACGCGCGCGCGCCAGACGGCCGGGTCAATGCCGCCGTAGATGCGCGTCACCTTCGGCCGCGAGAGGCCCGACCCGGCGAGGAATTCGGCCACCGCCTCGGAGACCGCGATGACGCGGTCCGCGTGCCGGCAGAGCGTGGCGGCCGGGAACGGCAGCCGGCGCAGGTCGCGCGAGTGCCACGCGCAGGGGATTCCCGCCTTCTGCGCGATCGCCCCGGTGAAGAGCTGCGCGGTGGCGCTGTTGGCGTGGACGATCTTCGGGGCGAGGTCGCGGATGATCCGGCGAAGCTGATTGGCGCCCACCACCCACGAGAGCGCGTAGGTGCTGACCTTGAGCGGGTTGCGGGTGCGGTGAAAGCGCGGCATCGGCAGCAGCTCGGTGCGGATCCCGGCCGCCTCGGCGCGCGCGGCCAGGTCGCCCGGCGGACTGGCGAGGACCGGCACGAACCGGTTCCGGTCCAGCCGCGTCATCAGGTCGAGCAGGCTCTCCTCGCCGCTGGAGATATGCGAGACATGGTTGACGTACAGCACGCTAGCCGGAGATGCCATCTGCGCTGAGCCTCTGGATTCTTTTCGACTAACCGACCGGCGGCTAACAGAATACCCGCATGCCCGCCCAACTGCAAGCGAGTGTTTAGTTGCGTAAATTGGGGCACCAATTTAAGCAACTAAACACGGCCCAACGGAACGTATAACTCGGCATAACGACGCGGCTTATTGCGGCCATGCTTCCTTGCGGAAATATGACGCCTATTTCCGCAAGGAAGCACGAGCCTCATGGATGCCGACTTGTCCGCCGCAGGCGGATTGCCGTCATCAGTCGCCATTACTTTTGACTGTGGCGCGCGTTTCTGGTAATTTGTGCACAGTCCTCATCCGGGTGATCCCAATTCCGCCGTCTGACGCATCCGACGGAGGCGACGAATATGAAGAAACGCCGACGGGAATTTTTCGAGGTCTTCCGGCGCGTGCCGGAGCAGAAGGAACCGACGACGTGGTGGCGGAAGAACACGGCGGCCGCACCCGCCGGTGAGCCTGCGGCGGCGGTTCCGGCCGGCGCGAAACCGCCGGCGGCGCGCGGGACGGCCGCGCCGGCGAACAAGGTGGTGCTGACTCTCAGCCGCGAGTTGCTGGTGGTCATCGCCGTCGCAATGGTGCTGGCGCTGGCCGGCGCCTTTGTCTGGGGACACTCGCTCGGCCGTTCGGGCCCGGCGAGCATGGCGAACGCGGCGAGCGTGGCCAGCAGCGATTCGGCCCAGCCGGCCGACGCGGCAAAAACGCCGGCGCTGGCCATCGCGGCGCAGGATACGCCGCCGCTGCCGTACTATACCCTGCGGCTGATGACCTCGAGCATTGACCGCCAGAACGCGGAACGGATTGCGGCCGACTTGTGCGCGATGGGATACGATGCCTTTCCGCTGCCGTGGAACGCGTCGTCGTGGAGCGTGAACATCGGCCGCTTCCCGAACTATCAGTCCAAGGACGCCGCGGCGTTCAAGAAGAAGGTCAGCCCGCTGACGTATAGGAATCAGCGTTTTCAGTGCAGTTGGGAAAAAGTCATAAAGTAAGGGAGTGTCGAGCGATGACTGTGGACAGGAGCCTGAAAGTGAAGAGCACGCTGCTTCGCGCGCGGAGCGTGCTGACCCGCGCCGAGCGGCTCGCCGAGCTGAAGGAAGCCGGGAAGTGGCGCGACGGCGAGTCTGTCTTTGGCCTGCCCAAGGTCAAGGTGCGCCGTGTGAAGCGCCGCAAGGCCGCCAAGGTTGAAGCCGCCGAGGGCGCCCCGGTCGCCGCGGGCGCTCCGGCTGCCGCGCCGACGGGCGCACCGGGCGCCAAAGGCGCTGCCGGCAAGGCCGCGCCGGCCGGCGCTCCGGCCGCGAAAGGCGCCGCCGGCAAGCCTGCTCCGGCGGGCGCACCGGCTGCCAAAGGCGCCGGCAAGGGCGCCCCGGAAAAGGGCGCGAAGAAGTAGCCTCGACACCATCGAGTTCGCGCGCAGGGAGGCAGCCGCAATTGCCTCCCTGCTTTTTCAACGGGCGTCAGCGGAGGAAATCGGATGATCGCCGATCGCATGGCGCTGCTGGACTCGTCCGGAATCCGCAAAGTCTTCGACCTCGCCGCGAGCATGAAGGACCCGATCAATCTCTCGATCGGCCAGCCCGACTTCGACGTGCCCGGCCCGGTCAAGGACGCCGCGATCGAAGCCATCCAACGCGGCCGCAACCGCTACACCGTCACGCAGGGCATCCCGGAGCTGCACCAGGCGCTGCGGAAGTGGCTCGCCGCCGAGAAGGGGCTCGACCCGGAAGCGCTGCTGATCACCTCGGGCGTCTCCGGCGCGCTGATGCTGGCCTTCCTCGTGACGGTCAACCCCGGCGACGAGGTCATCATCCCCGATCCGTACTTCGTCATGTACAAGCACCTGGTCAACCTCTGCGGCGGCACGCCGGTGTTCGTGGACACGTATCCGGATTTCGCCGTCACCGCCGAACGGCTCAAGCCGCACCTGACGCGCAAGACCCGGCTGATCCTGCTCAACTCGCCCGCGAACCCGACCGGCGCGGTGATCCCGCAGAAGGAACTGGCCCGGATCGCCGCGCTCGCCAAGGAGAACGGCGCGCTGATCGTCTCCGACGAGATTTACGACCTCTTCACCTACGGCGAGGCGGTGCGGAGCATCGGCGCGCTCTATCCGAATACGCTCATGCTGGGCGGATTCTCCAAGTCGCACGCGATGACCGGCTGGCGCGTCGGGTACGCCGCCGGCCCGAAGGAAGTCGTCCAGGAGATGACCAAGCTCCAGCAGTTCTCGTTCGTCTGCGCCCCCTCGTTCGCCCAGTTCGCCGCGCTGAAGGCGTTCGAGACCGACACGCGCGGCTATCGCGACGCCTATCGCCTTAAACGCGACGCGATCTATGACGGACTCCGCCGCGCCGGGTACGAGGTCCAGCAGCCCGGCGGCGCGTTCTACATCTTCCCGAAAGTCCCGTGGGGTTCCGACCACGAGTTCGTCGCCGAGGCGATCCGCCATGAGCTGCTCATCATCCCCGGTTCCGTCTTCTCCGAGAAAGCGACGCACGTCCGCATCTCGTACGCCGCCTCCGACGAGACGATCGCGCGCGGCCTCGACGTGCTGCGGAAGCTGATCGAGCAGGGCGGGCCGAAGAAATAGGAGTTCGCCCCGACCTGCGCTGCCGGTGAGGCGGGGCCTCGTCCTCGGCCGTAACGAACGGCAATTCGAGGACGAGGACGATTGAATTGGGTGTGACGCCGCGACAGGGCACGGAATCGCCCATGACGACAATCATTCGCCCACTCCATCAGGCCGACGCCGACGATCTCGCGAAGAACTGCTTTCCCGACTTGCCGCTCGATGACGTCCTCGACGCCGTCCGCGAAGACCTGGCGTTGCAGGAGGCGGGGCAGGGCATCACGCTCGTCGCCGTCGAGGACGGCCGGGTCGGCGTCCACGTCAAGCTCCTGAAGAAGGACGACTCCGGCTGGGTTTTCAACGTCGCGTCGCATCCGGACTTTCGCGGCCGGGGAATCGTCCAGGACGTGCTCGCGGAGCTGGCCCGCCGCGCGCGCGCGATGGGAACGGTGCGCCTGCTCGCCCACGTCCGCGCCGACAACCGCCGCGCCCGCCGCGCGTACGAGAAAGCCGGCTTCCGCCCTGTCGGCCAGGACGGGATGCGCGGCGAGCAACTGCGATATGAGCTGAACATTTTTCCTTGACAGGGCCGCGTGGTGTTGTGGTAGGATCAAAGTCAAATGCTCTCGGGCCGCGTCCAAGCGACGGCCCGCCGGCGGCCGGCGAGTAAACGCCCCGGAGGCGCCTCGCCCAGGCTCCGGCGGCCGAGGACGTTTTTTCAGAAACGGGAACCACATGAAGCTGCAACGTGAAGTCCGCGCCGGCCTCGTCGGCTGCCTGCTGGCGCTGGCGGGGTGGATCGGCGCGCCGCTCCAGGCGCAGCAGCCCGCGCCGGAGCCCGAAGCCCCCGCGCCCGCAGCGGCGGCTTTCCCGAAAGGCCCGCTGCCGCCGCACGTGGCCGAGCAGGTCCGGGCGATTGTGAAAGCGCAGGTCAAAGCGCACCTGCCGCCCTCCGAGGAAGGGGCCGTGGAGATTGACCGGCTCGACAAGGGCACGATCCTGACTGTGGCGATCGGCGGACAGAAATATTCGGGCAACGTTTTCCGCTCGTTCCTGGTGGAACCGCTCGATCCGAACGAGTTCGAGGCGATGAAAGAGTACTACGTGCGGACGACGTCGCCGTGGCCGCTCAAGGACGGCATGGTCGTCCCGGCCGATACTTACATTTCAGGGAACCGCGAGCTGGTAAGCGCGTACGATCGGGACGCGATCAACGCGCAGGATGCGGCCATCGCCCGCAGCGACAGCCTCTGCAAGAAAGCGCTCGCTCGCGTTGAACCGCAGCGGACCGCCAAGACCGCCGCGATCACCACGGCGCATAAGGACGACATGGACGCCCTGACCAAGAAGATCACGGAATTGACCGCGGAAATCGCGAAGAAGCAGATGGCGCGCCAGCAGATCGCGCAGAGAGTCAACCGCTCTGTTCCCAACCAACCCGCCCAGCAAAACCAGCCCAACCCGGGCAACCTGCTCTTCGTGCCGCCCCCTCAGCCCGCGCCCACTCAGCCGAACCAGGCGCCCAGGGTGACCAGCGGCCGAGACGCCAACGGCAATCTCCTGTGGGAATGGAATGGGAACGGGATAACCTTTTACGACAACCTGGACCAATCCAAGCGGGACCTCGATGATGCCTACGCCGAGAAGAAAACGCTCCAGGAGACGATAGACGCCGAGGTGTCGGCGGCCGTCGGACAGCGCGGCGCGAAGGAAAGGTCCCTCCGCGCGATCTTCCAGGGTCACCGCAAGCGCATCCTCGGCGGCGAAACGATCGCCGACGACGACCTGCGCGCCGACTACGAAGCCGCGCTCGGCGAATCGTTGAATGCGCCGCCGGCCTCCGGCAAGCCGAGCCCGTCGGACAGCAAGCCTCCGATCCAGACGGTGCCCGCTCGAAAACGAGGGACTTGAAATCGCGGCGAGATCGGCTTAAACTATGTGCCGCGCCGGAACGTTCGGCGGGGCGCACCGGAGCAGGGCGGCGGGATATTCTTCAACGAACGAGGTACAAGGATGGCGCCGGAGCCTTTCTGGAAGCCGCTGCTGCGGGCCCTGGGCTTGGAAAAAAGCTCGGTGTCGCCGCGCGACAGAGAGATCGAGAAGCTCGTCAAAGACTTGACGGACCCTTTGCCGGACCGCCGCCGGTCCGCGGCCTGGTCGCTCGGCAAGATGAAACCGGTCGCCACGACCGCCATCGAGCCGCTCGTCGCAATCGCCGAAAAGGACCCGGATTTGAGCGTCCGCAATTCCGCCCAGTGGGCGCTGAAGCGCATCCGCGGCACCTGATCGCGCCGCAAAACTCAGCCCGTTCTTCGTAATCGTAATCCTAATCGTACTCGGCCGTCATCCAGTTGAGACGGAAATCGGCGATTACGAGTAAGATTACGATCACGAGGCTTTTCCGCTTTCCCCGGCCAGGGCGAGCATGTCCAGCCCGTCTCGCACGGTCGCGTTCTGATGCACCATCGCGCAGACCGCACGCACGAACCGCTCCGGGTGCTTGTGCTGGAAGGCGTTCCGCCCGATCGAGACACCCGACGCGCCCGCGTCGAGCGAATCGCGCACGATCTGCAGGATGTTGCGGTCGTTCGAGTCCTTCTCGCCGCCGGCGATCAGCACCGGGATCGGGCAGCCGGCGATCACCTTGGCAAAGCTCTCCTTCGAGCCGGTATAGCTCACCTTCACGAGGTCCGCGCCCACCTCGGCGGCGATGCGCGCCGCGTGCCGGATGCCCTCGAGGCTCGTCTCCGACTTGAACTTCGGCCCGCGCGTGTACATCATCGCCAGCAGCGGCAGGCCCCATTCCATGCACTGCACCGAGACCATCCCCAGGTCGCGCAGCATGTCCGCCTCGTTCAGCGCGCCGATGTTCACGTGAACGCTCACCGCATCCGCGCCGTTCCGCAGCGCGTTCTCCACCGTGTTCACCAGCACCTTCGAGTTCGGGTCCGGGCTCCAGACCGTGCTCCCGGAAAGATGCAGGATCAGCCCGATGTCCTTGCCGTAGCGGCGATGCCCGTACAGCGGCAGCCCCATGTGCCCGAGCACGGCGTTCGCGCCGCCGTCGGCCATCGCGTTGACCATCTCGCGCATGTCCTCGATCCCCGGGATCGGCCCGACCGTCACGCCGTGGTCCATCGGCACGATCACCGTCTTGCCCGATTCGCGATTGAGAATGCGTTCGAGCCGAATTCCTTTCCCGAGCATTTTCGGCCTCCTGAAACAAAGCTCATTGCGCCGACGCATCAGCGCCGATAGTAGCCTCCGCGCCCGGCGGCGTCAAGGAAGAACGTCCGAGTGGAGCTCGGAGCGCGGACTGCGGAGTGCGGAGCGAACAAATACGGGCGAAGCCCGACCGATTCCCATTCCGCACTCTGCACTCCACACTCCGCACTCTTCTCAACGCTTGCGCCCGAAAAGCGGTTGCGTTAGCATCTGGGCCTGAATGCCGAGACCCTGTGCCTGAATTGGAGCCGCGGCCATGGCCGACAAACCGTATCCGATTTTCGACCGTTCGCGCCTGAAGCTCAAGCCGCTCGCCGAGCGGAAGCACGCGCTGACGCTGCGCGACATCCTCCCGCTTGACGCCCCTGTCGAGCCGTTCGCGCCGCCGGACTTCGCCGTGCTGGCGCGGCGCATCGTGGCGGCGCGGAAGAAGAAGCGGCCGGTCATCCTGATGATCGGCGCGCACGTGATCAAGCGCGGCTGCTCGCGGTTCCTGATCGAGATGATGGAGCGCGGCCTGGTCACGCACGTCGCCGCCAACGGCGCGTGCGCCGTGCACGACTTCGAGTTTGCGATGATCGGCGCGACCTCCGAGAGCGTGGCGGACTACATCCGGCAGGGCCAGTTCGGCCTGTGGCGCGAGACCGGGCTGCTGCACGACGCGTTCCGCCGGGGCGGCCGCGCCGGGCTCGGCATGGGCCAGGCGGTCGGCCGCGCCATCGAAAAGGGGAAATTCCCGCACCGCAACATCAGCCTCTTCGCCGCCGGCTATCGCCTGCGCGTGCCGGTGACCGTGCACGTCGGCATCGGCTACGACATCATCCACGAGGACCCGCGCTGCGACGGGGCCGTGATCGGCAAGGCCTCGTACCGCGACTTCCTGACTTTCGCGCGGGCGGTCGAGGGGCTCGAAGGCGGCGTGTTCCTCAACGTCGGCACCGCCGTCATGGGGCCGGAAGTGTATCTCAAAGCGCTCTCGATGGCGCGGAACGTCGCGCGTCAGCAGCGGCGCTCCATCCGGCGGTTCACCACCGCGGTCTTCGACGTGCAGGACGTGCCGGAGGATTTCCGCACCGCCATGCCGCGCCATGACCGGCACCTGTACTATCGCCCGTGGAAGACCATCCTCGTCCGCACCGTAGCCGACGGGGGCCAAAGCTACTACTTCCGCGGTGACCACGCCGTCACGATCCCGAACCTGTACCGGCTGTGTGCGAAAAAATAATCGTCGTAATCGTACTCGTAATCGTAATCTTACTCGCCGTTTGAGTCGTTGGTTTTTAACGGCGATTACGATTACGATTACGAGTAAGATTACGAGGAAGAGTACGATCACGGCGCGCAAGCGTGGAGGCGATCATGGCCGAGAACCTTCTTTACTACGGCGACAACCTGGACATCCTTCGGCGTTACGTGAAGGACGAGACGGTTGACCTCGTCTATCTCGACCCGCCGTTCAACAGCGACCAGAATTACAACGTCCTCTTCGCCGAGCAGAACGGCAGCCGTTCGAGCGCGCAGATTCATGCGTTTGAAGACACTTGGTGCTGGAATCAGGAGGCAGCAGCGGCGTACGACGAGATAACGACCTCGACTCAATACCCACAGAAGGTCTCGATCCTTCTGCAGTCCTTCCGCAACTTCCTCGGCGACACAGATATGTTGGCATACCTTTGCATGATGGCTCCGCGTCTCGTGGAACTGCGCCGTGTCTTGAGACCATCAGGCTCCATTTATCTTCACTGCGACCCTACGGCGAGCCACTACCTCAAGCTGCTCATGGACGCCGTATTCGGCGGCGGCAGCTTTCTGAACGAGGTGGTCTGGTATTACCGAGGAGCGGGAATTCCCAAACTGGCGCGCGCCCGAAGACATGACATATTGCTTTGGTATGCGAAGAAGGAGGGCCAACAGTATTTCAACCCCGATCCTATTCGCCGGCCTTACGCGGAGGCCACCGTCGAAAGGTTCAACCACTACATCGGAAATGTCCGCAAGGGCAAAGACTTCGGAACCCAGGAATTGAATCCGTTGGGCAAGCATCCGGACGATGTAATCACCCATATTCAGCCGATTGCTCCAAGCGCTAAAGCGCGCCTTGGATACCCCACTCAGAAGCCGGAACAATTGCTGGAAGAGATCATCAAGTCCAGCAGCAAGGAAGGTGACGTTGTTCTCGATCCGTTTTGTGGCTGCGGGACGGCGGTGATTGCGGCGGAGCGGTTGAAGCGAAAATGGATCGGGATTGACATCACGCACCTGGCGATCACGCTGATTAAGCATCGGCTTCGCGACTCGTTCGGCGAGGCGGTGAAATACCAGGTGGTCGGCGAGCCGGTTTCCCTCCCGGATGCAGAGACGCTGGCCTCGACCGACCCGTACCAGTTCCAGTGGTGGGCGCTCGGGCTGGACGGCGCGCGGCCGGCGGAGCAGAAGAAGGGCGCGGACAAGGGGATTGACGGCCGGAGATTCTTCAACGATGAGGCGGGCGGGAAGACGAAGCAGATCGTCTATTCCGTAAAGGCCGGGCACCTGACTCCGGCGCACGTGCGCGACCTGCGCGGAGTCCTGGACCGCGAGAACGCGGCGATCGGCGTGCTGATCTGCATGGAAGAGCCGACGCAGCAGATGCGCGCGGAGGCGGCGAGCGCGGGGTTCTACGATTCGCCCGGATGGAATAAGAAATATCCGAAACTCCAGATTCTCACCATCGCCGAACTGCTCCAGGGAAAGCGCGTGGAATGTCCGCCCTCGCGTTACGCCGACGCAACCTTCAAGAAAGCGCCCCGCGAAAAAATAAAGCGCCGCAAGAGCGGCCATCTGGGCGACGCTGTTCGGGAGAAAGGCGACGCAGGCCAATGGTGATAGGCGCAAAGTGAAAATCCGCAAACTGAAAGTCGAGAGCGGGAACGATGCGATGACTTCGCGCGAGCGCGTTCTGGCGGCGGTGAATTTCCGCGAGGCGGACCGGGTGCCGATTGACCTGGGCGGGACACGCGCTTCGGGGATCAACGCGGCGGCCTACGACCGGCTGAAACGGCGGATGGGCCTCGCGACGCCGACGAAGATCCACGACGTGATGCAGGTCCAGGCGGAGGTCGAGCCGGAGGTGCTCGACCGGCTGCGCGCGGACGTCGTGCCGCTCGAGGCGGCCACGGCGCGCTGGGCGCGGCAGGACGCGCACGAGGGATTGGAGCGGCGGCTCTTCGAGGGGACGACGGTGTTCTTTCCGCCGCGGACGAACCTGGCGGTGGAGGCCGACGGCTCCTGGACTCTGCGGCGCGCGGACGGCACGCCTTACGCGCGCATGCCGAAGGACGGGTTCTATTTCGATTTCATCCGCACGACGATGAGCGGCCGGCGCATTGATCCCAATTTGTTCCAGCCGAGCCGCACGGTGCCGGACGAGGATCTGCGGCTGACCGAGCAGCGGGCGCGCGAGCTGTACGAGAATACCGACAAAGCGATCCTCGGCTGGGGCGCGGCGATCAGCGTCTTCGGGTTGAGCTGGCTGCTGGCCGACAACATCACGCAGGGCTCGCTCGACGACTGGCTCTGCATGCTCATGGCGGAGAAGGAGACCGCGAACGAGATGATGGGCCGCGCGGTGGAGGCGGCGATCTCCTGTCTGAAGCTCTATCATCAGGCCGTCGGAGACCGCGCGTTCGCCTGGGGCATCGGCTCGGACGACGGCGGCACGCAGCGCGGCGAACTGCTCCGGCCGGAGCTGTTCGTCGAGATGATCCTGCCGCACTACCGGCGCCTCTGCGGCTGGGTGCACGCGAACACGAAATGGAAGACCTTCCTGCACTCCTGCGGCTCGATCTATCATTACATCCCGCACTGGATCGAGGCGGGCGTGGACATCCTGAACCCGGTGCAGATTTCCGCCGCGAACATGGAGCCGGCGCGCCTGAAGCGGGAGTTCGGCGGGAAGATCGTCTTCTGGGGCGGCGGCTGCGACACGCAGAAGGTGCTGCCGCTCGGCACGCCCGCGCAGGTGCGCGAGCACGTGCGCCGCAACATGGAGATTTTCGCGCCCGGCGGCGGGTTCGTCTTCACGCAGGTCCACAACATCCAGCAGGACGTGCCGGTGGAGAACGTGGAGGCGCTGTTCGCCGCGGCCGGCGAGTTCGGCGCGTATCGGTGAGAGCCTGGTGTGGCGTTTCAGAAATAAGTTGCGCAATAGGCGGTCATTCCGAGCGGAGCGAGGAATCTCATACGCTGCGCGTCAGCAATGGTTTATGGTGTGAGATGCTTCGCTGCGCTCAGCAGGACGCGAGCTAAACTTATGTATATTATTTCCGGAACGATACGCGGCCTTCCGCCGGTTGCGCTTTGCGGCCGGTGGGCCTATAATAAGGGTCTGTATCTCGCAGGATGCGCCGAGCGCCGAGCCGGCGCACGAGACCCGGTCCTCAATCTTAACCCAGAAGGTGGAATGCCATGAAGAAGTTGTCCGGCTTGCTCTGTGCATTGACGCTGGCGGCGGCTGTCCCGATGTACGCGGCGGACGAAGCGGCGCCGGCGACCGAAAAGGCCGCTCCGGCGGCGACGACTCCCGCCGAGATGGCGCCCGCTCCGGCGACGAGCGCTGCCGCTGAGGCGACGACGGAAGCTCCGGCCGTCGCGCTGAAGACCGACAAGGAAAAGATCAGCTACTCCATCGGCGCGTCCTGGGGCATACAGTTGAAGAACGTCAATCTGGACCTGGACATGGACAGCCTGTTCCAGGGCATGCGCGACGCCGTGGCCGGCCACAAGCTGGCGCTCACCGACGAGGAAGTCCAGGGCGCGCTCGAGAAGATGAAGGCCGAAGTCGAGGCGAAACGGCAGGAGCGCATGAAGGAAATGACCGCGCGCATGAAGGAATTGGGCGAGAAGAACAAGGTGGAAGGGCCCAAGTTCCTCGAGGAGAACAAGAAGAAAGAGGGCGTCATCACGCTGCCGAGCGGCTTGCAGTACAAGGTGCTCAAAGAAGGCGAGGGCAAGGTGCCCGGGCCGACCGACATCGTGACGCTGAACTATCGCGGAACGTTCATTGACGGCACGGAGTTCGACAGCTCCACCGTGCACGGCAAGCCGCTGCAGGTTGCGCTCGACGGCTCATTCATCCCGGGCATGACCGACGCGCTGAAGATGATGAAGGTCGGCTCGAAATGGATCATCTACATTCCCGCGGACCTCGGCTACGGTGAAAAAGGGATGTTCCCGGTCATCGCGCCGAACGCCGTGCTGATCTTCGAGGTCGAGGTGCTCTCGATCAAGGAGAAACCGGCGGCCGCGCCGGCCCAATAATCGGGCGCAGGCCCCTCGCCGAGGATGGACGATGGCGGAGCGGATCGGGAAACCGGTCCGCTCCGCTTCTTTTTGTTGACCCCGTATTGCCGCAACTTCTTCACCACGGCAACGGAACTCTCACCACCACGACACTACGAGCACGACGTGACTGCTGTTACAGAATTCCGCCGGTTTGACCTTCCTTGTGCGACGTGCGTCGTGCCCGTCGTGCTCTTCTTCGCCCGCCGAAGTAGCGCAGCTACGAAGAGCGGGTCGTCGTGGTGAAATGCGGGCGTCAGGCGGTCAATTCGCCGTCGCGGATGCGGATGAGCCTGCCGGCGGCCTGCGCGGCGGTCTCGTCGTGGGTGACCATGACGACCGTCTGGCGTTCGGCGCGGTTGATCTCGTGGATCAACCGGTGGATCTGCTCGCCGGTCTTGCGGTCCAGGTTGCCGGTGGGTTCGTCGAGGAGCAGCACGCGCGGCTGGTTGATCAGGGCGCGGCAGAGGGCCACGCGCTGGCGCTCGCCGCCGGAGAGCTGGTTCGGGCGGTGGCGGAGCCGCTCTTTCAGGCCGACGCGCGAGAGCAGGTCCGCGGCGCGCGCGCGCATCTCCCGCCGGCGCCGCGCCCACTCGAGCGTGCGGAACCGCACGTACGCGGGCATCATGACGTTCTCCAGCGCGTTGAAGTCCGGCAGCAGGTGGAAGAACTGGAAGACGAACCCGAAGAGCGTGTTCCGCAGCCGCGCCTGCTGCAGGCCGGAAAGGCGCGTGAGGCTCTTCCCCTCGAACAGCACCTCGCCGGCGGTGGGCGAGTCGAGCAGCCCAAGCAGGTGCAGCAGCGTGCTCTTGCCCGCGCCCGAGGCGCCGACGATGACGAGGAACTCGCCCTCGCGCACGTTCAGCGAAACGCCGCGCAGCACGCGCAGTTTCTCGTCGCCCTGCACGTACTCCTTGACCAGGTCGCGCGCGGCCAGGAAATCACTCATACCGCAGCGCCTCCACCGCGTCCATCCGCGCGGCATTCCATGCCGGCAGAATGCTGGCGGCCAGGCTCACGGCCACCGCCAGAACGCAGATCACCAGGATGTTCGGCCAGGGATGCTGGTCCACGGGAATCCGGTCGAGATAGTAAATATCGGATGGGAACAGGCTGAACCCCACGATCCGCTCCATGAAGCTCTCGATGGCGTTGATGTTCCGGGTGATGAGAAAACCGCCGGCGGTCCCGAGGGCCGACCCGATGAGGCCCATGAGCAGGCCGTTGAGGAGGAAGATGGACATGATGCCGTGCACGCTGCCGCCGATGGACTTCAGGGTGCCGATGTCGCGCGTCTTGGAGATGACGGTGGTGTGGAGGAGCGAGAGGATGAGGAAGCCGGCGATGAGGCCCACGAAGAAGAGGATGAACGCCATGACCTGGCGCTCGAGCGCCACGGCACGGAGGAACGTCAGCCGCTTGTCCTCCCAGGTGCTCACGCGGAAATCCTCGCCGACGGCGCCGCTCGCCCGCTCGATGACCTTCTGCTGGAAGTCCACCATGCGCTCGAGCGTCTCCTTGGGCGCGGAGCCGCCGGAAGAGTGGAGGACGTCCGCGATGACGCGCTCCAGTTCCCCGGTCAGGTCCTGCGAGACCTCGGCCGCCAGCGGATTGCGGTCGGCGAGCCACTTGGGCAGGTCCTCCCGGAGCCGGCGGAACTCCTCGTCGAGCGCGTTCAGCGCGGAGGGGTTCTGCTTGCGCAGCAGCGGGCGGACCAGGTCGAGGCCGGCGGCCATTTCCTCCGGCGTGAGGATGCCCATGAGGGCGGCGCGGACTTCGGGCGCGCGGTCGAAGGAGTCCAGGCGGATGTTGATGCTCGTCACCTTGTCCGGCTGCTGCATGAAGTTCTGGACGTCGGCGAGCGGGAGATAGATGTTGCGCGTGTCGTATTCGGACATGCCCGACCGGAACTTGCCCACGATGCGGCAGCGGCGGAAGGTGCGCTCGAACACGTCCGACGCCGCGATCAGCGTGACCTCGTCGCCGATGTCCAGCGAGGCCTCGCGGCCGTCCGGGTATTTCCCCAGCACGACGAGCTCTTCGCCGGGGAAGGCCGGGGAATACTTCGGGTCGGACGATGCGCCCCATTCCGGCATGGCGGTATCGCCCGCGTGCAGCGCGGCTTCGAGGTCCACGTGGTTGGCTTCGGCCCAGGAGCGGACCGCGCCGCGGTCGGCGGATTCGAGAAGGGAAAAATCATCGTGGCGCATGGTCGAGAGCAGGCCGGCGATCTCCGGCTTCGGCTCGGAGGCCAGGCCGGAGCCCTGCGCGGCGAGCGCGGCCAGGTCCAGCCGGGCCTGCCGGCCGCGCCACATCCGCCAGAACTCGGCGAAGTCCGTTGCCTGGTTCTCGCTGGCCAGGTCCACGCCGTGGAACTCCACGTACCGCGACTGCCGCTTCAGCTTGAGGAGCCCCAGCCCATCGTATTGCGGCGCGCAGGCGACGACGTGCGGGATTTTCTCGATCCGGGCGATCATCGCTTCGTAGCCGCCGAAGGGATCGTCCGTGCGCCGCTCGACGATCAGGTCCGAGAGCGTGGCGCGGATGCGGGAGCGGAATTCCTGGTCGAACCCCTTCATGACCGAGAGGACGCAGATCGGCGCCATGACCGCCAGCGCCACCGCGAGGGTGCCGACGAGGTTGAGCCAGTTCCGCCTGAGATATCGAAACGCGATCAGGAGCTTATACATAGCCGGCCCGGAAAACCGGAGGGGCATGGACTGAAGGCGTGAGCATACCAGATCAGCATGCGGTTTGCCAGACGGCCGCCATCGCGCCCGGCCGGGTCAGGCTGAACACTCGAGCGTCCGGGACGACGAGCGCCGCGGCGATCAGAGCCTCTTCTGGCGCCGGAGGAATTCCTGGTACGCCTTGCACTGCTTATAGTCGGCGCAGCAGACCTTTTCGATGTAGTCCTTCTGCACGATGTTGTAGCCGCCGACGGCTTGGCCGACGTGCTCCATGACGGCGCAGCGCAGGGCGAGGACCGGCTTCGAGGTCCCGCCGGACGAGCCGTCGAGGACCGAGCGGATATAGACCTTCTTCTGCCCGTATGGGCAGCGCATCGTCCGATTGAGGCGGTGCTCTTCGTCCGTGAGCGAAACTTCCTGCGGCACGGCGGCCGCCGCCTGGCGGCGCGCCAACTGGGCCGTGCGGCGCGTGACCAGTTGCGCCTTGAGCGAGCCGGTGTCGCGGATGCCGAACGCTATCGCGCCGGTCCCGCCGCCGGCGCCATCCACCTCGCGGGAGAAGAACTCCGTATCCGAGCAGGCCGTGCAGACGCGCGGGTTGAGGACCGTGTTGCGGTTGAGGCCGACCTCCATCAGGGCGCCGCGCGTCAGGTCCCACAGGTTCGAGAGCGTGCGGGTTCCGACCGCGCCGGGGTTCGGGAACGTCTTGCAGCACGGCCCGATGCACGGCGTGACCAGGGCCTGCATCTTGGTCGGGTCCGCGCCGGTCCGCTGCGTGAGCATGGCCACCGCCTTGCCCAGCGCCTCAGCCGAAGCCTTGGCCGGGTTGATGTTGACCATCGCCATGCCGTAGCAGAACGGATCGAAGAGGACTACGACCGCATTGTCATTGTAGAGCGCGCAGAGGAAGAGATTGAGGCCGTCGGTGACGATGCCGCCGGCGCCGCGGACGCGCGATTCCCAGTCGTCCGCGCCCTGGCCGCGCTCCTTTTCGGAGCGGTAGACGACCTCGCCGGAGCCTTCGGGGTCCAGCCAGACGGTGTTGGCAAGGTCAATGCCGAGCTGCCGGGCGAATTCCGCGCGCTGCGGCCGGCCGGCGGGTCCCGCGAAGGCCCCGGCGCCCGGGAAACCGCGGCGGGTCATTGCGTAGATGATGTTCGGGAGCGCCTTGAAGGCCGTCACGCGGTAGAGCGGCGTGGCGGGATCGGGAATCAACTGTACGCCCGAATCGGTTATGACTGGACTCATGGACTCCTCTGCGCAGTGTCAAGAGCCTGCGCCGGCATTCAGGCAGCCCCACGCTCCCGCAGAGGACTCCTCGCACGGCTTGCGGCGAAGTCCGCTGTCCGACCGCATGCGCAATCAACTGCAAGTTCAAAGTTGTCGGAATCAATCCGCCTTCGCACAGCGCGACCTGCGAAGGATGCCCGGTCCGAAATCTCCGGCATCACTTTAAGTATAGCGCAATCGGAAGAAGCATTTCAACCGACGCGGCGGATAATTTGCCGGTCAAGCATCGAGCGGCGGCGCCTGGTTTTCTTCCATCCATTTGCTAGAATGAACTCCGGCGGGCGAATCCTTTTTCAGCGCTTTTCATCGGCGGCGAATGCGCATGGGGCCTTTATTCCTGTTCCTTGCGGGACTGGTCGGCGTTGCGGCGGGCGGGATTGCGGCGCTGTCGGGGTTCGGCATCGGCAGCCTGCTCACGCCGCTGCTGGCGGTGCAGGCCGGCACAAAGCTGGCCGTCGCGGCCGTGGCGATCCCGCACGCGGCCGGGACGGCGCTGCGATTCTGGCTGCTTCGAAAGGCGATTGACCGCCGCGTGCTGTGGAGCTTCGGCCTGACGAGCGCCGCGGGCGGGCTGATCGGCGCGCTGCTTTACCGCTACGCCGCCGGCCGCGCGCTGACGCTGCTCTTCGCGTGCCTGTTGATCTTCGCCGGAGTGCTGGGGCTGACGGGCCTGGCGCAACGGATGCGGTTCAAGGGCGCGGCGGCCTGGGTCGCCGGCGCGCTCTCCGGCGTGTTCGGCGGACTGGTCGGGAACCAGGGCGGAATCCGCTCGGCGGCGATGCTCGGCGTCGGCCTGCCGCGCGACGCGTTCATCGCCACGGCCACGGCCATCGCGCTGATGGTGGACGCCGCGCGCCTGCCGGTCTATCTCTGGACGCAGGGACACGAACTGGCGGGCATCTGGCCGGCCATCGTCGTGTTGGCCCTCGGCGTGCTGGCCGGCACCATCGGCGGGGCGCGGCTGCTGAGAAGAATCCCGGAGCCGCTCTTCCGCAGAATCGTCGCGGGGCTGATCCTGGCGCTGGGCCTCTTCATGCTCTTCCGCGCTTATGCGGCCGGCTCTTGACCAAGCCCGAAAGCGCGGGCCCTGTTATTGGCCGGAATATGCTTCGGCGCTCGGTTCGAGCCGAATGAGCGCAACCTCCGGCGGCACAAAATTCCTCCGCGCGCGAGAATATTGAAAGCGCGGGGCCGATGCGCTATGCTCTGGGCGCCACGCGGCGAAAGGCCGCTGCCCGGCAGAGCCGCATTCGACGAGCGCGTTTTTCGGCAGGATCTGGAGCCTTCCGTGATTCCCTCGCGCCTGCAACGGTATGTGCTGTGGGAGATCATCCCGGTCATCGGGATCTGCGCCGTGGCGCTGACGGCGATCTTCTTCCTCGGTCTTTCCGCATCGTTCACGCGCGAGGGCGTGAGCGTCGTCCAAATCTACTACATCATCCCTTATATCCTGATGCTCAGCCTGCCGTACGCGCTGCCGGCGGCCTTCCTGCTCGGCTCGGTCCTCGTTTTCGGGCGGCTCAGCAGCCGGCATGAGATTGACGCGATGCGCGCCAACGGCATCAACGTGAACCACATCATCCTCCCGCCGCTGGCGCTCGCGCTGGTGGTCTGCGGCGCGACGTTCTTCATGAACCAGTACTTCTTCCCCTGGACCCTGGAGCGCGTCACGGCGTTGCGCAACAAGCTCATCAATGACGTCGCCGAGATGGTCGGGCAGACGAGGACCGGCTGGCGGATGGACCCTTACTATATCTACATCGGCGGCGTGGACCCGAAAGATTCGTCCTGGAAGAGCGTCGCGCTGATCGAATTCGCCGACGAGATTCCCAGCCGGTGGTGGTGGGCGAAGCGCGGAGTCTGGAAGCACGAGGACGAAGAGCACGCCACGTTGACGCTGGAGAACGGCGTGATGATGGAGCCCAAGCTCTCCGAGGTGCATCTCAAGGACACCGAGAGGAAGCCGATCGGAAAGTTCGGGAGGATCACCGTTCATTTCCCGCCGAAGGGCGGCGGCAGCGCTCCCTCGCTGAAGCCCAAATTCCTCCCGCTGGGCGCGCTGCTGAAGCGCATCCGCGATGGAGCGAAGACCGCCGCGGAGACCCACCGGGAACTCGGCGCCGCGACCGAGCATCCCCGAACGGAGTTCTTCAAGGCCAGGAGGGCGTTTGAAGAGGCCGATGAGAAATATGCGGCCCTGGCGAAAATCCTGGGCGAGAAGAAGGAGAAACGGGACGCGGCCCGCGCAGCCCTGGATAAACTGGAGGCGCAAGCCCGGGCGGACCAGGCCGCGCAGGAGAGCGCCCGGAAGCGATCCGAGGAGGCGAAGAGTTTGCTCGCCGACCAGGCGGCGTATCTCCAGAAGCTCAAGGACGATATCCAGGAGCTCACGGACGAGGATGCAACGCCGGAGGAACTCGGCCCGCTGACGGAGGAACTGAACCGCGCCACCGGGCGCGTGTCGCAGTTGACGAAGCGCGTGTCGGCGGCGGAGAAGGAACTTCAGGGCGCAACGGCCGTGCTGCAGGCGGCCGACGCGCAGCGGCAGGCGGCCGCCGCGGCCTTCGCCGCCGCCGAGCCCCAGTACCTGGCCGCGGATGCCGACGCGACCGCGGCCGCGGCGGCGCGGCGCCGCTGCGCCGTGGTCCAGGGGAAGCTCGACGATTTCCAACACTGGGTAGACGCGCAGTCCGAGTTCCATTGGCGCAACGCCGGCTCCGCCACGTGCTTCATCTTCATGCTCGTCGGCATCCCGCTGGGAATTCTCGCGCGCCGCGGCTCGTTCATCATCGCCCTGGCCATCTCGTTCTGCATCGTCCTCTTCATCCACTACCCGCTGGTCATGATCGGCGAAACGCTCGCCACCGACGGTTACCTGGCTCCGTGGATCGCCGAGTGGATGGGCAACGCCGCGGTCGGCTGCATCGGGCTCGGGCTGCTCATCTGGGGCGTCAAGCGGTGAGAGCGGCTGCGTCTTTCCGGCCTGGCGATTACGGGTCGTGGTTTAATCTGCCGGCTCGTCCTCATCCGTTTGGAACGGCTGGCCGAGGACGAGGACGACGACGAGGACGATTACGATTCACCTCAAAGTGAACCACGGCCCGATTACGGCCCGGGAACGGCCATGACCACCCGTCCCGCGCGGCCGGAGAGCGGCAGGGCGCGGACCTGGATCACCGGCGGCGGTTCGGCGGCGCGGAGGATCTCGGCCGCCCTTTCGTTCAAGGTCTGAACGCGCGCCCCTCGCGCCGCAATCCCCCGAAGCAGCTTCTCGAGGAACGGCGCGTAGATGCCGCCCTCGACCTCCGCATGCAGCGGAATGACGGCGAACGGCGCTTCGGGCGGCGCGGCGAGCACCTCTTCCGCGCAGGCGTCCAGGTCCTTCCGCCCGAGCGTCAGCAGTTCCTCCAGGCAAGGCTGCGTCGTCGGCAGTTGCAGCGTGGTCGAGCGGTAGCCGTCCAACTCCGGGCAGCCGAACCGGTCCCCGCGGATGTCGCTGGCGTACTGCAAGCCGAGCCCGTCCTGCACTTGCAGGCTCGTTGCCGTGGCGTACCAGGCGGGCGCGGCGACGGCGCGGGGCCGGCGGCCGAGGTTAGTCTCGAAGCACTCGAACGCAAGCGCGAACTGCTCCTCGATCTGCGCCCGCGTCAGCCGGTCGAGATGGTCCTGCCAGAGGCGATGGTCCCACGCGTGAACGCCGACCTCGTGCCCCTCGTCGCCGATGCGCTTGACGAAACCGGGGAACTTCGCCGCGATCAGCCGCGCGGGAAGCAGCGTGCCCGAGAGCGCCGTCCGCCAGCCGTACAACTTCGGCGCGCCGGTGCGCAGCATTTTCTTGAGGAACCCCTTGCTGCGGAAGAGATTCCAGATCGCCTTGCCGGAGTTGTCCGGCCCGAACGCCAGGAAGAACGTGGCCTTGACGCCGAATCGGCGGAACGCGTCGAGCAGCCGCGGCACGCCGTCGCGCATCCCGTCGTGCGTGTCCACATCCACCTTGAGAGAGTAGTTAATCATCTCTTACCGCCCGAAGATTTGCGCAGCCGCCTTAAGCACGCCGGCCCTTTCGCCGCCAGCAGAACGAGGACGACCACGGGCCAGAAGATCGGCAGGAAGTTCTTGGTCACCGGCCCGCCCTTGACGGCGTCAAAGATCAAATACAGAAGCGCCGCGACTCCGAAGGCGGGGCGCCAGCACGTCGGCGGCACGCGGGAAAGCGCCCTTCGGAAAGACGCGCCGCGGCTGATCCGCAGCGCTGCGCAGCCGCAGAGAATTCCCAGCGCTGCGCCGGCGATCACGTCGCTGGCGAAGTGTCTCAGCATTATCAGGCGCGTCACGCCCGCCATTGCGGCCAGGAGGAACGGCAGCCATCGCACCTTCGCGGTGAAGATGAAGCCGGCGGCTACGGTGGCGACGGCGAAGGCGAGCGTCGCGTCACCCGAGGGAAACGAATAGCTCCGGTGGAAGAAGGGCTGGCTCATGACTTCAGCGGGTTCCTCGTCGGGCCGGACGCGACCGACGGCGGATTTGATCGGCAGGACGGTGCACAGCGTCAGCAGCATGGCCAGCAGCCCCGCCAGCAGCAGGCGCGGACGCTTCGCGGCCCAGGCCCAGAGCAGCAGAAGCCAGATCGGCGCCATCGGCCGGCCGAGTTCGCCGACCGCCGGCAGCCACGTCGCTCTATAAGGAATCCTCGTGACGAGGAAGAAGCTCACGACCCGCCAGTCGAACTTCCAATAGAAGAGGCCGGCGACGAGCGCCAGGCAGAAGACGACAACCGCAAGGAGCTTTACGGTCTGTTTCATGTCTTCTGGCTTCGATCTCCTATTCTGCGTGAACGTTTTTCCGCGCGCCGAAGTCATAGAGGGCGTACACGCGGTGCGTGCTGAAGACCCACTGCCGGACGAGGCGCAATCGGTCGCCGACGCTGTCCGGCAGCGACGGCACGTCCCGCTCGAGCATCAGCAGCTTGCTCTCCGGGTGCGCCTGGACGTAACGCTCGAGCTGGCCCTCGTCGTCGAAGCCTTTCAAGTATCGGCCCGTGTCAAAAGGTATGGCGCCGCGCGTCACTTCGTCCGGCTTCCAGGTGATGAGGTCCGGCGAAAAGGCGTCCATTCTCACGAGCTCGACGGTCAGGCGGTGCAGGTTCTTGAACGGGTCCAGCGAGCGGTAGAGCAGGGGCATTCCCGTCAGCGTCAGGCCGAAGGCCATCCAGACGACCAGCGCGGCCACGCGCGGCCGGCCGCGCCGCAGCAGGCGGCTTCCGAAAAATGCGAGCCAGAGGAAGACGGCGCCTATGAATGAGAACAGGATGACGTCCACACGCGGGATTCGGTTCGCCATCTGCGCGCCTTCCGGCGTCAGATAGAACCCCACCGTCTCCAGCCCGACCGCTCCGAGCAGCGCCGCGAAAGCGACCAGTGCGCAGAGGACGATCAGGATGCTCACCGTCACGCGGTCAATCGCGTGGGGCTGCTCGTCCTTGACGACCGAGGCGAACCAGGCGCCCGCCGCCGCCCCGAACGGCGCGACGAGCGGCAGCAGGTAAAGCCCGCGCTTCGTCCCCGCCGCGCTCAGCATGAGCAGCCCGACCGGGAAGACCCACGCCAGGAAGACCAGCGCGGGCCGGTTCCATGCCTGCGGCAGGCGCTTGCGCCAGAACCAATGGCAGATCGCCGGCACGGCGAGCAGCCACGGCATGATGGAAGCGGGGAAGTTGGCGAAGTAGTACCAGAGGGCTTCCTGGTGGCCGGTCCTGGCGTGGCCCGTCGCGGGCGGGAAGAAGCGCGCGAACAGGCTGTCCACGAGGAATCCGTTCAGGAGGTCACGGCCGCCGCTCCGGTAAAGCAGCCACGGCCAGAGCGCGCAGAGCGCCAGGAAGATCAGCGCGGCGGGCGCGTGCATCCACGACCGGAAGAAATTCCATTGCCGGTTCCAGAGGATGCTGACGATGA
>JBKQWE010000024.1:0-2674 GCA_052139675.1 Candidatus Brocadiia bacterium
AGAAGATCATCCGGCGGCCGCACCACTCGCCGAATTTCACGGCCGCAGGCAGCGGCAGGCTCTGCGCGACGGCCATGAAGGTTTTGCCGCCCAGGTATTCGCCGAGGAACATCGGGCGCTGCCACCAGGTTATCTTCTTCAAGCCCAAACCGCCTTCAGCATGCTCTCGAGCTGCGCCTGGCCGGCGGTCAGCTCGATCTCCACTTTCAGGGCGCGCAGCGGCGCCATGCCCGGCCACGCGCCGAGCTTGACGGCGTCCTTCTCGGTCGTCAGGGCGCAGTCGGCTCGTTCGCCCACGCATTCCTCCGCCAGCGCGGCCACGTCGCGCGCCCAGTAGGCGAAGTGGTCCGGGAAAAAATGCGCCCCGGCGATCTCCGCGCCGAGTTTCGAGACCGTGTGCAGGAACCCGTCCGGGTTCCCGAGCCCGCAGAAGACATAGACCCTGCGGCCGGAGAGCCATTCGACCGGCTCGGCCTCGGCGCCGGTTGCGAGCGTCAGCGCCACGGCGCGATGCGCCGACTCGATGATCGGCTTGCCCGGCACGAGCGCCCGGACCTGTTCACGGACCTTCTCCAGCGCCACGCGGCCGAGCGCATCAGTGCGCGTCAGCACGATCGCGTCGGCGTCCCGGAGGCAATCGAGCGGCTCGCGCAGCGCGCCGGCGGGCAGCACGCGCCCGCCGCCGAACGGGTCCAGCGCGTCCAACAGCACCAGGTTCAGGTCGCGATGGACCCGCAGGTGCTGGAACCCGTCGTCGAGCACCAGGCAGTCCGCGCCCGCCGCGATCGCTTTCCGGCCGGCCGCGACGCGGTCCGGGTCGGCATAGTGCGGCGCCTGCGGCAGCGCCCGGTCGAGAAGCAGCGCCTCGTCGTTCTTCCTCTCCGCCGCGCCGCCTTCGCGCCCGCGATATCCGCGGCTGAGGACCGCCGGCTTGCGGCCGTTGCGCAGGCACCAGCGCGCGATCCATTGGACCATCGGCGTCTTGCCGGTGCCGCCGACGGTGACGTTCCCGACGCTGATCACTGGCGCGTCGAGTTTCCGGACCCGGAAAGCCCCTTCGCGATACGCTTCTCTTCGAAGCCGCATCGCGAAACCGTAGACCAGCGCGGCCGGCGCCAACAGCGCCAGCAGCGCCGCCGGAGGGCCGCCGCTCCGCCGGACCGCGCGCACCCAGAACTCTCTCGAATCGGTCAACCGCATGGCGCCCTTGTGGCCGGGCCGTGGATGACGCGAGCCCAAGCCAGTGGAAAATATCCGGTCGAGCGCGACCTGTCAAGGCAGTCCGTCGCCGCCGCGCGAGGGATGCTTTGACAGTCCACCGGCGCGGACGTAGAATCCGTGCCTGCCATGAGCGATAAGGCCGCCTCGATTCCTGTCAGTCTTCCGCGTAAGGAATGGCGCTCCGCCTGGACCGCGGCGGCGTGCGTGGCGCTGCTCCTCGCCGGGCTCGCGGCTTACAGCGATAGCTTCCGCGGCGCGTTCATCTTCGACGACGCCACCTTTGTGGATGAGCCGGGCGCGAGGACGCTCTGGCCGGTCTGGCCGACGCTGGCCGCGCAGCGGCCGGTGGTCCAGTTCAGCCTGGCCCTCTGCTATTCCATCGGCGGGCCCGGCATAATGAGCTACCACATTTTTAATGTGACAGTCCATCTCCTCGCCGCGCTAGCTCTCTTCGGTATCGTCCGCCGGACGCTGACGGTGCCGGCGCTGAAGGGCCGGTTCGACCCGAAAGCCGCCACGGCCATTGCGTTCTCCGCCGCGCTCATCTGGCTGCTTCACCCGCTTCAAACGGAGGCGGTAACGTACATCGTTCAGCGGTCGGAATCGCTGATGGGTCTGTTCTATCTCCTGACGCTATATTGCTTTATCCGCTCGGCTTCCTCGGCGCGGCCCGTGAGATGGCACGCCGCGGCGGTCGCTTGCTGCCTGCTGGGGATGGCCAGCAAGGAAGTGATGATCTCGGCGCCGCTGGTCGTACTCCTCTACGACCGGATTTTCTTCACCGGTTCCGTCGGCGAGACACTGTGGCGGCGACGGGGATTTTATCTCGGGCTGGCGGCGACGTGGCTGGTCCTCGGCCGCTCGCTCGGCGAGGCGGTCGGCGCGCACGCGGTCTCGGCCGGGTTCAACCTTCCACAGGCCACGCCGCTCGAATATGCCCGGAGCGAGTTCGACGTCATCCTTCATTACCTGAGACTGGCATTCCTGCCGGTCGGCCTGTGCCTGGACTACGACTGGCCGATCGCCAAGGGAATCCGCGATATCGCTCCCGGCGCAGTCGTCGTCGGAGGTCTCCTCGCGGCCACGACCTGGGCGCTGGCGCGGCAGCCGATGTGGGGATTCGCCGGCGCGTGGTTCTTTCTGGTCCTGGCGCTCACCTCGAGCATCATGCCGATCCGCGACCTGGCGTTCGAGCACCGGATGTACCTGCCGCTCGCGGCGCTGATCGTCCCGGCGACCGTCGCAGCGTACCTGCTCATCGAGCGGCTGGCGCGCCGGCCGCCTGAAACCGATGCACCACTTGGGCGCGCGGGCGGCGTGATCGCGATCGCCCTGGTCGTAGCGGTCGCCGGGACTTTCGGCGCGCTGACGTTCCTTCGGAACCGGGACTACCGAAGCGCCATTGCGATCTGGAAGGACACGACCGACAAACGGAAGGACAACGCGCGCGCCT
>JBKQWE010000025.1:0-72773 GCA_052139675.1 Candidatus Brocadiia bacterium
TCCAAAAAGACCCGGTTTTACAGCTCTTTTCACAAGGCCCGATCTCAAATCCGGAGATCAACGTTACAAAACAGTTGTCATTCCTAGAGATTTAACCGGACAGTAGTGATTAGGATTACGATTACGAGGTTCTGAAACCTGTTTCAGTCATTCCCTACAGCACGCCTTTAGTGGACGGCACGCCCTTGATCCGCGGATCAAGCTGCATCGCCTGGTCCAGCGCACGCGCGAAGGCTTTGAAGACCGCCTCGGCGACGTGGTGGCTGTTCTTGCCGTACGGGACGTTGACGTGCAGGTTCATGCCGGAGTTTCCCGCGACGGCGCGGAAGAATTCCTCGACGAGGGCCACGTCGAAATCGCCGGTCTTCGGGGTCGGGAACGCGACGTTGAACACGAGCGCGCCGCGGCCGCCGAGGTCCAGCGCCACCTGCGCCAGCGCGTCCTCCATCGGCACGGCGCAGTCGCCGAACCGGCGGATGCCCTTGCGGTCGCCCAGCGCTTCCTTCAGGGCCTGGCCGAGGCAGATGCCCACGTCCTCGACGGTGTGGTGCGCGTCCACGTGCGTATCGCCCGTCGCCTTCACGGCCAGGTCCAGCAGCCCGTGCCGCGCCAGCAGGTCGAGCATGTGGTCGAGGAACCCGACGCCGGTGGAAATCGCGCCCGCGCCGCCGCCGTCGAGCACGAGCGAGAGCGTCACGTCCGTCTCCTTCGTCTTGCGGCGGACCTCGGACTTGCGCGATGCCATGCTCATCTCCTCAGTTTAATTCATTTTGAAACCACAGATGGACACAGATGAACACAGATACGTAAAAGTTTACTTGTCCACATCTGTGTTCATCTGTGTCCATCTGTGGTTAAAGCCGTTTCTTGCTCGATGCTTCGCAGGCTGCGGATCAGCGCGCTGATCTCGCGGTCGCTGCCGATGCTGATGCGCAGGCCGTCGTCGAGGCCGGGCGCGTCGAAATAGCGGACGAGGATCTTCCGGCGCTTCAGTTCCCGGTAAATCCGGCGCGCCGAGAGCGGCGGCGGCACGCGCGCGAAGACGAAGTTGCTCTGCGAAGGATAGACGAACCAGCCGCGCGATTCCAGCGCCGCGGTCAGCCGCGCGCGCGTCCGCCGGATTTTCTCCGCGTTCGCGCGCATCGAGGCGATGTCGTCGAGCGCGGCCGCGCCCGCCACGATCGCCAGCCGGTTGACGTTGTAGCTGTCCTTGACCTTGGCCATGCCCTCGATGAGTTTCTCGTCGGCGACGGCCAGGCCGAGCCGCAGGCCGCAGAGCGAGAACGACTTCGAGAACGTCCGCAGCACGATCACGTTGCCGTGGCGTCTCGCGAGCTCCATGCAGTCGAGGTCCGCGAAATCCACGTACGCCTCGTCAATCACCAGCACGCCGCTGACCGCGCGCGCCAGCCGCGCGAGCTCCTTCGGCAGCGCCGCCGTGCCGGTCGGGCTGTTCGGGTTCGCCACGATCGTCACCGCCGCGCCCTTGCGGAAAAGACCGGCGGGCAGAGAGAAATCGCGCGGGTACGGGACTGGGCGCGTGCGCGCGTCCTCGATGGCGGCGAGCGTCGGATACAGCGAATAGGTCGGCGTCGGATACGCCACGATGCGCTTCGGACCGGCGAACGCGCGCACGACGATCGTGAGCAGCTCATCCGACCCGTTCCCCGCCATCACGCATTCCGGCCGCATCCCGAAGAGTTCCGCCGCCCTGCGCCGGAGCGCGTTGGCCATCGGGTCCGGGTAAAGCCGCAGGTCCGCGTTCACCGCCGCGCGCACCGCGGCGAGCACCTTCCGCGAGGGCGGATACGGCGACTCATTCGTGTTGAGCTTGATGAACCCCTTCTCCTGCGGCTGCTCGCCCGGCACGTAGCCGGTCATGCGCTGGATGTTGAGGCGGAAGTAACTCATGTTTCACCTGAGAGAACTAACGATGATTGACGATGGACGATGGACGATGGACGATGGAACAAAGCGTGCGGTCTGTCATCCATCGTTCTTCTCACCGTATGCGGCTTCGTCCTCGCGAACCCAGGACGCGGACGGATCAACGCTCTTGCGGAGAGCATATAGCTTTTGCGTCAGAGTTTCACTCTCGCGGTAGGCTTTCTCCAACAACTCCTCCTGCGACACAAGGTAGTGGCGCCGCCGGATCAAGTGCTGGCAGGCCACCGTCTCAATGACAGAACGGATCGCGTAGCCGATGAAGCGCGATTGTTCGAGGTTCGACTGACCCATTGCGCCTTCAGCGATGTTGAGCGAGGCCGACGTCGCCGCGCGGACGATCTGCGATCTGAGGTTAAACTGCTCGCTTGCAGGCAAGAGACCTGCGACTTCGTAGATGATGTCACCGTACTCAAGCGACAGCGTCCATACCTCGAGCTTCTCGAACTTGTATGACATGCTTTACCTCCTATGACGCGGAAGACGATAGACCACGGACGATGGACGATGGAACGAAGCCGATGGTCTATCGTCTATCGTCCATCGTCTGGTGTTCTCAAACCGTATCCCCGCCGCCCGCGCGTGCGCGTCGAGGCCCTCGGCTCGGGCGAGCGTTTCCACGTCGGGGACGCTCTTCCTGAGCGCGGCCTTCGTGTAGCGCAGCACGCTCATGCGCCGGAGGAAATCGTTCACGCTCAGTCCGCTGAAGAACCGCGCGGTGCCGCCGGTCGGCAGCACGTGCGACGGGCCGGCCAGGTAATCGCCGACCGGCTCGGGCGTATACGCGCCCATGAAGACCGCGCCGGCGGACCGGATTTTTCCGAGCAGCGCCTCCGGGTTTTCCACCGCGAGCTCGAGGTGCTCGGGCGCGAACTGGTTCGCCAGGACAATGGCCTGGTCCAGGTCGCGCGTGACGGCGATCAAGCCGTATCGCTCGAGGCCGTCGCGCGCGGCGTTCTCGCGCGAGAGCTTCGGCAGTTGCCGGCCGATCTCCGCAAGCGTCTCGCGCGCGACGCGTTCGTCGGGCGTCAGCAGCACGGCCGCGGCCGGGTCGTGCTCGGCCTGGCTGAGCAGATCGGCGGCCGCGAAGCGCGGGTCGGCCTTCGCGTCGGCGATGATCAGCACCTCGCTCGGTCCGGCGAGCATGTCCAGGGCGACTTCGCCGTACACCTCGCGCTTGGCGAGCGTGACGAAAATGTTTCCGGGGCCGACGATCTTGTCCACGCGGCGGATGGTCTCAGTCCCGTAGGCGAGCGCGGCGACCGCCGGCGCGCCGCTGATGCGATAGACTTCGGTCAGCTCCGCCGCGCGCGCCGCGGCGAGCGTCTGCGGCCAGACGGTCCCGTCGGGCCGGCACGGCGTGACCATGACGATCTCGTCCACGCCGGCGACCTGCGCCGGGACGGCCGTCATCAGCACCGAGGAGGGATACGCGGCGCGGCCGCCGGGCACGCAGAGGCCGACGCGCGCCAGCGGCCGGTACTCCACCGCGAGCCGGCCGCCTTCGCGGTTGCGCAACGGCGCGGGAGCCTTGAGCTTGATGCGCTCCTGAAAGCGGCGGATGTTCGCGCCCGCCCGCGCGAGGCTCTTCCGGAAACGCGCCGGCACGGAGCGCCAGGCGGCGTCCATCTCCCTGCGAGTGACGAGGAATTTCTCCGGCGGGAGCGTCGCGCCGTCGAGCTTGCGCGCGTATTCGGAGATCGCCTCGTCGCCGCGCGCGCGCACGTCGCGCAGGATTTTTCGCACGACCTCGAGCGGCGTAAGCGCCTCGCCGAAGATTTCCAGCGTCTTCCGGCGGCTGCTCTCCGAGACCATGCCGCCGCCGAGCCACAGCTTCGACGAGAGTTCCCGGAGCGCGGCCGCGAGGTCGGTTTCTCCGGCGCGGAGAATCTTCATGGCCGAGAGGCCTTCGGGTCGCCCGGCGAGTCCAGTTTGCATTCGCGGACGATGTCGCCGACGGAGATCGGGCCGATGCGCGGGATGCCGGCGACCTGCGCGCGGTTCACGTTGAGCCGGCCGCCGGCGCCGCCCCAGGTTTCCGGCCGCAGGGAATCGGTGATCATGGTGGCCGAGAGCACGCTGGTGGACTCGTCGCCCGCGCGCGAATCCTGCCCGGGCGCGGGGATGCCCTCGCACGTGGTGATGCGCTCCTGCACGTGCGTCGCGCGCAGGTAGCCCTTCGGCAGTTCCCAGCGGCCGAGCACCGCGCCGGTGGCGGGATCCTTCACCTCGTCGCCCTGCGAGAGGACGACGAAGGTCATTCCCACCTTCGCGCCGGCGAGCGCGCCGACGGTGATCACGATGTACTTGTCCGACAGGATCTGCGCCACCCGGCTTTCCAGCAGTTCGGCCATCGCATGCTCCTTTTGAATTCTGACCCGTCCGTGCATTATAGTCGCAGGGCCAAGCCTGTCAAGGAGAACCGCGCCGCCGGGCCAATCCGGACGGCCTGAGCCGGCCGTGTCGGAAAAACTTGTCTCAAGGCCGCACATTTGATATACTGCCCACGCCGCAGAAGGGTCCATACGGGCGCCGGTCCGCCGCGCGCGGGCCGGTGGTCTCATTGCGGTCACCGTCTCTGAACACAACTTGAACGGAACTTCAGCGGATCGGGATAGCCAGATGAAGCAGGTGGCCTTCGGAAAAACTGGCGTGCAGGTCTCGCACCTCTGTCTCGGCACGATGATGTTCGGCCGGCGCACCGACGAGACTGAGGCGGCCCGTATCGTCTCCGCGGCGCTCGACGCGGGCGTGAATTTCGTTGATACCGCCGCGATGTACGGCGAAGGCGCCGCCGAGGAACTTCTCGGCCGCATCCTCAAGCCCGCGCGCAAGAAAGTCTTCCTGGCGACGAAGGTGCACCGCGGCATTGACGCCGAGGCGATCACCGGGAGCCTGGAGGAAAGCCTGCGCCGACTCCAGACGGACTTCGTGGACCTCTACATGATCCACTGGCCGAAAAAAGGCATGAAGCCGATGGAGGTGATGCAGGCGCTGGACGGCGTCGTGAAGTCCGGCAAGGCGCGCTTCGTCGGCTGCTGCAACTACCCGGCCTGGCTGTTCTGCTATTCGAACGCGATCTCCAGGCTCCACGGCTGGGCGGAGCTCGTCTGCAACCAGGTGCCGTACAACCCGATCGAGCGCGGCGTCGAGGTCGAAGTGCTGCCGCAGGCGCTCGCGGAAGGGACCGCCGTCACGATTTACCGCACGCTGCTGATCGGGTTGCTGGCCGGGAAATATCAGCCGGGCGGCCCGATTCCCCAGGATTCGCGCGGGGAGACGGACGAGCGCATCACCGACTGGCTCGAGCGCTACACCAGCGGCATGCGCTTCCTCCTGGAACTGGCCGCGCGGCGGGGCGTTTCGCCCGTGCACGTGGCCATCGCGTGGGTCGCTTCCTGCCCTGCGGTCACCTGCCCGATCGTGGGCGCCAGCCGGCTGGACCAACTCGAGGACACGCTCAAGGCATCCGATTTCCAGCTCACCGCCGACGAGCGCGAGGGCATCTCGCGCGCTTTCGGCGCCGAGGTGAAGGAAGAATCCGGCGGCGCTTACGCGGAGCTGCGGCGCGAGCTGTACCTGACGTCGTAGTGCTTCCTTGCGGAAATAGGCGTCCTATTTCCGCAAGGAAGCATGGCCGCACTAAGCCCTGTCACTTTCATGTGTTATGCGTTCCGTTGGACCGTTTTTAGTTGCGTAAATTGGTACGCCAATTTACGCAACTAAACACTAGCCGGCGAAGGCCGCTCGGCCGGTGTCCGTCCGCCATCATCAGGAACCCCGATGGATAATCCCATTGCCGTCTGCGTGGACCGGAATCCGTTTTCGAGCCTCGAGGCGCTCGTCGAGGCGATCGCGCAGGCCGGGTTCGCCCGCGTCGAGTGGTTCGAGCCCGGCAGCGCGGATCCCTGGTCCGCCGCCGGGACGGCGCCCCGGTTGTGCGCGCTGGACCAGCGCCACAAGCTGGCGCCGCAGTATCACGGGCCGTATGAAGCGCCGTTCGACCTCTCGCGCGATGGCGATACGCTGCGCCCGCCGCCGGCCATCGCGGCGATGATCTCGACGGTCCTCGACCGCGCCCAGCGCCTGGAGGCGTCGCTCGTCACGCTGCATCTCGGTTCCTGCCCGGCCGGGATCGCCCGCGACGCGGCGCTCGGCAACGTCGCCGCCGGAATCCGCCTGGCGATTCCGGAGCTCGAGCGGCGCCGCATGCGCCTTGCGCTGGAGAACCACACGAAGGCCATCATCACCGACGCGCTCGGCGACCGGCCGGCGGATTTCGACCGGGTCATGGCCGAGCTGCCCTCGCCGTGCATCGGGCGCACGCTCGACCTCGGGCACGCGCACATCAACAACCAGCTCGAGGAATTCCTGCGCCAGCCGTTCGACCGCGTGTTCAACATCCACCTGCACGACAACCTCGGCGCGGAAGATCAGCACCTGCCGCTGGGCGAAGGCGCAATCCGGTGGGGCGCGATTTTGCCGCGCATCGCGGGCGAGGGTTATCGCGGGCCGCTGACTTTCGAGTTTTTCGCGCCGGCGGCCGCGTACTTGCGGGCGATGGCCATCGTTCGCGGCGCAACCCAGGGTGGCTGAGCGGGTTGTGACACGCGCTCCGGCGCCTCCCGCCAAGGCCGGTTGTTTTCCGCCGAACCAGTCTGGTAGAATCTTTCGTCATCGCCCGGGCTTGGAAACGCGCGTCAGCGCGAGCGCGGGAGCTTAGCCTTGCAAGGAGCCGGCGCATGCAGAAGAGCATCAACTACTGGTCGTTTCCGGGCGGTCTCGACGCGAAGAAGAGTCTCGGCGAGTTTTTCGCCGAGGCGAAGGCCGCCGGTTTCCCCGCGGTTGAACTGTGCTGCGCCGAGTCGGGGCCGTTGACGCTCAAGACGACGCTGAAGGAATGCTCCGACATCCGCGCGAAGGCCGACAAGGCCGGCGTGAAGATCGCCTCGCTCGCCAGCGGCATCTACTGGTCGTACAGCCTCGGCGGCGACAAGGTGACCGACCGCAACCGGGCCGAGCAGGCCGCGAAGAAGATGCTGCAAATCGCGCAATGGCTCGGGACGGACGCGCTGCTCTTCATCCCCGGCGCGGTGGACGTGTTCTTCAATCCGGCGGCGGAGGTGATCCCGTACGACATCCTGTTCGCCCGCGCGAAGGAAGGCACGCAGCGGCTGCTCCGCACCGCCGAGCAGTGCAAGGTGGTCCTGTGCGTCGAGAACGTCTGGAACAAGTTCCTCCTCAGCCCGATCGAGATGCGCGACTTCATTGACGGGTTCGACAGCGAGTTCGTCGCGGCGTACTTCGACGTCGGCAACGTCGTGGCGTTCGGATACCCGCAGCACTGGATCCGCATCCTCGGCAAGCGCATCAAGCGGGTGCATTTCAAGGACTACAAGGCCTCGGCCGGCGGCGCGGACGGGTTCTGCGATCTGCTCGAAGGCGACGTGAACTGGCCCGAGGTCGTCAAGGCGCTGAAGGCCGTCGGTTACGACGGCTACTGCACCGCCGAGATGGTGCCGGCCTACAAGACGAGTCCTATGGTTCGGATTCAGAACACCTCGAACGCCATGGACGCCATCCTGGCCATGTGAGAGTCGTCGCCTTCCTGCGCGATAGGAGCGGTCATGATTAAGGTCGGTCTCTGCGGCGTCGGCTTCATGGGGAGGATGCACGCGGCCTGTTACGCCGCGATCCCGGATATCCGCATCGTCGCCATCGCCGATGACCGGGCGGAGAACGCGCAGCCGCTCGCTGCGAAGCACGGCGCCGCCGTCTTCTCCACCGCGCGCGAACTCATCACCCGGGCGCCGGTGGATCTCGTGGACATCTGCCTGCCGACCTACCTGCATTGCGAGGCGGCGCTTCTTGCCGCAAAGCGCGGCCTGGATTGCCTTTGCGAAAAGCCCCTCGCGCGCGATCCGGCCCAGGCCAACCGCATGGTCAAAGCCGTCCGCGACGCGAAAATCAAATTCATGGTCGGCCACGTCCTCCGCTTCTGGCCGGAGTACCAGGTCCTGAAGCAGTACGCCGAGAAGAAGCCGCTCGGCCCGCTCGTCTCGCTCGAGATGCGGCGCTTCGGCGAGATGCCCGTCGGCTGGAAAGGCTGGTTCCGCAAGCCGGTCCTCAGCGGCGGCGCCGCGCTCGACCTGCACATCCACGACGTGGACTACGCGCTGTACCTGCTGGGCCAGCCGAAAAGCCTCGACAGCGTCGGAGTGCGCCAGGGCGGCGCGTGGAACCAGATCGCGACGCATTATCACTACCCCGGCGTCGCCGTCACCGCGCAGGGCGGCTGGTGCGACGCCCCGGAGCCGTTCGAGATGGCCTTCCGCGCCCTCTTCGCCAGGGGCGTCCTCAGCTACTCCTCGAAGAGTCAGCCGCTCGCCCGTTACGAAAAAGGCAAGCCGCCGGCGCTGGTCAGCGTGCCGCAAGTGAAGGCCGGAGAAGTCCAGGCCGGCGGCAACATCAGCAGCCTCGGCGGTTACTTCAACGAGGTGAAATACTTCGTGGACTGCCTGAAGGCCGGCCGCGCGCCCGAGACCGCCACGGCGGAAGAGGCGCGCGACGCCGTCGCCCTGGTCTTCCGCGAGATGGCCTCCGCGCAAAAGAAACTCAGGAAGCGAGGATGATGGTGGAGTCCGCCGCCCGCGCTCGCCCGCAACGCCGCGTCGTCGTCACCGGCATGGGGCTTCTCAGCCCGGCCGGGTGCGACCTCGACTCGTATTGGGCCGGCCTCACCTGCGGCCGTTCCGCCGTCCGCGCCATCCGCAATTTCGACAGCAGCGATATGCCCATCCACAGCGCCGGCGAGGTGGACCGGGCGGACCTGCTCAAAGCCGTGCCGGAGAGCGCCATCGAGCGCACCGACCGGTCCGCGCTGCTCGGGCTCATCGCCGCGCGGCGCGCCCTGGAGGACGCCAAGCTGGCGGAGGCGGCGCGCAACGGCGCGCGCATCGGACTGGTCATCGGCTCCGGCCTCGGCCCGTGCGAGACGGTCACCGAATCCTACGCCCTCTACAACGCGCGCGGCTGGCAGGGCGTCCGCCCGACCACCGTCCCGCGCTCGATGTTCAACGTCATCGCCAGCCACATCTCCATGGAATGCCACCTCGTCGGCGGCCATCACGTCGTCGCCGCCGCCTGCGCCAGCGGCGCGCTCGCCATGGCCGACGCCTGCGAATGGATCCAGACCGGCCGCGAGGACATCGTCGTCACCGGCGGATGCGATTCGCCGATCATCAAGAGCATGTTCGGCGCGTGGATCAACCTGCGCGTCCTCTCCAAGAACCCGGACCCGGCCAGGGCCTGCCGCCCGTTCGACCGCCGGCGCGACGGCCTGATCCTCGCCGATGGCTCCGCCATGCTCGTCTTCGAAGAGGCCGAGCACGCCGTGCGCCGCGGCGCCCGCATCTATGCCGAGATCCTCGGCAGCGGCTCCTCCAGCGACGCCACGCACATCACCAAGCCCAGCCCCGAAGGCCAGGCCAGCGCCATCCGCCACGCGCTGCGCGTCACCGGCCTGGCCGCCGAGGATGTGGACTACATCAACGCGCACGGCACCAGCACGCTCCTGAACGACAGCACCGAGACACAGGCGATGAAGCTGGCCCTCGGCGCGCACGCGCGGCGCGTCGGCATCAGCTCGACCAAGTCCGTCGTCGGCCACTCCCTGGGCGCCAGCGGCGCGCTGGAGCTCGTCGCCACCATCCTCGCCATCCGGCACCAGGTCATGCCCCCGACGGTCAACCTCGAGGAGCCCGACCCGGAGTGCGACCTGGACTACGTCCCCAACGTCGCGCGGCCCGCGCGCATCCGCGTCGCGCTCAGCAACTCGTTCGCGTTTGGAGGATCCAACGCCGTTCTCGCCGTCCGAGCCTACGAGGGATGAAGCCAATGGACAGACCGCAGATCAAGGCTGAGCTGGAAAAAATTCTGAACATCGTGGACGATCAGCTCCTCAAGCGCGTGCAGGTGCAGGAAGAGACCGTCATCCGTGAGGGGCTGGGGCTCGACTCGCTGCAGATCGTCGAGCTCCTGTTCGAGATCGAGGAGCGGCTCAACGTCAAGATCGCCGACGACGAAGCCCCGAAACTCCGCACCGTCGGCGACCTGATCACCCTGATCGACTCCAAGCTCAACAGCGGCGCGAAAAACGCTGCGAAATAGCGGGTAGAGCGTAAATCGGCTGCAAGAGCTCTCGCTTGAGCCATGACGAAAGGCACCTCGAAAGAGCGGGAAAAATGAGTGCTGAACGCAGCTTCTTCGACGAAAGCAGGGAACAATCGAAGGTAAAGGCTGCCATCGTTGCGAAGTACTTCGATGCATGGGCTAAAGTCATTATTAGCGCCCTACAACGGCAACCAACAAAACCGCAGCGAATCGCCTACGCAGACCTTTTCGCCGGGCCAGGCATATACCAAGACGGCACTGAGTCCACCCCTTTGTTGGTACTCGAAAAAGCTATAAGAAACCCTGAAATCCGCGACCGGCTAGTCACTGTTTTCAATGACAAAGACAAGAAACATGCCGAATCGCTGCTGAAAGCAATCAGCGCAATACCAGGCATCCAGTCCCTTCGCTACAAACCCTTGGTCTACAACTACGAGGTGGGCGATGACGTTGTAAAAGTCTTCGAGCAGACGTCCCTAGTGCCGACGCTTTTCTTCGGGGACCCTTGGGGATACAAAGGGCTTTCATTAAGACTACTCAGTTCGATGTTAAAGGACTGGGGCAGCGATTGTATATTCTTCTTCAATTACAATCGAATCAACATGAATTTGGCTTTACAAAATGATGCGGTGACGGAACACATTGTTGCCCTTTTCGGCGAAGAGCGCGCGGCTGAACTCAGAGAACTCTTGGCCGGCATGGAGCCGGACGAGCGAGAGATGATGATTATCGAGCAACTCTGTGAGGCAATCAAGGAAATAGGACCGCAGTTTATTTTGCCATTTTGCTTCAAGGACGAACGGGGAGTGCGAACGAGCCACCACCTGATTTTTGTGAGCAAACACTTCCTTGGGTACGAGATTATGAAGGGAATTATGGCAAGGGAATCCTCAGGCGCGGAACAGGGTGTACCGTCATTTGAATACAATCCTTTTGACGCCAATCGCAATGGTCGGCAAGGTTTGCTTTTCCAGTTGTCGAGACCCCTGGAAGACCTCGCAGAGATGCTGCTTAACGATTTTGCCGGACGAACACTCACAGTAGATGATGTCTACATGGAGCACAACTTGAACCGGCCTTACATCAGAAAAAATTACAAGAGTGTGCTTCTGCAACTGGAGAACGCCAAGAAGATTCTCGCCGCAAGAAAGCCCCGACAGAAGAAAAACGCTATGGCAGATGATGTCCGCGTTACGTTTCCCCCGCGAAGCGAGGATCATTCAAATGGGGGCTAACTCAGGCATCGAATGGACCGAGTCCACCTGGAACCCGGTCACCGGCTGCACGAAGATCAGCCCCGGCTGCGCGCACTGCTACGCTGAGCGCATGGCGCGGCGGCTCAGGGCGATGGGCCAGCCGAATTACGCGCGCGGGTTCGATGTGACACTCCACGAGGCCGCCCTGGAGCTGCCGTTGAAATGGCGAAAGCCCCAGGTGATTTTCGTGAACTCGATGAGCGACCTGTTCCACGAGCATGTGCCGACGGAGTTTATTCTTCGCGTCTTCGAGGTGATGAACAAGGCCGGTCAGCACGTCTACCAAGCCTTGACCAAACGTTCCGAGCGACTGCTTGAGTTGAATCCGCTCTTGCCTTGGGCGGAGAACGTTTGGATGGGCGTTACGGTGGAAAACGATGCGTACGTATCGCGCATGGACGACCTGCGGCAGACCGGGGCCTCGACGAAGTTCCTCTCCCTGGAGCCTTTGCTTGGTCCGCTTCCGAACCTGAACCTCGATGGGATTGACTGGGTCATCGTCGGCGGCGAATCCGGACCCGGCGCGCGCCCGATGCAGAGTTCGTGGGTTGTGGACATCCGCGACCAGTGCCAGAAAGCGGGGGTCCCTTTCTTCTTCAAACAATGGGGCGGCGTGAACAAGAAACGCGCCGGCCGCGTCTTGGAAGGCCGGACGTGGAATGCCATGCCGCCGGCGGCCCGCAGCCGCACTGCCTGGTCGCCCGCCGCGCTTTCCTCTCCGAGTTGAAACGGCCGCGCCTTCTCTGCTAGGATCGTACCTCGGCCGGCGATCTGCCGCGGACCTCTGGTTGCCCCGCCTGCGGCCGGCAGGGCGTGGATTGAAACCCGTGCAATATCCCGATCTGAAGACGCTGCACGTCCTCCGGTATCCGGCGCCGGCGCTGCGCGAGCACGCGGCGCGCATCAGGGAAATCAGCAGTTTCCTCCGCGAGATGTCCGACCGCATGGCGGAACTGATGCGCGAGGAGAAGGGCATCGGGCTGGCCGCGACGCAGGTCGGCTGGCCGTTCCGGTTCGTGCTCATCAACACGGCCTCGGAGCCGGGCAAGGTCGAGACGTTCATCAACCCGGTGATCCTGTCCAAGCGCGGAAAACTCTTCGAGGAGGAAGGCTGCCTGAGCGTGCCGGGCCTCTTCGCCAAGGTGCGCCGCGCCGAGATCGTGACCGTCCGCGCGGCGCTCCCGTCCGGCGAGACGGTCGAGATGGAGGCGCAGGGCCTGATCGCGCGCGCCTGGCAGCACGAGCTGGACCACCTCGACGGCACGCTCTTCGTGGACCGCCTCACCCCGACCGCCAAGCTCATCATCGAGCCGAAGCTCCAGGAGATGGCTGAACGCCAGGGGGAAAGCCGGAAATTGGGCGATTAGGAGATTGGGAGATTCGGTGAATTGCGGCGCTTAATCCCCAATTACCCAATCTCCGAATCTACCAATTACCCACGATCTATGGCGGTGAATATCCCAGGTTGAATGGAAAACGCCGCATGAAGATCTGTTTCGCCGGAACCCCCGATTTCGCCGTCCCGATGCTGGAGGCGCTGCTGCGCAGCCGGCACGCGGTCGGCCTGGTCGTCACGCAGCCGGACAAGCCGCGCGGGCGCGGGCGCGTGCCGTGGGCGCCGCCGGTCAAGCAACTCGCAGAATCGCGCGGCGTGCCGGTGATCCAGCCGGAGAGCATCAACCGGCCCGAGGCGGTGGCCTCGCTACGCGCCGCCGCGCCCGACGCGATCGTCGTCACCGCGTACGGCAAGCGCCTGGGGCGGCGCGTGCTGGCGCTGCCGCGGCTCGGCTGCTTCAACGCGCATGCCTCGCTCCTGCCGAAGTACCGCGGCGCCGCGCCGATCGAGCGCGCGATCCTCTGCGGCGAATCGGAGACCGGCGTCACCCTCCAGCGCATGGCGCCCGAACTGGACGCCGGCGCGATCCTCGCTCAGCGCGCGCTGAAGATCGGCGACGAAGAGACCGCCGGCGAACTCTCCGCGCGACTCGCGGCGCTGGCGGCCGGGATGATCGCTCCGCTGCTCGACGCGGTCGAGTCCGGCGCGGCCGTCGAGCAGCCGCAGGACGCCGCGCGGGCGACGGAGGCGCCGAGCCTGCGAAAAAACGACGGCCTGGTTCCCTGGCGCCTTGACGCTCGCGGCGTCTGCAATTTCATCCGCGGCATGACGCCCTGGCCGGGCGCGTTCACATTCCACGCCTCCGGCGAGCGGCGGGCGCGGCTGATCCTGCTGGCCGCGCGTCCGGCCGATGATCCGGCCGCGGCGGCGACGCCCGGCCAAGTCCTCCGTGCCGACGATCAACTCATCGTCGGGACCGGGCGCGGATGCGTCACCGTCCTGCGCGTCCAGCCCGAAGGCCGCAAGCCGATGGACGCCGCCGCGTACCTGCGTGGCCACGCCCTCGCCCCCGGAGATTTCCTCCATGGCACGTGAAACCGGCGCCGAACCGCGCGGCCTCTCGCCGAATCCGCGGCGCTGCGCGCTCGAGGTCATCAGCCAGGCGCTCTCGCCGACCGGCAAGGCGTTCGCCCGCGAGCTGCTCGCCGAGCGGTTCGCGCGCGCGCCGATGAAGCCGGAGGACCGGCGGCTGACGGCGGATCTTGCGTACGGCGTCATCCGGCGGCTGGCCACGCTCGACGCGGTGCTCGCGGCATACTCGGCGCGGCCGCTGGACGAGCTCGACCCGGCGGTCCGGCAGGTGCTGCGGCTGGGCGTTTACCAGATGCTCTTCCTCGAGCGCGTCCCGCAGCACGCGATCGTGGATGAATCGGTCCGGCTGGCCCGCGCGACGGGGAAATCGCGCGCGACCGGCTTCGTCAACGCCGTCCTGCGCTCCATCGGCCGCGACCTGCGCTTCGCCGCCGAGCCCGATCCCGCCCAGCCGCAGTGCTCCTTCGAGGTTCGGCCGGGCCGCGCCTGCGTCCTCGGGAAAAAAGTCCTGCCGCCGCCGGCGGACTCCGCGGCGCACCTGGCCGCCGCGCTCTCGTTCCCGCTCGGGCTGATGCGGCGCTGGCTGGCGCGGTTCGGCACGTCGCGCGCGTGCGAGCTCTGCCGGCGGGCGAACGAGCCGCCGCCGCTCTTCATCCGGCTGAACGCGCTGCGGACTTCGCCGGAGCAGCTCATCGAGAGCCTTCGCGCCGAGCAGGTGGAGGCGCGGCCGTCCGCGACCGGCCGCACGCTGCTGCTGCCGCCGGGAACGCAGGTGGCGCGGCTGCGCGCCTTCCGCGAAGGGCTCTTCCAGGTGCAGGACGATTCCAGCGCCGCGGTCGCGCCGTTTGTCGGTCCGCAGCCGGGCGAGAACGTCCTCGACCTCTGCGCCGCGCCGGGCGGCAAGGCGTGCCACATGGCCGAGCGGATGCAGAACCGGGGCATGATCGCCGCGGTGGACGACTCGGCGCGCCGGCTCAAGCGGCTGGTCGAGAACGTGCAGCGCCTGGACCTGCGGATCATTGCGACGGTCGAGTCGGAAGGCGCAGCCTTCGCGCGACAGCATCCGGGCAAGTTCGACCGCGTGCTGCTCGACGCGCCCTGCTCGAACAGCGGCGTCCTGCGCCGGCGCGTGGAGGCGCGCTGGCGTTTCTCCGACGCCGCCCTGGCCGAGCTGGCCGCGCAGCAGCGCGCGCTGCTCGAGGCCGCGCTCCATTGCCTCCGCCCCGGCGGCAAGCTGGTCTACAGCACGTGCAGCGTGGAGCCGGACGAGAACGCGCACGTCGTCGCCGCGGCGCTGCGCTCCGCGCCGGGCTTCCGCCTCGAGGCGCAGGAGGAATTCCTGCCGCAGCACGACGGCGGAGACGGGCTGTTCATGGCGAGAATAATCAGGAACCCGGTGTGACGAACAAGGTCTTCATCCACGCCTTCGGCTGCCAGATGAACAAGCTGGACGCCGAGCTGGCGCTCTCCGCGCTGCGGCGCGCCGGCTACGAAGAGGCCGCCACGCCCGAGGAAGCCGACGTGGTGCTCTACAACACCTGCTCGGTGCGCGCGCACGCCGAGGAGCGCGTGTACAGCAATGTCGGCAAGCTCAAGAGCCTGAAGCGCCGCAAGCCCCGCCTGGTGATCGGCATCCTCGGCTGCATGGCGCAGAAGGACCGCGAGAAAATCTTCGAGCGGCTGCCGCACGTGGACCTGGTCTGCGGCACGCGCGAATTCCCGCGCATCGCCGAGCTGATCGAGGAGGCGCGCCGCGCGGACCGCGTGCTGGCGTGCAGCCAGGACGCGGCGGTCTCGGAGGCGCGCGAGATCTCGGTCCGCCCGGACCGCCGCCGCGCGTTCCTCGGCATCATGCGCGGCTGCGACAACTACTGCGCCTACTGCGTGGTGCCGTACGTGCGCGGGCCTGAAATCAGCCGGCCCGTCGCCGAGGTCGTGGACGAGGCGAAACGTCTCGCCGACGACGGCTGCCGCGAGATCACGCTGCTCGGCCAGAACGTCAACAGCTACGGGAAGTCGTTCATCCCGCCGGCGCACGCGCTGGCGGACCTGCTCGCGCGGCTGGACCGGATCGCCGGGCTGGCGCGAGTGCGCTTCGTCACCTCGCATCCGAAGGACATGTCGCGCGAAATCCTCGAGGCCGTGCGCGACCTGCCGACGGTCTGCGAGCATCTGCACATGCCCGCGCAGTCCGGCAGCGACCGCGTCCTGGGCGCGATGAACCGCCGGTACACCGCGCGCGGTTATCGCGACCTCGTCGCCCTCGCGCGCGAACTCGTGCCGGGCATCGCCGTCGCCAGCGACTTCATCGTCGGCTTCCCCGGCGAGACGGAGGCGGAATTCGACGAGACCGCCGCGCTCGTCCGCGACGTTCGCTTCCAGGGCGCTTTCGTCTTCAAGTACTCCACGCGCCCCGGCACCGCCGCCGCGAAGCTCGCCGACGACGTGCCCTGGGAAGAGAAGCGCCGCCGCAACATGGCGCTCCTGGAGATTCAGTCCGCCATCCAGCTTGAGGAGAACCGCAAGTTCATCGGGCAGGAGGTGGAAGTCCTCGTCGAAGGCCGCAGCCATCGCGACGCCGCGCGCCTGACCGGCCGCCTGCGGACCAACCAGATCGTCGTCTTCGAGGGACCCGAGGCGCTCGCCGGCGAGCTCGTCCGCGTCCGCATCGAGTCCGCCACGCCGCTCACGCTCGCCGGCAGCCTGGCGCCCGCTGCCACTCATTGAACCTTACGTTCAAAAGCGCTAGACTGCAATACGCTTAGTTCGTGATTAAGGAGGCGCGTGCAAGAATGCGAAATCCACCGGCGGTGCGTCTGGCCCTCGCCGCATTATGCCTGGGCGCTCTCTCGTTCCCGGCGTCCGGCGAAACGAAGCCCGCGACGGAGCCTTTCGGCTTCTCGGGGATGGAGATGTACAAACTCGACTGGGACACGAGCAACCTGCGCCTGGCCGACGTGAACGGCGACGGCCTGACCGACATCGTCGTGGTCAACAACGCGCGCGCGCGGATCGAGTGCCTCTTGCAGCGCCCGAAAACCGCCGGCGCCGCGAAGGCCCCGGCGGCGAAACCGGCGGACGCGGAGCCGAACGAGATCCCCAACGACGCGCGCTTCGACAGCCGGCCCTATCTGACCGAGAAGCACGTCTACAGCCTGGAGCTCGGCGACCTCAACGGCGACGGCCGGACGGACATGGCGTACTACGGCGACCCTCGCGAACTCGTCGTGGTCTACCAGGACAAGAACGGGCAATGGGGACCGCGCCGGACGTTCGACATCGCCGACGGCTCCACGCAGATGAACGCCCTGGCGATCGGCGACCTGAGCAAGAGCGGCCGAAACGACCTGGTTCTCCTCGGCACGGACGGCACCTACTTCTTCCACCAGAACGCCGCCGGCCAGCTCGAAGCGCCGATCAAGGAATCGGGCCTGCCCGACGGCGCCGTCGGCATCGCCATCGCCGACTTCGACGGCAGCGGCCGAAAGGACCTGCTCTACTTCTGCAGCGACGAGGCGGCGCCGTTCTGCTTCCGGTTCCAGAACGCCGAAGGGCGGCTCGGCCCCGAAGTGCGCTGCAAGGCGCCGCCGATGAGCAGCGTGGCCCTCGGCGACCTGGACAAGGACGGCTGCACCGAGCTGGTCGCGATCGAGCGGGCGCAGGGCCGGCTGGTGGTTTACAAGGTCGGCGCCGAGCCGGCGGATCCCGGCTCGCTCCTCGACGGGCCGTTCGAGCGCTACGCGCTGCGCGGGACCGGCTCGCGCCGCGCGCACCCGCTGGCCTTCGGCCCGCTGACCGACCCGAAGCGGATGGACATCGTCGTCGCCGACCCGGACGCGGCCGAGATCGAACTCTTCCGCCAGAACCAGTCCGGCCAGTGGGACCGGCAGGCCGCCTTCCCCTGCCTGCAGGGCGTAACGGACCTCGCCGTGCTCGAGGTGGACGGCGCCCCGGCGGTGCTTGTCCTCAGCCCCGATGAACCGATGCTCGGCTTGATGCGCCTCGACGCGCAGGGCCGCCTGACCTTCCCGCGGTCGCTGCCGATCGTCGGCAAGCCCACGTGCATGTGCGTTGCCGACCTCTTCGCCGACGGCAAGCGCGAGATCCTCTACGTCTCCTCCCAGGACCGCGAAAAGTCCATCCGCGTGCTGGCCATCGGCCCGGGCGACACGTTCACCGAGAGGATGAGCATCCCGATCCAGGACGCGCGCACCGATCCCGATGGCCTGCTCGTGGCCGACGCGAACCAGGACGGCCTGCCGGACATCCTGCTCTTCACGCCGTACCAGGAGATGCGCATCTTCAAGCAGACGCTCGATGCGGAATTCGTTGACGTCTCGCGGGGGCCGGATTACGGCAAAGGGCTCGTGCAGGGCGTCACGAAGCGGTCCGTCTCGGTCGCCGACCTGAAGGGCGACGGCAAGCCGACGATCCTGGTCGCCTCGAAGAGTTTCGCGCGCGCGCTGCGGCTCGACGACAAGGACCGGATCGAGATCGTCGAGCAGTTCAACGGCCTGGCGCCGACCAGCCAGATCGTGGCGGCCTCCGCCGTGCGGCTCAATGGAAGTTCGGCTACGGACATCCTCCTCGCGGACGAGGCGAACCACTGCCTGACCGTGCTCCGGGCGAACAAGACCGGCGCGTACGAAGTCGTGGATAAGCTCCAGACCGGCGCGGTCAACCTCCAGCAGCTGCACGTCGCCGACCTGGACGGGAGCGGCAAGCCGGCCATCATCCTGGCCGGGCAGGACGATTTCCACATCCTGCGCCCGGGCCTGCCGCGCGTGGCGCTGCGCTCGATCGCCTCGTACGAGTCGCCGGTTCGCAACGGGCGGCTGGAGAACGTCGAGGTCGGCGACCTCCGCGGCGACGGCCGGCCGCAGATCATCGTCACCGAGGGGACGAAGCAGTTGATGGAACTGCTGACGTGGCGGAAAGAGGAGCCCGCTCTTCGCAGCTCCGCCGCTACGGCGGGCGTAGAAGAGCCGCGCATTGAGCGCGCGCTCGCGTGGCCGATCTTCGAGGCCAAGCCGTTCCTCGGCGGCCGCATGGGCCCCGCGCCGACGGCCTCCTCGGAGCCGCGCGAGTTCGCCATCGGCGCCGTCACCGGCGGCCAGCCGGACATCGTCCTGCTCATCCACGACCGGATTGTGATTTACGAGCAGGAGTGAACGGCGACTTTGCCGCGAAGAGGCGCAAGGGACGCAAGAAGCAAACGAAAAACTCCTACGGTGAAGCCGTGCCTCTTGCGCCTCTTTGCGGCTAAACCCTTTTCGGCCGAACACATGATGAAGATTGAAATCGAGCGCGAAACGGATGGCCGTTGGATCGCAGAAGTGCCGGATATGCCGGGAGTTATGGCGTATGGCAAGACGCGGAAAGAGGCCGTCGCCAAAGTGGAGGCGCTGGCGGAGCGCGTCATCGCTGACGTGCCATCTTCTTCAGTTGCTCATGGCGGAAGCAACTCACGACGTGGTCATTCACCATTCCGACCGCCTGCATGAAGGCATAGCAGATCGTCGAGCCCACGAAGCTGAAGCCGCGCTTCTTCAGCTCTTTGCTCATTCGGTCGGAGAGCGCGGTCCTGTCTGGAATCTCCGCCAGCGTGCGCCAGGCGTTCTGCAGCGGCCGATGGTCCACATAACGCCAGATGAAGGAGTCGAAGGAGCCGAACTCCTCCGCGGCGGCGAGCGCACATCGCGCGTTTCGAATCGCCGATTCGATCTTCAGGCGATTGCGAACGATGCCCGGGTCGGCCAGCAGGCGCCGGACATCCGCCGCCGAATAGCGCGCGACCTTCCGCGGATCAAACCGGTCGAACGCCTTGCGATAGTTCTCGCGTTTCCGGAGGATCGTCAGCCAGCTCAGCCCCGCCTGCGCGCCCTCGAGGACCAGGAACTCGAAGAGCCCGCGCTCGTCATGCAAAGGCGTTCCCCATTCGCGGTCGTGGTACTTCACATACAGCGGATCGCTGACGCCCCATTCGCATCTTTTCTTCGTGCGTGTTTCAGCCTTCATCCTTCGGCCTTCCCGACAATCCATGCCGCGAGAGCATCTTCTCGAACTGCGAGCGGTTCATTCCGGCGCGGCGGGCGGCTTCGCCGGGGCGGTTGCCGCTCAGGGCGAGCGCCTGAAGCAGGAAGGCGCGCTCGAGCTCGGCGGCGGCCGCGCGCGAGGAATCGCGTTTCGCCGCGAGCAACTGCGCGCCCGTGGCCGGCACGCGGACGGGCACCAGCAGCGTCTCCGCGCCGGCCTTCGTCAGCGACGGCGGCAGCGCCTCCAGCCCGATCTTTCCCTGCCGCGCGAAGAGGACGGCCCGGCGGATGACCGTCTCCAGCTCGCGGACGTTGCCGGGATAATCGTAGGCCATCAGGCAGGCGCGCGCCTCGTCCGTCAGCGCCGGCTCCTCGCCGCTGACCTTGAACTTCTCCAGGAATCGCCCGATCAGCAGCGGGATGTCCTCGCGTCGCTCGCGCAGCGGCGGCACGCGGACGCGCACGCCGTTCAGGCGGAAGAAGAGGTCCTCGCGGAATCGCCCCGCGCGGACCTCCTCGTCGAGGCTGCGCTTCGTGGCGGCCACGACGCGCACGTCCGCATGGGCCGCCTGGTCGCTGCCGACGGGGCGGTACTCGCCCGACTGGAGCACGCGCAGCAGCGCCCCTTGCAGCTCGGGCGCCATTTCGCCGATCTCGTCGAGGAAGATCGTGCCTCCGTGCGCGGTGCTGAACAGCCCGCGCCGGTCGCGCACCGCGCCGGTGAACGCGCCGCGCGTGTGGCCGAAGAGCTCGCTCTCGAGCAGCGAGTGCGGCAGCGCGGCGCAGTTGACGCTCACGAACGCCCGCTCGCGGCGCGGCGAGCCGAGGTGCACCGCGCGCGCGATCAGCTCCTTGCCGGTGCCGCTCTCGCCCTCGATGAGGATCGGGATGTCGCCCTTCGCCGCCGTCGCCACGGTCTTGAGCAGTTCGCAGAAGCCGCGGTCGCGGCCCTCGATGCCCTCGAAGCCGTGCTCGCCCGTCACCGCCGCCCGGAGCGCGTCGCGGCTGAGGCGCAGGTCCTCGAACGCCTCCGCGTTGCGCAGCGCCGCGCCGACGGTCTCGGCGAACTCGGCGACCAGCCGCTCGGTCTCCTCGGTGAAAGTGCCCGTGGCCTTGCGGTTCTCCAAGTACAGCGCGCCCGCAATGCGTCCGCCGGCGCGGATGGGCGCGCACAGCACCGAGAGCAGCTTGAGGCGCGTGACGCTTTCCGCGAGCGAAAACGGCGCGGTGTGGAGCGCGTCCTCCAGCCGCACCGGCTTCCCGTCGGCGAGCACCGCGCCGACCACGCGGCGGCTGATCTCGGAGGCCGCGTCGGCCACCCGCCCGCGCTCCATGTTTCGCGCCGCGGCCACTTCCTGCGCGCCGTCGGCATGCGAGAGCAGAATGAACCCGCGCTGCGCCCCGCTGAGGCGGATCATCGCGTCGAGCGCCAGCTCCAGCACGCGGGGCGCGCTGGTCGCCGAGATCACCAGCGCCGCCTCGCGCAGCAGCGCAACGCTTTCCTCCTCGCGCTGCCGGCCCTCGCGGGCCAGCGCGTCGAGCTGCCGCAGCAGTTCGCGCCACCGCCCGCTCGGCGCGCCGCCGGCCGCCTCCAACTCGGCGCGGCAGTCCGCAAGGCGTTTCCAGATGTCGGGCACGAAGTTCCTCCTTCAGTGCATCGTAATCGTAATCCTAATCGTAATCGCCGTTCGTCGTTTCAGCAGAACAAAGGCCGATTACGATTAGGATTACGATTACGATTACGATCACGATGCCGGATCGTAACACGCCGTTTCCGTCTTGTCCATCGTTTGACCGGCCGGACGCGGCGCACCTATAATCCTGAACGGAACGGGAGACTGGGCCATGGACAAGAGAGCGCGCAGGGACCTCCTCGCAATCTTCGAGGCCGGGCTCGCGGCGGCCGACCCGGCTGAAGCGGTGCGGCGGCACGTGGTCCGGCGCGGGCGGAAGCTGTGGCTGGGAGATTATTCCTGCGACCTGGCGAAGGTGCGGAACATCTTCGTCGTCGGCGCGGGCAAGGCGTCGGCGCAGATGGCCGGCGCGCTGGAGGAAATCCTCGGCGAGCGGATCGCCGGCGGCTGGATTAACATCAAGTCGGGCGGCGGCGTTGAGAAGACGCCGCTGCGGCGGATCCACGTCCATGAGGCCGGGCATCCGGTCCCGGACGAAGCCGGCCTGCGCGGCGCGCGCGAGATCGTCAAGATCCTCGAATCGGCCGGCGAAGGCGACCTGGTGCTGCTGTGCTTGAGCGGCGGCGGCTCGGCGCTGATGCCGCTGCCGGTCGCCGGCGTGTCGCTGGCGGACAAGCAGGCGGTCACGCAGGCGCTCCTGGCGTGCGGCGCGGACATCCGCGAAATCAACACCGTGCGCAAGCACCTGTCGCAGTTGAAGGGCGGGCGATTCGCGCAGGCGGCGCAGCCGGCCGAAGTCGTCGCGCTGATCCTCTCCGACGTGGTCGGCGATCCGCTCGATGCCATCGCGTCGGGGCCGTCCGCGCCGGACAGCACCACTTTCGCCGACGCGCTGGCCGTGCTGAGCAAGTACGGAATCGAATCGCGCGCGCCGCGGAGCGTGCTGGAGCATCTGCGCGCGGGCGCGGCCGGGGCTGAGCCCGAGACGCCGAAGCCCGGCGACCCGATCTTCGCGAAGGTCCGCAATCTGGTCATCGCGAACAACGCCGCCTCCGTCGCCGCGTGCGCCCGCAAGTCCCGCGCGCTCGGCTATCGCCCGCTGGTGCTCTCCTCCACGATCGAGGGCGAGGCGCGCGAAGTGGCCCGTGTGTGCGCGGCCATCGCGCGCGAGTCGCTCGCGAGCGGCCGGCCCGTCGCGCCGCCGGCCTGCCTGATCTGCGGCGGCGAGACCACCGTTACGCTCCGCGGGACCGGGCGCGGCGGCCGGAACCAGGAGTTCGCCCTCGCCGCCGCCCTGGCCGCGCGCGGGCTGGAAGGCGTGGCCATCCTCGCCGGCGGCACCGACGGGACCGACGGCCCGACCGACGCGGCCGGCGCCCTGGCCGATGGAGCGACCTGCGACCGCGCCGCTGGACTCGGCCTCAGCGCCGCGGATTTCCTGGCCCGCAACGACTCGTACCATTTCTTCCAGCCGCTCGGCGACCTGCTGATGACCGGGCCGACCGGCACGAACGTCATGGACTTGTACCTGCTCCTCGTCGGCCGGCCGAAGCGGAATCCGCGCTGAGGTCCGCCGCGGAGCGCGGGAAATTGCCCGCCGTTCTGCGTTGCGAAGGCGGCGGCGTTTTTGGTAGGCTGTTCCCGATCCGCTGGGTTGCGCGCGTTCGGAGAGGAGCAGGATGATCCCATTCGCCGAATTTCAGAAGCTGGACCTGCGCGTCGCGAAGGTCCTTTCCGTCGAGAACCATCCGAACGCCGACAAGCTGTACGTGCTCAAGATTGACCTGGGAGGCACGGAGCGGCAGATCGTCGCCGGTCTGCGGGCGTATTACACGCCCGAGCAGCTCCTGGGCTCAGAGATCGTCGTCGTAGCGAACCTCGAGCCGGCCCTGCTGCGCGGAGTGGAGAGCCAGGGCATGCTGCTGGCGGCGCAGGACGGACCGAGGGTGCTGGTGCTCCGGCCGGACGGCCAGGCCGCGCCCGGTTCTCGAGTCTCATAGCGCCTGATGGCCCGGCGTTTGGCGGAGATTTGGATTTGGTTGTGATGCAAGGCGGGTATTACGAGGTCGCCACCGGCACGCGCGCCGTTTACGTGCGCGTGCACGGACTCGCGACGATGAGCAACTGCCTGTGCCTGCGCACCTCCCTGGAAGCCCTGCTCGCCGCGGGGCGCAGCTTCATCGTCGTGGACCTGGCCGATTGCACGGGGATGGACAGCACGTTCATGGGCGTGCTCGCCGGCGCGGCCACTTACGAGCAAAACGACAAGACGCCCGGCGTCGCCGCGGTCAACGTCTCCGAGCCGCTGCTGCAACTGCTGAAAAATGTGGGGCTCACGGAGCTGATTTTCGTCGAGTCGGAGCCGTTCGAAACGCCCGCCCTGGAATTCGTCCGGCTCGAGGAGCAGCGCGGCGAAAAGGAGCGCCTGGCGTGCGTCCATGCCGCGCACGAGCACCTGATGAAGATCAACGACCGCAACGAGGAGATCTTCCGCCCGTTCGTGGCCGCGCTCGAGCTGGAGATGAGGCAGCGCGGAATGAAGGGAACGGACTGAAGAATGCGGATTGCGAATTGCGGAGTGCGGATTGGACGGCGAAAGCCTTCGCGCTAATCCGCAATCCGCATTCCCCAATCTGCAATTCGTGAGGGTCACTCTTCCGTTTTTCCGCCGCGCTTCAGCTCGCGCATCATCTCGTAGAGCCGCGACAGTTTCTTGATCATCACGATCTGGCGCTTCTCGTCCTGGATGCGCTGCGCGGGCGCGCCGAGGATGACGGAGTCCGCCGGCCAGGAACGGGAGACCTTGGAGGAGGCCCCGACAATGCAGCGGTCGCCGAGCGTAATCCCGTTCGTGAGCCCCACGTCCTCCGCCAGCAGCACGTTCCGGCCCAGCACCGTGCTGCCGCCCATGCGCGCGTAGGCGATCAGCATCGAGTTCGCCCCGATCCGGCAATTGTGCGCGATGTGGCTGTGGTTGTCTATCTTCACGCCGTTCTCGATGACCGTCTTGTCCATCGTCGCGCGGTCCACGGTGCAGTTGCACCCGATCTCGACGTCGTCGCCGATCTCCACCGTGCCGACCTGCGGCACCTTCACGTGGCGGCCTTCGATCTGGAGATAGCCGAAGCCGTCGCCGCCGATCGAGCAGCCGCTGTGGATGATCGTCCGGCTCCCGATGCTCACGCACTCGCGGAGGGCCACGTTGGAGTAAATGATCGAATCGGACCCGACGGCGCAATGCGCGCCCAGGGTGCTGTTCGGATAAATGACGGTCCGGTCGCCGACGACGCAGCCGTCGCCGAGGACCGCGTGCGCGCCGAGCCCGACATCCTTGCCCAGCCGCACGCCCGCGCCGAGGACCGCCGACGGGTGAATGCCGGCCGGGTGCGCGCGCTGCTCCTTCTCCACGAGGGCCAGCAGCATCCCGAAGGCGAAGTACGGGTTCGCGACGACGATCTGCGCCGCGGCCATTCCGGCGACGCGCTCCGGGACGATCACCGCGGTTGCTCGGCTGGCGGCGGCCGCCTTGAGGTTCTCGCGCTTCGCGAAGGTGATGTCGCCCGGCCCGGCCTGCGTCAGGCCGGCCACGCGCTCGACGATCGCATCGCCCGGTCCGATCAACTCGCCGCCCACCATGCGGCTCACTTCCGCGACAGTCAGTTTCATGGTGCGATCTCCTGCTGATACCAGGTCGAACGCAATCATAGCACGGCGCGAAAGCCCGGACAACCGGCGGCGGCGCGGGCGGCCCTTCGACTTCGGCTCAGGGCCGCCCTGAGCAAGGCCGAAGGGGCGGCCCGCGAAATATTTTCAAAATTTTGTCGAATTGGGGTTGACAAGGCGGTTGCCGATGGTATAATTCGCCCCTTTGATGCCTGCGGTTGCATCTCGGACGGCTCAACCCTGATGGCCCTATTGAAGGAGAAGGCGCAAGCATGATCGCGAAGGCTCAGATGTCGAACAAGAGATCGAGGACCGCTCGGCTGCCGCTTCTGAAGGAGCGCTACCAGAAGCTCATTCTGAAGCAGCGGCAGGAGATCGAGAAGGAACTGCTGGAGAGCTTCCAGGAAGAGAACGACCTGGAAATGGAGATGGAGTCCGAACCCGATCAAACGGCCATGATCGAAGCCGAGTAACGCTCCCCCTCGAACGGCACAATCCCGCTTCGTCCACGGCACACCCCATCGCGACCGAGCGCCGGTTCCCGGAACCCGTCCGCGTTCAGGAACCGGCGAGCGCTCCCCGTGTCGGCGCGCCGCGCGCGGCCGGGGCGGGCGAGTCCCGGTCACTTCGCGGAATCTCCATATTCCGCAATCAGCTTCTCGTCCGCCGCGGCCTCGGATCCGGCAAGCCCCTCGTCCAGGAGCGCTACGAAGCGCGCTTCGGGTATGCGGCGCGACAGGGCGTTCATCCGGTCGCCGATCTCCCGGATTCGATTCACGCGCTCAACGATGCGTTTCAACTCCGCCTCGCTGCCGGTTTGAGGGAATTTCGTCATGGCCGACGACTGCAGCGTCAGGCCCATGAATTCACCGAGCAGGAGCGTCTTCTCGGCCTCCAGCCGCTTTCCGAGGACGATGCAGTCCCGCGCCGCCTGCTCGTTGGCGCCTTCCCAATCCAGGCAGCGCCAGCCGGCATTGCCCAATTGCGCCTCACCGCGGAAGGAGAGCGCCAGGTAACGCGCGGTGAATTTCGGGTAGCCGGCGAATTCGCCCGCGGCCACGGCGTCCAGTCGCAGCGCCGCGCAGTACGAGTCGAATTTCGGATGGCGGCTCGCCTCGGCCAGCGCCCGGGCGGCGTCGGCGAACTTCCCTTCATTCGCCCGCCACGCCGCCTCGAGGTAGTAAGGGACGGAGTTTTCCGGCTCCAGTTTCCGCCATCGGTCCAGGGCTTCCAGGAACTCCGGTTCGGATACTTCCCTCTGCCGCTGAAAAACGGTCGCCCGGTACGCAAGATCGGCCAGCGGCGCCGGATCTTCGGGCGCTTTGGAAACGGCCAGGCGCAGCAGCGCGGGCGCGAGAGGATTTTCCGGGGTGGCGACCGCAACGGCGCCCAGCAGCAAGCGGACATCTCCGCTGTCGCGGATTCTCCCCAGGTCCGTCGGCGTGAACTGCATGGCCTGGAAAAGCTCCGTCATCTTTCTCATATTCTGCTGGTTCAGAAGCGGGGAATGCTTATCGGGTTTCAGCGCGGCCAACTCGTGCAGGTCATTGAACGTGGGCGGGTGGCTCGGCGCAGTCCGGCATGCGGCAAGGGAGACGGCGACCCACGCGGCGGCTGAGATCGTGAGCAGGGTTCGCTTCATGGTCCATCTCCTCGCCATCAGGTTTTCCGAGCCTCAATCGCTCAGCCGTCCGAAGCAGCCGGATCTTTCTTGCGGCGGAAGGACTGCATGAACTCGCGCAGCTCCGTTGCGCCCAGCGCCCAGGCCGCCAGCAGGAAGACCCCGCACACCGCCGTCAGGGCGCAGCCGAGCGCCAGGAGCTGCCAGGCCCGCGGCGCGGCCGCCGCCGGCCCGCCGGCCGCCCGCAGGATTCCGTAGAACGCGCCGTATCCGGCCAACCCGGCGACCGCGGCGGCGACGGCGGACTTGACCGCGCTGGCCGCCACGGCGCGCCCGCCCATCGGACCGATCTTCCTTCTCAGGTGTATCCACAGCAGCGCCATGTTCCCGACTCCGCAGATGCTGCTCGCGAGCGCCAGCCCCGCCTCGCGCATCGGCCAGACCAGGATCGCGTTCAGGGTGAAGTTCGCGCCGACCATCATCACGGCGATTCGCCGGGGCGTGTAGACGTCCTGCTGCGCGTAGAACGCGCGCGCCAGCACCTGCACGCCGCAGAACGCCCACAGGCCGAGGGTAAAACAGAAGAAGACCGCCGCCGTCCGCGCCGTGGCATCGGCGGTGAACCGCCCGCCTTGATAGAGCGCCCGCACGATCGGCGCGCTGAGCGCAACCGTGGCGGCGACGCAGGGAAGCGATACGAAGAACACCGTCCGCAGCGACAGGCCCACGGCGCTCAGGAACGCCTTGCGGTCGCCCACGGCCTCGTGATGCGCCAGCGCGGGAAGCACCGCCGTCGCCAGCGCGATCCCCAGCACGCCCAGCGGAAACTGCATCAGCCGGTTGCCGTAGAAGAGCGCGCTGTTCGCGCCCGCGTCCTTCACGCAGAACTGGGCGAAGAGCTGGTCCACGTACGTGTTGACCTGGATGACGCCCACTCCCAGCGCCACCGGCAGCATCAGTTGAACGATCTGCCGCAGTCCCGGATGCGCCAGGTCCCAGACCATCTCAAAATGCATCCCGCAGCGCCGCAGCATCAGCGCTTGGTAGACGAATTGCAGCCCGCCGGAAATCAGCACGCCCACCGCCAGCGCGGTGACGCCGCGGTTCAGGTCCGTGACGCCGCAGCGCCACAGCAGGATGATCGCGGCGATCCAGCAGATGTTCATGATCGTCGGAGCGAATGCGGGCCGGAGGAAATGCCCTTGGACGTTCAGCGCCGCGCCCTGCAGCGCGGTCAGGCAGATCAGCGGGAGGTACGGCATCAGGATCATCAGCAGCAGGCAGAAGAGCCGCCACTTCTCCGCGAGCAGGCCCGAGAGCATCGCCGCGGCGCAGAGCAGCCAGGCCAGGAGCGTGATGGCCATGAGGAGCGCGGCGAGCGCGGTCATGACCGCGTTGAGCAGCCGCCGCGCGTCGCCGGCGGGATCGAGTCCCTCGCGCGCGTAGATCGGGACGAACGATGCGTTCAGCGCCCCTTCGCCGAAGAGAGAGCGAAACTGGTTCGGCACCTGGAAGGCCATGAAGAACATGTCCGTCGCGACGCCCGCGCCGAAGAAGCGCGCGGTGCAAACTTCGCGCACGAGCCCGAGCATCCGGCTGGCCAGCGTCCCAAGGCCGGTCTTGAGCATGCCGGGAAGTATGTCGTGTTTTTCAGGCATCTATATCGGACTCGTAATCGTCCTCGTCGTCGTCCTCGTCCTCGAACGGCCGTTACGCACGACCGAGGACGAGGACGACGACGAGGACGATTGGGAGTTTACGCGCACAGTTTCGCCCGCGAGCCGGCGATGCCGTAGACCTCGACGATGAGTTCCTCGACCTTCGCGGCGACGGCCTCCTGCGCGGCCTGCTCGCCCTTGCCGGCGGCCAGCGACTTTTCGTAAGCCTGTCGTATCTCCGTTCCGATGTTGATCTTAGCGATGCCGTTGCGGATGCCTTCGAGGACGGATTCTTTCTGCACGCCCGATCCGCCGTGGAGCACCAGCGGCACGCCGGCGGCCAGGCGCAAGGCGCGCAGATGTTCGATGTGCAGGCGCGCGGAAAACTTCGCCTGGTCCTTGGCCGCGCCGGTGATCGCGCCGTGGATGCTGCCGGCGGCCACGCTCAGCCAGTCCACGCCGGTCTCCTTCACGAACCGCCGCGCCTCGTCCGGGTCGGTGAATCCTCTCTTCGTCCGGAAGAGTTCCTCGTACGGCGGGATCGGCCCGGCCTCGTGTCCGAGCACCGCGCCGAGCTCCGCCTCGACGGCCACCTTCGGGTGGCACATCTCGACCACCTTCCGGACCGCCGCGATGTTCTCTTCCAGCGGCAGGCGCGAGCCGTCGAGCATCACCGACTCGAACCGGAGGTCCAGTCCCTTGCGGATCAGCTTCTCCCAATCCAGGCGCTTGTGTTCCTCGTCAATCACCGGCACGTGGTCGAGGTGGAGCGCCACGAACTCCGGGTTCGCCTCCTTGCGGTACTCGGCGGCGACCGCGTCGAAACTCTTCGCGCCGAACCGCGTCACGTCCGGCATCGCCACCTCGGCCAGCCCGAACGTCCCGAGCCGCTCAAGCGTCCGCGCCACCGGCCGGGTCATCGGCAGGTAGGCGATATTGAACGCCGGGATCAGGATCCGCTTCTCGCACGCCGACTTCATCATCTCCGCGACGGAGGGTCTCTTCACCGCGAGTCTCCCATAAAGCAATCGTCCTCGTCGTCGTCCTCGTCCCCGTCCTCGAACGGCCGTTACGAACGGCCGAGGACGAGGACGAGATCGAGGACGAGGACGATCCGTTCCAACGGCTCGCGCAGCATATCGCGCGCAGGGGCGCGGCGTCAAACGGCTGCACCTATGTCAGTTTGGACAAAGCCCTTGCAAAAACCGCCGCCTCGGAGATAATAGTGCAACGGTCCAATCCGCTGGATGTCAAAATGTTCCGGGGAGCCGGCGATGAAGAGATATGCGTTGGGACTCGACTACGGGACGAACTCCTGCCGCTGCCTGATCGTGGACCTGGCCGACGGGCGCGAGGTGGAAAGCTGCGTGTTCGATTTCCCGTCCGGCGCGGCGGGTATCCTGCTCGATCCGCGCGAGCCGAACCTGGCGCGGCAGAATCCGCAGGACTACGTCGCCGCGCTGGGCGTCGTGCCTCGGACGATCCGCCGCGCGAGGAAGGCGGACCGCCGGTTCGACCCGGCGCAGATCGTCGGCATCGGCGTGGACACCACCGGCAGCACGCCGATGCCGGTGGACCGCGACGGCACGCCGCTGGCGATGCTGCCGCAGTTCAAGGGGAACCTCGATGCGATGGCCTGGCTCTGGAAGGACCATACCGGCCACGCCGAGGCGGCGGAGATCACCGCCCGCGCGCGGAAAATCCGCCCGCAGTACCTGGCCAAATGCGGCGGGACTTATTCCTCGGAGTGGTTCTGGAGCAAGGCCCTGTGCTGCAAGCGCGCCGCGCCGAAGGTCTTCGCCGCCGCGCACAGCTTCGTCGAGCACTGCGACTGGATGCCCGCGCTGCTCGCCGGCGACACGCGGCCGGAGAAAATCGTCCGCGGCGTCTGCGCCGCCGGCCACAAGGCGATGTACTGCCCGGAATGGGGCGGCCTGCCGGACGAGGAGTTCCTGCGCGGGCTCGACCCGGCGCTGGCCGCGCTCCGCCGGCGGCTCTACGAGAGGGCGGTGCCCGCCGACCACGGGGCGGGGCGGCTCTCGGCGGAATGGGCGAAGAAGCTCGGGCTGAGGCCGGGCATCGCGGTCGCCGCCGGCGCGTTCGACGCGCACATGGGCGCGGTCGGCGCCGGGATCCGCGAGGGCACGCTCGTGAAAATCCTCGGCACGAGCACCTGCGACATGATGGTCATGCCCAACGCGAAGAAGCTCGCCGACATCCCCGGAGTCTGCGGGATCGTGGACGGCTCGATCCTGCCCGGGTTCTACGGCATCGAGGCCGGGCAATCGGCGGTCGGCGACATCTTCCTCTGGTTCATCGCCCATCTCGTGCCGGAGCGCTTCGGCCGGACGACGGACGAGAAATTCAAGACGCTCGGCGCGCTCGCCGCGAAGCAGAAGCCCGGCGAGCACGGCCTGCTGGCGCTCGACTGGAACAACGGCAACCGCACGATCCTCGTGGACGTGCGCCTGAGCGGGCTGCTGCTCGGGCAGACGCTGCACACCGAGGCGCACGAGATTTACCGTGCGCTGATCGAGGCGACCGCGTTCGGCGCGCTGACGATCGCCAAGCGCATCGAGGAGTACGGCGTGCCGGTGAAGGAGTTCGTCAACTGCGGCGGCCTGGCGGCGAAGAACCCGCTGCTGATGCAGATCTACGCCGACGTCACCGGGCGGCCGATGAAGGTCTCGCGCAGCGACCAGACCTGCGCGCTCGGCGCGGCCATCTTCGGCGCCGTCGCGGCCGGCAAAGAGGCCGGCGGATTCGCCGGCGTGCCCGAGGCGCAGCGGGCCGTCTGCGGCGTGAAGGACAAGTTCTACCGCCCGAACCCCAAGGCGCAGGCGGTCTACGCCGAGCTCTACCCGCTCTACCGCGCGCTCCACGACGCCTTCGGCACTCGCGAGTGGTCGGGCAAACTCGACCACGTGATGAAGGACCTGATCCAAATACGCGAACGGCAACGGGCCGGAAGTCAGAAGTCAGAATGATGAGTGACGAAGTGCTTCATCACTCATCATTCGCACTTCTCAGTTTCCTTGGTGGTGAGAAGAATCCATGCTTGAGGACCTGAAGGCGCAGGTGTGCCGGGCGAACCGGGAACTGGAGCGCTGCCGGCTGGTGACGCTGACGTTCGGCAACGTCAGCGGTTTCGACCGCGCGAAGGGGATGATGGCGATCAAGCCCAGCGGCGTCGGCTATGCGCAGTTGAAGCCGCGCGACATCGTGATCGTGGACCTGGACGGAGTGCGCGCGGAGGGCAGGCTGGAACCCTCGACGGACGCGCCGACGCACCTGGCGCTCTACCGCGCTTTCGCGGGGATCGGCGGCGTGACGCACACGCACAGCCCCTGCGCGACGATGTTCGCGCAGGCCGGCCGCGGCATTCCGTGCCTCGGGACGACGCACGCGGACCATTTCAACGGCGAGGTGCCCGTCACGCGGGCCCTGACTCGCAAAGAGGTCGCCGGCCAGTACGAGGTGAACACCGGCCGCGCGATCGTGGAGCGGTTCAGGAGGATCAACCCGAACGAGATGCCCGCCGTCCTCGTCGCACATCATGGCCCGTTCACATGGGGCAGGACCGCGGCCGAATCGCTGACGAACAGCGTCGCGCTCGAACTGGTCGCGCAGACCGCGCTGGGCACGTTGCAACTCAACGGCGCAATCGGCCCGATCCCGGATTTCCTCCTCGCGAAACACTTCCTCCGCAAGCACGGACCGGGCGCGTATTACGGGCAGAAAAGCTAGCCGACTTCCTTTTCGCGCGCGGGGAAAAATGCCGCGCCGCACGTGGCGGGGATCATCAGGATGAAGCAGATCGCGTAGAGGCAGTGGAACTGCCCGAGCGTGATCGGGCCGACTGGCACGGCCGCGCTCCGGAGAGCTTCCAGGATCGGGACCGCCACGACTCCGCCGATGCAGAAAATGCCGATGGACAGCACGTTGGCGATGGCAAAATAGACCGGCCGGCCGGGAGTCTCCGGCACGGAATCGTAAAGCGCCATCGCCGCGGCGATCGAGAAGGCCGCGTCCGCGAGGCCGACCAGCGCCCAGGCCGCGTACAGCGGCCAGGTGCGTTCCGGCGTGCAGAACAGGTACGCGAGGAAGAACAACGTGTACAGCGGCCCGCACGCCCAGAGCACCCGCCGGATGCCGTGCCGGTGAATGAACCGCCCGCAGAACCCCGTCACGAGCAGCTTCACGCCCAGGTAGCCGATGGCCACGTACGCGATCCGGCTCTCCTTCATCTGGAGCACTTTGAGATTGAACACCTGGTAATAGGGGATCGCCAGCAGGAACGGAATGTTGTAGACGAAGAACCCGGCGAGGTAATTGCGGAACGGCTTGACGCGGAGCGCCTCGCGCGCGTCCTTCCAGGTGACGCGCGCCAACGCCGAGCGGACGGGCATCGGCGCGCGCCGCAGCGCGAGGACCGAGAGCACCCCGAACACGCCGCCGCCGGCCAGCGCCAGGCCGAGGCCGAACGAATCGGACTTCGCGATCCGCTCGGCTACGTAGCCCGCCACCAGCATCGCCACGATCGTGCACGCGCTGATCACCCGGAACCGCCAGCCGAGGTAGCCCGGCCGGATGGCCACCGGGATGCTGGACGCCAGCCAATCGTCGGCCAGCGGACGCGTCAGATGATAGGCGGCGCCCGCCAGAAAAATCCCCGCGCCCAGCGCCCAGAGCCGCAGGCCCGCCGGCAGAAAAGGCGTCGCGAGCGCCGTGACGATCAGCGCCAGCGGCTCGCACAGGGCGACCGAGAGGATGAACCGCTTCTTGTCCGGGATGAAATTGACCACCGCGATGCTCACGACTTGCAGCAGGCAGGCGAAGCTCACGACCGACGTGATCAGCCCGACGCGCTCCTTCGCCAGGCCCAGCGAGAGCGCGAACGAGACGAAAATGAACAGCCCGCCGCCGCAGGTGGTGTCGTAGAAACTCCGCAGCCCGACGCTCCAGTTGAACGCCGCAAGAGACGTGCGGCTCTGCGCGCGGCTGAGGTTGGGATTCGCGCCGGATTCTTCCATGGCGTGATTCTACAACGGACGGCGCCGCCTGCGCGAGTGATGCCCGATGCGGCGTCCCGCGAAAAAGTTGCATAATATCGGGTCATTCCGAGCGGAGCGAGGAATCTCATACAGAGCGCGCCGGCGACGGTCTAAGGTATGAGATGCTTCGCTGCGCTCAGCATGACGCGAGCTGGACTTATGCGCGTTATTTCCTGGATTCCACACTATAGAAATGGAGAGGCGCGCTTCACTGCGTCCCAATCGCTTGACAGTTTCGCCCCGGCCTGATAATTTAAAAGTCTGCCGCTCAGGCCGCTCAGGAGATCACGGCGGGGTAGCTTAAGGGTTAAGCAGGTTCTTCATAAGGACAAGAGTGTGGGTTCGACTCCCACCCCCGCCATTCATCACCAGCGCGCAAGGACGATCCGGCCCCGTTGACTCAGGCCGCGTTTTCCGGTTCCTCTCGGCGAAAGGAAGTTTGTGACGACGCCACGCAGAGTTCGCGGCCACGCGGAAATTTCCCTGAGTCTGTTCGGCAAGCAGCAGATTCAGACCCTTCACGCGGCCACGCTGAAAATTCTGGACCGGACCGGCGTCGCCGTGCATGACGCGGCGGCGCTGGCTCTGCTCAAGAAGGCGGGCGCGCGGGTGGAGGGCGACCGGGTGCGCATGAAGGCCGTCCTCGTGGAGCGCGCGCTGAAGACCGCCCCCAAGAGCATTCAGATCCATGACCGCGCCGGCAAACCGGCGATGCGCCTCGAAGGCTGGAACTCTTACTACGGCACCGGGTCCGATTGCCCCAGCGCCCTGGACGCCGACACCGGCCTGCATCGGCCCAGCGCCAAGGCGGACGTCGGCCGGCTGGCCCTGCTCTGCGACCGCCTCGCCAACATTGACTTCTGCATGTCCATGGGGATCGCGTCGGACGCCAGCCGCGTGACGAGTTTCGTCCACCAGTTCGATGCCATGGTGCGGAACACGTCGAAACCCGTCCTGTTCACCGCCCACGATGCGGAGGACATGCGCGACATCCTGTCCCTGGCCGAGATTGCGACCGGAGACGGGCGCCGGGACCTGGAGAAGCGGCCGCGGTACGTCCACTACAACGAGCCGGTCAGCCCCTTGCACCACACTCCGAACGGAACGGGCAAGCTGCTGTTCTGCGCCGAGCACCGCCTGCCGATGATCTACATCGCCAGCCCGATGATGGGCGCATCGGCCCCGGTGACCCTGGCCGGCTGCGTCGCCCTGGCGAACGCCGAGGCGCTCTCCGGGCTGGTGATCCATCAGTTGAAGAACCCCGGCGCGCCGTTCATCTTCGGGGCGGACGCGTCCATCCTGGACATGCGCACCATGATCTTCTCCTATGGAGCGCCGGAACTCCAGATGATGAACATCGCCTTCGCGGACCTGGCCCATCACTACGAGCTGCCCTTCTTCTGCATCGCGGGCGCGACGGATTCCAAGGTGCTCGACGCCCAGGCCGGGGCGGAGATGGCTGCTTCCCTCCTGGTCAGCGCCCTGAACGGCTGCAACCTGATTCACGACGTGGGATACCTGGAAACCGGATTGTGCTGCTCGATGGAGAGCATTGTCCTGGCCGACGAGATCATCGGCATGGTCAAACGCTACCGCGCGGGGACCGAGATCAATGCCGAGGCCCTGGCCCTGGACGTCATTGATGAGGTCGGCCCGCAGGGCGACTTCATGAGCCATCCGCACACGGTGAAGCACTTCCGCCGCGAGGTCTGGTATCCGCAGATCTTCGACCGCTCCCGGCACGACGCATGGTCCGCGGCCGGCGGTCAGCCGATAGATGCCGCCGCGCGCCGCAAAGCCCAGGACCTGTTGTCCGCGGCCAAGCCCCAATCGTTTACCCAGGGTCAAAGCCGGGCGATGGAGCAGGTGCTGTCGCGACGCGGATAGAGGCCGGATTCGCCGCCGCCGAAATCGCCACGCTTCACACGGACATTGGACGCGCGCAAGAATGAATTCCCGGGAGCGCGTTAAGGCGGCGCTGGCTCACCAGACGCCGGACCGGATCCCGCTCGACATCGGCGCCACGGACTCCTCCGGCATGACCGGGATTGCCTATGCCCGCCTGAAAGCGGCCCTGGGGCTGAGCGGCGCGCCGCGGATCTACGACCCTTACCAGCAATTATCCCTGATCGAGCCCGCCGTCCAGGACGCGCTGGAGATTGACGCGGTATCGCTGAATTGGGAGCCGAGAACGTGGAAGCGGTCCACCCTGCCCGATGGATCGGCCTGCGAAGTTCCCGGACTTTGGAACGAGAAATTCCTGCCGGACGGCTCGCGCGAGGTGCGCGGCGACGACGGAAGCCTGCTGGCGCGCATGCCGGCGGACGGATTCTATTTTGAGTGGTGCGATGCGCCGCTCCGGGGCTTGACGTCCGCCTCGCAGGTGGACCCCGCGGCGCCCTGCATTGTGAACTTCGACGCGCCCGGATTTTCCGATGAAACGTGGGAAGAGCGCGCCGCCCGGGCCCGGTGCCTGCACGCCTCCGGCCGCGCCGTGGTCGGCAACCTCGCCTGCCACCTCCTGGCCGCTGGCGAAATGCTTCGGGGCTACGAGAATTTCATGTGCGATCTCGTGGCCGAGAAGCCGCTGGCCCACGCGCTCCTCGATGCGCTCTGCGCCGCGTACATGCGCCGCGCCGATCGCTACGTGAAAACGCTCGGCCCGCACCTGGACGTCATTCTCGTCAACGACGATCTCGGGACGCAGAACGGCCCGATCATCTCTCTGAGCACGTACCGGGAAATGATCCGGCCGTACCAGAAGCGGTTCTTCGGCCATCTCAGGCAGGTCTTCGACGGCGCCTTGCTTCTGCACTCCTGCGGGGCCATCGCGGAGTTTCTTCCGGACCTGATCGAATGCGGTGTGCAGGCGATCAACCCCGTGCAGATTTCGGCGGCCGGCATGGAGCCCGCGCGGCTCAAGCGCGAATTCGGCAGGGACATCGTCTTCTGGGGCGGCGGGTGCGACACGCAGCGCACGTTGAACCGCGGCTCCGCGGCGCAGGTCCGCCGGGAGGTGCGCCGGAACGCGGCGATCTTCGGAGCGGATGGAGGATTCGTCTTTACGCAGGTTCACAATATCCAGCCGGACGTCCCGGCGGAGAATGTGCTGGCGATGGTTAAGGCGCTCCGCGCCATTTGACCGGAGAACAGGGTATCCGGCCGCGCGCCGCAGCACTTGCTCCGGGCGGCCGGGTCCTTGTAAGATGCCGCCTTTATTCCCGGTATTTTCCGTCGAGCTTCCGTCAGCCCTCAAGGATGGCCCCGGATGCAGTCTTCCTCGTCAAGATACCTGCCCACCATCGCCGGCATTCTGGCGGTGCTGTTCTGGAGCACGACGGTGGCGGTCGCGCGGGACATCGTCGAACGGCTCGGACCGCTGACGGCGAGCGCCGCGCTGTACCTGGCCGGCGGCGCGCTGAGCTGCCTTCCGCTGCTCATCCGGCCGGACCGCATCGGACGAATCCTCCGCCTGCCGCGCGCGTACCTGTTCGGCTGCGGCGGGCTGGTCGTGCTCTACGTGCTCTGCTTCTTCCTGGCCCTGGGGCTGGCCGCCGACCGCGCGCAGGTCGTCGAGATCGGGTTGATCAACTACCTCTGGCCGGCGCTGACGCTGCTGCTCGCGATGCCGATCCTGGGCGCTCGCGCGCGCATCGGCCTCGTCCCCGGCGTGCTGATCGCCTTCGCGGGGATCGGCCTCGTCGCCGCCGCGCAGAGCACGGTCCTCTCGTGGCCGGGATTCCTGGCCGACCTGCGCTCGAACGCCGCGCCGTATCTGCTCGCGCTCGCCGCGGCGGCCGCCTGGGCGCTCTATTCCAACCTCAGCCGCCGCTGGGCCGCGGACGCCGGCGGCGGCGCGATGAACCTGTTCATGCTCGCGAGCGGGCTGGTCCTGCTCCTCGCGCGATGCTTTTTCCACGAGCACCCGCGCTGGACCCCGGACATCGCCGTGAAAATGGCCCTCTATGTCATCTTCCCGGTCGGTCTGGCCTATCCGTTCTGGGACATCGCCATGCGCCGCGGGCGGATGGTCTTCGTCGCGTCCTTCTCGTACCTGCTGCCGCTCTTCTCGACCGTCATCAGCTCGCTGTATCTGCACGTCCCGCTGACGCGCGCGCTGTGGCTCGGCTGCGGGCTGGTCATCGCCGGCGCCGTCATCTGCAAGTTCTCCGTGGTTGAACGGCGCGACGAAAGGCCGACGGCGCAGGATAAGCGCTAGGCCGCGGACCATCATTTATCGTGCGCCACTCCGAGTGATATAATCAAAGCCGGCACGTCGAGAATTCCACGGAAACGGAGGAGGATCGTGGAGATCATCTATCTGAGCCGCAGCGCCGTCGAGTCGCTCGGCATGACCATGGCGGAAGTGCTCGAGGCGGTGGAGAACGGGTTTCGCCTGAAAGGGCTCGGCCGGACCGAGATGCCGCCGAAGCCGGGGATCTATCCGCGCGCGGACTGCTTCATCCACGCGATGCCCGCCTACGTGCGCGAGGTCGAGGCCGCCGGCCTGAAATGGGTCAGCGGCTATCCGCCGAACATGGCCAAGGGGCTGCCGTACATCAGCGGCCTGCTCGTGCTGAACGACCCGGAGACGGGCATCCCGATCGCGGTGATGGACTGCGCGTGGATCACGGCGATGCGGACCGGCGCGAGCGTCGGCATCTCGGCGAAATACCTGGCGAGGGCCGACAGCGCCGCCGCCGGGATCATCGGCTGCGGCGTCCAGGCGCGCGCCAGCCTCATGGCGCTGGTCGAGACGCTGCCGAAGCTGCGCGAGGTGCGCTGTCACGATCTCCGTCCGGCCGCGACGGAGGCGTTCATCCGGGAGATGTCCGCGCGGTTCGGCCGGCTGAAGTTCACGCCGTGCAGTAGCCCGGCGGAGATGGCGCTCGGCGCCGACGTGATCGTCTCCGCGATCCCCATCGTCACCCAGCCGGAACCGCCGCTCGACGCCGGGCTGCTCAAGAGCGGCGGGCTCGCCGTGTCGCTCGACTACGATTCGGCCTGGACCGGCGCGGCGATGAAGGAGTGCGCCAAGTTCGTCACCGACGACGCCGGCCAGCTTCTGAGCACGCGGGAGCACGGCGTGTATTTCAGCGGCATCCCGGCGAAGATTTACGCCGACCTCGGCGAGCTGGCCGCCGGCCTCAAGAAAGGCCGCGAGAGCGCGGCGGAGCGGATTTTCTCCATGAACATGGGCATCGCCGTGGACGACATGGTCACCGCCAAGGCGTTGTACCAGAAGGCTTTAGAGCGCAAAGCCGGCGTGCGGTTGCCGCTGTGAACGAAAGGACGATGGACGATAGACGATGGACGATGGACGATGGACGATAGACGATAGAATGTGCGCTATGGTCTATCGTCCCTCGTCCTCATCCTCTGGCCCATGACGAAAGGAGAAACCATGAAAGTCGTCGCGTTCAACGGAAGCCCGCGCAAGGACGGGAACACGTTCTGCCTGATCCACCACGTCTTCGGCGCGCTGCAGAAGGAGGGCGTCGAGACGGAGCTCGTGCAGGTCGGCGGGAACCTGGTGCACGGCTGCATCGCCTGCTTCGAGTGCTTCAAGCGGAAGAACGGGCGGTGCGCGCTGGAGGACGACGTGGTCAACGGCTGCATCGAGAAGATGCGCCAGGCCGACGGGATCATCCTCGCCTCGCCGACGTATTTCGCCGACGTGACCACGGAGACGAAGGCGCTGATGGACCGCGGCGGGTTCGTGGCGCGCGCGAACGGCAACTTCCTCCGGCGCAAGGTCGGCGCCGCGCTCTCGGTGGCGCGCAAGGCCGGCGCGATCCACGCCTTCGACACGATGAATCACTTTTTCCTGATCAGCGAGATGATCGTCCCGGGCTCCAATTACTGGAACCTGGCGCTCGGGCGGGAGAAAGGCGAAGTCGAGAAGGACGAGGAAGCCGTCCGCACGATGAAAACCCTCGGTGAGAACATGGCCTGGCTGCTGAAGAAGGTGCAGTGAAAGGGGCATGAACGCCCGGACGTTTTCGACGACTGTTGAAGCCGCGCGCCGTCAGCGCGGGTCCTGCTGCCAGCGAATGATCGTGAAGAGGTTGCTGAAGTCATCCGTCCAGTAGCACGGATGCGAGGTGGTCTCCTCCGCGCCGTCCCGGACCTCGGGCGTGGCCAGGAACTCCTCGTTATTGGTCAGAAGTATCCACGTCGTGGGCCACTGGACGTCGTTCCCGAAGGTGAGCGTCTCGCGGGAGACCATCTGCAGGTCGAACCAGTCCGCCAGCCCGACGACGACCGGCTCGAGGTTAAGGTTCCGGTTGGAGATGTGGACGGCGATGATGCCGCCGGGGTTCATGTGGCGCAGGTAGATCTCGAACGCCTCGCGCGTGAGCAGGTGCACCGGAATGGCGTCGCTGCTGAAGGCGTCGAGGACGAGCACGTCGAAGCGCTCCTCCGGCGGCTCGCGCTCGATGGAGAGCCGCCCGTCGCCCATGACCACCTCGCAGTGCGCGGGGCTGTCGGTGAAGTACGTGAAGTATCCCTTGTTCTTCGTCAGGTCCACGACGTTGGAGTTGATCTCGAAAAAGCGGTAGAGGTCGCCGGGCTGGCCGTACACCGCCAGCGTCGCCGTGCCCATGCCGATCGCCCAGACGCGGATGCCGTCGCGGCGCGGGTAATAATCGAGCGCCAGCCCCAGGCCGGTCTTTTTGCCGTAGTAACTCACCGGCTCGCGGCGGAGGCTGCCGGTATATTGTACGCCGTGGGTGATCCGGCCGTGCAGGAGCCAGAAGGAGTGCCGTTCGGGGTCGTCCGCCTGCTTCTCCAACACTCGGAGAACGCCGTAGAAGTTGCGCGTGGTGCAGATCGTGTTCTCCCGCCCCCGGAGCGCCAGATGCGCCATCAGCACGCCCAGCCCGACCAGGCAGGCCGCGGCCAGTGAAATGCCGGTCCAGCGCAGCTCAGCCGGCAGGCGGCGGAGCCGGCGCGCCCACGCTGCGTCCGGCTCGCGATACCGCAAGCTGTACCCGAGCGCCGCCAGCGCCACGGCCGCCGAAAGCCAGATGCCCGCGTGCAGTTCCACGTACGTCTTGAAGATCAGCGGCGCCACGAGCGTGACGAACACGCCGCCGAGGGCGCCGCCGGCGGCGACCATGAGGTAGAACGCCGTCAAGTTCCGCGGGCCCGGCTTCAGCCGCACCAGCTCGCCGTGGCAGACCATCGCGCAGGCGAACAGCCCCAGCGAGAAGGCGCCGATCTGCACGATCAGGTCCGCCTCGGCGCCGGCGCGCAGCACGCGGCACATGTACCCGATCGCGCCGATCATCAGCGGCCAGAACACCGGACGATAGTACCAGCGCTCGCTGTCGAAGCAGATGATGAAGGACAGCAGGTAGAGTCCCAGCGGCACCACCCACAGGAACGGGACGACGGCGATGTCCTGGCACACGGTGTTGGTCACGGCCAGGAGCATGACCGAGGCGCACGCCGGCAGCAGCAGCCAGAGGAGCCAGACCGGCGCGGGCACGCGCGCGTCCTGCGGCGGCGGGGCGGCCGCGGCGGAGTCGCTCCCGGCGGGGCGCTCCACAGGCACGCCGGCCCGCAGCGCGCCGAGGCCCGACCACGCGCACAGCAGAACGAATCCCGCGAAGCCCGCCGCCCACGCGACCGCCAGCGCGCGCCCGCTCAGCAGCGGCTCCATGACCACCGGGAAAGTCACCAGCGCCAGCAGCGAGCCGACGTTCGAGAGCGCGTACAGCCGGTAGACCTGGGCCTGCGGCCGCGCCAGCGTGAACCATTTCTGCAGCAGCGGACTCGTCGAGCTGAGCGCAAAAAACGGCAGGCCGACCGTCGCCGCCAGCAGCCACGCGATCCGCCACGTCGGCGAGTCCGGACTCGAAGGCTTCCACGCGCCGCCCAGCCAGAGCGGCAGGAAGAGCAGCGGCAACGCCAGCACCGCCGCCCCGAGCACCGCCAGGTGCACGACCACCTGCCGCCGCTGTCCCAGCCGCGTGCCGACCAGGTGCGCATACACATAGCCGCCCAGCAGCAGGAGCTGGAAAAAGAGCATGCAGGTCGTCCACACCGCCGGGCTGCCGCCGAACCACGGCAGGATGCGCTTGCTGACGAGCGGTTGCACCTGGAAGAGCAGGAACGCGCTCAGGAAAATCGTCATCGCGAACCGGATCAAGGCGTGGTCCTTCCTTCACGGTCGCCGCGGTGCGATCTCATGGGAATTGGCCGCGGCCACTATGATAAACAACGGGCGGGATAATGCAACCGCGCCGGCGGGCGGTTCACAGCCCCATGGTCATGAAGAACGTGAACACCAGGGTGGAATCGCCGCGGTACGAGATCACCGGCCAGCCGAAGTTGATCCCCGCGGTCAGTCCGCCGGCCTTCGGCAGCACGGCGCGCAGGCCCACGCCGGAGCCGATGCGGATGCGGCCGAGCTCCGCCGGAGTCGTCTCCACGTCGCCGTAGTCGGTGAACATCGCGCCGCGGAAGTACACCTCCTGGCCGACGTGAATGATCGGGAAAGTGTACTCCGCCGTCCCGGTGAGCATCCAGTAGCCGCCGATCGGCACGCCGTCGAACTGCGGCGAGATGCCCCACACGTCGAACCCGCGCACGGAGCCGAGCCCGCCGGCATAGAACCGGTCGAAGACCGGCGCCTTGCCGCCGATGACGCCGCCGTTGGCGCTCACTTCCAGCACGTGCGCGTCGAATCCCTCGCCATACACCGGGACGAACTGGCTGGCGGAGAGCAGCGAGTGGACGAAGGGCGTGTCCTCGTAAATCGGCTCGACGTACAGGCTCGCGCGCATGCCGCGGTTGACGATGATCGTGTCGGGCGTGGTCGTGTACGACAACCGGCTCCACGCGCCGTAACCGGGCGTGTAGCCGTTGACGGCGTTGTAGTCGGGGATATTGTGCTGGGACAGGTCCCACATTTCGGTCCCTTCGATGGTCGGGCCGAAGCTCACGCGCCAGTGGTCGGAAAGGTCCTTCTCCACGCCGATGCGTATCTGAAGCTGCCACAAATTGTAATCGGGCAATTCCTCGCGGTTGTACGTGGCGCTGGCCAGGCCCGTGTAGTCGGTCCCGAACGTGTCCGGCTGCTCGAAGCCGCCGCCGAGGGTCGTGAATTTCTGGCCCGGCGCGGCCGACAGGATCAGGCGTTCGCCGCGCCCGCGGAACATGTTCCAGTCCCAGAAGTCCTGCCAGGATTTCGGCGGCTTGGTGATGTCGAAGTCCGATTCCTGAAAGGTCAGCGCCGCGCCGAGCCCCGAGTAGCTGGCGGCCGACCCTGAAGCGCTGACGCGCGAGGTGCCGCCTTCTTCGAGGCTGACCACCACGATCGCCTGGTCGGGCGCAGCGCCCGGCTCCACGCGGTACTGCACCGACTTGAACCACTTGTATTTTCGGAGCCGGGCGATCACGTCGTTGATCGGCTCGACCGTCAGCGCCATCCCCTCGTGCAGCTTCCGGTCCACTTCGCAGCGGACCAGCCATTCCTCCGTGATGCGGTCGTTCACCCATTCCAGCTTGACCGATTCGAGCGTGACGGGCGGGCCTTCCGTGATGACGTATTGCACCGCCGCCAGGTTCGGCCCGGGCGGCGGCGCCATCTTCGGCAGCACCAACGTCGTCAGGCGGCCGACTTCGCCGTAATGCTCCCAGATGCGCTTCGCGCCGTCCTGGAAAGCGCCCTTCGAAAAATAGCCGTCCTTCTCCGGCTTGACCAGCGGGCGCAGTTCCAGCGTGGAGAAGAGCTTGTTGCCGACGATCTCCACGGTGCTCAGCTTGTAGCGCGGGCCCTCGACGATGGTGAAGAGGAGCTCCTGGTCGGTGGTGCCCGCAAGCGGCTCGCTGGTGGCGTTCACCTTGGCTTCGAGGAAGCCGTCGTCCTCGTACTTCTTGACGATCTGGTTCACGTCGGCCGAGATCACCTTGATGACCACCGGTTTGTTGGCCCTGGTCTCCATGTCGCGTTTCAGGGAGCCGGTGGAGAAATGCTCGTTGCCGACGAAGCGGATCGAGACGATATTGGGAAGTTTTTTGGAAGGCGCTTCGGCGGGCTCGCCCGCCGGACTTATGGCGGGCTTGCCCGCCGGGCTTGTGGCGGGCTTGCCCGCCGGGCTTGTGGAGGGTTGAGCCGCCGTGTTTGTGACGGACTCCGAGGCTTTTTCAGCGGGCGCGGCGCTCTCGGCGCCGAAGGCCGGAATGGCCGAAAGCAGCAGCGCCAGAGCGGCCGGAGCGATTCGCGCAACGACAGATTGAAATCGCACGATGCGTACCCATAGCGGATTGCGGGGGCAGGGTTAAGACAAGAGAGAGCGTGGCGCACCTGCGCCACGCTCTCTCATCCATCCTTCCGGACGTCCCTTGCTTACCACCAATAGGCCAAACCGGCGGTGATGCCGTTGTCGCGGACCCTGATGCTCCCGCCGCCCAGGTCGCTGCCGTTCAGCTTGAACTGGGTGTAATCGTACTCGACGAAGAGCGAGGTCTGCTTGCTGAGGAAAATATCCGCGCCCGCCACAGCGCCCCAGATGAACACGGCGTCATGGAAGGTGTTGCCCCCGTGTTTTCCGCCCACTGCCACGGCGGCCGCTCCGCTGGCGGTCACGTACGCCGCGCCGGCCTTCGGGCCGATGTAGGGCGAGATGTTGCCTTCCATCGGGATGCGCCATTTCGGGATGAAGACGATCGAATACTCTTGCAGCCGGACGTCTGCGCCGGCGGTGCCGACCTGGGCCAGCGCGACCATCGCCCGCGCCGCCATTTCAAACTGGTCGCACACCATGTAGCCGTATTCGCCCGCGATCGCGAAGATCGCGGCATACGCGTCAATGTCGCCGGCCACGTCGCCGTAGTTCGCTGCGCCCAGAATGGCGATCCTCTCGCTGCCCGCTGCCACCATCCCACTGCCCATAGCAGCGCCGCCCTCAGTGTTCGTCGTCGTCGTCGTCGTGGTCGCCGGCTGCTGGGCTTGCGCGTAGGCGCCGCAGCCGAAATAGCCCATCACCGCCAACGCCAAAAGCAAAGCCACAATGCGCTTCATGAACGTTTCCCCCCGCAATAAAACCAAAGATGTACCCGGCCCTCCTCTGGGCCCGGGTTAGAAAGGCGTTACGAAATAGTTCTCTACGCGCCCCCCTCCTTTCTTTTTCGAAACTGAAATTACGTTGATGTCCGATTGTGATCGTTGCCGCTGTGTTCCCCCGACCTGCCAAAAGTATAGGTACTCCGCGCTTGTCAGTCAAGCCAAAAACGGACGAAAATTCGATTCAGCCGCTCGCGCCGGCTTTCTCCGCGCGCATCGGTGCGCGAGCCTCATCCGCCGCTACAGCCATCGCCGGACCAGGTACGCGGCCGATTCCATGAGCATCTGCCGCCAGGGGCGCGATTCGTGCTCGATCAGCGTCAGCTCGCGGCACTTCGCCAGGTCGGCGAGCATCTGGTCGCGCAGCCGCCGCGTGAAAGCCCCGTCGGCCACCACCGCCACCGATTCGAGCTGATGCAGCAGGCTGCGATGGTCGAAATTATAGCTTCCCACCGTCGCCCACGCATCGTCAATCGCCGCGGTCTTGGCGTGCATCATGCTGAACGGCCACTCGAAGAGCCGCACGCCGGAGGCGAGCAGTTCGCTGTAGAGGCTCCGGCTGGCGTAGGCGGCGGTGGTCACGTCGCTGTTTTTCGAGAGGATGACGGCGACGACCACGCCGCGCCCCGCGGCATGGGCCAGCGCGCGGCGGACGCCGCGGTCGGGGATGAAATACGCGTTCTCGATCAGGATGTAGCGCTGCGCGTTATGGAAGGCGTGCAGGTACGCGCGCCGGATGTCCTGGCGGTGGCGGAATTCCCAGTTCCCGACGATCTGCACGGCGACGCCGCCGCGCTCCCAAATCTCGTCGGAGACTTCGCGCCCGCGCCGCCGCGCGCCGGGCCCGAGCGGCAGGCCCAGCCGCCGGCGCACGTCGCCGGCCAGGCGCCGCCCGGCGGGCCACGACTTGCCGTACGGCGCCGCGGACAGCCACCCGTACTCGAAAAGCTCCCCGATCCGCTCGGCCGGCGCCCGGCCTTCGAGCCGGAGCTGAGTATCGCGCCAGCCGCCGGATTCCGGCGGCGCATTGTACTCGTCGGCGATGTTCATCCCGCCCAGGAACGAGACCTGGCCATCCACCACCATGTTTTTCCGGTGGTCGCGCCGGCTCACCGCCCAGCTCGGACGCGTGATCACCAGCGGGTGGTACACCGCGACGGCGACCCCGGCCTGGATCAGCGGCTGCACGAAGCGGTCGGGCAGGCCGAGAGAGCCGATGTAGTCGTAGAGCAGCCGGACGCGGACGCCGCGCCCGGCCGCCGCCGCGAGCGCATCGCGGAAGCGCGTGCCGGTGCCGTCCGCGCGGATCATGTACGTCTCAAGGTCCACCGTCCGCCGCGCGCCCTCGATGGCCGCCAGCATCTCCGGGAACGCCTCGCCGCCGTCCACGAGCAGCCGGACGCGCCCGGCGCATTCGAACTCCTGCGGCGTGCGCGCGTAACGGGCCAGCGCCGCGGCCGGCGGCTGCGCCGGCGCATTCTCTCCCGGCAGCTCGAGCGGCCGCGGCGCTTCCTTTTTGCGGCCGCGGGTCCGCCGCAGGCTCCGCCGCCGCGCGCGCCACGTCCAGACCGCGATCACCGCCAGCGGATACGAGACCGCCGCGGCGACCAGCCCGGTGGCGAGATACCCGAGCGCCAGCGGCCCCATGAAGCTCAGGCCCGCCTGGCCCATCAGCGCGCACACTCCCTTCAGCGACTCCCAGGGCGCGCTCCAGGCCCACTGGGTCAGCGCCGCGAGCCGGTGCGATCCGCTGGCGTGCGCCGGCCAGAGCCAGACGCCGATCTTGAACTGCACGTAGGCCAGCGGCAGCATCGTCGCCGGGTTCCACAGGACCAGCGGGAAGATCGCGGCCAGCTTGTTGCCCCGGACGACCCAGGCCGTGATGAGTCCGATGCCGACGTGAAGGCCCGGCACCGGGCAAGCGGCCGCGAAGAACCCCGCCGCCACGCCGCGCGCGATCCGCGTGGCCGGCTCCCTGCGGCTGAGCACCCTGCGCCCGGCCACGCGCGTCCGCCGCCATAACTGTCGCGACGCCATCCGTCCGCTCTCCGGCCGTTCATTCGGCAATCCGCCTTCGCCCCTTCGGCTGCGCTCAGGGCTGTGGCGGACAAGTCGGCAATCGGCATTCGGCAATCAGGAAGAGGCTTCCACCGGCACCACGCTGATCGTCACGCGTTCGCGCCCTCGAAGGATCGCCAGCGCCGCCGGCCGGCCGATCGGCCACTCCGCCAGCACGCGGTGCAGATCGTCCACGCTCTCCACCTCGCGCCCCTCGATCGCCACGATCAGGTCGCCGGTCTGCACGCTCGCCTGCCGCGCCGGGCCGTTCGGATCCAGGGCCAGCACCTCCACCGCGCGGTCATGGTTCAGGCCGTGGAACCGCACCAGCCGCCGGTCCAGCGGGCGCTGCCGGCCGGCGATCCCCAGCGAGCCGCGCCGCACCCGCCCGTGCAGGAGCAGTTGCGACACCACCCACTTGGCCGTGGCCGAGGGAATGGCGAACCCGATCCCCTGCGCCTGCGGGATGATCGCCGTGTTGATCCCCACGACCGCGCCGCGCGAATCCACCAGCGGCCCGCCCGAGTTCCCCGGGTTCAGCGGCGCGGTGTGCTGGATGATGTTCTCGATCAGCCGCCCCTCGCGGGTGCGGAACGCGCGGCCGAGCGCGCTGATGACGCCGGTGGAGACGGTGGACTGGAAGCCGAACGGGTTCCCGACCGCGATGACCAGTTGCCCGGCGCGCAGCGAGGCGGAATCGCCGATCGAGGCGTGCGCCAGCCCCGAGCCTTCCGCGCGGATCACCGCCAGGTCCGTCGCCGGGTCCACGCCCACGACGCTCGCGGTGAGCACACGCCCGTCGGCGAGAGTCACGGTGAGCCCGCGGGCGCTGGCGACGACGTGGTGGTTCGTGAGGACGTATCCGTCCGGCGCGATGATGACGCCGGACCCGGCGCCGACGTGCTCCGGCGTCGGCGACGACGCGTCGCCGAACGACACGCCGACGACCGCCGGCCCCATCGCCTCCATGACGGAGATCACCGCCCGCGAATATGCGTCGAGGACCTCCGCCTCGGCCGGCGCCGCCGCGCCGGCCTCCGGTCGAGCCGACGCGCCGACGGCGGGTCCCGAGTCGTTGATGACCTGCAAGACCCGCCGCATGCGCTCGTCCGCGGCGGATGACGAGACCGCCTCCGCCGCGCGCGACGCCGCACTCTTCCTGCGTCCCATATACTGCCCTCGCCCTTCGTTCCGCCGGCGCTCGCCCGCGCGGGCAGCCTGGCCCGGTGCCCACCGTGTAATTACAGGCCGGTCCTTCTGAGCCAACTCGCTTACGGATCGTAACTTACATATTGGCTGGTGCCGATGTCAACACGCAGGACTTGAGGCGATCGGAGGCAGGTAGCGGCCGGCGCAGATTTCGGCGCGCGGGACTTGATGCGGTCAGAATCTCGCATGAGACGGCAAGGTGCGTGCGTACGAGATTGCGCGCCCGCTGCTAAGAACTGGCAGGCACACTGCCTGAAGGCCTATAGGCGCTCGCGCGAACAAGGCCAGACGGCCGGCATCCGGGAGCGGCTGCGGCCATGGAAATTCTCGCCACCGATTCCGTTCTCAGCCGGGCGCGGCGTTGCTGGATGCGGGCACGGGAGCGGTGGCGGGCAGGATCGGCTTTCCGCCGGCTTTCGCGCGCAGGTCGCGCAGCTTGGCGGCGGTGGCGGCGCCGCCCAGGTCGGGGCTGTCCTTCTCGAGGGCGTTCACGGCGGCAACGGCTTTCTTCGGGTCCACGGCGGCGACCTGCTCGACGACGCGGATGGTTTCCTGCCAGCAGTAGTCCGACAGCTCCGGCGCGGCTTTGCGCGTCTGGAGAAGGAGCGCCAGCAGCGCGTCGTAGTCCGCCTGGGCGGTGAGGCAGGCGGCCAGGGATTTGACGTACTGCGGTTCCTTGGGAGATTGCGCGACGAGGGCTTCAAGCTGGGTCCGGGCGCGGGCCCATTCTTTGGCGGCCATCAGGCCGGCGGCCAGGCGCTGGCGCAGGCCGGCGGCCGGCTGGGCGTTGTTGGGGCCCAGTTGCGTCACCGCGGCATCCAGAACGGTGGCCGCCAGGGCGTAGCTGCGGGCGGCCATGAGCCGGTCCAGCGCGGCGGCGTAGAGCGCGGCTTTGGAATCGGCCACCTGGAGCAGCGAGCGCAAGGCCTGGTCGCTGACGCGCTTCTCTTTGTCGGAGAGCGCGTCCACCAGGGTGTCGAGCGCGGCCGGATCGCCGATGCGGCTGAGCGAGGCGAGGGCCACCTCGCGGTTCTGCGGGTTCGGGTCCTTGAGGGCGACGTTCGCCAGCGGCTTGACGGCGTCGGCGACGCCGAGTCCGCCGAGGGCGTCGGCGGAGGCCCAGCGGACGTTTTCCTTGGGGCTTCCGAGGAGCTTGACGAGGATCGGGACCGCGCGCGGGTCGTGGATTTTGGCGAGCGCGTTCGCGGCGGCGTCGTAGAGCGGCGCCGGGGTGTCCGTGGCGGTCACCACGCTGATGAGCTTGTCGAGCGCGGCGGGATCGGCCAGTTCGGCCAGGGCGTTGGCGGCGGCGACGGCGGCTTCGACGTCGGTGTCCGAGAGCATGGCGATCAGCTCGTTCACCGCGTCTTTGGCTTTCAGGACGCCGAGCGCGTGCGCGGCGGCGGCGCGGACGGAGCTCTCCGGGTCGTTCATCGCCTTGAGGAGCGCCGGGGCGACGGAGGCATCGCCCTGCGCGCCGAGCGCGTCCGCGGCGGCCTGCCGCACGGAGGCGTCCGTCTCGGCCAGCGCATTGATGAGGGCCGTCCGGACCGCCGGACCGCGCAGCGGCGTGAGTCCCTTGATCGCGCGCTTCTTGACGGAGGCGAGGTCGCACTGCGTCAGGGCCTCGATGAACGCGGCGGAGTCGTTCTGGTTCTTGGGGTCATCGAGGGTTTTCAGGTAGAGTTTCTCGAGGACGCGGCTGAGGCTCTCGATCCGCTCGGTCTGGAGCTCGACGAGGTGCTGGAGCATCTCCTCGCGCGTGAGGTTGGGATTCTGGCGCCACCATTCGAGCCATTCGCGGGCGGTGTTGAAGCGGCGCAGGGTGATGGTTTCGAGCGCGGCGCGCGAAGCGGTGCGGACGGCTTCGTCGGGGTCCGAGAGCAGCTTGATGAGCGCCTGGATCGCCTCGGTGGCGCGGAGGTCGCCGAGGAGGTTGACCGCCTGGACGCGGATGACCAGCGGGCGCTTGAGGTCGCCGGCGGCTTGTTCGAGCAGCCGCACGGATGGCGTGGTGTGGACCTGCTGGAGCGCGCCGCGGGCGGCCAGGCGGACGTTTTCGCTCGGGTCGGCCAGCGCGGCGATGATCGGGCCGCAGGCGCGGTCGTCGCCCTGGACGCCGAAGGCGGTGATGACGCTGATGCGGACCGTCTCGGGCTGGTCGGGCTGAAGGGCTTCGAGGAGGGCTTTCAAGGCGGCCTCGTCCTCGGCCGCAACGAGCGAGGTGGCGGCGGAGGAGCGCTTCTGCGGGTCGTCGGAGCGGAGCAGGCGCGTCCACTCGCCGAGTTGTTTCTTGCTGATCCGCTGACCGTAGGCCGGGAATGCGCCGCAGAAGACCACGAGAGCGGCGAGACAAAGCCACCAGTGGCGCACGGGAGACATGGTGAGCCTCCGCAATTTCCAATGGCCAATTTCCAATGGGCGCGCGACGCTTCAGCTCGGATCTTTGGGTATTGGAGATTGGAAATTAGAGCTTGGATGATCCTTTCAGGCGCACGCGTTCGAGTTCTTCCTTCATTTTGGCAGCGGCGCCCGCTACAGTCAAATCCCAATCCGGCGGCGTCTGCGGCCGGTCGGGCCGACGATAAGCGAAGATGATGCCGCGCGAGGAATTGACGACAGCGCCGCGGCCTTCTGCGTCGAAGCACGGCCGGCAATCCTCGGCCGTCGCGCCCTGCGCGCCGTAACCGGGGACGAGGAAGAGCGCGTGCGGCATGAGCCGGCGCAGCTTCTCGGCGGCCGCCGGGAACGTGGCGCCGACGACCGCGCCGACGGCGCTGTAGCCGCATTCCCCGCGGCAGTCGCCGCCCCAGCGCTCGACGAGTTCGGCGACCTTCTCGTACAGCTTCGCGCCGGAGGCGTCGAGGTCCTGCAAGTCCACCGAGGACGGGTTGGAGGTCTTGACGAGGACGAAAATCCCCTTTCCATCCCGGGCGCGCTTGAGGAACGGCGCGACGCCGTCAATGCCCAGGTACGGGTTCACCGTGACGGCGTCCGCCTGGAGCAGGTCGAGATGGCCCTGCGCGTAGGCTTCGGCGGTGGAGCCGATGTCGCCGCGCTTGACGTCGGCGATGACCAGCAGGCCGCAGTCGCGCGCGGCGCGGACCGTGCCGGCCAGCGCGCGCACGCCTTCCCAGCCGAGCGCCTCGTAGAACGCCGATTGAGGCTTGACGGCGGCGGCGTGATCGGCGACGGCGGCGAGGACCCGGCGGTTGAATTCCATCACCGCGTCGGCCGCGTCGGAGTTCGAGCGGCGGGCTTTCTCGCGGAGATCGGACGGGAGCGAGTCGAGCTGCGGATCGAGGCCGACGACCACGCAGCTCCGCTTGCGCTCGACAGTTTCGATCAGCCGGTCGGCAAAGTTTTTCATGTTGGTTCGAGCCGAGGTTCCGCGGCGCGCTGCCCGCTCTCCCGCTTCTGTCGAAGCGGGACGAAGCGGGCAAGAGGCCGCTCGGGCGCCGGCCGGCCGCCGGGTTACTTGCCTTTTGGAGCGGACGATTTTCCGCCGCCGGTGCCGACAGCGATGACCAGGCCGGTGAAGGCGCCGACGGCGAAGAAGACGAAATACATGATGGCGGCTTTGTCCACAACGTCCACGCCGAGCCGGGTCAGCTTGAAACGCGCCGGCTGATCGTTCGACATGCCCATCATGACCATGAACAGCATTACGGCGACTACGACTGCGAATTTCATCAAGAGCCGGGCATTCACGCTTCGATTCTCCTATAAAAACTTCACGGGCGACATCAGTTTACCATCGGAGCGAAGGAAACTCAAATTCCGGCGACTTTTCGCGCTTAAACGCCGAATGGGCAACCACTTACGGAGATTGCCCATTCGATTCCCGCGGACCGGCATGCGGCCGGGTTCCTCACTTTTTGGCTTTAGGCTTGGGCGTCCCGGCGCCGGAGCCCTGGAGGAACTTCTCCATGGCTTTGCGGCGCTTGGAGAGGATCTCGAAGGGCAGCCCGCGCACCTTGGCGGCGTTCGAGCACCAGCGCTGGTCGAAGCCGGTCGCCTTGATCGAGCGGATCTCCGGCGAGAAGAGGCTCGTCTCCGAGGCGCGATGGGTGATCACGATGTTGCCCTTGTAGAGCTTCACGCGGTAATCCGCGTTGCACACGTCCTGCGTCGCCAGGACGAACGCGTCCAGCGCGTTCTTCAGCGGCGTGTACCACATTCCGTGGTAGACCAGGAACGCCCACTTCGCGTCCACGCTCTTCTTGAACTGGATCTCGTCCTTCGTCAGGCAGTACTGCTCCAGGTCGCGGTGGAGCTTGAGCAGGACGTGCGCCGCCGGCGCCTCGTAAATCTCGCGGCTCTTCAGGTCCATGATCCCGTCCTCGAACATGTCAATCAGCCCGACGCCCGCCGCGCCGGCGATGACGTTCAGCTCGCTGATCAACGCGTCGAGCGGCATCTTCCTGCCGTTCAGCGTCACCGGCAGGCCCGCGCGGAACTGGAGGTCCACGGTCGTCGGCCGGTCCGGCGTCTTCTCGAGCGGCACCTTCCACATCCAGATGTCGTCCGGGATTTCCTGGTTCAGGTCCACCGCGCCGGAGGCGATCGAGCGGCACCAGAGCGTCTTGTCGTCGCCGCCGGTAATCTGCTCGGTCACCGGCACGCCCCACGCCTCGCACAGCAGCTTCTCCTCCGCGCGCGTCATGTCGAAATCGCGCACCGGCACCAGCACTTCCATCTGCGGGGCGAACATCTTGAACACGTTGTGCATGCGGTACTGGTCGTTGCCCTTGCCGGTGGAGCCTTCCATCAGCCCGTCGCAGCCGAGTTCGAGCGCCTTCTCCGCCACGATCCGCGCCACGAGCTGCCGCGTCATCGAGGTCGAGACCGGGTACCCGTTGTAATCGCTGTTCGCGCGGATCGCCTTCGGCAGCCACACCTCGGCGAACTCCTTCCGCGCGTCAATCACGATCGGCTTCACGCCGAGCACCTTCGCCTTCGACCGCATCTCCTCCTGTTCCTGCTCGCCCTGGCCGACGTCGATGTTGATCGGGACAATTTCCTTCACCTTGTACTTCCGCCGCAGCAGCTCGATGCTCAGCGACGAGTCCAGCCCGCCGGAGTACGCGAGCGCGACCTTCGTCACTTTCGGCACCTGGCACGCCTCGACCTTCTTCCACACGTCTTTCCAGTCTGCCATGGTTGCAGTCTCCGCGCGTTAGGGGAACCCGGGAATGGGGCAGCGCTCTGCCTCCCCATGATTGGAATCGGAGTATATCAACGCGGCGCGGCGGCTGTCAAGAGGCATTTCGGCGACCGTCGGCGGGCGTGCGAAATCGGTCATGTGCGCTCGAAAAAGCGTCCGAAGAGACGGAGTTCCGAAACTCCGCGGACCGCTCAGCCGCGCCACGGCAGCATCGCGCAGAGAGCCAGCAGGTTCTCTCGCGGCGTGCCGGAGGGGATTTCGCAGCCGGCGTTGACCAGGTACGGATTGCCCACCGCCTCGTAGGTCTGCCGCATGGCCGATGCGATCTCCTCGGGAGCGCCGTAACGCACCGTCAGGGGATTGATGTTCCCGGCCAGCGCAACCTTCGCGCCGACCGCCCGGCGCGCAACCTGCATGTCCACCATGTGGTCCACGTCCAGCACGTCCGCGCCGAGGTCGGCAATGCCCGGGAGCAGATGGGTGATGTTCCCGCAGATGTGCAGGCGCACGAGCGCGCCCATCTTCTGCACTTCCTTGACGAGGAGCCTCTCCCGCGGCTGGATCAGCCGCGCGTAGACCGAGGGCGAAACCTGGCTGGCGATGGCGTCGCCGATGCCGATGGTATCCGCGCCGGCCTCCACTTGCACCCGCGCGAACGCGACCGCCGCCTCCACGCACCGGTCCATCAGCGCGCCTGAATATCCCTCGTCGTCCATCAGGTCCGTGAGAAAATTCATCACGTTGCGCAGGTCGGCCGCCTCCGCCGCCGGACCCTCGATCCATCCGAGGATCGAGCGCCGCCCGCCGACGCGCGACTTGTACGCGCGGACGGCGTTCACGCGGTCCAGCATCCGCGCCGAGCGCAACGGATCGGGACGAGGCAGCGCGGAGAAATCCCTGCGGTCTTCCAGCGGATGACGCTCGCACCGGGGCACGCCGTCCCGCTCGAAGATGATCCGCGCGCCGAAGCCCTCCGTCTCGCGGTACGGATCGGAAATCGCGCTGACCTGGTCCATCCCGAAAACTTCGGCGCAATGGAGGTTGGCCTCCACCAGCACGCGATAGTCCGAAGCGAAGGCCCCGTAATTCGACCCGATGCTCTCCGCCGCAAACTGCATGAGAATGGGCACCCGCGGCACGAAGTCAACTGCTTCCCCTTTCAGCATGCACAAGTACCGATCCAAGCTCTCCATGCGCTCTTTCTTCTCCCATAAGAAATTTTCGGCACAGCGTTTGCTACGAAAATTGGATTCGTTTTTTCAAATCGTCTTTGCGCCTTATCCTCCTGCCCTTCAATCTCTTGCGACTCCCCGTAAAGCCTTGCCGCTTACGCCAGCCCTTCTTATACCATAATCTTTCTTATATGTCAAGAGTCATTCCGCTCTCAGAGAAAAATTTCTTGCTTTTCCGGTTTTTAGGCTTTCGGCAGGCAACCGCTTGATTTCGTCCTGAAGCTTGCCGCCGCCGTGCGTTGGTGATAGCATGTAGCATGCTCTTGCCGCGCAGAATCGCCGAGCCGAAAGCCCGGCTCGAAACGGCCGTCGCTGAAATCGGTGGAAGGGAACCATGACCGATCCGAGCGTCCTTCAGGAAATCGTGCGCCGCATCGTGGAGGTCGCGCGGCCGGAGCGGATCATCCTCTTCGGCTCCGCCGCGCGCGGCGAAGGCGGGCGGGACAGCGACATTGATTTGCTCATCGTGAAGTCCAACGTCCACCGGCGCCGGCTCGCCATGGACCTGTACGAAGCCCTGGCGCACATTGGTCAAGCCGTGGACCTGATCGTCGTTACGCCGGAGGACATCGAAAGATACGGGAAGTCTCCAGCCCTCGTCCTGGAACCCGCGCTGCGCGAGGGAAAACTTCTTTATGCCTCCTGAACGCTTCCCGGCGGATGATCCGCGCGAGTGGTTGAGGCGCGCGAAAAGCAACCTGGCCCAGGCGCGGAGGCCCGAGGAAGCCATCTGTCTCGAGGACCTTTGCTTCCAAGCCCAGCAGGCAGCCGAAAAAGCGCTGAAAGCCCTTCTGATCGCGCGAGGCCGCCGCCCTCCATATATTCATGACCTTGCGGCGCTGTTGAGCCTCATTGAAAAATCAGGCGAAAAAATTCCTGTCGACGTCAGACGAATCGTCCGGCTCACGGACTACGCAGTCGAGACGCGGTACCCTGGCTTTTTTGAACCAGTCGCGGAGACAGAATACCAGGAAGCAGTCGCCATTGCCTCACGATGCGTAGAGTGGGTTCAAAGCCTGATAAAATAACGAGTCATCGTTCGCAGGTCTCCTCAACGACTTCTCTCGCAAAGCTGTCAGGAACGGCTGTGTCCCCGTCTTCGTTTGCCATCTGAAATTTCCGCGCGCCGCAGTTTCCCAATCTCCCAATCTCCGAATCTCCACCGCCTTGCCCTCGCGCCCATCGCCCCGTAGAATAGCGTCGTCAGCGGAGCAGCGCGGATAACAGTCAGGAGCGCAGGATGGGCAAAGCGGTCTCGATCGGGCAGTACCTGATCCGGGAGTGTCACCGCCGGGGCGCGCGGCACATGTTCGGGGTGCCGGGCGACTACGTCCTTGAGTTCGACGCGCTCGTGGAAAAAAGTCCTATCGAGTTCGTCGGCATGACGCGCGAGGACTGCGCCGGGCTCGCGGCCGATGCCTACGCGCGGCTGCGCGGACTCGGCGTGGCCTGCGTGACTTACTGCGTCGGCGGGCTCAGCCTCACCAACGCCGTCGCCGGCGCGTGGGCGGAAAAATCGCCCGTCCTCGTCATCTCCGGCGCGCCCGGCGTGGCCGAACGCGCGCGCGACCCGCTGCTCCATCACCGCGTCCGCGACTTCTCCACCCAGCGCGATATCTTCAGCCACATCACCGTCGCCGTCGCCTCGCTCGAGGACCCGGCGACGGCGTACCAGGAGGTGGACCGCGTCCTGCACGCCATCGAGCGCTACAAGCGGCCGGGCTTCATCGAGCTCCCGCGCGACCGCGTCCACGTCGCGCGCGCGCACCGCCGGCGCCTGCCGACGCTCGAGGAGATGACCGACGCGAACGCGCTCTCGGAGTGCATCGCCGAGGCCGTCGGAATGATCAACTCCGCGAAGCGCCCCGTGATCCTCGCCGACGCGGAAGTCCACCGCTTCGGCCTCCAGTCCGCGCTGCTGGAGCTGGCCGCGAAGACGCGCATCCCCGTCGCCGCGACGCTCCTGGGCAAGAGCGTCATCTCCGAGCGCCACCCGCTCTACCTGGGCATCTACGAAGGCGCGATGGGCCGCGACGAGGTCCGGCGATACGTCGAATCCGCCGACTGCCTCATCATGCTCGGCTGCTTCATGAGCGACATCAACCTCGGAATCTTCACCGCCCGCCTCGACCCGGACCGCGCCATCTACGCCACCTCCGAGAAGCTCATGGTCCGCCGCCACCGCTACGAGAACGTCCCGTTCCGCAGCTTCTTCAAGGCGCTGCTCAAGGCGCCGCTGCGCCGCCGCGCCGCGCCGAAATTGCCGGCGCACCCGCCGGCCTGGGGAAAAGCGCCGGCCCCGGATTCGCGCGTGACCGTGCGCGCGCTCTTCCAGGCGGTCAACGAATTCCTGGCTGACGACATGGTGGTGATCTCCGACATCGGCGACGCGCTCTTCGCCGCGGGCGACCTCACCATCCACCGGCGGACGGAGTTCCTCAGCCCGGCATATTACGCCTCGATGGGCTTCGCGGTGCCCGCCTCGATCGGCGCGCAACTGGCGAACCGGAGCCTGCGCCCGCTCGTCCTCGTCGGCGACGGCGCGTTCCTCATGACCGGGATGGAGCTGGCGACCTCCGCGCGGCGCGGCCTCAACCCGATCGTCATCGTCCTCAACAACCACGGCTACGGCACCGAGCGGCTCATCAAGGACGGCCCGTTCAACGATATCGCCGAGTGGGAGTATTGCCGGCTGCCGGCGCTGCTCAAGAGCGGGCAGGCGTATCACGTCCGCACCGTCGCCGAACTGCATGCCGCGCTCGACGCAGCCCTGCGGAACACGAAGAGCTACAGCCTGCTCGAAGTCGAGCTCGCCGCCGGCGACATCTCGCCCGCGCTCCAGCGCCTCGGCGCGCGCCTGGCCCAGCGCGTCGAAGGCAAGGCGAAGCAGGGCTGATCTGCAGATGCGCGGCCGGCCACATCGGAAAAATGTCCGCGAAATGAAACGAGGCGCGCCGGGATGGATTGCATGAGCCGCCATGGCGGAAACCTGCGCGAGCTGGCCCGCGACGCCGGGCGCGCGCCGGCGTCGCTTCTCGATTTCAGCGCCAGCGTCAACCCGCTCGGCCCGCCCGACTGCCTCCGCCCGACCGTCAGCCTTGCGCTCGAGCAGGTCGTCCACTATCCCGACCCGGAAAGCCATGAGCTGGTCGCCGCGATTGCGCGCCATGCGGCCGTGCCCGCGGAACAGATCGTCGTCGGGAACGGTTCGACGGAGATCCTGTTCGCCCTCGCGCGCGCAATGAAGCGCCGCCGCGCCGCGATTCCCGTGCCGTGCTATGTGGACTACGCGACCGCCGCGCGCGAGGCGGAGATGGAAATCGCCCTGCTCGCGCTGGACGAGCGCGACGGCTTTGCGCTGGACTGGTCCACGCTGGAGAAGCGTCTGCGCGGCGGCGAGATGGTTTTTCTCGGCCAACCGAACAACCCCACCGGCCTCGCGTTCGATCCCGAAAAGTTCCGCGCATTCGCCGCCGAGCATCCGGACACGACCTTCGTCGTGGATGAGGCCTTTGCGGAGTTCGTCGCCGACTGCGCCACGCTGATGCGCGACGTCGGGGAGAACGTCGTCGTCCTGCGCTCGCTGACCAAATTTTATGCCATTCCCGGGTTGCGTCTGGGGTTCGGCGTGGCGCGCGCGGAGACGGCGGAAGCCATCCGGCGCCGCCTGCCGCCCTGGTCGGTGAATTCGCTGGCCCAGGCGTTCGGCGTGGCGGCGCTGGCCGACGCGGACTACGCGCAGCGCACGCGCGAGTACGTCCGCGCGCAGCGTGAGTCGCTGACCCAGGCGCTCCAGGAAATGCCCGGCCTGTACGTCTATCCGGGCGCGGCGAACTTCCTGCTGGTGCGCCTCAGCCGCGCCGACGTGGACGCGCCGGCGCTCGCGCGGCGTCTGCTGCAAGAGGGCATCGCCATCCGCACGTTCCCGGCAGAGCAGCACCTCGACGGCCGCTTCTTCCGCGTCGCCGTTCGCACCGAAGAGGAGAACGCGCGGCTCTGCGCGTCGCTGGGGAATCTCCTGGGCGTCGCGAAAACGCAGGCCGCTCCGCGGCGCGCCGCCGCGCTCATGTTCCAGGGGACCAGCTCCAACGCGGGCAAGAGCATCCTGACCGCGGCGCTCTGCCGGATACTCCTCCAGGACGGCGTGCGCGTCGCGCCCTTCAAGGCGCAGAACATGTCGCTCAACTCGTTCGTCACCCGCGACGGCGGCGAGATGGGCCGCGCTCAGGTCGTCCAGGCGCAGGCCTGCCGCCTGGAGCCGGACGTGCGGATGAACCCCATCCTGCTCAAGCCCAGCTCCGATACCGGCTGCCAGGTGATCGTGCGCGGAAAGGCGGTGGGCAACATGGGCGTGGCCGGGTATGATCGGTACAAGGAGCAGGCCGTCGCCGCGGTCGAGTCCTGCTACGACGCGCTGGCCGCGGAGTTCGACGCGGTGATCCTCGAAGGCGCGGGCAGTCCCGGCGAGGTCAACCTCAAGAGCCGCGACATCGTCAACATGCGGATGGCGCGCTACGCCCGGGCGCCGGTCCTGATCGTGGGCGACATTGACCGCGGCGGCGTCTTCGCCTCCTTTGTCGGCACGATGGAAGTGCTCGCGCCGTGGGAACGCGCACTGGTCGCCGGCTGGGTGGTCAACCGCTTCCGCGGCGACGCCGCGCTGCTGGGCTCCGCCCTCGACTACACCCTCGCGCACACGGGCCGGCCCGTCTTCGGCGTGGTGCCGTATCTTGATCGGCTCGGGCTTCCGGAGGAGGACTCGGTCGAGTTCAAAGCGGGCGCGCTCGACGATCGCTCGCAGCGCGCAGAGGCGGTCGCCGTCGCCGTGGTGGACCTGCCGCACATCTCCAACTTCACCGACTTCGACGCCCTGCGCATCGAAGAGGACGTGAGCCTGCGCATCGTCCGGGCCGGCGACGAACTCGGCGAGCCGGACGCCGTCATCCTGCCCGGGAGCAAGAACGTCCTTCACGATCTCGACTACCTGCGCCGGAGCGGCCTGGCCGACCGGCTCCTGGCCCTCGCGCGCGGCGGACGGACGGAGATCGTCGGCATCTGCGGCGGGCTGCAACTCCTCGGCCGCGAGATCCGCGACCCCGATCGGATCGAGTCCGCCGGCGGCAGCGACCTCGGCCTGGGCCTGCTGAACGCCGTGACCACGATGGCCTCCGAGAAGACGCTCGCGCGCGCGGAAGGCACGCACGTCCCGTCCGGATGCCGCGTCGTCGGATACGAGATTCATCACGGGTCTACCACGGCTGAGGGCAACGAGGTGATCCTGCGGCGCAACGATGGAGAGGCGATCGGCTTTGCCGCGAGCGATCAGCGGATTTGGGGCACGTACCTGCACGGCATCTTCGACGCCGACGCCTTCCGGCGGTGGTTCGTTGACCGCCTCCGCGCGCGGCGCGGATGGGTCCCGAAAGGCGCCGTGAGCGCGCGGTATGACATCGAGCCGGCCCTCGACCGCCTGGCGCAGGCGGTCCGCGAGAGCCTCGACATGGAGCGCATCTATCGGCTGATGCGATTGCGATGAGGCTGGAATATCAGATTCTGCTGGCTGTGCTGCTCGACCTGCTGCTCGGCGATCCGCGCTGGCGGCTGCACCCGGTGCGGCTGATCGGCTGGCTGGCGGCGCGGCTCGAGACGGCCACGCGCGCCGTCCTGCCGGCCCGCGCAGCGGGAGCGCTCACCGCGCTGGCGGTCGTCGCCGCCGCCGGCGGCGCGGCATGGGGCCTGGTGCGGCTGGCCGGCGCGATCCATCCGTATGCGGCCGACGCTATGCGCATCGCGCTGATCTACACCACCATCGCAGCGCGCGACCTGGCCCAGCACAGCATGAGCGTCTACCGCGCGCTGGTCCAGGGCGATTTGCCCGAGGCGCGCAAGCGCGTCGGCCTCATCGTCGGACGGGACACCGCCGGCCTCGACGAGCGCGGCGTCACGCGCGCAGCGGTCGAGAGCGTGGCCGAGAGCATCGTGGACGGCGTGACCGCGCCGCTCTTCTTCGCCGCGATCGCCGGGCCGGTCGGCGCCGTGGTCTACCGCGCCGTCAACACGCTCGACTCGATGTTCGGCTACAGGAACGAACGCTACCTCCGGTTCGGTTCTGCCTCGGCGCGCCTGGACGACGCGGCGAACTTCATCCCCGCGCGATTGACCGCGCCGCTCATCTGCCTGGCGGCGTGGCTGTTGCGCGGGCAGGCAAGGCAGTCGTGGAAGGTCCTCCGGCGCGACGCGCGCAACCACACCAGCCCGAACTCCGGCTTCGCCGAGGCCGCGGTGGCCGGCGCGCTGGGCGTGCAGCTCGGCGGGCTCAACTACTATTTCGGCAAGCCCTCGCCGAAGCCGACGATCGGCGACCCGCTCGTCGAGCTGGAGAAGAGGCACATCCCCGCCGCGAACGCCTTGATGTTCGCCAGCGTCGGCTGCTGCCTGGCGGTGTTTCTGGCCGCGCGCGTCGGGATTTTATACCTGTGGGCGCAATACGGGAGCGGACGATGAGCCGGGCGCGCGTGCTGCTGTTCACCGGGCGCGGCAAGGGAAAGACCACCGCCGCGCTGGGGATGGCGCTGCGCGCCTGCGGCCACGGGCTGCCGACGCTCGTCATCCAGTTCGTGAAAGCCGATGATACCGTGGGCGAGATCAAGGCCGCGCGGCATCTGCCGTCGCTGGAGATCGAGCAGTACGGCTGCGGTTTCCTTCCCGCGGCCTCCTCGCCGAAGTTCGCCGCGCACCGCGAGGCCGCGGAGCGCGCGCTGCGGCGGGCGCGCGAGGCGCTGGCCTCGGGGCGATATGCGCTGGTCATCCTGGACGAGATTTGTTTCGCGGTCCATCGGAAACTCCTGGCCGAAGCGGCGGTCTGCGCGCTGGTGAAATCGGCCCCGGCCTCGTGCATCCTGGCGCTCACCGGCCGCGGCGCGTCGCGGAAACTGCAGGCGCTGGCGGACACCGTCACGGAGATGCGGTGCATCAAGCACGCCCTGCGCGCCGGCCGGCCGGCGCAAAAGGGGGTTGAGCGATAAGCGCTCGCCGCCGGAGCGGCGCGACGGACGGACGCCGGCGCGAAAGGTTCGACTTGGAGAAGAAGACCCGCAACTTGGCGTGGCTGGTCGCCCTTGAGGCGTTCCTGTGCCTGGCGCTCTGGCCGATCTGGTCGGAGCGGTTCCCGCCGATGCAGGACTACCCGCAGCACCTCTTGCAGGCGCAGATGCTCCGCGTCCATGACCGGCCCGGTTTCGACTACAACCGGAATTTCGTCTTCCACCTGCGCCCGACCTACGCCGCCTTCACTTTGGCGACGCTGTTCTTCTCCACCGTGGCGCCGATCGAGGTCGCGGGGAAACTGGCGCTTTCGCTCTACCCGGTCCTGATCGCGGTCGTGGTATTTCGGCTGGGAAGGCGCTTCGGCGGGCGCGGCGCGCCGTGGGGCGCCTTGCTGTTTTTTCCGACGGCGTTCAACCAGCAGTACTTCCTCGGCAACACCAATTACCTGCTGTCGCTGCCGCTCCTGGTCCTGGCGCTGATGGATTTCGAGGACCTGCTCGCGGGCCCATTGAGCGCGTGGCCGGCGCTGCGGCAATTGCTCTGGCAGGCCGTTTTGTTCATCGCCCACCCGTTCACTTTCCTGGCGTACGTCTGCCTGGCGCTCGTGGCCGCCTTCGCGGCGCGGGATAAGAAAGAGGGCTTGAGGGGCAAGCTGCTGCTCGTGATGGCCGGCGCGTTGCTGCTCTTCGCCGCCGCATGGATTGACAGCGTCGCGGCGTCGGTCCCGAAGGCGGCCGCCGGCGCGGAGATGCAATGGTCGCCGCTGAAATTGACGCTGACGTTCTTCGCCCTGATGTTCAACGGCATGCAGTGGTCGCGCGGCGCGCAGCCGGTCCCGCTGGTGTTGTGGGGCGGCGCGTTCGCCATCGTGCTGGCCGCCGCGATCTCGCGGTGGAAAGAGTGCGGGGAGGCTCTGCGCCGGCGCGCCGTGCTGCTGGTCCCGGTCATCATCGCCATGTGCGTCCTGCCGTCCCATGCCGGGACGTTCACTTTCATCAACCTGCGGGTGGCGGCCATCGTTTACTTCCTCCTGGCGCTGGCGGCGGCGGAGGTGGAATTCAGAGGGCCGTGGAAGTACGCGCTGGCCGTGCTGCTGGCGCTGACCATGGCGGATTCCATCGTGCGGCAGGAGCGCATCTCAGCCGAGGTCGGCGAGATCGCGCCGGTCGTCGCCCGGATCCCGCCGAACTCGCGCATCCTTCCGCTGGTCTTCGACGCGAGCTCGGCCGAACTGGAGCCCGGCTTCTTCGACGCGCACCTGCACGACCACGATTATTATCACCTCCTCGTCGGCGGCGGGTACAATCCCTATTTCTTCGAAGCGCCGGTCCTTCCGGCGCACTACCGAAAAGGCGCCGAGCGGCCCGCGCCGGGCGAATACAACCCCTGGGGCTTTTCCTGGGAGAAGCATTCCTCGGACTACCAGTACTTCCTCGCACGCGGTGCCCCGGAATCGTTCAAGTCCTACATCGCGCGCCGATGCGTCGAGGTGGCCGCGTCGGGCGAGTGGACGCTGTATGAGAGACGGCGGTAAGATATCAGTGACCGTGGGGCTGTTGAAAAATGCTCCTTGTCATTCCCGCGCAAGCGGGAATCCAGAAGCGCGCCGAAACGCTGGATTCCCGCTTACGCGGGAATGACCGAGTGGAGATGCGCAGCGGACTTGGCGCGTCCTACGCCTTTTTCAACAGCCCCACCGTCCGGGTTCATGGCGATTTTTGAGATCTTTCACGCGAGAGGCGCATGGGTTCCTTCGTAGGCGCTCTGTGGCGGTGGGTTGCGGTGGCGCTGGTCGCCGCCGGTACGCTCGTCAGCATCCCGGCGGGCTCGGGCGGCACGCTCTGGCGCTTCGGCGTCATATCCGACACGCAATGGACCGTGCCGGATGACGGCCAGAGCCCGAACTCGATTCCCGCCGGCATCCTCAGGCAGATTCACCAGGCCTTCATCGCCCGCGGAGTCCGGTTCGTCGTGGACGTCGGCGACTGCGTGGATATCAGCAGCACGCCCAACCTCGACGCCCGCGCGCTGTACGTCCAGGACCTCTACAACGCGCGCATCGCCTGCTTTCCCGTGCGCGGGAACCACGAGGCCGCAGACGGGAACTCCGGAAAGGAGTTCGCCCGCGTCTTTCCGCAGATCGGGTACAACCTCGATCCGGACCGCGGGCCTTTAGGCCCGACCGAGGCCGCCGGCTGGAACAACGCCACGCCGGCGGACCTCCTCCAGAAGAATCCCCGGCTCGGCGTGGACAGCCGGATCGCGCCGCCGGCCCGGACTGAGCCGAACGTTTTCACCATCGGCGCCGACTTCTCCTATCCCGTCGCGGTCAATGACGCGAACGGCAGCGTCTCCTATTCCTTCGACTATGAAAACGCGCGCTTCGTCCTCCTCGACCAGTTCGACAGGACCGGCAACACGCATCACAGCTCGGTCGCGCAGCAGCAGCCCTGGATCAGCCAGCGGCTGAAGGACCCGCAGCGGCCTGAGCATGCCTTCGTCTTCAGCCACAAGAACCTGCTGGGCGGCGCGCACAAGGACAACCTCTTCGGAGGCGCGGCCGCGCGTTCCGACGCGGGCGACGGCGCCGCCGAGACCGCCGCGGGCGCGGCCAAGCGCCAGGCGGAGGACGCGTTCATCCGGTCGCTGGCGGAGGGCCGCGTCCACTATTTCATCACCGGCCACGATCATCATCACGCGGATTCCATCGTCGCGGCGCCGCTGAGCAGCGGATATTCCGTGCGCCAGGTCATCACCCAATCCGACAGCTCCAAGTTCTACACGCCGGCGCCGCCCTTCTCGGCGAACGAGACGCCCGTGTCGGAGGAACTCTGGACGGTCGGATACTACATCTGCACCGTGGACGGCCCGCGCCTTACGATGGATTACTATTCCGTGGACATCACGAACCAGGACGGCACGAACGCGGCCGGCTGGAATGCCGCCAGGGGCGTCCTCACCCGGACGCCGTCGCTCACGGGCCACTGGAAACTGCTTTCCACCATCGGCTACAGCCTCAACGGCCGCGAATTTCAGGTTCGGCAGGGCGGCTCGTATGCCGCGGTGCAGGACGCGATTGCCGGCGGATCAGCCGGCGGCGAGGAGTACCTGGGAAGCTCCGCAAAAATCCTCGCCGGCGTCAACGGCAGCGCGCGCACGACCCACGACGGCCGGCCGCTGACGAAGGCCATCAACACCGGCTGGGCGCCGACGCAGAGCGGCCTGGCGAGCGACGTTCTGAAACTCTGGGGCATGCAGGACCTCGGCGCCGACCGCACCGACGACTACATCCTGTCCGTCAGCTACGACGTGTCGCGCCTGCCCGACGACCGGGCTGCGACCGGCCGGTACGGTTTGCTCAGCCGCGACATCTCCGGCCATTGGGTCGCCGCCACGGGCCTGAACGTCGGCGGCGAAGCCGCATTCCATCTGCGCGCCTACGATCCAATCGCCGACCGCCTCGGAGACTGGGGCATCAACCGGGCCGACCACACCGCCTGGGCCGTCATCAACCACGCCGCGAACGCCTTCGCCGTCGGCGGCGTTCGGACGCGGCCTTATTGAACTTTGCAGAACAACCGGGGACCGCCGCTTACTTGGCGACCGACTCGCCGGTCAGCAACGCAGCCACGCCGCCGAACATGGTTGTAAATGACCCAATGAACAACTTGCTCCAGTCAGCCAGCGGTGGCCGGGATGCAGACCACATGCCAAAGCCGGCGAGCAGGGCCAGTATAAAAAACGCAGCCCCAAACCGGCCCCACGAAAACTCGGCCTGCGGCGTCGGGCGTTGCAGTGCCTCCAGTGCTGCCGCCACATTGTGACTGGCGGCTTTTACCCTTTTCGGATTTGTCCTGACAGCCGTTTTTAGAGCGGACTTCACGGCCGACTCTCTGACATTCAACATCGGGACGCCGGCCATCGGCGTCTTTTTCAGCATGTCCGTTATCGCCTCCGCCGCATACTGATCGGCGTCCGGCGCCTCGTCCGGCTCCTTCTCGAGAGCCGCTTTCAGAGCGGATTCCAACTCCGACGCGCTGAGATTCAACATCGGGCCGCTGGCAACGGGCGTAAAGAATAGTCCCATGACTGTGCTCCTTGGCAGATCATGATAAAACTGGAAATTCGGTCCACGCCGCCCGAATGACCATGGCGTTTCGAAGCCTCCCTCTTCGAGCCATGACACGCCGGGGAAATGGTGAAGCAGGGGCGAACGCCGCGGGTGGCCTTGCAGGCGCGTCTTTGCCTCCTTTCCGACCGCGTCGCGCCCGAACGCCGACCGCACCGGGAATGTAGCTCCGTACCGGCGGGCCGTCAAGCGTTTTTTTGGAGTGCACATGTGCTTGACGCCTCAGCCATGAAGGGAGAGAATTCTTGCAATGGGCAGGAGCGGGCGGCTTGGCGGGCGGGAAGATGAGTCGTGTGTTACCCGAACTTACGCGGAATCCCGGCGCATGGAATCCGGAATCAGCCGCTGGTATACTACGAGGGCATTCCCGCCGCCTGGGGCTGGAATTTTAGGCGAGTTCCGGGGGCGGCGCGATTCGGGAAGGGCCTGGAGCGGAGATTGGCTCGTGTGCTTCAGCGGAAGAAACCGGGACCGACTCCTTCGTCTCCGCCGCGCGCCCCGGCGCGGAAGGAGAAAAGATAAGTCGTGTGTGCCCGGAACTCACCGGAACTCCCCAATGTCCCACCGCCCGAGGGCTTGGATGGCAAGCCGATGTTTTAGGCGCGTCGGCGATCCTTTACGAACGGCCGGCTGCTTTCTGCGCGGCCTGATCTTGATCTCCTGCCTTTCCGCCCTGACCGTCCGCGCGGCTGAGCCGCCACCGGCGCCCAGGTACAACCTGCTCCTCATCTCAATAGATACCTGTCGCGCCGATCACCTGACATGCTACGGCTATGACCAGGACACCTCGCCCCATCTCGATCAACTGGCCAGGGAAGGAGTCCTTTTTGAGAATCTGACCGCGGCCGCGTCCTGGACGGTGCCGTCGCATATGAGCATGTTGACCTCGCTTTATCCCAGCGTCCACGGGGTGCAGAACTTCAGCAGCCGCCTGGGCGTAGGCGTTCCAACGCTGGCGCAATGCCTTGCCCAAAGCGGATATGTGACCGCGGCGTTTGTCACGGGGCCGCAGTTGAACCACCGCTACGGATTCAACCGCGGCTTCAGTTTCTATGACGACTACACGGTTGACCTGACGTACGAGGACCCGGAAGAGGCGGCTCTGCAGAACAGCGGCATCCTCGACCAGGTTGTCACGAATCCCGTGATCACAAGCCTGGCCGCGCAATGGCTCAAGAAGCATTCCCGCGAGAATTTCTTCCTCTTCCTGCACTATTGGGACTGCCATTACGACTATGTTCCGCCCGCTCCCTATGACAAGAAATTCGACCCCGACTACCAGGGCAAAGAGGACGGCCGCTACGTTTACCAGCGCGAGGCTGACATCGTAAAACATATCTCGGCCGTGGACCTGGCGCACATGATAGCCCTCTACGACGGGGAGATCGCCCATACCGACGAGGACGTCGGCGCGATCCTTCAACTGCTTCGGGACCTGGGGATTTCCGAGAAGACGCTGGTGATCGTTTCGTCCGATCACGGCGAGGCATTTCTCGAGCATGGCTTGATCCGCCATGGCAACAGCCTGTTCGAGGAGGTGCTCCACGTGCCGCTGATCATGCGGCTGCCGGGCGTGATCCCGGCCGGAAAGCGCGTCGCCGGAAACGTCAGCCACGTTGACTTGATGCCGACGGCGCTGGGCCTTCTTCATCTGGCGGGCCCTGCGCAGATGCAAGGGATTGACCTGTCGCCGGTGATCCTGGGCGATCAGCCGGTTCCCGAGCGCCTGATCTACAGCGAGTTGGCGTTCGGGGGGCCTCACTTGAGATCGGTTCGATGGGGCAATCGCAAACTTCTGGGCGCGATGGGAACGCTTACCGGCGCCCAACTGGAAGAGGTGGCCGGCGGCCGCGAGAAGGTCATCGCCGACTCGACGGACCTGAAGAAAGCTTGTCCGGAAGCCGCGCTCCGAGCCTTCACCGACGGGCCGTCCCCGGTCTCCTCGGACAATGCGGTGAAAACAGACGGATCGGACGCGGACCTGATCGGCCGCCTGAAGAGCCTCGGCTACACGCAGTGAAGGTTGGAAGGATTCCTCACCGCCGTTCCCTCGACCGTTACGGCGCGGACCAGAGGATCTTGTGGTTCCCGCCGTACAGCCGCATGCCCGCTCCGCCCTCTTCCACGGTCAGCAGGGCGCGGGTCTTGCCGCTCCCGTAGCCCAAGTTCAGCACCGGCCCGTCCTTCAGCACGGAGAGCCTGGCGTGCTCATTGCCGCTCCAGTCGGACAGGCTCAGCACCGGCCCGGTCTTCACGACGTACAGCTCGGCGCATGTCTTGCCTTCCGCGTCGTCCAGGCTCAGCCTCGCCCCGAACTGCTCCATGGACAGCAGGGCGCGAGTCTTGCCGTTCGCGTCCACAAGGACGAATCTCCGCGCCTGCACCTCCGCCGGCCGCGCCCGCAGCGCCACCAGGATTGCGACGCACGCCAGCCCGACCGCTCCGCCGATCGCCAGCCATCGAACCCGCCGCTTCCCCGCGGCTGATTCCTTCTCCAGTTTCTCCAGCCTTTCTTCCGTAGTCATGCTCGCTCCCTCACCGCTATAACACCCGTCGAATAATTTTCTGGACCGGCGGCCGGCCGGCGGCCGCGTCGCGCAACTCCGCGGCATTCTACTTTGCGGAATACCTGACGGCAACGAAAAAATATCGGGATATAACATAAGCCAGGGAGTTCCGGAGCGGAGAGTCCGAGAGCCGGGGACATCTATGAGCCTGTCAAGTCGGAAACGGGACGATAGCGGGAGATTCCAAACATCTATCCCACCACAGGCGGGCAAGTCGGCGTCGTCAGTTTCGAGACGCCTTGCGATTGAATTCGGCTCGTGCTACGTGGCATAGCTTCTACGCAGAGTTGCAACCGGCCCCTGTTCTTCCACCAGAAATTAAGTGCGCGTGAGCCGGAGATGCGCCGGTTTCGACTGGCCGCTGGCTGCTTTGGGTTGTTCCTGGTTGCGGTCGGCGATTGGGTTCGTTTTTTCAAATGGGGGTTGCCGAGTTTTCTGCTTTCTGCTTTCTCCTTTCTGCTTTTTCAGCGGCCTCTCGCGGGTGCGTCAATGGAGGGCATCATTACAGGCTCAGCGCTGTATTCCGGTATTCCCGGGACACCCTAAAACGGGTGCCTGTCCCCGGTTTTCCCGCGCCCCTCCACGCGCTCCTGCCAGATCGGGCGCAGCCCGATAAGGTTGGCAAGCGAACGTCTTGACGGACGGCGTTATGGCGTTATACACTGTCGTTTGAACCAACTGGCAGCAGGAGGTGTAGAGCCATGAGACTTGGGCCTTGTGTGACTGAACTGGCGTGTCCTAGATGGATCAGTTGGACCACGGTGAGCTTGGTGCTTTCGGTAACGCTGGGACTCTTGGCAGGCTGTCAACTGACTACAGGCGGCAGCTACGGATCCGGTGGGCGCTCAAACTGTTCAACCTTGGGTAATCTGGGGGACGACTGCCCTTGGGGCATAGCGCCACAGTGGCAACGCGACAAGCCGCTGGTCATCGAAGGTCGTGTTCTCGACATCACTGGCACGCCGCTGGGGAAGGCTGATGTGGCAGTACTGGCGAGTCTGATCGCTAATAATGGTCTACATCGCAATCTTCCCGTAGTACTAGGGCAGGCCACCACAAATGGAAGGGGCACATTTTGCGCCACCATGCCGAGTCTTCCATCATATCAGGTCCAATCGCTCTCCATTATTGCACGGCGAAATGGGTATGGAATGGGTATCCACGAGATGAATGCTGATGATCTGCATCAAACAGTGACATTCCATCTCGATCAAGAGCAGATCGTGCGAGGGCGAGTGGCTGGGCCAGATGGCCACGCGGCAGCGCGCATCAAAATGGACCTGCGTATGTTCGGTGAGATCTGTACCAGTAACCGTTCCGAAATCACCTGGGGTCCCGAGCCGGAGCGGCGACCGGCAGCTTGGCCGGAACCACCGGTTACTGACGAACAAGGTCGCTTCGTTCTTCACGGAATTCCACAAAGTGAGGCGGAGACGCTTTGGTTGGATATTGTGGTTACTGATTCAAGGTTCGCACCGTTCGACCGCGACCTGTATTTCGGGGGTGCCGGCCAACGTGCACCATATCTTCGCGTCCGCAATGCTAGCGCGGATGAGCTGGCGATTCAGCTTGAGGCGCCGACATTCATTCGGGGCAGGGTGATCTGCCGGGACACGAAACAGCCGATTCCGTATGCATGGCTCAGCGTATTTGGGTGCGACATGGATGTTCAACCTGCGGATACCCAAGCTTGCGGAGTGTGGGTGCAGGCTAACGTGAAAGGGCGATTTGAGGCGCGCATCCGGCCGTCCAAGTATGTGGTCATATATACGTACCCGCCGCTCGGCTTGCCGTATCCGGCTTGGTCACAAGTGACGGAAATCGTCGAAGGCACGAACCCGCATGAAGTGAACGTCGAGGTACCACGCGGAATTTTGCTGCGCGGCAAGGTAATTGAGGAAGGATCAGGTAGGGGGGTCGCCGGCGCAGGAGTCGAGTATCAGATGCGCACATATGACAAGGAGTTCAAACAGATAATCTACTGGGCGGCCGAGTATCGCCAGGTTCTGACCTTTGACGACGGGACCTTTGAGATGGCTGTGGTGCCAGGAGTGGCACATCTCATGGTCAAAGCGCCTAGTCCCGACTTTATCACGCAGTTTATCACCTTCGGGGACCTCCAACATGATCAACCCGGTGGGTTCTTCTATGGCGTTAATGGGCTGGTCAAGATTGATCCCAAGCCAGGGATCGATCTAGTTGAGGCTACCATCCCGCTTCGCCGGGGACTTACGGTTCACTGCCAAGTGGTCGGACCACAGGGACAGCCAGTAGATAAAGCAGCGCTATTGACGCCTACTGACTCTCTGATGGGGCTTAATGACATTAATTCCGCTTACGTGCATGTGGTATTCAATGGCAGATTGGAATTGCACGGATGCGATCCGTCCAACCTGCGCCGTATCTACATTCTGGACAACAAGAACCAATGGGGCGCTACTGTGGATGTAAATGCCGATAAGCTACAGGGTAAAACGCTGACTGTTCGGTTGCTCCCATGCGGAGTGGCCACCATGCGTTTGGTGGATCAGGACGGACATCCTTGGGATAGTTGCCACCCCGCTATTACCGTCCAATTGGTTTATCTAAACTCTCCTGCAAGCACATTCGATCGGAACTGGGATGATCACCTTGGATGGTTCATGTGGGATTTGGACAAGAGCAGATATGCGCCCCTTCAAACGAATTCCCAAGGCCGAGTTACCTTGCCAACCTTGATTCCTACAGCTCCTTACATTTTACGTTTTTATGACGGCCGCCCCGAGCCGAAGCCCAGGGATACCCAAGCTGTGGAAAAGTGGCTGAAGGAAACTGAATTCGAGTTCAGTGTGCGCCCCAGTCAGACTCTTGACTTGGGAGAGATTACCATAATACGTTCCCAAGGTCCACAATAGCCTGTCTTTAAGCGCCTCTTCTCTTCCATCGCGTTATCCTTTTTCGCTAAAGTCGCCGACCAGAGCCGCGAAGGCCTGAGACGGAAGACCGCAAGACCAAACCGAAGCTATCCTTGACTTTTGGGCGGCTGATGCCCATAATAACCTTGAGTTATGGGCGGCTCCTGTCCATTGTGCGTGATTTTCCGCGAGGAATGGCCTTGAAACGGTTCATTGACGGTCAACTTGTGGCGTGGAAGAACGCTTCAAGACGAAAGCCGCTCATCCTCCGTGGGGCACGGCAGGTGGGCAAGACCTTCTCGGTGGAGGCTTTCGGTCGGGAGCATTTCGGCAACGTGGTGCGGGTGGACTTGGAACGCAACCGGGACTTGCATCGCCTCTTTGCCGAACGCCTCGCACCTAGCGATATTCTTCCACAATTGGAAGTCTTCGCCAAGGCGGGAATCAGCCCAAAGAAGACCCTGCTGTTCTTCGATGAGATTCAAAGCTGCCCCCGTGCGATAATGGCCTTGCGGTATTTCTACGAAGAACTTCCCGAACTGCATGTCGTGGCCGCCGGTTCGCTCTTGGACTTCGCCATGTCCGAGATTTCGTTTCCCGTAGGCCGGGTTCAATTCCTTGAGATGTACCCAATGACCTTCGCCGAGTATCTCTGGGCGGCAGGAAAGGAGATGCTGGCCGAAATCGTGCTGTCCGCCCCGAAGAAGGTGAACGAGACCGCTCATAGGCTCTTGCTCGACGAGCTGCGCACGTTTCTCTTTGTGGGCGGAATGCCGGAGTGCGTGGCAGTCTTTGTACGGAGTCAGTCGCTTCAGGATTCATTCGCAGTGCAGCAGCAGTTGGCCGACTCTTACCGGCAGGACTTTTCCAAGTACGCTCCTCGGGCGGATGTGCATTGTCTCGACGCGGTCTTCAAAGGGGTGGCCCAGAGCATTGGTCAGCAGGTTCGGTACACGCACTTGGCCGAAGGCTACTACCACAAAACCATCAAGAGGGCTTTCGACCTGCTGGGCATGGCACGGGTCATTCAGAAAGTCCCGTCGGCAAGTCCTTCGGGTCTGCCGCTGGGAGCGACCGCCTCTGCCCGACGGTTCAAAGCCCTGATGGTTGACGTGGGCGTGTGGCAGAACGTTTCCGGCCTGAAAACGGACGTGGAGTACGCCAGAGACGACCTCCTGGACATTTACCGGGGAGCGATGGCGGAGCAGTTTGTAGGGCAGGAGATTCGGGCGGCTCAAGGCCCCGACCTCTACTACTGGTCACGCGAAGCCAGAGGAAGTGCGGCGGAAGTGGATTATCTGGCGGTGGTCAACAAGACGATTCATCCGGTGGAAGTCAAGAGCGGTGCATCGGGACGGCTGAAGAGCCTGCACCTGCTCTTGAAGACCTATTCCAACTGCGGGGAGGGACTCGTCTTTTCTACGGCCCCTTATGCTGAGTTGCCCGAGCAGAAAGTGAAGTTCCTGCCGCTCTACTTCGCCTACGCCGCCACGAAAGACCGATGAATTGCCCTGTGCGGTTCGTCGACCGGCCGGAAGCCAAAGAGAAGGCAACGAGCCCGGCGCATTGACCTACCTCTTTTCCCCGCCGGTGCCTTGTGGGAGTTCGGGGGACACACGACTTGGAGTTCGGGGGAGTTCGGGGGACACACGACTTATCTCTCCAAGCATTTATCCCACCACGGGCGGGCAAGCCCACCACAGGCGGGCAAGTCTACGGCGTCAGTTTCGAGACGCCTTGCGACTGCATTCGGTCCGGCTAGTGTGGTGCGTCTAACGCTTCTTTACATTTGGCGATCTTGGCCAAGATGCGCTCGACAGGAGCGCTCCAGACAAAGACGTGCGGATTCTGGTTGTGGTTGTCCAAATACTGTGTGAAGGCTCCGATCAAAGCGCGGACGTTGCGGAAGGTTCCGCGCCGAATGCGCT
>JBKQWE010000026.1:0-72509 GCA_052139675.1 Candidatus Brocadiia bacterium
GTTCGCTTCCGCTCTTGACACGGTCTGCGGCATGTCATATACTGCTTGTTTACCACCCGGTCGGTCACGCATTTCGTGGAGGATTTGGCAATGGTAACTCAATCCGCTCCGGCCAAGGAACGGCTGCTTCATGAGGCGACCCGCCTCGTCCATGAAAAAGGATTTGGGGCCACAAGCATCTACGATCTATTGGCCGCTGTCGGCCTCAAAAAGGGAAGTCTGTACTTCCATTTTGCGAGCAAGCATGAACTCGGCCTCAGCGTGCTGGAGCGCGCCCGCGTCGAGTTCGCAAAATTCCGCCGCGCTGCGCTCTCAGGCGATACGCCGGAGGCCCGGCTGCATCATTTCTTCGACGCAGTACTGTCCGCGAACAGGCAATGCGGCTTCGTGGGGGGATGTCTCTGGGGCAACACCGCCCTGGAGATGAGCGACACCGACGAGGAGTACGCCAAGTTTGTGGCTGAGGTGTTCGACGAATGGACCAGCCAGATCGAGGCGGTGATCGTGGCCGGTCAAACGGAAGGCCAGTTCCGCGCGGATGTGCCCGCCTGCCAGTTGGCCGGTCACGTGGTCGCCGCAATTGAGGGAGGCGTCATGCAGTCGCGGCTCCGAAAGGCCGAGGGGCCGTTGAAAAGCGTCCTGGACTCTTTGGAAGCCCTGCTGAAGCCGCTCTCAGGAACAACCCGCATGGGTGAAGGAGCATCACGATGAGTATTGAGGTGCTGGGCATCTCCGGAAGTCCTGTGAAGAACAGCAACACGGATCGCCTTGTCAATGCCATTCTGGCTGCAACCGGACGAGAATCCGCATTTGTGAAACTCAGCAGCGCGAACGTCAGGCCCTGCCTCGGCTGCAAGCGATGTGTGCGGGACAACGTCTGCAAAGTGAAAGATGATTTTCCCGCGCTCGCCGAGACCATCAAGCAAGCCCGGGCGCTCGTGATCGGCGCATACATCCCCTATGGACAGATAGACGGCTTCACAAAAGCGCTCCTTGAAAGATTCTGGTCGCTGCGGCATGTGAACAACCTGCTCAGGGGCAAATTGTGCGCTACGGTTCTGACAGGCATGATGCCCGAAGCGTTGGGCAACGCCAATCGCTCCCTGGCCGCCGAGATGAAAGACTATGAACGCATGGAGCTTGTGGGCCAACTGACGGTCCAGGGCAACGTGCCCTGCTTGACCTGTGGCGAAGGGGATACGTGCCAGATGAGCGGGCTGAAAGTGCTCTACGGTCCGAACGCCAAGGCATCCGATATCCCATTCTCGTGCGTTGAGGACCAGAAGGACGTATGGCAAGAAGCGACGCGAATCGGCCGTCTGATCGGTGAACGCCTGCGAACAACTGAATTGCGCACCGCGCTCCATATAGCCAATGTTTCAACGTAACGGGGTAACGCTCCGCCAGTGAACCGGGCGATCCCGGTTCAAATAACGAGGCCGTGCTCTCATCCGCAGAGGAGGCAGTCATGTCAAACGTATTGGTCGTGTATTGCAGCATGACGGGGAATACGAAGGCCGCCGCCGACGCCGTCGCGGACGGTGTGCGTTCAAGCGGGGCACGCGTCTCGGTGATGGACTGCTCCGAGGCCGGTCCGGAGGATCTGAAGACCTGCGACGCGGTGGCGATGGGGTCTTACGACGCCTTCAGTTATATGGGCGGCGGGCTGAAGGAATTCTTCGACCGCACCTTCTATCCCACGCAAGACGCGGTGACGGGAAAACCTTACGCGGCCTTCATGACGCACGGCGGCGGCGGGAAGGGAATTCAGAGTATCGAGTCCGTGGCCGCCGCGTTCAAGTTCAAGAAGGTCGCGGAACCGGTCCTCGCCAAAGGTCGGCCCGACGAGCAGGCCGTCGTGAGCCTGAAGGCGTTAGGCGCCAAGCTGGCCGCAGCAGCCGGGGCATAGGTGACCCCGGTAGATGTCGCAAGCTTCCGATTCGGTCCCGCGGCACGGTCGCCCGCTGGATCGAGTTCCCGCAATCGCCTTCTTTTATACAGTCCTTCTTGAGGAGAAACGGTGCATGAACGGACACGGTTCAGCGAATGAGAAAACCTCCCACACCCACTCCGCCGGCGCGCGCCTGCCCGCGGCGGCGCAAGGCATCCTGGAGCGCGGGCTCGGCGAACTCCTCCGCCTGACCGACGGCATGGAATATCGCCCGCTGCCTTCGGACCTTTATCCCTTCCCGCTCACGCGCGCCGTCTACGCCGAGATGCCCTCGCCGGAAGCCGTTCGCGCGGATGTCCGGTCGCGCCTGCGCTCCGATCCCGTCAGCGTTCTGGAATACGCCCTGGCGCTGATCGAACTCTACGAGTGCAACCAGGGCGACATCGCCGATTACTTCCTGGCCGACATGCCGTTCATTCACGCCTGCTTCAACTCGAAGCGCTGCAACGGGTGGATCGCCCTGATGGCCGCGATGGACCGCCCGGCGATGGAGGCGGCGATCAACCGCCGCTGGCAATTCAAATTCTTCAGCGGCCGCCCGGCGCCGACCGGCATCTACGCCCTGCTGAACATGCTCGCGCGGTACGGCTTCGTGTACGGCCGCATTCCCTTCGGCGACGTGCACGCGCTCTCGCATTTCGTGGAGGAATTCACCCCAGGCCTCATCGTCGCGCACGGCCCGATGGGCGACCTCGAATTGACGCTCTCGCTCGCGGCGATGAAGATGGGCATTCCCGCGATCGTCCCGGCGGCGTATCCCTTCCCGCTCGGCCGGACGGTCCGCTCGGACGACCCGGAGGAAATCGCCGAGGCGGTCGCCGCCTTTCCGAACATCCGCAAGCTGCTCCCGATGCCCGAGCTCCCGCCCCTGCCGGACTACTGCGACCCGGAAAACCAGAAGCAGGAGTTCCAGCCCCAGCGCACCTGGGGCGGAACGCCGGAGAGTTTCTGCGTGGTCCGCAAGGGCCGCGTGGAATCCACCGGCGTGCGCGTGCGCGGCAAGCCTGATGGCAGCGTCGGGATCGTCGTGACGATCCAGGTGGAGCCGATGGACGCCTTCGACCGGCGCTACATCGAATCCATGATGCTCGGCGCGCTCTCCATGATCCGCGGCGTCAAAGCCAGGCTCGACGGCGATTCGTTCGCCATTGACCTGGCCGAGGGGGCCGACCTCAAGCCCGGCCAGATCGGCGATACGCTGATCGCCGCCATCCGCCGGACCTGGCCGCGGCTGGACCGGATCCAGGTGGAGGTGATCCTCGATCACGCCGAACTGAAGACGGCCGCGCCGCTCGTCCGCGCCGAGAAGGCGCAGCGTTCCCGCGAGGTCGCCGCCGCCACCGATGAGAACGCGGATCAGTTCTATCAGTGCGTCGGCTGCTCGCCCTTCGCCCCGGACCACGTCTGCTGCCTCACGCCCGAGCGCGCCCCGCAATGCGCCCGGCCTTACGAGATGATCAAGACCGGCGCGCTCTATGGTTACGACGACGTGACGAACATCCATCACAGCGCGCTGCACCGGGAGATCAACTCATTCCGCGTCGTCGCCAAAGGGCGCTGCCTGGACCCGGTTCACGGCGAGTGGGAAGGCCTCAACGCCAGCGCCGCGCAACTCAGCCGCGGGCGCACCACGCGCATCCGCCTGCACTCCCTCGAAGGATTTCCCCACACCGGCTGCGGCTGCTTCCGAATGATCATGTTCAAGACCGAGTTGCCCCGGCCGGGAATCGGCATCATGAACAGCGGCTACGGCGGCCGCGCGCCCGACGGCCGGACCTGGCGCGACCTGCACTATGCCCTGGGCGGCAAGCAGACCGCGGGCCTCGCCGGCGCTGCGCCCTCGTACCTGCATTCTCCGAAGTTCCTCAAGGCGCACGGCGGATGGAGCAGCGTCGTGTGGGTCAGCCCGAAGATCGCCGCCGCCGCGGGTCGCGCGCTGCCCGAGGGCGTCGAGGTCGGGCCGGAAGACGGTTGAGGTGCGCCCGACTCACGTCTCGTAGTCACCGTTGCCAGGCCATGAGTTTCGCGAAGAGGCCCTTCCAGAACGGCGTCAGCCGCGCGCGGCTGCACGCGTCGGCGGCGCGCTTGATCCCTTCGGCCTGGGTCGGATAGGGATGGATTACGCCGCCGATGGCCCGCAGGCCGAGACCGGCGGCCATCGCCACGCTGATCTCGCTGATCATCTCGCCGGCGTGCGGGGCCACGATCGTCGCGCCGAGGATCCGGTCCGTTCCCTCGCGCACCTGGATCTTCACGAACCCTTCCGTCTCCCCGTCGAGGACCGCGCGATCCACCTCTTCAAGCGGGACGCTGAAGGTGGCGACAGGGATCCCCTGCTCCTTCGCGTCGCGCTCGTACAGGCCCACGTGAGCGATTTCCGGATCGGTGTAGGTGCACCACGGGACCGTCAGCGCGCTCAGCCGCTTGCGGCCCCAGAAGAGGGCGTTCTGGATCACGATGCGCGCGCTGGCGTCGGCGGTGTGCGTGAACTTGTGGCTGAGGCACACGTCGCCGGCCGCGTAGATGCGCGCGTTGGCCGTCTGCAGGCGGTCGTTGACGGCCACGCCGGAGCGGGTGTCGAAGCGGACGCCGACGCGCTCCAGGCCCAGGTCCTCCACGTTCGGCGCGCGGCCCGCTCCGACGAGGATTTCGTCAACCGCGATGTCCTGCGGCCGGCCTTCGGTCACGGTATGGAGCAGCTTTCCCGCCGCCGAGCGCTCGACGCGCTGCACATCGGTATTGAGGAGCATACGGATTCCATCGCGGCGGAAGGACTCGGCCAAAATCCGGGCCGCATCGGGGTCTTCGCGCGCCAGGAATTGGCCGTGCCGCTCGATGATCGTCACCTCAGACCCGAGCCGCTGGAACGCCTGCGCCAACTCGCAGCCGAGCGGCCCCGCGCCGAATACCGCGAGACGCGCCGGACGCTCTGTGAGCCAAAAGACGTTCTCGTTGGTGAGGAACCCGGCCTCCACCAATCCCGGCACCGGCGGATGCACCGCGCGCGCGCCGGTGGCGATGACCGCCTTGCCGAAGCGCAGAGTCCGGCCTTCCACCTCCACGGCGTCCTGCGAGACGAAGCGCCCCTGCCCGAAGAACAGGTCCACGCCGAGGCTGCGCACCCGCTCGGCGGAATCGTGAATACTGATCCGGCTTCGAAGCCGCCGCATGCGCTCCATCACCGCCGCAAAGTCCGCCTGCGGCCGGCCGTCGCGTACTCCGTAGGCCTGCGCGTCGCGGAAGCCGGCGGCGGCGCGCGAGGAACGGATCAGGCATTTGGACGGCACGCAGCCGACGTTCAGGCAGTCGCCGCCGAGGAGATGCCGTTCGACGAGCGCCACCTTCGCCCCCAGCCCGGCGGCGCCGAGCGCGGTGACCAGGCCGGCCGTGCCCGCCCCGAGGACCACGAGGTTGTAGCGCGGCGCCGGCGCAGGATTGGCCCAGGCCGGCGGATGCACGTTGGCGACGAGCGCCTCGTTATGCGCGTCTCGCGGGAGCACCGCAACGGGTTCAGCCATGGCTGCCTTTCTCCTCCTTGGCGGCGGCCGGTTTGCCGCCGAGCGGATCGCCGCCCGCCGCCTGCCGCAGCGCCTTGCGCGCGATGCGCACGATGAGAACGCCGACCGCCACGGCGATGACCAGTCCGCCCCAGAACAAAATCCGCTGCGCCGGGGATTGCGGTCCGCCGCCGACCGCCGCGTCGGCCAGGCTGCGCGCCGCCGAGCCGATGTACACGTACACGACCGTGCCCGGCAGCATGCCGATCCACGAGGCGAGCGCGTAGCTGCGGAACCGCACGCGCGTCAGGCCGAAGGCGTAGTTGAGCAGGTTGAACGGGAAGACCGGGCTGAGGCGCGTGAGCAGGACGATCTTGAAGCCCTCGCGCCCGACCGCTTCGTCAATCGCGGCGAACTTCGCATTGCCGCCGATCTTCTTCGCCACCCAGCCGCGCGCCACCGTGCGCCCGACCCAGAACGCCGCGCACGCGCCGAGCGTGGCGCCGACGGAGACGGTCGCGGTCCCGAGGGCGAGCTTGAAGAGGAATCCGGCGCCGATCGTCAGGATGGACCCGGGCAGGAACAGGAGGCACGCAACGATGTAGAAGAGCACGACGACCACCGGCCCCCAGAATCCCAGGCTCTGCGTCCACGCCAGCAGGTGGAGCAGATACTCCTTCAGCGGCAGGAACTTGCCCGCCGCGACCAGGCCGGCGACCACCGCGACCACGACCGCAATGCGCCACCAGGCGCCCTTGCCGCTTTTGCTCTCGGGCATGTCACCCTCGCAGCATCATTTCTGTTCGTTCAGGGACCAGTCATAGTCGAGGTAGGTGATCGAATAATCCCCCGAGGACACGCGCGCCGCATCCTCTTTGCCCAGGTATCCGCTGATGAAGTGGAGCACCGCGCGCTGCACGGCGGAATGGTCGCCGTAGCCCTGGTCCACTCCGTACTTGGCCACGAAGTCGTCGCCGAACCACTTGAAGATCGAAGAGAGGTAAACCGTGCCTCCGTCCGCGGCGATGCGGAACTTCAGCGGGTTGGACAGGAAGCGCCTGGCCTGGTCGTCCAACTGGTCGCCGAGGCGGTCGCCCGCGTACGGCTCATTGCGCAGCGGCGGGCAGCCCATGGCCGCGCAGACGAGCGCCATGTGGATGCGCGGCTCGTGGAACTCCTTGCGCAGCACCCCGTGCTCGATCCCGTCCAGCGTCATCGCCTGGCCCATCACCGAGAACTGCAAGCCGTCCCAGGCGCCGCTGATCTGCCGGATGCTGTTCTTGGGGTAACGCAGGCTGGTCAGGAACGAGGACCGGATCGGGTAGTGGGTGATGATCGCCTGCAGCGTACAGGCGTTGTACGCGTTGAGCCAGAACGCGATCTTCGCCGGCTCCGCCCAGCCGTCGTAAGCCGAACGGTTCAGCCCGGCGAGCGAGCGGACGAACGAATCGAGCTTTTCGCTGTGCGACTTGAGTTCGGCATAGTTCACCATGCCGCGATCGTTCACGTACGCCTTAAGCGCGTCGGCGTAGTCGGCATAGGAGAACGACTGGGCCTGGACGGCGCCCGAGAGCGCTGCGACGACCACGAAAGCGGCGGCTGGAATTGAACCTTTCATGCCCCATCCCCCTTTCCGGCGCGTGCCGTCAGCCCCACGCTGAGCGCACGCGCGTCCCCGAGTTACTCTCTGCGCCCTCCAACGGATCCGGCGTACCGCCCCCAGCGCTTCGCCGTCTCGTACATGGCCAGGACATTTTCCAGCGGAGTGTTGTCCTGGATCGCATGCGTCGGTGCATAACAGTATCCGCCGCCGGGCATCATGATGTCAAGCGTCTCGCGGCAAGTCCGCACGACGTCGTCCACCGTCCCGAAGGCGAGCGGCCCGGCGGTGGAAATGCACCCGTGAAAGGCCAGCCGTCCGCCGAACCGCTTCTTGAGATAAGCCGGCGCCATGTCCTTCGCCTCCGGCTGCAGGGTGTCCACGGCGCGGATGCCCATGGCGATGAAGTCCTCGTAAGCCCAACTGCTCGACCCGCACGTGTGCATCATGATGGGGACGTCGTAAGCCTTGGCCAGGTCGCAGAACGGCTGGAACCGCGGGCGGATGTGCTTGCGGAACGTGGCCATGCTGATGATCGGGCCGATCTGCGTGCCCAGATCCTCGCCCAGGAAGATGAAATCCACCGCGCCGCCGGCCTTCTCCAGGATTCGCGCGGTCACCTCGATCTGCAGTTTCATCCGGCGGTCGGCCAGCAGCAATCCGGCGGGCTCATCCGTGACGAGGTCAATCAACGTCTGCTCCATGCCGCGCAGGAACCCGTTGCCGTTGATGATGTCGCCGAAGCCGCCCGCGCCGTTGAGGCCGTACTCCCGGTACGTCTTGCACTGGGCCGGGATCGTGCTGTAATCGTAGTCGTCCGCCGTCGGCAGCGGCCACGCGGCGACGGCTTCCTCGTCGGCGCTTCGCAGCGGGAAATCGCAGTAGTCCCAGTAACTGCCGCTGTCGTGCTCGATGCAGCGGGTGTGGATTCCCCAGACCGGGTCCACGTGCCGTCCGGGCAATTCCGCATGGAGCCGAGGTCCGGCATACGCGGCGCCGACGTGCCGGAAGTCCACTCCCAGGGCGCGCCGAAGCCCTTCATCGTCGTCTGGCTTCAGGCCGAAGTGGGTCTTGAGCCGGCGATCTATGCCGGGGTTGCTGGTATAGTCAATGGGCACACGGTCGGCCTCCTGGCAGGCCAGCGCCAGGCGAACGCGCTCCTTGGACGTCAGGGACTTGCCCATGCGTTCTCTCTTGGCTCACATGTTGCGCAGCCGTCCGTGCCGCCGCGCCCGCATTTCATTCTACCGCAAACCCTGCTTGCCGCCCAGCTCCGACTGGAGCATGAGATAGTACGCCACGCTGGTCAGCTCGCCCCAGCCATCCGGGTCCTGGGTGGCCTCGAAGTATTTCTGAATCTCGACGTCATAAGGCGCCAGCGAGGCCCACATGCGCAGAGTTTGGACCTTCGTGTCCTTGTCGGTGGCGAGCGTCACCTGGGCCGCCTGCGCGCCCTTGAGCTGGACGACGATCTTGCCCTGTTTCGCTTTATCGTTCCACTGCACGCTGACCACCGTGCCGTTCAAGGCGCCGGGGCCGGCGGAGATCGGCTCTGCGGTCATCGAGTTCGGGAAGCAGGCGCTGATCTCTTTCGCCGTGCCGCTGGAAGGCAGGACCGAGATCTCCATTCCGGCCGCCGGAGCGCCGGGACTGACTCCCGCCCAGGCGGTCTTGGCGGTGGCGATCAGGCGGGCGATGTCGGCCTTGTCGAAGACCAGGCCATGCTCGTACCCGGCGACGATGCCGAGCGTGTCGAGCTGGTAATAGCCGCTGTTGGGATGGATGAACACGCCGTGCTTGGGGCTGCCGTCGGCCTTGTAATCCCACGGACCGGCCGGCTGATTGTAGTTCCAAATCTCGTAGGTGCCATCGCTCTTCGGCGTCATCCGGCTCTTCATCACCTTGAACCACCGCTCCGCGTGCTCCTTGTATTCGGGCTTGCCGGTCACGTCCCACATCGCGAGCATCCAGCGGGCCACCTCGTTCGCCTTGTTGTTCGGGTGCGAGGCGCCGTGCCCGGGATTGTTCCGGGTGTCGAAATCAACCCACTTCTTGTTGGTCGGGTCCAGCCCATAGGGCATGACCACGGACATCAGCCCGCCGTCCTTGGTCTCGCGCCAGCCGCCGCGCTTCGCCCATTTCTGGTAGAGCTGCTCGGCGAGCTTGAGGTAGCTCTCGCCCTTCGCGCCGTACTTTTCCTTCAACGCAGGGTTCCTGATCATCTCGCCGGCCATGAGGACGATCGGTCGGAAGACCATGGCGTCGCTCAGCATGCTGTCGGCGTTGTAGTCGTCCATGTGATCCACCCAGGTGCCGGACGCCCCGACGCCGGGCCATCCGAGGAAGCCGTCCGGCTCCTTGATGGCGCGCTTGATGAGGGAGTCCGACCAGTCCACCATCAAGTCCACGTACTTGGTGTTATGGGTGGCCATGTAGCCGTAGTAGAAACCCTCCATGACCGGCGTCATCGCCCAGGCGATGTCCTCGCCCATGGCCCGGTCGCACGTGCGGTAGCCCCTGGCTTCGCCGGAGATATTCTTGTCCCAGCGCGCGAGCCATTCCTTCTGCTTCGCCGAGTCCATCTTCGTGAGCGTCATGGCCGGAGGCGCAGTCTGCGCCTGGCAGACAACCGCCGCCAGCACAAGCCCGGCGGCGCACAACCCAATCATCTTCTTCACGTTTTCTTCTCCTGTCGTTCAATGACCGCTCGCAGGGAAACGATCCCCGCGGCGAATTCCGCGGCAAACCCTACTTAGCGGCCAGTTCCGCCTGGAGCATGAGATAGTGCGGCGTCTCGCTGAGGCCGCTCCAGCCATCCGGCGCCTCGGTCGCCTCATAGTTCTTCTGAATCTCGACGTCATAGGGGACCAGCCCGTGCCACATCCGCAGGAGCTGGACCTTCGTGTCCTTGTCGGTGGCGAGCGTCACCTGGGCCGCCTGCGCGTCCTTGGGCTGGACGACGATTTTGCCCTGTTTCGCTTTATCGTCCCACTGCACGCTGACCACCGTGCCGCTCAAGGCGTCCGGGCCGGCGGAGAGCGGTTCCGAGGTCAACGAGTTCGGGAAGCAGGCGTTGATCGCTTTCGCCGTGCCGGCCGGCTGGACCAAAACCGCCATCCCGGTCATCGCGCTGCCGGGACTGCCGTCCATCCAACTGGTCTTGGCGGTGGCGGCCAGGCGAGCGATGTCCGCCTGGGTGAAGACCACGCCGTGCTCGTATGCGGCGACGATGGCGCGCGTGTCGCCCCAGTAATACCCGCCGTTGGGATGGACGCCGATCCAGTGCTTGGGGCTGCCGTCGGGCTTGTAATCCCACGGGCCGGCCGGCTGCCAATAGTTCCAGATCTCGTAAGTGCCGTCGCTCTTGGTCTTCATCCGGCTCTTCTGCACCTTGAACCACCGCTCCGCGTGGTCCTTGTATTCCGGCTTGCCGGTCACGTCCCACATCGCCAGCATCCAGCGGGCGACCTCGTTCGCCTTGTTGTCGGGGTGCGAGGCGCCGTGGCCGGGAGCGTTCCTCGTGTCGTAACCGATCCACTTCGTGTTGGCCTGGTCCATGCCGTAGGGCATGACCACGGAGATCAATCCGCCGTTTCCGGTCTCCCGCCAGCCGCCGCGCTTCACCCACTTCTCGTAGAGCTGCTCGGAGAGCTTGATATAGCTCTCGCCTTTCGCGCCGTACTTCTCCTTCAGCGCGGGGTTCTTGATCATCTCGCCGGCCAGCAACACGATCGGGCGGAACACCATGGCCTCGCTGAGCATGCTGTCGGCGTTCCAGTCGTCCAGGTTGTCCACCCAACTGCCGGCCGCGCCTTTCGAGGGCCAGCCGACGAAGCCGTCCGGCTCCTTCACGGCGCGCTTGATGAGCGAGTCCGCCCAGTCCACCATCATGTCCACGTACTTGGTGTCATGGGTGGCCATGTAGCCATAGCAGTAGCCGTCCATGATGGGCGTCATTCCCCAGGCGATGCCTTCGCCCATTTCGCGGTCGCACGTGCGGTAGCCCTTGGATTCGCCGGAGATCTCCTTGTCCCAGAGGGTGAGCCACTCCTTTTGCTTCGCCGCGTCCATCTTCACGAGCGTCATGGCCGGGTTCAACGCCGTCTGCGCCTGGCAGAGCGCCGCCGCGAGCACAATGCCGGCGGAGCACAGCCCGATCATCGCCTTCTTCACGTTTTCCTCTCCTGTCGTTCCATGGCCGCGCGCAAGGAAACGATCCCTGCGTCGAATCCCGCGGGAAAGCCTACTTGCCGGCCAGCTTCGCCTGGAGCATGAGATAGTAGGACAGGCCCAGCCCGCCCCAGCCATCCGGGTTCGCGCTTGCCTCGAAGTGCTTCTGGATCTCGACGTCGTAGGGAGCCAGCGCGGACCACAGCCGGTTTGTTTTCTTGGCGGTGGCGATCAGGCGGGCGATGTCGGCCTTGTCGAAGACCAGGCCATGCTCGTAGGCGGCGACGATGGCCGTGGTGTCAATCTGGTAATACCCGCCGTTGGGATGGACGCCCACCCAGTGCTTGGTGCTGCCGTCCGGCTTGTAATCCCACGGGCCGGCCGGCTGATGGTAGTTCCAAATCTCGTAGGTGCCATCGTCCTTGACCGGCATCCGGCTCTTCATCAGCTTGAACCATTTCTCCGCGTGTTCCTTGTATTCCGGCTTGCCCGTCACGTCCCACATGGCGAGCATCCACATGGCGACCTCGTTGGCCTTGTTGTCGGGGTGCGAGAATCCGTGACCGGGATCGTTCCTGGTGTCATAACCGATCCACTTCGTGCGGGTCGGGTCCAAGCCATAGGGCAGGACCACGGAGATCATCCCGCCGTCCTTGGTCTCCCGCCAGCCGCCGCGCGCCGCCCACTTGGCGTAGAGCTGCTCGGCGAACTTGAGGTAGCTCTCGCCTTTCGCGCCGTACTTCTCCTTGAGCGCCGGGTTCTTGATCATCTCGCCGGCCATCAGGACGATCGGGCGGAACACCATCGCGTCGCTGAGCATACTGTCGGCATCGAAGGTCTTATCCAGGTTGTCCACGTCGGTGCCGGCCGCCGCGAATGAGGGCCAGCCGAAGTAGCCGTCGGGCTCCTTCACGGCCCGCTTGATCAAGTGGTCCGTCCAGTCCACGAGCATGTCCACGTACTTGGTGTTTTTCGTGGCCATGTAGCCGTAGTACAAACCGTCCACGACGCCCGTCATCTTCCACGCGATGTCCTCGCCCACGGCGCTTTCGCAGACGCGATAGCCTTTGACCTCGCCGGAGATATTCTTGTCCCATCGGGCGAGCCAGTCTTTTTGCTTCGCCTCGTCCATCTTCGTGAGCGTCATGGCCGGAGGCGTGGTCTGCGCCTGGCAGACAGCCGCCAGCACAAGCCCGGCGACGCACAGCCCAATCGTCTTCTTCATGATTCCTCCTCCTGTGATAGAATGGCCGCTCGCGCGGCGCGTATCAGAGATCGTACCCTTGAGCCTGCTTCGCGCCCAGAGTATCAACCACCTCGATGCCTTCGACCTTCACGTCCTTTCGCCCGGCCAGGTCAATCCCGCTCTCGCGCACCACTGTCTCGAAGAGGTGCAGCCGCGGATCGCCGCCGGTCTTCACCGTGATCCGTTTGGCCGCAGCGTCGTACGTGAACTCGCTCCACGGCTTCCCGTCGCGGAGCAGTTTCTTCGGTTCGGCGGAGAGCGGCGCCCACCACGTCTTGTCCTCGCGCGTCCAGCCGGCGACTTCGTCCGCGCCGCTGATCGTCACCTTCTCATCCTTCATCGCGCGGATCGTCACGCCGTCGCTCGCCGGCCGAAGCGTCTCGCGGTACACGCCGTCGCGGAGCAGGATCGTCTCGCCCTGCTGCGCTATCGCGCACGCCTTGGAGGCCGTCGCCAGCGGCACGCCCGGATAGCCCCACGCGGGCTCATCCGCCGCCGCCGGATGGCGCGGGTCCACGTACCAGACGTTGGGCCATTCCATGGCCCCGACCGTGATGCCGCCCTTGCCCGCGCCGATGGCCGGGCTGCCCTGGCGCAGGCGGAAATCGCGCTTCTGCGGATCCACGAAGAGCGGGTCCTTGCCGTTGATGTTCGTCGCGCCGTCCAGCGCCCGGGTCTCATATGTCAGGTTGTACTCGATCAGCGGCTTGGACGGCGTAATCTTCTTATCGGTATCCACGACGGCTCGCTCGGCGTCGCAGAGGATATTGTCGCGGATCTGCCCGTTAGTGGATTCCGCGCCGCACAGGCCGATGCACGACCAGCGCACCGTGGAGATCGTGCAGTTCTCGATCGTCACGTCGAGCGCCTGCATAATGCACGGGCCCCAGCCTCCGCTCAGGTACTTCGGCGACCCGTTGGTGCAATAGATGTTGTGCCGGAAGGTCAGGTACCGCACGCTGCCGATGTGCGGAGCGCTTTCCACCATGCAGCCCTGGTGAAAATCGAAGCAGGTGTTGTACTCGAAGAGCAGGTCCTTCGCGATCTCGCCGTTGTCCGTGAACGTCTGGATGCAATCCACGTGGGCGGGCCCGATTTCACTCTGGCTGCTGCCGTGGTAGTAGTTGTACCGCTCCACGCAGCCCTGGCCGAAGAACCGCGTGTAGTCGCAGTCGCCGTACGGCGGATACGTCCAGAGCCGGCACACCTCGTTATTCTCCTCGACCCAGTCGTTCCCGCCCATCATGAAGCCGAAGTCACTGTGGTAGACTTTGTTATAGGCGATCCGGTTGTGCGACACCGCGGAGAAATCCCGCATGCCGTCGGCGCCGACCTTGCCTCCGGTCCCACCGACACCGATCCCCATGTCGTGGATATAGTTGTCCAGCACCTCGCAGTAACTCCCGCCCAGCTCCACCGCCACGGCGGATTTCGGGGCCGTGATCTCGAAGCCGGCCACGCGGACGTAACTGGCCGGCACGTCGAACCCGTTCACAATGGCCGACCGCCGCGGCATGGCCTGGAACGTGATCGGCTTGCCCTTCGAGCCGCTGGTCTTGAGCTCGACCCGCTCTTCATACCGGCCCGCCATAACAAAGACGGTGTCGCCGGGCTTGACCAGGTCGGCCGCGCGCTGAACCGTCTTGAACGGGCTCTCTTCCGCGCCGGAGTTCGTGTCGGCCGCGCCGGGCGCCGCCTGGTCCACCACGTACACGGACGCGCGCGACTCGCGCCCGAGCAGCGAGATCGCCGACAGCACAACCAGGCAGAACGGGCTCCATAGCGCAACCTTCATCGCAGTCGCTCCTTAAGGAGATTTTCGCCGGGCGCATCGAAGCTGATCAGATCGCAGATCGGCGCGGCCTTGCGGTCCAGTCCGGCGGGAGAAGCCTCGATCCACGGGCAGGAGTACAGCTTCCCGTTCGGATGAACGGCGAGCGTGTGCGCCATCGTGGGATAGCGGCCGTCGGGCAGCCGCACCACGCCATGGTCGGCGTGGCGTCCTGTGCGCAGATGGTACGTCACCAGGTGCACGGCCTCCTTCACCCGCCGGCCGTCCTCCGCCGTGAAGCCGTAAGTGCTCGTGAGGTAATAGACAGTCTGGCCGTCGAGGCCGAGCCGCAGCGAGAGATAGCCGTAGCGATATGGTTCGAACTGCCCGCTCTCCCGGAGTTCCTGCGCGCAGATCCGGTCCACCACCGTCAGCCGCGGCGCGGCCGGATCGAAGCGGAAGAGCCAGGCGGATTTGGGATGGACGCCGTAGAAGACTTTGTCCGCCTCGTGCCAGAACAAGTCGCGCCAGTTGTACCCCTGGTGGCCGGGCTTGTGCGGGTCCCACGCGCCGAAGATGTCGCGTTTCATGTGGACGCCCGCCATCGGCGCCACAGTGTCCCGCGCGAAGCTGTATTGCAGGATTTCGCCCTCGGCATTCGTGAAGAAGACGTCGCCCGTCTCCGGCCAAAGGCCCAGGCTGCGGCACAGGCAGAAGTATTTCTGCCCCTCGCCGACCTCGCCGTCGCCGCAGACCTTGCCCAGGTTGTGCACCCGGCGCGCGGAGATGTCATAGACCAGGAAGTAACTCTTCGGCCAGGTCAGCCCGTAGATGCGCTTGCGGACGGGATCGAGCTGCATCGAAATGATGCCTTCCTGCGCCGCGCCGATCGCCAGGTCCTCGAATCGCCCTGTGGCCAGGTCGTATGAGAGGAAATGCCCGCCGGGGTATGGCTTGTATCCCTCCGGCACTCCCGCCGGCTGTTCCTTGTCGCCGGAGGACTGGAAGAAGCCGTATTGCGTGCAGAAATACAACTTCCCGTCGCACTCGAAGAACGGGACGTGCGACTTGCCCTGCGGAATCGTCTTCCGCCCCGCCTCGCCGGTCACCTCGCCCAGGTCGCCCAGAAGCGTCACCCGATCGGCTGAAGGCTCGTAGCGGTAGACGCGGCCGTGCGTGTTCAAGTCGTGCGAGCAGAGGGTGTAATACACGTTCCCGTCGCTCGCCGGCGACAGGGAGTAGAAGTTAGAGTCCGACTTCTCGAAGCCCGACGCATGCAGCCGGGCGGGAATCACGGCGTTCACGGCGCTCTGCATTCTCACAACTTTCTCCAAGCCCGGCGCCCTCCATTCCTTTGCCACGAACCAGGTCCGACGAAGATCGCATATCATACAGAATTGCGACGGATATTACACCACGTCCTGGGATCGCAGGGCTTCGAGCATGCTGAATCCCGACCCCGCGAGGATGACTCTGCTCATTGTGAAACCCGCTGCGGCGAGGAGGGCGCGATACTCGGCTTCGCTGCGCTCGCGTCCGCCGGTGAGCGCGAGCATTTGCAAGTCCACCAGGATTGTGCCGGGATCGTCCGCCGCCCGCGCCGGCAGAATGCGCTCGATAAGGAGCAGGCGGGTGCGCTCTCCGAGGGCTCTGTGACAATTCCTGAGTATGGCGAGGGCATGCTCGTCGTCCCAGTCGTGGATGATGCTCTTGAGGATAAGAACATCCGCGCCGTCGGGAACGCGGTCAAAGAAATTTCCCTCGACGAGCCGGCACCGCGCGGCCACGCCCTTTGACTCCAGGCAGGCGCGCGCGCCCGCCATGAGGCACTCGCGCTCGAAAAGAATGCCGGCAGCGGAGGGATACTTCAAGAGAACGGCGGCCAGCAGCGCTCCATGGCCTCCCCCGATGTCAGCCACGGTGCGAAACGGCGAAAAATCATAGGCGTTCAAAACGCCTTGGGCGACCTGTTCCGTGGCCGCGGCAAGGCCGTCGCTAAAAAGGACATCCAGCTCAGGATGCTGCGCGCGGTGTTCCAATTGAGTTGCGCCGAAGACATGGCGGAACGCCGGGTCGCCGGTCATCACGCTATGGAGCAGGCCGCCCCACGCGACGGCGTACTCCTCTCCGACCAGGATCGCCAATCCCCGGATTGACCCTGCCCTGTCGGACCGCAGTCCCGCGCCGAACTCGGTGAGGCAAAAGCGCCCATCGGGCGCCTCCGAGCACACGCCGAGCGTCACCAGGCCTTTCAGCACCCGGTGAAGCGACGGGGCGTGCGCTCCGGCCATTCGGGCCAACTCGGCGCTGCTCTGGGGACCGCCGGCAAGGGCGTCGGCCAACCCGAGTCTGGCCGCGATGTACAGCAATGCGGTATTCCGGTAGCCGTTGAGGAGATCGTGGAGCGTGGGCTGGGCAGCGCGCCGTTCGCCCTGTCGCCCGCTGATCGCTGCGGCGGCGGCGCCGATGCGTTCCGCCAGTGCGTGAATATAATCGGACATTGTCGCTCGTCCTGCTTCCTGCGCGAACTAAGGTCTCTCCAGGAGCGACCAGATGCCGTCCGCAAGGTCGCCCACAGTGCGCGCGGTCGCCTCCGGCGTGCCGGGTCCGGCAGGGGTGACATTGGCGTCCAGAATGACCGCTTGTCCCTGATGCATCGTGTAATCTATCTTGCCATAGTCGAGTCGCAGGCTGCGGCGCAAACCGATCACTTCGTCGGGAACCGGGAGGCCCTCGTCAACCGGCACGCATGCCGCCCGTTTCAGGAACGGCGTGGAACCCGCCACGCGGACGCTCCGTGCGCGATCGCCCAGGAACAGGTAATGCCGCATGAAATATCGCTCTCCCTCTCGCTCCGGCAGGAATCGTTCGACGACCAGAGCGCGATTTTTGAAGACGCCCGCAGGGACCTCCGCCAGGTTCTTGTAAACAAAATATTCGCGCAAAACCTTCTGCGTCGCCCATCGTCCGCCCAGCGCCTGCTGCATGACCGGCTGCACCCTCGACCGGACCCGCGCGAGAAACGGATGCCGGTATCGGAACAGCCAGTCCTCCGGCAACCCGCCGGAGTTGGCATCGGTTTTTACGATGACCGGCCCGCGGTAGTCGTCGCCGCGCCGCAGCAGGTGCGCGCTGATCCGGCGCTTGGATATGTCCGTTATCCACCGGTTGGCCGCGTTGGGAAAGGCGCGAATGTACTTGGCATATTTCCGCGGCATGCAGGTCAGGTCTATGTGAGCGAACAGCAGGTCGGCCGCCGAGCGCTCTCTGAGTCCGTAAACACATGAAGTGCTCAGCCCCTGCCGCGCCCACGCTTCAGCCAGCGCATCTATCAGATAGGTGTGGCTTCTGGCGCGATAACACTCATGCATCAGGATGGCAATTTGTTTCACGGCCTATCCCCTGGAACCGGCCGTCATGCTCCGCCTCGCCTGCGACAACGCTGCAACACGAGGGTGGGACACTGTTCCCCCAGTTCGTAGGATGGCGTTTTCACGCTGCGGACTTTGAATCCGCCAGGGGCGCCGCAGAACATTTCGCTCACTTGGCCGACCGAAGCGAAACAGTACCGCGCCTTCGATCCGCGGTAGGCCTCGATCGCCCGCGCGTGCTCCGGCGTCCATCCGATTCTCGATGCCAGCGCTTCCAGGTCAGGCACAGCCTTGTGGAACCTCCGCCAGATCGCACCGAGCTCCACTCCTGCCGACGCGCTTTCCAGCAGAGACATGCCCAGCCGCAGCTTAAGGATGTTCAGGCTGGTCACTTTTCCATCCAGCAGGTCTCCAAGGACCGTCTCGGGCGACTCCCGCTGCGCCGGCGGCACGAAAAGGCGCAGTATGCACAGGCCCTCGTCGGCCAGGAGATTGCGAAGAATGCAAACCAGCCGCTGTTGATCCTCCGGGTAGGCGATCAGGTGCAGACCGCCGTCGCAAAGGGCGATGTCGCGCGACGCATTCGGCAACGACAGGGTCAGCCAGTCCGCGCACTGAACGGCTTGCCTGGGTCCAAGCCATTCGCTGTCAATCATCGCCTGCGTCCGATCCACCGCAAGAACGTCCGTCCCCTTCGGCCAGGGAAGCCGGTACAACTCGGGCGTCACGCCGAGGATCAGCACGCGCGGCGCGCCTCGATGCCGGGCCCATTCCTCCACAGCTTCCCAACAAAAGCCGAGATCCTCTGCCACAGGTCGCAACGGAGGGCCGACCTGCCGCCGGTGCGGGGCCATCGCGGACCAATTGCCCGTTCTATCGCGCTCAGATTGCATGCAAAGCCCCACGGCCCGCCATAAACCCCATTCTATGGGCGTTACGCGCCCGTATGCATATCCGGGTTGCCGGCGTCGGGCGGATACTGCAACGCGACTTCGGCCGGATGATCAACGTCCTGACGGCCTATCGGATCGCGACCGCTCTTCCCTTCGCCGCCGAGGCGTATATGGCGTCGGTGATCTGCTGGACGACCAGCGCCTGCTCGAGCGAGGTCTTCGGCGCGCGCCCCTCGCGGATGGCCGCCGCGAAGTCCTGGACCGGGCTATGGAGAGGATTATCCCACGTTTCCTCGCCCTGCCAGAGCGTGCGAGTGGAAACGCCCGTCTCCGGAGAAGACTCGTCGGCGAGGATTTTCTTCTCGCGCGCCGGGATCATGTGCAGGCGCAGGGACGCCTTCGAGCCGACGATGCGCCAGGAGTCCTCGGTCGCCGCCGCGCAGTACTCGCCGCGCTCGAACGAGATCATCTCTCCGCCCTCGCAGCGGATCATGGAGGCGAAATACGTCTCCGCGTCGGAGCCGGGCGCCACGTGCGACAGAAGCTCCGGCGCAATCGTCCAGGTCTGCGCGAGGACGATGCTCGGCTTCAGCGTCCATCCGCACAGGCCCAGCAGATAGTCCAGGTCGTAGCAGCCCCAGTTCACCAGGATGCCGCCGCCGTTGAGGCTCTTGATCAGCCGCCAGGCCGGCGGCGCGCCCTTGGGCGTCCCATGGTCCGGTCCGATGCAGCGGCACTGCACCGCGCGGATCGTCCCCAGCGCGCCGGAGGCGATGTACTGCGCGGCCGCCTGGGCCGACGGCTGGAACCGCATGCGCGACGAGCAGCACCCGGCCACGAGAGCACCCCGCGCGGCGATCAGCTTCCTCACTTCGCGCGAGTTCATCGCCACCGGCTTTTCCGTCAGCACGTGCTTGCCCCGGGCGAAGGCCTTCAGCGCGAGCTTCATCCGCGGCGCCGCGGGAACCGCCAGCACCACCGCTTCGATGCGTTTGTCCTTCAGCAGCGCCTTGGCGTTCGTGTAAACCGTCGGCACTCCGAAGGCCGCCGCCGTCTGCCTGGCCGTCTCCTCGCGCACGTCGGCCACCGCGACCACCTCGATCAGCGGCGAGGCCTTCGCCGCTTTCAGATGATGTTGCGCAATCACGCCGCAGCCGATCACTCCAAGCCGTACGGGATCCATGATCTCGCCTTTCTATGTGAATTTTCCAGGCAGGGGCCGGCGAAGGTCACATTGTGACGATTGAAGCTACCCTCGTCAAGCGTCCCGCCGACGCCTCCGCGCCCGCATGTGCGATAAAATCAGCAGCGCGACCGCGAGGCATCCGGCCGCGCTCACGGCCGCGCCAAAGCGGAAGCTCGCGGGCCTGTAAAGGAACCGGATTTCATGCGCGCCTTCGGGAACCGCCACTGCGCGCATGACGTAATTCGCCTCCAGGATTTTCGCCGGGCGGCCGTCCACCGTCGCCTGCCAGCCCGGGTAGAAAAGGTCGCTCAGCACCAGCAGCGCCGGCGCGGCGGCCCGGACTTGGATGTCCACGCGCGCCGGCTCGTACCGCACGATCTCCGGCGCGGCCTCCGCCGCCGGCGGTTCGGCGATGGCGCAGCCGGGATCCTCCTCGAAGAGGGCCATTTTCCTGTAATCGAACCGCGAGAGCAGCGCCAGCACGTCCATGCTGTCGCGTCTCACGGCATAGTGATGGACCAGCCAGGCGCGCGGCCAGGGATTGGGCATTTCGTCAATCCGGATCTGCGAATCCTGGTAGATTGTGCGGAGGCCCTCGATCGGCAGCTTCGGGCCGGAAGCGTACGCGACGATGTAGCGCAGGTCGAGCATCCGCAACGGCGCCTGGAAGCTGTAAATGGAATAGGGGCTGAGCAGCCCGCGCTTCATCTGATCGTAGAATTCCTTGCCCTGCAGCGACCAGAAGACGTCGTGGAACCGCGCCGGGGCATTCGGCTGAACGCCCTCGATGCAGGCGAGACGGTGCCTCATGCCCTCGCACGGCGGCAGCTCGAAGCAGCCGCCGCGCCAGAAGCGGAACGGTTCCGGCCTGGTCGCGAGGAACTCCAGGGCGCCCGGCGAGAGATCGTCCTCGCGCGGGTCGAAGGTCGCCAGGTATCGCTCTCCGAAACTCCAGGCGTCCATCGCCACCAGCAGCAGCAGCGCCGCGGCGATCCAGCCCGATTTAACCCGTGCCGACCGCGCGATCCGGATCAGGGCCGCCAGCGCGCCGAGGAAGAGTCCTCCCAGCAGCACGCTCACCCCGGCGACCTCCATCGCCGCCAGCTTGAAGTCCGCCGTCGGCGTCCATCCGTGAAGATACACGCGCTCACTGGGCGCGACATTGAGCATGGCGTCCATGAATCCCATCCATGCCGCCCGGCCGAACCCGACTCCCGAACACAGCGCCCCGCCGGCGAGCATCAGCAGCATCGCCAGGCAAGCCAATATCCACATCCCGCGACCGTCAGCCCGCGCGATGCCTGGCTCCGGCTCCGCAGCCGATGCCGCGATGCCGTCCGCGCCGAGGCCCGCCAAGAGGCCAATGAAGAGACTGGCCGGACACAGCCATCGCGCCTGCGCCCGGAACAGGTCGAAGCCCGGGAGCAGCCCGAAAAACAACGCATCCCCGGTCATGGCCAGCAGCAGGCAGATCAGCGCGATGCAGCCGGGCAGGAACGCCCTTCCGCGCCTGCCGCGGAGAAGCGCGATGAACGCCAACCCGATCGCGACGACGCCGACATACGGCGACATCTCCCAGATGTTCCATCGTCCCCAGTACCGCACGCCGACGTCGTTCCCGAAAATGTCCGGCACGAGGAAGCTCATCAGCCCTTCCGGCACGAACGCGTACTGCCTGACCCAGCCGTAGCTGAGCTGGCCCCGGCGCGCGGAGGCGGAGAAGAGTTCCAGCGCCGGCATCAACTGCACGCCCGCCAGCGCCGACCCGAGCACGTAGATCAGCGCGAAGCTTCCGACGACCCGCGCCGCGCCGCGCAAGCCGAGTTCGGGCCGCTGCCACAGCCGACCGCCCAGGTACAGCACGGCGGCGAGCCCGCCGTAGAAGGCGTATTGCGGATTTCCGCCGAACCACTCCATCGCCACTGCCGCCGCGCCGAGCGCGATCGCGAGCGGATGAGAGTCACCGCTGACGAGCATCTCCACGCAGAGCAGGACGCACGGAATCCACGGCATCATCGCCAGGAAGTCCCAATGCCCCGCGTAAACGTGCAGGATCTGCGGCGCGCCGAATACGTACGTTGCCGCGGCGACGACTGCGCCGACCCACCTCAGCCCGAACCGCCGCGCCCAGAGATACGTGAAGAGGCCCGACAGAAACAGGTTGAGGATGATCCCCAGGTTGATCGCGAGGCACAGCGGCAGCACGGCGCAAAACCAGTTCGTCGGGTAGAACATCGCCGATTGCAGGCTGGCGACGAAGGGCATCCCGAGAAATTCGTATGGGTTCCAGAGCGGGAACCGCCCGGCGCGGACCTCGCCGAAGCCGTACGCGCGCGCGCCGTAGAACCAGTTCTGCGCATCCGAGCCGGCCAGCCCCAGGCATCGTTCGCCCGACTGCGCCAGCACGCCGGAAAAGAAGATCAGCAGGAAAATGAGGAAACCGGCCAGGACATAGCAGTCCCGGCGGTCCAGCTTAGAATAACCGCTCGCGGAAAGTGGAGGCACGGTACCTGGTCCGGGTGGCTAGGAACGTAAAACTCGGCGACCGTTTGCAGGACTCTACCACGAGGCGCTGACAACCGCAACAGGGCCCGCCCGAGGCGGAAATTCTTGACACTTCGCATGCGCGGGGTTATATAGGCGCGGGAATCCGCCTGAGTGTTTCCCTTGGAGATTCGCATGGCTGAGTCCTTCGCCGAGAAGCTCCGCAAGCTGGAAATCATCGTGGAAAATGCGCCCGCGATCGAGAGGCGCTACGGCATCTCGCGCGAGGAGTTCGTCGCCCGTCGCCGGACGGTCTGGCGAGCCGTCCAGGCCGAGGCCGCCGTTGACGTGGCCTTCGCCTTCTCCGACGAGCACTACAGCGGCGAGGTCCCCTATCTCGGCGGGAACACCAATTACTCCATTGAACAGGTCGCCTTCGGCCTCGGCCCCGACGCGTTCCGCTCCGGCATCATCGCCGGCTTCGAGGGCGTCTACGTCGCCGGCCAGCTTGCCCCGCGCGCGGGCGTGGCCGTCTATCCGACGGAATCGCTCCAACTCGCCGACGAGAAGTACCCGGTCGAAGGCTTCTCCCTCAAGGACATCCTGCACAAAATCGCCGGAAAAGAGCCGCGCCGCATCGGACTGCTGACGCCGCGCCAGGTCATTCCCGAAGGCGTGGTCGCCCATCTCGAAAGCCTCGTCGGGCCGCAGAACGTCGTGGACGTGCAGCGCCCCTTCCAACAGGTCAAGAACCTCAAGTCCGATGCGGAGATGAAGCTTCTGGCGGACGCCGCCTATGTCTCTTCGCTGGCATTGCGCGCGATGCTCGCGGTGGCCGAGCCGGGGATGGACGAGACGCAAGTGGCCGCCTTCGGGGACGTGCTCGCCAAGTGGATGGGTTGCGAGCGCAAAGGGTTCGAGACCATCGTCGGCTCCGACAGCGCGTGCGTCACCATGATCGGCCCGGCCTTGAACCGACCGATCCAGTCGGGCGCGCCCTTGCACCTGGGCGCCTCCTACAAGCGCGACGGCTTGACCGCCTGCGTTCGCCGGAGCGTATTTTCTTCCGCCGGCATTCCGCCCTGCCAGGTCTATTTCCGCGACCTGGTCGAGGCCGCCTTCCGCGTGGGATTCGACGCCTATGTGAAGGTGGTCCGAAATCGCCAGCCCGCCAGGCGCCAGGAGCAGGCCCTGGTGGACTTCTTCAATGAACACACTCACGAAGCTTTAGAGGTCGTCCGGCGGGAGTTCGGCGAAGACGCGGCCCGGCGAGTCCACGCCCACCTGCACGAGGCGCTCGCCGGCATCGGCCCGGGCCTGTCGAGATTGAAACCGTACACCGGCACCCACAATGCCGGCTATACGGAATGCCAGGAGTTCTACGGGGCGATCACCCTCGAATCGGAAAGTCCCCTGGATGAGCAGGTCGTCACCATGCTCGACGTGGCTCTCCGCGGCCGCAGCAGCCGATGGACCGGGAGCGAGTTCGAGCCGGTCCTGCCGGGATTCGACTACTGGGTGGTGGAAGACACGCTGGGCAAGTACGGGACCGCCGTCAGGAACCTGACCGGCGAGCTGCAACCGGATGGAGAACTGGTAGCCGCCGCGGGCCGGATCCCCGTCAACGTTCAGCCCTTGCTGGGCAACGTCGCGGAATTCGTCCGATAAGCCGTCCGCGGTCGCTCACCGGCCGGCTTCGGAAGTTCTTCCGTAGCGCGCGACCCATTCCGGCGTGCCGGCCAGGCCGCCCCAACCGGCCGGATCATGGTTGGCTTCAAAGATCTTCCGCAGCGTCGGGTCATAAGGCGCCAGGGCGGTCCAGAGCACGCCCGGCCCATTGGCCCATCGCGGGTCGGGCTTTTCGCCGTCAATCCGCTGGAACTTTGCGCCCTTGATTTGCTGGTTCCACATGAAGTCCCGATTGGTGGCGATGAGGCGGGCGATGTCCTCTTTCGTGAAGACCAGGCCGTGCTCGTACGCCGCCACGATCCCTGCGACATCCGCCGAGTAGTATCCGCCGTTCGGGTGCACGCCCACCCAGTGCTTGAGAGAGCCATCCGCCTTGTGGTCCCACGGCCCGGCCGGATCCCAGTAGTCCCAGACGAAGTACTTGCCGTCGTCGCGGAGCTTCATGCGGGACCTCTGCACGCGCTCCCACTTCTCGGCGCGCTCCAGGTAGATGGCCTTGTGCGTCACGTCGTGCATGGCGAGGAGCCACAGGACGATCTGGTTCTCCTTGTTATCCGGCAGGGAGATGCCGCCCTTGTTTCTCTCCTCGTATCCCTCGGTCCACTTGCCGGTCTTGGGGTCAAGCCCGACGCGCGGGGTGACGTAGAGGCCGCCTTCCTTCGTCTCGCGCCAAGCGCCGCGCGCGTCCCATTTCTCGAACGTCCGATCGGAAAGCCGAAGGTATTCCTCGGCCTTGGCGCCGTATTTTTCCTTCAGGGCGGGCGTCTTGAGAATCTCGCCGGCCATCAGCACCAGCGGGCGAAGGAACATTTCCTCGCCCAACTGGCTGTCCGTAATGGTGTCGGCGCCTTCGATGCCGGCCTGGCTTTGCTCGCTCGCGAAGTTCTTGGGCCAGCCGATATAGCCGTCCGGCTCCTTCACGCCGCGCTTGACGACGGAGTCGCCCCAATCTATCAGCCGGTCCACCCATTCGCGGTCGCCGGTCGCCATGTAGCCGTAGTAGAAGCCGTCGAGGAACGGAGTGACAAGCCAGCCGATCTCCTCGCCCATTTCCTTGTCGCAATAGCGGTTCCGGCTGTCGCTGATGATGTTCTGCTTCCACCGCTGCATCCACTCCTTGGCGAGCGCCGGATCCATGGCGGGTCCCGCCGGAGCGGCAATTCCTGCTGCCGCGTCCTTCGTCTGGCCCTGGGCGATCGAAAAGCCGCACGGAAGAATCCACGCGAGGAGCAGCCCGCAGATCGCGCCGGAATACAGTCTACCTGACATATTGGCCCTTTCAAAAGTGCTGAAGACGGAGCAATTTACCTCGGCCTCGAATCCCGCTTAGCTCGTGACGCGGTGTCATTCCGAGCGGAGCGAGGAATCTCACACGCAGCGCATCGCAACGTTCTATGGTGTGAGACCTTTCGCTGCGCTCAAGGTGACTTTCATAACGTGTGTACTGAACACTACATTACGCTCGTCTGTGAGTATCACAAGGCCGCGACCAAGTCAACCGCCGCCTTCACCCCGCGGCCTTTTTCTCGGCCGCCTTCGCGCGGTACTTCGCCAGCAGCACCGGCACCTGCTCGGGCGTCATGCGGCCGTGGACCTCGTTGTCCACCATCACGACGGGCGCAAGGCCGCAGGTGCCCAGGCAGCGGGCGGCTTCGAGGGTGAACATGCCGTCCTTGCTCGTCTCGCCGAAGTCCACGCCCAGTTCTGCCTTGAGGCGCGCCGCGATCTCGCTGCCGCCCTTGACGTAGCACGCGGTGCCGAGGCATGCATTGATGATGAATTTGCCCGAGGGCCGCAGGCGGAAGAAATGATAGAAACTCGCGACACCCGTCACTTTCGCCGTCGGTATCTGCAGGAGTTGCGCGACGGCGTCCATCTGCGCGCGGCCGAGGTAGCCGAAGTGCCCCTGCACTTTGTGCAGCACGCTGATCAACTGGCTCTTCGGTTCGGGGCCGCGGAGCACCTCCTCAATGTACTTGACGATGGGCTCCGGCAGCGCAGCGCGGCTGACTTTTTCGACCTGGCGCCGGTTATCGGTCGAGCTCTTGATCATCGGATCCCTCGTGGCAGTTTGGCCGAATAAGTGGTGTGCAGCAGTTCGCGCGCCTTCGGGGAGAAAACTTCGCCGAGGAACTCGCTGTAAAGCTGCTGGACGGCCGGGTTCTCATGGGAGCGCCGCAAGGTCTTGGCGCCGTCAATCGCGTAGAGCGCACGGGCGCGCGCGGCGAGCAGCGCCGGGTCGAGCGCCTTCACGCCGCGCGGCGGATAGGGCTGGCCGCCGCCGCCGATGCAGCCGCCGGGGCAGGCCATGAGCTCGATCATGTGGAACTGCTTCTCGCCGCGGAGGACTTCGTCGAGGATCGTCTTCGCGTTGGTCAGGCCGTTGGCCACGCCGACGCGCAGAAGCTGGTCGCCGATCGCGACGGTTTCCTCGCGAAGCCCTTCGACCGCGCGGACCTCCTTGAATTCCACCCGGTGCCCGGGCTTGCCGGTGGTGAGTTCCACGGCGGTGCGGAGCGTGGCCTCCATCACGCCGCCGGTGGTGCCGAAGATGTCCCCCGCGCCGGTGGCGATGCCCAGCGGCGCGTCGAATTCGCCGTCGGGCAAATGGACGAAATCAATGCCGTAGGACTTGATCATCCAGATCAGTTCGCGCGTGGTCAGGACGGCGTCGGTATAGGGAACGCCCTGGGCGAAATAGTGCTCGGGCCGGCGCGACTCGTACTTCTTCGCCACGCACGGCATGACCGCGACGACGTAGATGTTCGCCGGGTCCAGCCCGGCCTTCTGCGCGTAGTAGGTCTTGATCAGCGCCGACAGCATCATCATCGGCGAGCGGCAGCTCGAGGCGTTCGGGATCAGCTCGGGATAGAATTTCTCGAGGAAGTTGACCCAGCCGGGCGAGCAGCTCGTCAGCATCGGCAGCGGGCCTTCGCCCTTGAGCCGGCGGAGGAACTCGTGCGCCTCCTCGACGATCGTCAGGTCGGCGGCCAGGTCGGTGTCGAACACGCGGTCCACGCCGAGCCGCCGCAGCGCCGTGACCAGCTTGCCGGTGGCCGGCGTGCCCGGCGGCAGCTCGAAACCTTCGCCGACGGCCGCGCGGATCGAGGGCGCGGTCTGGACGACGACGTGCTTCTTCGGGTCCGCGATGGCCGCGAACACCTCTTCCGTGGCGCGCTTCTCCAGGAACGCCGCGGTCGGGCAGACGTTGATGCACTGCCCGCACTGGATGCAGACCGAGTCGCGCATCGTGGAGCCGTGCGCGGGCGTGACGACGGCGGAGAAACCGCGCCAGTGGCGGCTGAGGTTGTACACGCCCTGGACTTCGGCGCACACGCGCGTGCACCGGCCGCAGAGGACGCACTTCTCGGAATCGCGCACCACCGAGTCGCTCTCGTCCTCGATCGCGAAGCGCTTGCGCTCGCCCTCGAAGAGCCGCTCGCGGACGCCGAACGCGTAGGCCAGGTTCTGCAGCTCGCAGTTGCCGTCGCGCTCGCAGGTCTGGCAGTCCTTCGGGTGGTTGTCGAGCAGCAGCTCGACGATGTCGCGCCGCGCCTGCCGGATCTCGGGCGAATTGGTCTGGACGATCATCCCTTCCCAGACCGTCGAGCTGCACGCGGCCATGTAGAAGCCCATGTCCTTCACGTCCACGATGCAGACGCGGCATCCGCCGGCCAGGCTCAGGTCGGGATGGTAGCAGAGGCGCGGGATGTGAATCCCCAGCGTCTCGGCCGCCTCCATGATCGTGGTGCCTTCCTTGACGGAGATCTTCTGGTCGTCCAGAGTCAGCGAGATCATTTTCTTGCTCATCGTTCCACTCCCAAAGCAGCAACGGCTCGTTGCTACCCGCGGCGCAGACCCGCGCATTTCCCGGCGGGGCAGCGTTTCTCGACGACGTGCGCGACGTATTCGTCCCGGTAGTGCGTCAGCGTGCTGAGGATCGGGTTGGGCGCGTTGCGGCCAAGACCGCAGAGGCTGGCCTTGCGCATCAGCTTCGCCAGCCGCTCGAGCCGCTCGATGTCCTCCGGCCGGCCCTGGCCGGCGGTGATGCGCTGGAGGATTTCCAGCATGCGCTTGGTCCCTTCGCGGCAGGGCGTGCACTTGCCGCACGATTCGTCCTGCGAGAACGTCAGGAAGTATTTCGCGATGTCCACCATGCAGTCGTCCTCGTCCATCACGATCATGCCGCCGGAGCCCATGATGGCCCCGACCTTGGCGAGCGAATCGTAGTCCACCGGCGTATCGAGCAGTCTCTCCGGCACGCAGCCGCCGGCGGGGCCGCCGGTCTGGACGGCCTTCAGCCGCTTGCCGTTCGGCGCGCCGCCGCCGATGTCCACAACGATCTCGCGCAGCGTCGTCCCGATCGGCACCTCGACCAGCCCTGTATGCTCGACCTTCCCGGCCAGCGCGAAGGCCTTCGTCCCGCCGCTGTTCGCCGTGCCGATGCGGCTGAACCAGTCGGCGCCGTAATAGATGATCGCGCCGATGTTCGCCAGCGTCTCGACGTTGTTGATGACCGTCGGCTTGCCCCACAGGCCGCTCTGCGTCGGATAGGGCGGGCGGATGCGCGGCTCGCCGCGCTCGCCCTCGATCGAGTGGATCAGCGAGGTCTCCTCGCCGCAGACGAACGCGCCGGCGCCCAGGCGGATTTCGAGGTCGAAGCTGAAATCCGATCCGAAGATCTTCGCCCCGAGGACGCCGTGCTTGCGGCACTGGTCAATGGCGTTCTGGACGCGCTGGATCGCCATCGGGTACTCGGCGCGGATGTAGAAAAACCCGCGCTGCGCGCCGATAGCGTAGCCGCCGATGATCATCCCCTCGATCACGCTGAACGGGTCGCCCTCGAGCATGCTGCGGTCCATGAACGCGCCCGGGTCGCCCTCGTCGGCGTTGCAGATGATGTAGCGCACCGGCTCCTTCGCCGCGGCGGCCATCTGCCACTTCTGCCCGGTGGGATAGCCCGCGCCGCCGCGCCCGCGCAATTTCGAGCGCGCGATCTCGCCGATCACCCACTTCGGGTCGCCCTTCTCCAGCACCTTCGCCAGCGAATGGAAGCCCTTGTAATGGACGTACTCGAAGATGTTGTCCGGGTCAATCACGCCGCTGTTGCGCAGCGAAATGCGGCACTGGCGGTTGAAGAACGCCACGTCGCCGTACAGGTTGAAAAACCGCTGGCTGAGCGTGTGCCCCTTCAGCCGCAGGCGCTCGACCGGCTTGTTCGCCAGCACGTGGCTGGCGACGATCTCGTCGAGGTCCTTCTCGTCGGCGATGCGGTACAGGATGCGGCTCGGCAGGACGAGCAGGTGCGTGACCTTCCCCGATTCCTGGGCCCCGCAGAGTCCGAAGCAGCCGGCGGACAGGACGGCGCAGTGGCTCTCGTCGAGCCCGGCGGCGCGGAGTTTCTTCATCAGGAGGCTGCTGAAGTTCTGCTCCAGGCTTCGCCCGCAGCGCTGGCCGGAGCAGAAGAGGAATTCCTGCAGCGGCAGCGCCTCGGCGGAGCTGTCGAGCACGTGGTCGAGCCGCGGCTTGCCGCCGAGGATGTGGTCGGTGAAAATATCGTGGACGGCGTCGCGGTCCACGCGCTGGTATTTCACCGGGATCTGGCCGGGCATCAGAACGCGGACGATCGGCTCGCAACTGCACCGGCCGGTGCAGCCGGTCTGCCGCACGACGATATCCTGTCGGCCGGACGTGGCGATGTGCTTGCGGAATTCCGCCAGAACCTCCGCCGCGCCGGAGGCGTTCTCGCACGTCGCCGAGCCGACCGAGATGCGGATTTTCGTCGCATCCTCGCGCGCCGCCAGAGAGCGCTCGGCCTCGTCGGCGAACTTCTGGTACTGCGTCGCGATTGGGCTGTCCATGGGCGTTCCTCAAGGCAATCAGAAACGGACCGGCGGGCCTGCGCTCTGCAAGGGGCGAGTTTCCCGGCCACCATCGGGTTGCGGAATTATATACCGGAACCCGGCGGTCGCGCAACACTGGATACTCGCGCGTCGGCGCTCCGCGGCCTCCCGGATTAGCGGCTATGGCAGGGGACTGCTCTTAAATTGAAGACGGTTATTGTTCTCTCCGCAAGCGGCCTTCAGTTACCGCCGGAATTACCCTTTGAAGTAACCGCTTGCAAAATGGCATACGTGGGTCATAAATCGAGTAGTCGCATCAAATCGCGGCAAAAACTCCCGCCGCTCCCAAAATCGCCATGGGCTTCGGGTTTAAGAGAAGCATAAGCTCGTGCGTATGCCTACGAGCGTTCCGGCCCGCTTCCGCGTGCACATGATCGCCTCTGCCGCCGAGCGTACTGAACTTGCTTTTGACAGGCTGTGTTGTAACGTAGAAGTACTTCTGCGATACCTCGCGCACCTTCTTGCCGGATAACCCGTTAGAGCAGTCATGGTCAGGGAAAGTCAGGATGGCTCTGGCACCGCGTGCTGCAATGGTGAGAAGTAAATCGTCCAAAGCGTTTGAGGACTCGCTGGTCACACTATACTTCGACCGAGGCCGCCGCGCTGGTTCTGGGTAGCGGCCGGCACCAGACACTTCGCCGCATTCACCTCGCGAAATCGTCTCCAAGACATGGTAGAAACGGCTGTAGTGAACGCCAGAATACGGTGGATCAATGAACACCAAGTCGTCATGAAGAAGTTCTTTAACTGCATCGTTCGCGTCGGCCACCTGCGCCTCGCCGCGGCAAAGCGCAAACTGGTTCGCCAATGAGTCAAAGGCGACACGGGTTTTGAATACAATATCCTTGTTCCATGCCTCTTGGAGGAATCTCCTCGCTGTCCGGGTCGGCTGGAAGGGCTGTGCTGTATGGCCGGGTGCGGCGGCGCATTGGCTCGCGGCTTGGATCAAAGCAGCTAGCGCAACCGTTTTGCCAGGTTCACCAGTGGGCAGGCTGCTCCTCAGCGCGTCTATCCAAACGGTCTGTTTCGGACTGTAATAGTGGCCACCGTAGGCTCTCGTTACAGGGAGGTGTGATTGTCCCATACTCCAAAGACGACAATCGGCAACGACGGCCCGGGTAAGCTTTACAGGAGCGGGAGACCGTGTGGCACTACAAACGCTCACTGCACGGCGGTGCCACTCATACCAAATGGGCTCACCTTCGAGCTTCATCTGCCGATGCAAAACCGCGCCAGCGAGAACGGTGCTGTAGCGCTGCAAGTCATAGGCGAGAACGGGTATGGAAAACTGACGTGCCACATGAATCGCAACGACACCTGATCCAGAGAACAAGTCCACGAAGCGCCGAGCATAAGGAGCTTGTCGGCCTAGCAGTTCGCCCAGGCCATTCTGTAACATTGCTCGCTTTGATCCCATGTACTTCATGGTCAGTTCTTGAGCACTTCGAGCCCGCCGTGTTCTGTAATTTGAAAATCGACGATACCGCTCACCCAAGTTGGGTTTCTATGCACGTTCCAAAAGCGACTACTTTGCACCAGAATTTCGTCTAGGAACTTCCGGAACCTAACGATCCGATGATAAGCAACAACTTGAACATTGTCCAAATCAGGAAACTTGTTCGGCTTCGGTATCGGTGGCACGGTGAAATCAATCTCCGAGATGCGTTGCACCCTGATTTTCAAACTCTCCACGTCGAGTACGCGAAAAGCGGGGTAAGGGAACAGATGGTCAACGTAGTTGGCACGGTCACGGTGCCCGACGTCGGAACAATCGTCAGGCTGCTGCGCTTTCTCATTCCTTGTAAACAGCGGGTCAGTTGCGAAATGACTGTCACTCTTCACCTCGCGCCAATACAGGCAATGTTCTCTATCGCCAGCATTCTTAGTCCCGAAAGTGCAAACATGTTTGCCGCATTGCAAGCCTAGTCGGACGATGCGCCTACGCCGGTGGAGATGAAAGCAACCGAGCAAATGTGCAATTGCTCGTACTGCGTAATGGCTGGAATAGTAACCCACACTCGAAGCCCAGAGTGGGCTGGCTTCCGTCAACGCTGCCGAGATCAAGAAGCTATGGACAGCGCGCAGCCAAATGTCGACAGCAGCGGTTGCGTACAGTGACGCTACCTCTGGCCGAACTGTGACCGCAGGGTTCGCCTTCGGCGGCATGACTTGTTCCAAGGCCGTTGAGAGCGAAGCCGCTGGCGGGAAAGCATATTGAGCACGGCGGTTGTTCAGCGGCTTAAACGCTACCTGCAAGCGTGTCTGAAGCCCTCGGTCGATAGTCATATCGATCCCAACTCGCGCCGAACGTGAATTCTGTGCTTCACGGCAAGGGTTGCCCGCGCGTCAGGATCGAGTTTAGAGACATCTTGAGTGCCTACAACAGACGCCCAGAGCGTGTCTCGAAAACGCGCTAATCCGCCGCTCCCTAAAAAGCCTTTATCCTTAAACTTCTTTTTCGCCACAAAACGACCGCCATCGACCAAGCCAGCCCGCGCCATAACTTCGCGAAGCCACTTAATAAGAATTCCCTTAGACGCATCAGAAACCAGCGGCTGCTTCGCACTTTTGAGTTTCCAGATGCAGGCGGGCAAGAGCGTGAGGAATGTTACCACTACACGACCTTGATAGGCCACGTTATCCGGGTCCAATTCTTCGCTATCGGCCAAGTCTTCCTTGCGTCCCGTCGCGTCCAACCATCCGTCCAGGCATTGGGCCAGGAATTCTGCCTGCGCCTCGAGACTCGATACCCCTTCGTCGAATAAATCGTCGAGCACGTCCTCAATTGCAGAATTTAAAGTGGCTAGAGTCACGACATCCTTCACCCCGAACTTGATGCCAGGTATCTGGATCATGCCAACAAGCGGACCAATTTCGAGCATCAGCTTGCGTCCAAGGTCCTGAGCCCGTTCTTTGTTGTCTAGTGGCCCTCTTGCACCGCGTGCCGTCGGGAACAAGTCTGCGACCAAGGACCGATCCACTTTCTTCTGATAGAAGTTAACGTCAATGAATATTTGCGCTTGCCTACGAGGCGGGTCTTTGGGTTGATCGAGGTCGCGAAATATCTCCGCAGGAATTTCCCAAATAGCAGATGGCTGCGATTCCTTAAGCATCATAATTGCAAAGTACGCTCCGTTGATGCGATGTTGGCCGTCGATCACAGAAAAATTCAGCTCTGCGTCATTCTCATCGAACGTTAATGTCGCCGCGCCGTGTTCTCTTTGGATTCGGAATTCTTCCAACCTCGCGCCGTTCACGTGGAGTAAGACATTTGAGAATGTCGGATACTCACTTCTCTGGTACCCTATAACATTACTGATTTTCGGCGGCCATTCTCTGCCGGACTCGTTCTTTTTAGGCTCGTAGATTTCACGAAAGCATTTATCCAGTTTCTTGGGCGCGTCAACGACCTCCTGTTGCAACAGGTAAGCCGCGATCTGTGCAACCCGCTTCCAGTCCAACGATCGTTGGATGCTGCGCACCTTCACTGGATTCCGATGTGGCGAATGCGGTTTTCCAGGCCACCACGTCATGAGCTTCTCTACGTTCAAAGCGCAGAGGCAGTGTTTCGCTTCGTGCAATTCCTTTGGTGCAAATGGATTAGCTGGCACAATGACGGAAATCCTGTGAATTCCATCAGAGTTTTCCGATGATGTCATACGGTGACTCCTAATTCCGACAATCCCCGGCGACTAAATCCGGGTCGGCATGTTCAAATCTCTTCGGCCCGAGAGACGCGAAGCGGGCGACGCCGTCCTAACGCGCTGCTCTTTGCTGTACCTCGCTTCCCGTCTTGTCGGACTACAGCCGTCTTGCCAAGGCAGAATCTATCGGCCCACAGTCGCGTTGTCAAGGAAAATAACGACATCCTTCGGCCCCATCAGACCTTCCTGTCGGGTTCGCCGAAGACGAGCGGGAGCGAGAAGGTGAAGGTGGAGCCTTGGTTTTTCCCCCTGCTTTCCACGCGGACGGCGCCGCGGCAGGACTGGACCAGTTTGTTCACCAGCGCCAGGCCGAGGCCGGTGCCCTTCACGCCGGCGGTGCGGCGGATGCGGCCGAATTCCTGGAAGAGGTTCGCCTGCTCCTCCGGCGTCAGGCCCGCGCCGGTGTCGGCGACGTGTACGGAGAAGCCGGCCGCATCGCGCGTGACGGAGATTTTGACCCCGCCTGCGCTCGTGTACTTGATGGCGTTGTTCACGAGATTCAGCGCCAGCGTCCGCACGACGAACGGATCGCCTCGCACGGGAAATTCCTTCCACGGCTCGATCCGGATCGAAAGCCCCTTGTCCTCGGCCAGGATGCGCTGATTCTCGACCACGTCTTCCAGGACGGCCTTCAAGTCCACCGGCTCCTGCGTCACAACCAGCGTCATCTGGTCGAGCTTCGAGAGCGACAGGAAGTCATCCACGAACGACTGGATGCGGTCGGTCGAGCGCGTCAGCAGGCGGACCAGCGCATCAAGGCGCGCGCGGTCCGCGAGGACTTTCGGGTCGCGCAGGAGCGGGATGGCCATCGCCAGCGGCGAGAGCGGTGCGCGGAGTTCGTGGACCATGAAGCGGAAGAACTGCTCGCGCTCGCGCTGCAAGCGGCGCAGCGCGGTGACGTCGCTCATTACGGCCACGCTGGCGGGCCGGCCTTCCCACTCGCTGCGGCGCGCGCAGACGATCACCTCGCGGATCGAGCCGTCGGCGTGGAGCAGCCTGGTCTCGTACTCCTCGGGCGCGCCGCCGCCGGAGACGCGCGCGTGATAGACGTTCAGGTCGCGCTGCCGGACTTCTTCGTCGAGGATTTCGCCGTACTCGCAGCCGAGCAGTTCTTCCGCACGGCGGCCGAGCAGGTCGCAGAAGGCGGGGTTGACGAAGCCGATCCGGGCGTTCTCCACGACGACCAGCCCGCTGCGCATGTCGCCGACGAGCCGGCTGAAGCGCTCCTCGGAGCGGCGATGCGCCTCGACGGCCGAGAAGAGGTCCCAGAGCAGCCGCGCGGGATCGCCGGTGATCACCGAGGCGCCGGCGGGCAGAACCCGACGAATGATGCCGGACATCGAAGGGTCGCCGGTGACGTCAATGACGAACTGCGGCCGCGATCGAGCGACGGCGTCAGCCGCGTCCTTGTAGATGGGCAGCTTGCGCTCGGCCGCCGCTTTGACGCCGGGCGCCCGGCCGCTCCGGTCGCAGACGGCGACCAGTTCGAACTCCGGGTCGGCCAGCAGGTGCGGCAGAAGCGCGCTGCCGCCTTTGCCCAGGCCGACAAGCAGTGTTCGGATTCCCATGGGTCCGGATTTCCCGTCCGATCGTCCTGCAAAGGACATGAGACTATACGGTCGAATGGCCGCCGTCAAGGTGGCAGGGCTACTTCACCTCAAACTTGACGCTGACGATCGCGGTGATCTCTTTCTCGTAGGAACTCGTGTCATTGTTGCCCTCCGCCGAGGTGGTGAAAACGCCTTTCGGGTTGATCTGCATGACGCCCATGCGCGCCTCGACCAGCTTGCCGAGCCGGCCGTTGGCGTTGTTGACGATCTGCTCCGCGCGCACCGTGGCGTCCCGGGTCGCGTCGGCCAGCATGTTGATTTTCAGTTCGGAGAGTTTCGTGTAGAGATAGCACGGCGCGCCCGAATCAATCTCGACGCCGTCCTTGATCAGGCTGGTGACGTTGCGCGAGACGTCGGCGACTTTTTTCATGTCGGTGGAACTGATGAGGACGGTCTGGGCGAGCGTGTACATCTCGACCTTGTCAGTGGTGATGATCGTCGGCGCGGCGGCGGGCGCGCCTGCGGCCGCGGGCGCCGCGGGGACGATATCCTGGTGGAACCGGCGCGAGGTGTTGATGGCCGACAGGGTGATGTCCGATTCCGGTATGCCGCCGGCGATCAGGAACGCCCGGGTCTTGTCGGACGCGCCCTTCAAATCGTCGTAGGCCTTGACCAGGTTCGGGTCCTTCGCGGTGATGGCGCCGCACCATGTGACCACGTCGGAGACGATGGCCTTGCGCGCGGAGCCGGTGACCGCCAGCGTCTTGGGCTCCAGCTTCACCGCCAGGTAGCACCAGCAGAGGATGGCGACGCATGCGACGTTCGCGACAGCGAAAAACACGCCGCCGGCGCGAAGCGTGACGACGATTTTTTCAGGCAGATTAGCCGGCTTGCTGTTGGTCTCGGACATGGATGAGCTCCTCTCAGGTTTTGGTTTCTAATACCGAGCGCCGAGTTCGCAGCCGCGGAGCGAGCGGAAGACTGCGAGCAGTCCGAGGAGGTTGATGACGGCGAGACTGAGAATGATCCAGGACCGGCGGGTGGAGATGGCTTTGCGCATGGGCGCCCCTTGCGCTTCGCTTCAGTGCGCGGATTGCCGACACGGACACCGCCCGGCTTCCGGCGACTGATCGCCCCTGCGCAAGTTACGACCGGCGTGCGGCAACGTCTATATTCGAATCTCCCGCGTGGGAGTTATCAGCCGTGTTCTGCCGAACGCGAGGGATTATATCAAATTGGAACAGTTTCACCAAAAATAGCAGTTCGACGACGAGAGTTATCCACAGTTTATGCACACTCCTGTTGCATTTTAGCTCAGTGGGTCGCGTCTATGGAAGCACTCGGAGAAAGCGCGAAGCCGCTGCTTGCGCGTGAAGCAGCGACGCGCGGCGGGTTGCGCCGCGCGTCTTCGGATCGTTCAGCCGCCCGGAATCTGCTTACCGCGCCAGGAGCGAAACTAACCCTTATGCCAGCCCATTCGTTCGGCCATCTCGCTGAGTAGGCTGCAGTACGCCAGCGTGTGGGCGACGGCGCTCAGCGGAAGGATGCGCACGCTGTAGCCGGGCACGTCAATCGCCGCATCGCCCGGCCGCCACGGCAGATCGAGCCAGAGCAGCCCCTCATGATCTTTCAGCGACGCGGGCCGCCCGTAAGGAGAAGTGTAGATGAACCGGATTCCCCGGCGCAGGATGGCGCCGACCTTCTGGACATCCACCGGCGCATAGCCCAGGTGGATGTACACGTCGCCCTTGCCCAGGTCGGCCGGCGTCGCGGTCGCCAAGTCGCTGTTGGTGGTTCCCCAGCGGACCGGGTAGTTGCTCTCCTTGGGCAGCCCGAGGATGTGCGGATAGGAGTGCCCGACGGCCGTCGCCGCGACGCGCTTCCCGGCGCGGTGCGCCTGGACCATCCAATCGCCGGCCCGCGTCAGCGCGCGCGACTGCCGATCGAGCGTCTCGATCATGGAATCAACCACCTGCAGATACTCCGCCGCGACGTGCCCGGCGGGCAGCGGCGGAACGTACCAGTCCTTGCTGTGGAAGAGCGGCACGAGCCACGGCTCGCGCCGGTTGCTCTCGTGCTGGGTGAGCGAAGTGTTGCGCGCGAGGGCGCCCTCGAGCCAGACGCTCATCCAGATCGCCGGCATCTGGCCCTTGCGGGTGCACGCGGCGATCATCTCGCCGGTGGTCAGCCAGCCGCGGACGAGCTGTTCGAACGGGCGGAAAGGCGCCAGCGGCCGATGCTCGCCCATCGCGTGCAGCCCTTCGTCGGCGCGCGCTCCGCCGGTGAAGCCGGCGATGCGGCGGCGGAGTTTCGCTTCCAGTTCGTCGGGGCGGCCGATGACGAAAAGCCGCCGGCGGCTGTTCAGTTGCTTCTGAAACGCCTCGTCCTCGGCCGGCTTCCACTGCCGGGGATCGGGCAGCCCGAAGAACGCAACGTCCTTGCTCACGCCGGGCCCTTCCGCCCAGCGGATGCCCATCAGCCCGCCGGCGCGGCCGGAGAACTCCGAGCGCGAGAAACTTCCCACCGGCGGCAGGGACAGATTTCCACCGGCCAGAAGCGGCTGGGCCATCCTCTCGCCTAGCCGGGTGAAATGCGCGGTCTCGCGCCGCACGGCGGCGGTCCGCCGGCTCGCCTCGGCCAGGAATTCCTGCGCCGGGGTGCGAGCGGTCTTCCGAGCTGCTCGTGGCATGGAACGTTCTCCTGAAGAGAGTTTCGGCTACAGGTCTTTGACGCGTGAGCGGTAGCGCTGGATCATCTCGCTGTTGAACGCATCGCCGCCGGGCAGATTCGCGCTGCGGAAAATCGGCGGCTGCAAGCCGCGGCGGAGCATCTCCGTCACCGCCTCGATCACCATGCGATGCGCGATGTACGCATCCACCATCGTCGAGGTCGGCGCCAGCGCCACGTTGAATCCCTCCACCTTGAACGCCGCGTCGCCGTAGGGATTCTGATCGTCAATCGCCAGGTCGGCATAATCGAAGAGGTGCTTCTTGTTGGGATGGCGGATCGGGTGGTCGAGCGGCAGCTTGCGCCGCCAGTTCGAGGAGGAGATCGCGATGATCTTCGCCCCGCGCTTCTTGGCCTCTTCCGCCGCGTCAATCGTCGTGGGATTCATGCCGATATTGTGGAAGATGATCAGCAGGTCGTCGGCCCCGACGCCGTAGTAGCGGATGAGGCAGTTGGCGTAGCCGGTGGTGCGCTCGACCTCCAGGTACTTCAGCGCCTGGCAGACGGGCGTGATGTCGTGGCCGATGATCGGGTTGATGTTGGCCAGGCCGCCGGCGCGGAAGAACATCTCGAAGATCATCAGGCAGGTGTGCCCGCCGCCGCCATAGACGTGCACCAGCCGGTCCTGCTCATAGGCGTCGGCGATCATCGCGCCGGCGCGCACGAACTTCGCGGCGTTGCGCTTCTCGACCGACGCGAGCTTTGCGCCCACGTCCTTCAGATATTCCTGCCCGTAGTCGCGCTTGCGCATGGCTGCATCCTTTCCGTTCCAGGAGCCGCACGAAAGGCCACATTCTGACGACTGGGGCCGCTCCGGTCAAGCAGTTCGGCGGCGGCCTGCCGCGGTTTTTCAGGAGGCATCGTAACGGCCCTTCTCCAGCGCCGCCTTATACATCGCCGCCAGGTTCTCCTCGGGCACGCGCGGCGGAAGGTTGTTGGCTTCAGTGAGGATGAATCGCCCGCCGGTCTTGATCCCGCTTTCCAGGATCTCGCAGGTGCGATCGTAGACCTGCTGCGGCGTGCCGTGGAGCAGCAGCATGATGCCCGGGCCGCCGTTGATCTGCACGCCGGGGCCGAGTTCCCTGCGCATGCGGGCGAAATCAACCGGAAAGCCGCTGTCCCACGTCTGGACGTTCAGCTCGTCGCGCAGGGTCTTCATGTGACGCATAACGTCGCCGCACAGGTGAATCCCGCGCGGCTTATCGGGGGCGAATTCATCCAGGTAGCGCTGGTGCCGCGGCATGACCATCCGCTTGTACATGGCCGTGCTGATGAGCTGGATGGAATCATCGGCCAGCCCGCCGCCGAGGCTTTCGTCGTTCCAGTATTTCCGCCAGGCGCGCACCCGCTTGATGGCGGCGTCGGTCAGGTAGTCGAGCAACCGTTCGGCGTACTCCGGGTCCTCGGCCATGTCCGTCATCATGTCCGTCCCGCGCAGGTTCATGCCCGTCGTCAAAGGCCCGTCGGTGCCGGCCTGGTCGTACCGGCCGACCTTCACGGGCCGACCTTGAAATATATAGTCCTTCGCGATCTTGCCCATCTCCTCATAGAACCGCAGGCCGCGCCTGGAGAGCGGATTTTCGATCGGCCGGTCAATGTCCACGGCGAAGATGCTTTCCTTATTGGCGGCGGTGAGGAACGGCTGAGTATCGGGAATCTGGCCTTCGCGGAAATGCCACGCGGCGCCGAAGAAGGCCGCCTCGTGCGTGTTCAGCCAGCTCACCGAGGCGGTCCACTGATCCGGCAGGCCCGTCGGCGAATCGCAATAGCGGTTGATCACCGTGCGGCGAAGGTGCTCGTGGTCGAGCGCGGCTTCCATCATCACGCGCGGATCATTGAAGATTTGCTCGAAAGTCACGCCGCTGCGGTTGAGCTTCGGGTCGAGCACAACGATGCGCGCGTTGCTGGAGATGGACACCGGCACGCGGATCGGCTTGCGCTCATTGAAGGCCTTCCAGACGGCTTCCTTCTCGGCATTGCTGATCTGCGGAATTTCCCAAGACATTGTCATCGCCTGGATTCAGGTTGGCCGACGGTGACAGCCGGTCACTGGCCGGCTCCGGGCTTTCCGCTGAAGCGGAGGACCCATTGAGGCGTCCACAGGCCGCCCCAACCGCCCGGATTAAAGTTGGCTATAAAAATCTCCCGCAGCGTCGGGTCAAAGGGCGCCAGGGCTTCCCAGAGTTCCCCGGGCTCGTCCGCCCAGCGCGGGTCGGGCCGGCCGCCGTCAATCATCTGGAACTTCGCGTTCTTGACCTGCTTGTTCCACATGAAGTCCCGGTTCGTCGCGATGAGGCGCGCGATGTCCTCCTTCGTGAAGACCAGGCCGTGCTCGTACGCCTCCGCGATCGCGCCGGTATCAATCCCGTAGTACTCGCCGTGCGGGTGGACGCCCACCCAGTGCTTCAGAGTGCCATCCGGATTATGGTCCCACGGAACGCCCGGGTCCCAGTAGTCCCAGACGAAATACTTGCCGTCGTCGCGCAGCTTCATGCGAGACCGCATCACCTGGAACCACTTCTCGGCGCGTTCCTTGTAGACGGGCTTGTGCGTCACGTCGTACATGGCGAGCATCCACTCGGCGATGAGGTTCTCCTTGTTGTCCGGCAGGGAGTTGCCGTCCGTCATTCTTCGTTCATATCCGCCCGGCTCGGTCCACTTGCCGGTCTGAGGATCAAACCCGAAGGGCGGGACGACCCAGATGCCGCCTTCTTTCGTATCGCGCCAGGCGCCGCGCGAATCCCATTTCTCGAAGGTTCGCTCCGCAAGCCGGAGGTACTCTTCGGCCTTGGCGCCGTACTTTTCTTTCAGCGCCGGCGTCTTGAGAATTTCGCCGGCCATCAGCGCCAGCGGGCGAAGGAACATCGCATCGCCCACCTCGACGTCCGTGTAGCGCTCTTTCACGCCGGGCGGAAGGTACTCGACGACGCCGTCGTCCGCCGGCTTGGGCCAGCCGATGTAGCCGTCCGGCTCCTTCACGCCGCGCTTGATGACCGAGTCGCCCCAATCCACCAGCCGGTCCACCCACTCGCGGTCGCCGGTGGCCATGTAGCCGTAATAGAAACCGTTCAGGAACGGGCTGACCAGCCAGCCGATCTCCTCGCCCGTCGCCTGGTCGCAATAGCGGTCCCTGCTCTCGCGGAGGATGTTCTGCTTCCAGCGCTGCATCCATTCTTTGGCGAGCGCCGGATCCAGCGCCTGGCCCTGGGCGATGGAAAAGCCGCAAGGAAGAACCCACGCGAGGAGCAGTCCGCAGAGCGCGCCGCGATACAATCTGTGTGACATATCGGCCCTTTCAGAAGCGATGCAAGTTCGTTTTGTGATTACCACAAGGCTGCGGCCGAGTCAAGGTCCCGCGTCGGCGACACAATGGATAAGTGCAGCCAGCAACCCCACCAGCGCGGCCTCCGAGTCCGGGCTGAAGATGGCCGAGTTGGAGCCGTACCCGCCCAACGGGAATTCCGCCGCGGTGGGCAGATAACCCAGGTATCCGTTGCATTCCTCCGCGACGATCACGCGCATCGGCGCGCAGCGTTTCCTGAGTTCCACGCTGTAGGCGCCGAAGGGTTCGCCGGGCAGGCCGGCCAGCGCCACGTCCCCGATCCGCACCGCGAAGAGCGGATGTCGAACCGGCCCGCCGGCGAGCGCCTCGACGGTCAAGCCGGTCCAACTCAGATGCGTGTCCTCCGCCGTATAGCTCAGGCGTTCGATTTCGTCGGAAAGCGGTTTCAACCGCTTCCACTTGTCCGGAACATTTGAAGCCCGCACTTCATGGAACTCCCGGCGAACCGTTTCCCGGGCCTTGTTCGCCTGCTCCGCCGAACGCGGATAATCGTCCCGGACCGGCAGCTCGACGGTGGTCGAATCCGCCCGCATGTTCGTCACCGGCTGCCATATCGCCGCCCGCAGCGCCTCCAGCAATTGTCGCGCGACCTGTTCGCCGGTCCGTTCCGCCAGCGCCCGCGACTTTTCGCCGACCAGCGGCGCCTGGTCGCCGCAGGGGCCGGTGAAGAAAACCGCCCCGCCGCCGAATTCGCGCCCCAGCGCCCGGCGCAGATAAAACGGATAATCGCCGCTGTGATGGACGCTCCTGCCCTGGCGCGCCACGTTGGCCGTAATCGGATGCGCGGCCCAGCGGCTGATGCTGCCCAACGGCCGGCCATCGGCTGCCCTGAAAAAGATCCCCTGGATCAGCGGGTCGTCCGGCTCGTCCAGGGTCAAATCCCGAGGCACAGGCGGCAGCGGATCGCGCAACGGAGGCCATTGCGCGGACGCGGGATAAGGATGCCTCAGCGCAATCTCCGGCCCGACCATCAACCCCTTCAAGGCGAGTTCCAGCAGCTCCGCGCAGCCGGCCTGTCCGTCCGGGCGCACGTCGAAACCGTAATAGAAAGTGAAGGTCCCGACGCCGTCGAATCTCTTCCGCCGCTTGACCACGCCGGCCGGGCGCGGCGCCGTTTCGACATAAGCCATCGAGGCCGGTTGCGCCGCGCGCAGCGCCTGATCGGCGACTTCGGCAAACCGAGCGGCCAGCCGATCGAGATCGAACTCAGCCGGGCTGTCCAATGGAACGCCGTGGTTCTGCGTGCAGAACACGCCCACCTGTTCCGGCGTCGCGCCGATGGTCCGGGCGACCTGGTCCCGGATTCTCAGGCAGGTCGCCGGCAGCATGGAAAGCATGTCGCAGTTCATGACGGCGACCGGCGGGCGCCGGCCCTTGCGCAGGACCAGCGCGTTCGCCTCGATGTCGTCTTCAAACGGCAACGCCGTCGCCCACGTGCCTCGCAGGCTCGCCCGGCCGAAGCCGACACTTACGGCGTCGGCTTTGACGGCATGAGCTTTGGAAAGCATGGTACGCTCCACAGCGCAAGTCAATCCTCAAGGTTCAGCCGGCGCAGTTCCTCCGGCGCGAGTTGGACCTCCAGCGCCCGCAAGGCGCCGCGGAGATGATCGGCCGAGCTTGTCCCGATGATGCCGAAAGTCGGGAACGGCTGACAGAGCACGTAGGCGAGGGCGATGTTGATCGGCTGAACGCCGCGTTTTGCGGCCAGTTCCCTGGCGCGCGTCAGCCGCTGGAAATTGTCCTCGCTGTACCAGCAGCGGGCGAACTCCGGTTCCGAGCGGTCTCCCGGCTTCGCGCGCCCGGCGAAAAAGCCGCACGCCTGGCTCGACCAGGAGACGAGCGGCATCTGCGTGCGGCGGAACCACTCGCGCGAGGGCGCGTCGGACGAGGCGAGGCATCCGCTCACCGGCGCCTCGACCATCCGCGCGAGGCTGAAGTGGTTGCTGATCGCCGCAAAGCCGGCCAGGCCGCGCGAGCGCGCGTACTGGTTCGCGGCTTCGACGCGCTCGAGGCTCCAGTTCGATCCGCCGATGACGCGCATCCGCCCGGCCCGCCGATGCTCATCCAGCGCATCCACGAATTCACCGACCGGGACCTCTGGGTTGTCGCGGTGGAGCATGTAGAGGTCCACGTAATCCGTCTGCAGGCGCTCCAGGCTCTCCATGAACTGAACGGTGAGGTCCTTCGGCGTGCAGAACGGCGTGTGCGCGCCCTTGTCGAGGATGATGACCCGCCCGCGGATATCCCGGCTCTTCACCCACTGCCCGAGGGTTTTTTCGCACGCCCCGTAGCCGTAGATCCAGGCGGTGTCGAAGCAGTTCCCGCCGGAGTTGATGAACTCATCGTAGACCACTTCCGCGCGCGCCAGGTCCTGGATCGCGCCCATGACCACGCGCGAGACGGGCGCTTCGATCCCCGGTATCCGGCCGAATTTCATATGGCGGCCCTTTCCTGTGGCAATCACCTGCCGGGACCGGATACTAACCGCAGCCCGCCGATTATTCAAGCGGGCGGCGGCGCATAGGGGTTTTCCCTACGCCAAGAATGGGCGCGCGCCCGATTGATCGCCGCCGCCGGTCTGGTAAGATGCCGAATGTGGGGCGAGAGCCGGTCGCGAGGGTGTGCGGGAAGATGTGCGGGGGCAAACCCGGACGGCTGGATCGAAGCAAGGCGGTTCGACGTGGAAACGTCGAGCCGTCTTCTTTTTAACGGTCAGTTGGGCGCCTGCGGTTTGAGCGGTTCGGCCGGCCGAGGCGGCGGGCAGCAGGACAACCGGGATCGCCCGCTCCGGCGCGAATTCGATCCGCCGATTCTTGACAGGTATGGACAGGCGGCGTAACATGACGCGGATCAATTTTAAGGAGTCCGGCATGAAGATGCGTTTCAGCGGCATAATGCCCCAAGGCATCGAGAAGCTGTTCGTCCGCGACGACCTGCGCAGCGTGATGGCCGAGTTCGGCAGCTACACCGCGCACGCGTTCGACGGGGGCGCCGATCACACGGCGGAGTTGATCCCGCTCCTGCGCGAGACGGACGTGGCGCTGACGGCGTGGAGCAGCCCGCGCCTGCCGCTCGACATCCTGCGCGATAAACCGCGGCGGCTGAAGTACGTCTGCAACGTCTCCGGCGGTCTCAAGGGCTGGATCCCCAGGGAATACATCGAGGCGGGAATCCTGGTGACGAACTGGGGCGACGGGCCGATGTGGTACCTGGCCGAGGGGAACCTGACGCTGATCCTGGCCTGCACGCGCGAGATGCCGCGCCTGCGCCGCCACATGCTCGAGCAGCCGACGTGGCTGTACAACTACGCCTCGCCCTATCCGACGCTCCGCCGGAAGACCGTCGGCTTCATGGGGTTCGGCGCGGTCGGGCGGCTGCTGCTCGGGCTGCTGGCGCCGTTCGAGGTCAAGGCCATCGCCTACGATCCCTACGTCGCCGCGCTGCCCGAACCGGTCGCGCGCTGCGGGACGCTCGAGGAGCTTTTTGAGCAGTCCGACGTCCTCACCATCCAGGCTGGCCTGACGGAGGAGACCACCGGGCTGGTCGGGCGCGCGCTGCTCGACCGGCTCAAGCGCAACGCCATTTTCATCAACACCGCCCGCGGCAAGATCGTGCGGGAGAAGGAGCTGATCGAGTTCCTGCGGGCCCGGCCGGACGTGTTTGCGGGGCTGGACGTTTTCGAGCAGGAGCCTACGCCGAAGGATTCGCCGCTGCTGCAGATGGACAACGTCATCTGCTATCCGCACAGCATCTGCGAGGTGGGCGAGGCGATGTTCGCGGAGTCCGCCAGCTACGCCGCGGCCAACATCCGCGCGTTCTGCACCGGCAAGCCGGTCGTCGCGCAGATCACGGCGGAGAAATACGGCCGCATGACGTAGGCGGCCGCACGGCGCGCGGCCGGAGGCTGAACTCTGCCGTCCTGCGCCTTATGCCTTTGCCTTCTTCGCCTTTCCCTTCGTCGCTTCCTTCAGCAGCTTGCGGGTGAGCTTGACGTAGACAGGGAAGGCGACTTCCGGCTCTTCCAGATCCGGTTCCCACTTCTTTTCCCACTCGAAAGACAGGTACCGGTCGTATCCGGTGCTCATGATCAGCGCGAGCAGTTTCTTCAGGTCCAACTGGCCGGTGCCGGGCAGCTTGCTCTTGATCTTCCCGTCCACCATGGCGGCGTCCTTGAAGTGGACGTGCATGAGGCAATCGCGGAGGGCGGCGCAGGTGATCTCCGGCGCTTCCGAGAAGTAGCCGTTGGCCGCGTCCCAGCAGGCGCCGACCCGCGGCGAGCCGACGGAGGCGATGAGGGCCTTCAGTCGAGCCCCGTTCGTCCAGTCGTCGTGCGTCTCCAGCGCGATGTTGACGCCGGTCTTCTCGGCAGCCCCGGCCACGCGCTTCACGCCTTCCGCCACGCGCGCCATGTTGGCCTTCTCGTCGAGCTGCTTGGAGAACACGCCGCCGAACAGCCGCAGCGTCGGGCAGCCGATGTCCTTCGCGGTCTCCAGGAAGCATTGCGCGAGCCGGATGCTCTCCTTGAGCTTGGCCGGATCGTCCATCGTGAAGCTGCTGTAGCCCATGATGGCGGCGATCTGGATGCCTTGCGAATCGAAGAGCTTGCGGATGCGCGCGCGCTCCGCAGGCGTCTCCTCCGGGCCGATGTGCTCGCCGGCGACGCCGCGCAGCTCGACGCCGTCGAAACCCATCGCCTTCGCGTTTGCGGCAATCTGCTCGAGCGTCCACTTGGGACATCCGAGCGTGGCAAAAGAAAGTTTCATGCGGTCTCCTCCAAGGAATCCCTGCCGGGGGCGGCGGTCGCGTCCCAAAAGCCGGTCAAACGGGCAGCATCCTACGCCTGCCCGAATCACCTGTCAAGGAATGGAAGGCCAATTTTCTCGGAGTTTGGCGTTTCACGCACAAGTTCCATAACACGCGGTCATTCCGAGCGCAGCGAGGAATCTCATACGCAGCGTGCGGGCAACGGTTTGTGGTATGAGACCCTTCGCTGCGCTCAGGGCGACGCAGTGTGGGCTTGTGCGCGTTGCTTCCGGAACACGATATTCGATGCGGCGGCTCACCGGCCGGCCTCGCGCTTCGGCCCGAAGCGGGCGACCCATGCAGGCGTGGCGACGAAGCCCAGGCCCTCCCAACTGGCCGGATCGGCGGTGGCTTCGATTTCAAAAAGCTTCCGCAGCGTCGGGTCATAAGGCGCCAGGGCGGTCCAGAGCAGGCCCGGCGGCACGCGCGCGGCGGGCTTCTCGCCATCAATCCGCTGGAATTCCGGGTTCTTGAGCTGCTGGTTCCACATGAAATCCCGGTTCGTGGCGATGAGGCGGGCGATGTCTTCCTTCGTGAAGACCAGGCCATGCTCCCACGCCGCCGCGATCGCGTCCACGTCCAGCCGGTAGTAGCGGCCGTTCGGGTGCACGCCCACCCAGTGCTTGAGCGAGCCATCCGGCTTGTAGTCCCACGGGCCGGCCGGGTCCCAGTAGTTCCAGACGAAATACTTGCCGTTCTCGCGGAGCCTCATGCGCGACTTCTGCACGCGCATCCACTTCTCGACCCGTTCCCGGTAGATCGGTTTCTGCGTCACGTCGTACATGGCGATCATCCACAGGGTGATCGAGTTTTCCTTGTTGTCCGGCATGGAGACGCCGTCGGTTTTTCTCTGCTCGTATCCCTCGGTCCACTGGCCGGTCCGGCGGTCAATCCCGAAGGGCGGGATGACCCAGACCCCGCCGCCGTCCTTGGTCTCGCGCCAGGCGCCGCGCGATTCCCATTTCTCGAACGTGCGTTCGGCGAGCCGGATGTATTCCTCGGCCTTCGCACCGTATTCCTTCTTCAGGGCCGGCGACTTGAGGATCTCGCCGGCCATCAGCACGATGGGGCGAAAAAACCACGCGTCGCCCACCTCCGTATCCGTATAGCGCTCCTTCATGCCGTCGGGAAGGTACTCGAGGACGTCGCCGTTCTCATCCCTGGGCCAGCCGATGTACCCGTCCGGCTCCTTCACCCCGCGCTTCACCACGGAGTCGGTCCAGTCTATGAACCGGTCCACCCACTCGCGGTCGCCCGTGGCCATGTAGCCCTGGCAGAACCCGCTCAGGAACGGGCCGCCGACCACGTCGGCGATCGCCTCGCCCATGACCTGGTCGCACCAGCGCGTGCGGCTCTCGCGGAGGATGGTCTCCTTCCAACGCTGCATCCACTCCCTGGCGAGCGCCGGATCCATGCGCGCTCCTGCCGTCGCCGCGTCGTTCGTCTGGCCCTGGGCGATGGAGAAACTGCACGGAAGAATCCCCGCGAGGAGCAGTCCGCAGATCGCGCCGCCGTACAATCTACGTGTCATAGCGACCCTTTCCGATCCGTTCAACAAGCCGCGCCTTCATGCTGCGACAGGCTGACGCCAGCGAGCGACTTTACCACAGGGAACCGGCAACCTCAATAGTCACGGCGCCGCGCGGCCGGCGATCAGCATGCGCGCGCCGCCGGGCTCCCGACCGGCCGGGATTGAGGTTCACCCGCCCCATGAGGACAAGGGAGGCTTCCGTCCTTCACTGCGTGTAGCCGAGGCTCTTCAGTTGTCTGAGCAGCTCCGGATCCGGTTCATTCGCTTTCCCCGTATTGACCTTGGCAATTGAGGTCGGCCCCGTCGTCAAGGCTCGGAGTGCGGCCTCCGGACAGGCTTTCTTCAGGTCCGCGCCGGCGACGACCTTTTCGCGGTCGCCTGTCACCTCTTCCAGTTGGGCTTCGGCAAGCGTTCCCGGCGTGCCCAAAAGCTTGTGATGGTCCCATCGAACCGCTCTCAAGTTACACTCAAACTCCGCCAGCTCGCTGTAGATCAGGCGCTCGGGGACCGGCTTGTCGCTCAGAATCATGGGCGACAGGTCAATCCCTTGAATCTTCGAGGGGCACGGCAGTTGGAGAAGCCCCAGCGCCGTCGGCATCAGGTCAACATGGCTGACGTTTCCGGCCACGCGCTTGCCGGCCGGGATGACACCCGGCAGCCGCATGATCAGCGGCGCGTGCAGTTCCTCTTCGTACAGGCTGTTGCCGTGGTAGAGCAGGCCATGTTCAAGAAATGCCTCGCCGTGATCGGACAAAACGATCACCAGCGTCTTCCCGGAAATCCCCAGGTCCTGAAGGAGTTGAAGGATCTTGCCGACATGCTCGTCCGTGAAGGCGATTCCCCCGTCGTAAAGAGCCTCCATATGCGCCAGGTCCCTGATCGAGATCCGCGACATGAGATCGTCTCGCTTCGCGCGCTGCATGATGGCGCGGCCGTTCTCCCGGCCTTTGTAATCGGGGTCGAATTTCCTGTCGAAGGGCGCGGGCGGATAATAGTCGCTATGGCAGTCCCAATAGTGCAGGAAGAGGAAGAAGTTCTCCCGGGAATGCTTCTTGAGCCATTCCGTGGCCAGATCCGTAATCACGGGATTCCTGCGGACTGGGGGGGCGCGTAAAGCCGTCATCTTCAAGACCGTGAAGTCGTCATATGATTTGAAGCCGCGGTCGAATCCGAAGTGGTGATCCAGCGAGGGACCATTGATGAAGGCCTGCGTCAAGTATCCGATTTTGGCCAGACACTGCGCCAGCGTCGGAACGCCTTCGCCCAGTTGACTGCGAATGGTCTCCACGCCGTGGACGCTGGGATAAAGGGAGGTGAACATGCTCATGTGCGACGGCACCGTCCAGGACGACGCCGAGGTCAAGTTCTCAAAAAGGACCCCTTCCCTGGCCAGTTGGTCGAGATGGGGCGAGGTGTCCTGGTTATAGCCGTAGCATTTCAGGTGGTCGGCGCGCAGGGTATCTATCGAGATGATCAGCAGATTATACTTGATCGGCGGCGGCGGCGCGGCGGGGCGCCGACAGTCAAGGCCGATGAAGGAAATCAACACCAGGCAGCACAGAAAGCCTCGGACGCAACGCGAGGCAAGCCCGGAAGATGCCGCTTGGGTGCGCATCATCGAGAAGCACTCCGATACTTCAGATTGACGGAGGCCGCCCAGACCAGACGCTCCGAAGGCAGCCGGCGCCGCCAACGGGATGACTTTACCACAAGGAACTAACCGCCGCAATGGTTCCGGCCGCGGGCGACCGAAGTTCCCGCAGCCTTTTCGGCAAAGCTCAGGCGATTGTCCCGATGTTTTTTCGTTGCCGTTTGGTATTCCGCGAAGTAGAATGCCGCGGAGTCGGGCGACGTGGCCACCGGCCGGCCGCCGGTCCGGGAAATCATCCGACGGGTGTTATAACAGTGAGGGAACGGCCATGACGACGGAAGAGCGGCTGGAGAAAGTGGAGAAGGAATCGGCCGCAGCGAAGCGGCAGCTTCGACGGCTGATGATCGGCGGGCCGATCGGGCTGGCATGCGTCGCAGTCCTCCTGGCGCTGTGGGCGCGGCCGGCGGAGGTGCAGGCGCGAAAATTCGTCCTGCTCGACGAGAACGGCAAGACTCGCGCCCTGCTGGCCATGGAGGAGTTCGGGCCGAGGCTGAGCCTGGCCGACGCGCAAGGCAAGACCCGCGCCGCGCTGTGCGTGGCGAAGACCGGGCCGGTGTTGAACCTGTCCGACATGAACGGCACCGCCCGCGCCGGCCTCGCCGTGCTGAAGGATGGGCCGGTGCTGAACCTGGACTATGGGAACGGCAAGACCCGCGCCCTGCTGGCCGTGGAAGAGGGCGGACCGGGCATGCGGTTGTACGACGGGAACGACAAGATCCTCTGGTCCGCGCCGTAACGGTCGCGAGAACGGCGGCAGGGAACCCTTCCATCCTTCACTGGGTGTAGCCGAGGCTCTTCAGCCGGCCGATGAGTTCCGCATCCGATTCATCCGATTTCCCCGCATGGGCCGTGGAGATCGAAGGCGGGCCCTCTGTGAAGGCTCGGAGCGTCGCTTCCGGACAGGCTTTCTTCAGGCCCGTCCAGTCGGCAATGACCTTCTCGCGGCCGCCGGCCACTTCTTCCAATTGGGCGCCGGCCAGTGTTCCCATCGTGCCCAGGAGCTTGCGATTGCCCCAGCGAACCGCTCTCAAGTTAAGCCCGCTGAACGTCATCTCGCTGTAGATCAGGCGCTCGGGAACCGCCTGATCGCCCAGGATCATCGGCGACAGGTCAATCCCTTGCATCTGCGCGGGGCCCCTCAGATGAAGGAGCCCCAGCGCCGTCGGCATCAAGTCAACGTGGCTGATATTTCCGGCCACGCGCTTGCCGGCCGGGATCACGCCCGGCAGCCGCATGATCAGAGGGACGTGAAGCAGCTCTTCGTACAGGCTGTTGCCGTGGCGAAGCTTGCCGTGCTCGAGGAATGCCTCGCCGTGATCGGATAGAACGATCACCAGCGTCCTCTCGGAAATCCCCAGGTCCTGGAGCAGTTGAAGGATCCTGCCGACGTGCTCGTCCGTGTGGGCGATTTCCCCATCGTAGAGAGCCATCATGTGCGCCAGGTCCATGACCGAGATATACTTCAGGATGTCTCGCTCGCGCTCGAAGACACGGCGGCCATTCTCTGCACCCTGGTAGCCGGGGTCGAATTTCCTGTCGTAGGGCGCGGGCGGAACATAGTCGTAATGGCAGTCCCAATAGTGCAGGAAGAGGAAGAAATTCTCGCGGGAATGCTTCTTGAGCCATTGTGTGGCCAGATTCGTGATCACAGGATTCGTGACGACCCGGTCAAGCCTGCCGCTGTCCTGCAGCGCCGCTGCTCCCGGTTCCTCGAACGTCAGGCCGACTGTGAAATCATCATAGAAACGGAAGCCGCGGTTGAATCCGTAGCGGTGGTTCAGCGGCGGCCCCGTGACGAACGCCGCGGTCACATATCCGCTTTGGGCAAGGCACTGCGCCAGGGTCGGAACGCCTTCGCCCAGCTTATTATCGAAGTCCTGCACGCCGTGGACGCTGGGATAAAGCGAGGTGAACATGCTCATGTGCGACGGCACCGTCCAGGACGACGCCGCGGTCAGATTCTCAAAAAGGGTCCCTTCCCTGGCCAGTTGATCGAGATGAGGCGAGGTGTCCCGGTCGTAGCCGTAGCATGTCAGGTGATCGGCGCGGCAGGTATCTATTGAGATGAGGAGAAGGTTGTACCTGGGCGCCGGCGGCGGCTCCGCCGCGCAGACGGTCAGGGTGGACAGACAGCAGACCAGGATCAGGCCGGCCAGAACGCAGCCGGCCGCTCGCAAAAGACCGCCGACGCGCCTAAAACATCGGCTTCCCATCCAAGCCCTCGGGCAGCGGGACATTGAACGCGCGCAGGATCGTCGGGGCGATGTCCACCAGGGACGGCGATTGGGCGGTGCAGTGCACGTTGCTGACGAACGTGCCCGGCACGCACGGGGCATCCACGAGATGATCGCCGTCCCACGATTCGTTGTTCGCCACCACGGCGGCGCCCGCCGGGCCGGCGCCCACGGCCGTCTGCCACGAGGCGCGGTAACCGGGGTGATAGCCCATGATCAAGTCGGGCGCTTCCTCGACGCATTCACCCTTGTACACGTCTTCCTTCCGGTACACGTTGCGCACCACCGGCTTGCCCGTGTCCGGATCGTTCCACGCGCGGAGTTTCCGCACCAGCTCGTCCTGGAGCTGCCGCGCCTCTTCGCCGCGCTGCACGATGCCCTGCCCGTCGCGCCCGGCGATGTTCAGGTACAGGCTGCAGAATCCCACGGCGTAGGCTTTGGTCCTCGACCAGTCCACGTTCTTCAGGAGCGGCGCTTCTTCGGCGTCGTCGGAATCTTTAAGGTGCATGTACCCGTTCTGGATGAGCCAGCGGTTCAGATGGACGGCGCGGAGGAAGCTCGTGAAGCCGTGGTCGGAGAGGACGAAAATCGCCGTGTCCTTGTCCACCTTCGCCAGCGCCCTGCCGAGGACGGCGTCCATCCGCTTGTAGTGCTCGATAATCGCCGGCGCGGAACTGGTCTCGGTGGGCGGCCGCGTGCGGGCGGCGTCATCGTCCTCCCAATACATGTGCTCGATCCGGTCGCTCGTGTCGAAGACGATGGCCAGCAGGCCCTTGTCGAACTTCTTCAGTTCCAGGTCGAACATCGCCTCGCGCTCGGTCGTGAGCCGATCGCACAACTGCAGGAACGCCGTCGAAGGAATGCGCCCGTGCAGGACGGCCTGCGTGTCCTCGGGCATGCCGAGCGTGGAGAACGAGCCGATGGCCCGCGCCAGGTCGCCGGCGCCGCCGGCCGGGTGGCTGATCGGGAACGCGGGGTTCTTCGGGTCAATCTGGGGCGCGGTGGCGTAGAGCTTCAAGTCCGGCTCCAGGCTCACCAGATAAAACCGCACCATCGCCGGGCAGTCGCGCGAGATGCCGCCCGGGAAGGAGATGGAAAGGTAGTCCGACCATTGTCCCGGCGCCAGGTCCAGCGGGTCGTTCTTTCCGCAGCGCAGCGTGATTTTCTGCTGCTCGGGGACGCGCTGGATGCTCAGGGGAACGGCGCTGGTCTTCTGGCCGGTGAACCCCATGACCAGCGGGCCGGGGATTTCCGTCTGGATAGCCGACCCGTTCCACGTCACCTCCACGACGCGGTCGGGGGCCTTGTCGTCGGCGGCGAGGGGCGCCGTGGTGAAAAAGGCGTAACGGCCCAAAGAGCCGGTCACGTCGGGCGTGCCCAGGCCGCTCAGCAAGCTGCCGTTGACCGGCTGCGCGGGGAAAGTCACCGGCCAGCGCAGGACCACCGTCGGGATGCCCTGTGCGCCCAGGATGTCCCAGAACGCCTTCTGCGCGGAGGGAAGAACATACGGCTGGCCGGATCGCCGCCAGGAGCCTTTGGTGGAAGTCTTCAGGATCGAGAGGTCCGGCAGATAGTTCTCGGGGTTGCGGCGGATGTAATCGAAAAGGCCGTGCCGGCCGGGGTTCATGCCGGTCGCGGCGGACATCCACGCCACCGGGCTCTCGGGCGGAATCGCCGTCTGCAGCGTCGAGAACGTCCCTTCGCGCGCGAGCTTGGCGAAATTGGGCATGCGGCCGTCGTCCATCATGCGCTCGACCAGCCGCGGGTCCAGCCCGTCAATGCCGATCACGATCACCCGTTTGTACGCCACCTCGCTCCCTTTCGTTGCCAGCGCAACCGACGCACGCCCACGATGCTCGACCAGCCCAAACCCCAGGACAAGCAGGCCGCAACCGACCGCGATCAGCGCGATGGTGCGGCCCTTCATTTTCCTGATTGCCGGGAACTTCCTCCAGAAGCCCGTGACGCGCAGCACCACCGCCCAGAACAGAAAGAACACGGCGGAGACGCACCCGATAATGATCCCGATGATAGGGCCCAGGCTGCTCCAGACCTGCTGCGCGGTGCCCGGATCAATGTAGGCGAAGGCGCTCGGCGCGCCGAGAATTGCCATCAGGAGGATGGTCAGCATCAGTTTCACTCGAAGGCCGCGCGGGCGCATCAGAGGTTCACCTCCTGGACGAGGCCGCCGCCGGCTGTTTCCGGCCCGCGCGTCAGGATCAGGCGGCCGAGTTCCGGGACGCAGGAGGGAAGCTCCGCGACGATCGGCCGGTCGAGAGCGATGACGACCTCGCCCAGCTCCGTCTCCTCCAGGCGGTCCGCCGGCGCTTCCAGCGTTTCCAGCGAGGCCGAATCCATCCGCCGCTCGATGGACTCGACCCTGCCGGAAATCTCCTGCGTCGAAAGACGCACCTGAAGCGCTTCTCCCTTCCGGCAGGCATTGCCCGCCATCCAGAAGACGCTGGCGCGGAACCGGCTCGTCGGGCTCGGCAGCGTCCCCGCGCAGCCGATGTCTCCGCGCGAGGGCAACCGGGCGGAATCGAGCGCCAGCCCGATGCATTCGCCGCTGACCGCTTCGTTGCGCTCCTGGCCGAAAACCTCGACGCCCGTCACCCGGGTCTTCAGGCCCGAAGGCAGGAATAGAAGCGCCTGGCCCGCCTCCAAGCGCCCCGACTCGATGCGCCCGACCAGGAGCTTGCGCCCGTTCCAGGCGTAAATATCCTGAACCGGGAACCGCAGCGGCCCCTCGACGGACCGCGAGATCGCCTGCAGCGCGTCGAGCGCTTCCAGGAGGATGGGACCGTCATACCAGCTCATGGCGTCGGAACGATGCTCGACGTTCTCGCCCAGCAGCGCCGAGCCGGGAATAGACGATGCGGACTCCAGGCCCACGGCCTTGAGATACTGCCTTGCCGCTTCGGCCACGGCCTCGAACTGCGCGCGATCATGGTTGACCTTGTCCATCTTGTTGATCCAGACGAGCACCTGGCGGATTCCCATGAGGGAGAGGAAATGGGCATGCCGCTTCGTCTGCTCGCGCACCCCTTCGCACACGTCCACGACCAGGACCGCCGCCTCGGCCTGGGCGGCGCCGGTGATCATGTTGCGCATCAGCTCCCGATGGCCGGGCGCGTCTATGATGACGTAGTCGCGCCGGGGCGTGTGAAAGAAGGCCTGGGCGGTGTCAATGGTCATCTCGTCCCGGCGCTCTTCCTGGAGGTGGTCCATCAGGTGGGCGTACTCCATCTCGCGCCCGCGCTCCAGGGAGACCTGGCGGATCTCCTCCAGCCTTTCCGGCGCCACGGAGCCGGTGTCGCTGAGGAGCCGGCCGATGAGCGTGGATTTCCCGTGGTCGAGATGGCCGACGATGACCAGCTTGAGGGTCTCGCGTTCCGGCATGTCCGCTTCCTACATATAGCCCAGGGCCCGAAGCTTCTGCATGGTGTAGGCGGCCTCCTTGTCCTGGGCGCGGCCGCTGCGTTCGGAGGTTCGCGTGGTGAGAAGTTCCTCGACGATCTGATCCAGGGTCTCGGCCGTCGAAGGCACCGGCTCGCAACAGGTCGCGCAGCCGATGCTGCGATAGCGTTTTCCGCCCTTGGCGAAGTAGAGATTGACGATGGGAATCTGCTCGCGGCGGACGTACGACCAGACGTCCACCTCGCGCCAGTGCAGCAGCGGATGGACTCTTACGTGCGTGCCGCCTTCGGCCTGGGACTTGTACTGGTCCCACATTTCGAGCGGCTGGTTCTGGTAGTCCCACTGAAATTGTTCGTCGCGCGGGGAGAAATAGCGCTCCTTGGAGCGGATGCCGTGCTCGTCGCGGCGGATGCCGAGGAGCAGCGCCTGGAACTTGAACTTCTCGATGGCCTGGCGCAGGGCGTCGGTCTTGAGGGCCGTGCAGCAGGCGAATTTCTCGCCGTGCGGGCCCATGCCGGCGGCGATCGCCTCCTCGTTGCGCACGATGCGCAGGTCCAGGTCCCACTTCTTGGCGTATTCGTCCCGGAACGCGTAAATTTCCGGGAACTTATAGCCGGTGTCAATGTGCAGGATGGGGAACGGAATCTTGCCGAAGAACGCCTTGCGCACCATCCAAAGCAGCGTGGTGGAGTCCTTGCCGATGGACCAGAGCATCGCCATCTGGCGGAAGTGATAGTAGGCCTCGCGGATGATATAGATCGTCTGGTTCTCAAGCGAATCGAGCATGTGGGCCGCCAGAGGCAGTGATCGGAGTTTCCCGGATGGCTTTCGTCCGCATGACGGTCAGCCATCGGACTGACTATTCCATTTTGACGCTCCGGGTCCGAATTGTCAAGCAAATTCTCGGATTGACAGCGCTTTCACTCTCCTGCGATTTGTGGTAAACACCAGATTGCGGGGCTGTTAACCGCTTAACGCTATGGAAGGCCGGAAGGCTGTGAAGAAGTCCGAAAACACGTTGCGGTTCGCATTCTTGAAACTTTCAAGACGTTGGATTGACTGCCTCTGCCTCGCGGTTGGAATCGTCGCGCTCGCCACGTGCCTGCGCATCGAGCCTTTCGTCAAGATCGCGCGCATCGCACCCCGGCTGATTCGACAGCGCATCGCCGCCGTTTCCCAGATGATGTACGGCGAGGGGTTTATCGGCGATGTGTTTCAGGACATGATCGGGTTCCGGCGGCTCTGCGAGCATCGTGATCCTTATCCGATCCTCGAACCCGCCGCCCGAGAGCTCGGGTTTGACACGCGATGGCCTCACGCGAGCACTCATCCTCCCACGGCCTTTCTCCTGGTCGCGCCGATTGCCTATATGCCCATGCCTTTGGCCGAGCAGGATTGGATCGCTTTCAGCATGGCCCTGATCTTCGTCAGCCTGCTCTGCTATCACGTGCGCTGGATGGCGGCGCTGGGGATCTCCCTTTTCTCGGGAGTTCTCTGGGGGCCGATTTTTACCTCGTTCCAGCAGATTACGCTGATCTGGCTCGCGGGAATCGCCGTCGCGTATCGCTGCCGCTTCCACCGCACATTCTGGGCCGGCGTCGGGATCGGCGCAGCCTCTCTCACCAAGCTCGTTCCGCTGGGCATTCTGGCGTACTTCCTGTTCATGCGGAAGTACCGCGCGGCGATCGGGGCGGCGATCGTCTGGATCGGCGCTCTGGCCGTTCTGCTCGCGCTGCAGCCGGGAGTGTTCGCCCGCTACCTGGAAATGAACCGGCAGAACCTGTGGACGCAAATCATGCGGCGGGACAACGTCTCGGTCTTCGCGCGCGCCTACGATCTTCTGGGCGGTTTTGGCCTCGCGGCGCTCCTGGCTTACGCCGGCTTCCTGGTCTGGCGGAATCGAAAGGCCATTTTCGTCCCGGCGCAATCCCCCGATTATTCTTTCTTCTTCTACAGTTTCGTGGCGGTGATGGTCCTTCCTCTCTGTTGGAGTTTCTCGCTGGCGCCTCTGCTGCCGGTCCTGGGATATTTCCTTTTACGCGGCCGCAGGCCTCATAAGATCGTCTCCGCCGTTTGCCTTTCAGCTCTAGCGGCATTGCCCACCTACACACAGCCGTTGCTGACTTCCGCCGTACTCCTGCTGTCCAGCGCGTTGTTCTGCCTGGAACAGCCGGGTCCAGGCGCAGCCACGCAGCACCCGGCGTGAGCGGCCGGCGCGCAGCGCGTCGCGCGCGGTCGGTCGCTCCTGTGAACCTTTTCAGGCGGTTCCGGGCCTGCGGGGAAGAAGGTTGCGTCCCAGATTGACGGCGGAGAATGCGCCGAGGACAAGCGCGAACGTCAACGAACCGGCGACGTGCGAAGCCCATCGTTCCCGGCCGAGTTCGCGGGAGGTCTTGACCTCGCGATTCGCTGCGAACTGGTCACTCTCGACGATCCGCTCATTGGGCGACGAGGAGAAGAACGTATCCGGATCGCTGCGCAGCGTGGGCGCAAGGAACGCGCACGCGATGACCGCCACGAGAACGAGGGCCGCGACGTGCTTGGCCACCTGCCACGCAAACGCGCCCTTCGGATGGAATCGGTCGAGGCAGGCGGCTGCGATCAACCCCAGCAGACCGGCGCCCAAACCGGCCCCCAGCGCCCCGCCTTCGCGCAGGCGCAGCATGACCACTGCCTGGCTGACAATGAAGGCCGAAGCCCACAGCGCCATGATCCACAAGGGGCGCCACGAGAACCGAATCCACGGACGATCCATTTGAGCCCTCGATTCCAGAATGTCAGTGTTCGGCACATTCTGACGAGAGAGGCCGCTGCCGTCAAGGATTTTTCGGCGTTCCGCCGAAGGCTCGTTTGACAGCGACAACGGGAGTGTCTAATCTCATGCCTCAAAGCCGACCGTCCTTCGGAGGACGGTCAAATGGGAAATCCAGGTAATTCGTTGGGCCAGTTCGGAAGGACATGTGATGAAGAAGCTCTTGCGGTCGGCGGCGCTGGTTTCGGCTGTGCTGGTCATCGCGGCCTCAGCGCGGGCCGAGGAAAAGAAGGTCACGTTCGATAACAAGGAAGCCATCGCCGGGTGGACGGTGTCCGGCGACGTGGCGGTTGACGCGGCGAAGACGCGCCCGGACGGCGCGGGCGGGTCGCTCAAGATCGGCCCGGGCGGCAAGGCCGTCTGGAAGCTCGGCGACGCCGACCTTTCGGGCAAAGTGGAGTTCTGGGTTTACGAGGACGGCAAGGCGCCGGCGGACCCGAAGGCGCACGGCTACGGGTCGCTCTGGGGCGTCATGACGGCGGACGGCCACGCCCTGGTCAGCGGGGCGATCTATGCTCCGTACCTGGGCGGCGACACGACGTACGCCGTGGGCGAGTTCAATCCGGCGAAGGCGGGCGACCTGCCCTCGCTCAAGTGCCAATACCTCGGGCTGGACCGCGCGGTCGGCTGGCACAAGTGGACGTTCGACATGGACGCCGATACGGGCCTGACGATCCTGGTGGACGACAAGGATGTGAACGGGACGACGCCCAAGTCGCGGTTCGACTGGAACAAGACGGATCTTCCGGGAATCGCGGCCATCATTTTCATGGGCGACGCGACCAAGGACGCCGCGCAGACTCTGTGGGTCAACGGCCTGACCGTGGCCCAGGGCCCGGCGATGACGGCCAGGCTGGCGCCGCCTCCGCCGCCGCCGCCGTTCCTGCCGGAGAAGGATCCCGCCGCGGCGGAAGGGCCGGCGGTCAAGTACGTCGCTGCCTTGGCCAACCAGCATCCGCGGCTGCTGTTCACCGCCGACCGGATTGCGCAGCTCAAGGCGTTTTACAACAGCCCGCAGGGCAAGACCTACCGGCAGGAGATGGAAGGATACATGGCCGGATGCACGGTGCCGGCGGACCGCAAGACGAGCCCGGCCTGGGGACAGGAGTACGGCCTGTTCAAGATGCCGATGGTCGCTCTGCACTATGTGCTGACCAAGGACCCCGATTCATTCCAGAAGTCGGTGGCGTACCTGAAATGGCTTGCCGGGACGGCCGATTGGACCGAGGGCGGCGAGCCGGCCGTGGAAGACACGCCGGAAGCCTACGCGAAAGTCATGGAGAAGTTGAAGGCGCTGGGACCTTACGACGAGCGGAACAGCGACACGACCGCTTCGTTCTGCATGGTCGGCGCGTCGCTCACCTGGGACTGGCTGTACAACGACCTGGACCCGGCGTTCCGGGAGATGTTCCGGCAGGTGCTCTGGGAGCACGCCCGCGTGATGTACTACGGCGGCCACAAGGGCGGCAATCCCGAGGGCGGCTATTGGCGCGGCGTGCCGGCGTATAATCACCGCTGGTTCCGCGACTGGGGCCTGACGCTGGCGGCGCTCGGCGCGGGCGAGGGCAAACCGGAGCAACAGTGGCTGCTCAGCGAAGTGGAGAAGGAACTCAAGTTCATGGCGGCGTGGCTGCCGGTGGACGGCAGCCAGCACGAAGGCCCGGGTTACGGCTCCAGCGCGGGCGCGCTGGGAATGGCCTTCGAGGTCTCGGACGATTTGAGCGGGACGCATTACCTCGACACGCCGTTCTTCAAGAGCGTCGCGGAATACACGATGGAGACCTCGGCGCCGGGCATGGAGGAGTCGCTCTACTTCGCCGATTGCTGGACCAAGGAACTCGGCATGAATTCGTTCTTCCTGAAAACCGCCGCGGCGCACAAACAGGCCGACGTCATGGACGGCATCCGGCATGCCCTCCAGCTCCACGCGAAGGATTGGGGCACGGAGGATTCCGCCTGGGAGCCGCTGATCTACGATGATTCGAACATCAAAGGCGGGCGCTACGCCAACCTGCCGAAGTCGGCGTTCCTGCCGGACCTGGGGATCTCCATCAGTCGCGATTCCTGGCAGGACAAGGCCGTGGCCGCGATGTTCAAGTGCGGGCCGATGGGCGGCTACAAATCCAACTCCTGGCGCCCGACCCATATGGACGGTCAGAACCTGCCCTACCTGAACGTGGCGCACGACCATCCCGATGCGAACTCCTTCATCGTCCTGGGCGACGGCGAGTACCTGGCCGAGACGGACCGCTATTGTGAGCAGCCGGGCAAGCTCTCCTCGAGCATCAATACGATCCTGATCAACGGCATCGGCCAGGCCGCGGACGGGCGGCCCGAAGGGGACACCTGGCAGCAACCCGGCGGCGCCGACATGACCGAGCAGGGCAAGATCACCGCTTACAAGGACGCCGGCGACGTCGTGGTGACCGAAGGCGAGGCGGCCGGATCGTACCTGGCCTACGGCGAGCCCGGGGCCAGGAAGAGTCGCCCGGCGCTGGACCGTTTCCGCCGGACGTTCATCTGGGTCAAGGGCGGCTACATTCTGACGTTCGACGACATCCGTTCGTCCAAGCCGGTCGAGATCACCTGGCTCATCCAGGGCGCCAAGCTTCAGCCGGTGAGCGCGGCCGAGGGACGGTATAAGCTGGCCAAGGGCCAGGCCCAGTGCGAGTTCCAGCTTGTGGCGGACGTGCCGCTCCAGTCGAAGATCGGCGTCTCGACCGCCAACGATCACAGCAAACTGATGAACTGGCAGCAGCTCCAGGCCAGCGCCGAAGGGACCGCCGCGCGGTACGCCTGCGTTATTGACCCGTGGCACAAGAACGTGAAGGTGACCCTGACGCCCGACGGACCGGACAAGGCGACCCTCACGGTCAGCGGCCCGGGCATCGCCGACACGTGGCAATGGCAGGCGGGCAAGGGCAAGTTCGAGGCGGCCACCTGGCACGGCTCGCGCCGCGGCGGGTTCGACATTACGGTGGACGCCAAAACGGCTGTGCCGCCGTCGCCGTAATGCGGGCGGCAAGGCGTACCCAGAATTCCCCGGTCGTGATCGCAAGCATCCGCGAAATATCGGCTCAGAACATGATGCGAAGGATCCTTCTGGGGTCCGCCTGACTCGGATACAAAAACTCCAGTGAGGTAGAGTATGAGCGGATTCTCCGCTACCAGACTGCAGATCTTGACCCTAGCCACACTGGTCCTCTTCGCCGTCGGCTGCGCTCGCGACAGGAAAGGCCCCGGCGAGAGCGTTTTGAGCGCGATGCCGGCCGGCCAGGCCGTCGCCTCGCAGGAGCAGGAGATCACCCCGTTGGATTTCGGCGCCGTCGGCGACGGCAAAGCCGACGACACGCAGCCGCTGCAGGCTGCCGTGGATGCGGCCATCTCGAAGAAGATCAAGCTGACCTCGCCCATGTCCGCCGTTTATGCGATCAAGGCTCCCATCCAGGTGCGTAGCACACTCAACGCCGATTTCCAAATGGCCGAGATCCGGGCGGCCGCCCCGATGGAAGCCCTCCTGCGGTATGAAACCTGGGACCGCTACACCCTGATCCAAAATCTCCGCCTCGACGGGAACCTGATGGCCGACACCTGTCTCGACATCGTTGTCGGAAGCAAGATGCGGGTGGACAATCTGATCACAGGCCGCCATCGCAAGATCGCGTTGAAGATCGCAAAAGGAAATGAGATCTTCGTGCAGAACTCCCACATCAATGCGGCGACACCCGAGGACAACAGCGCCGAGTCCGCCGAGGACACCGTCGGGATAGATATCGCCACTTCGGACTGCCACTTCTCCGACATCGTGATCATTGACTGCAAGACGGCGATTATCAACCGCGGGCTCAACTACTACAGCCGCATCCACGCCTGGACCTTCAAGCCGGAGATCATAAAGGACTCCGTCTTCTTCGATCTCTGGCGGGACTGCATCATCTCCGAAAGCTTTGCCGACACCTTCTACATCTGCTTCCGGCTGCGCCGGCCGGGAATCGGGTGCAAGATCATCGGCTGCACCTCGTACTACAACGAGGAATTCTACCGGGCCGACCGAGGGCATGTGGCGCCCTACCTCTTCTGGGTGGACGAGGGCGACGGCCGGGGCACCGCCATGCAGTCGTCCGTAATGCTGGCCCCCAAAGCCATGGACGGGCACTACGCCAACATCGCAAACTGCGCCGTCTATACCGACGGCTCGACCAGTTTTTCCCGCTGGCAGGGCGCGCCCGAGCATTGAGGGCTGCGGCCGGCTGCGACGATAGCAGCACAAGATAAGTCGTGTGCCCCGGAACTCCCGAATGGTTCGGCCCGTTCCGTGTTCGGGGACAGGGCCTTGACAACACTCTCCCATCGGCGGAGATGTAACGGCCTTTCCTGCGGACGCGAAGGCGGACCTGGCGAAGGCGGAGGCTACTGTGGTGAGCCTAGTCACGGCCGGGAAAAAGGCGGTGTAGCTAGATTGGAGCGGGGCGGCAGATTATCGCCGCCCCGCTAATATTTCCGAGAGGGTTCAGCCTTTACTTGATCTCCGATGGCGACCGCAGTCATAGGTCGCGCATCCGGCATCTCACGCCTACTTCCCGAATCTTCGTTCAGATCACTGAGAAAGAAGGCAAAGAAGCACCAGCACGAAGTCTAAATCCTCATTTCTCGTCCTCGATTCCTTCTTTTCGCTTCCAGCGACGATTCAGGAAGAAGGCTATTCCTATGGCTATTCCCAGTCCAGGTAAAACGCCAAGCAGGAACGCGGCCATACCAACGACGGAATGCATTTGTCCCATGATGAACTGCCCTGCGAAGCATCCGATGATTACGCCGATGCTGACACCCAACCATCTCCTCTTGAAACCATAGTCCAAGCCCCCGTTCATTGCGAATGCAATGAACGTGTAGAACGAGCCGAGGGCGAAGATGGCTAGAATATCCCAGTATTCCCGGACGTGCTGCTTGAGAATGAACTGGCGATAATAAAGAGAAATCATCATTGAAATGAACAAAATAAAGTAACCTCTTGCTGCAATACGGTTGATGGTGTTCTGAATGCGTTCATCCTGCATGTTCGGATTCCTCCCAGAAAAGGTCGTTCAGGGTCTTGCCGAGCGCCTTGGCGATTGCGATGCAAAGATTCAAGGTGGGATTGTACCCGCCGTTTTCGATCAAGCCGATGGTTTGGCGTGTGACGCCGGCTTTTTCGGCGAGTTCGGCCTGCGTGAGGTTGTGCTCAACTCTGGCCAACTTCAATTTGATTCTTTGGTTCACTTTGACTCCTTATTAGAAGGTTATTTAGCATTATGCAAGGTATATATTGCGGAATATAATATATATCTGTCATATTGTCAAGGATATTCTTTGCTGCAAAACGCGGCTTATTACGTAAGCACTTATCTTGAAGTGCTTTGCAATCATGCTTTTTTCAGAAATTACCGAATATTTCTCGAATTCAATCGAATGGCAGCATCGAGAGCATGGTAACTGCTGTGAAAGAGACGGGCTAGCCAGATTCGGCCTCGTTTTCACCGGCGTGGCAGTACAGTGGTCAGTAGGCCATTTTCAGATTTCGTAACTCTCGACGCCACAGACACTAACGAATGGCGGCGCTCAGACTGGGGGTCTGGCGGTCGCGGGTTCAAGTCTCGCCGGCAACCTCTTACGCCGAAAGACATTACCGGCCGAATCATATCGTGGCCGGCACCGGGCGTCAACGGAAAAGTCGTGCCGCAACGGCTGCTTGCAAGGTCGGCAGGTGATGGATATAATCCAACGGGTTTTCGGCGGCCTTGCCCGTCGCAGGGACCTCGCTTCCATCATCGCGTCCGGATCGGAGCACGGCGTGCGCCCATCACCGATGATCTACTATCGCGACCTGGTCTGGGTCCTCGTCGCGAAGGAACTGAAGCTCCGCTACCGGAACACGGTCCTGGGGTACGCGTGGTCCGTGCTCAATCCGCTGGCGTTCGCCATGGTGTTCTTCGTCGTCTTCAAGATATTCATGCGCATTCCGGTTCCGAACTACACCCTCTACCTGATCACGGGCCTGTTCCCCTGGCAATGGTTTGCGAACTCCGTCACGGCCTCGAACTACTTCTTTCTCGACAACAGTTCCCTCATCAAGAAGGTGAAGTTCCCGAGGTATTTCCTGGTCGTTGCGGGCGTCCTGAACGACCTGATTCACTTCGCCTTCTCGATCGCGGTGATCGTCGTCTTCATGATCTTCTATCACAAGGTCCCGGCGCTGAACTGGATCGTGCTGCTGCCTTTCCTGGTGCTGGTGCAGTTCCTGCTCACGATGGGGATCGCGCTCTTCGTGTCCAGCTGCAACTTGTTCTTCCGAGACTTGGAGAGGCTCGCGGGGGTCGTGGTCATGCTTTGGTTCTACGCGACGCCGGTGATCTATCCGGTGGACATGATTCCGCAAAGACTCAAATGGGCGACCTTCGCCAATCCGATGGCCCCGCTGATCATCTGCTGGCGAAGCCTCTTCATGGGAACCCCTTTATCGTTTTTCTACCTCGGGCAGGCTGCGGCGTGGGCCGTGCTGATTTTCATGGTCGGCCTTCAGGTCTATAAGTCCCTCGAGTGGAGGTTCGCCGAGATTGTCTAGCGACGCGGCTGTCCGCTTCCACGAGGTCACCAAGTATTACCCGGCGAGCAATATCGCTTCCCACGGCGTCAAGCAACTGATCCTCCATCTCCCGCGATACATCGCGACGCGCTCCCGAAGGAAGCCGTTCTGCGCGCTCGCCGACGTGTCCTTCGAAGTCCGCCGCGGCGAATCCTTCGGGATCATCGGCCGGAACGGTTCGGGCAAGAGCACCACCCTGGGCCTGATCGCGGGCGTGCTGAGGCCGAGCCAGGGCACGGTGGAGACGCAGGGCAAGATCGCGCCGCTCCTGGAACTCGGAGCGGGCTTTCACCGGCAGCTCTCCGGCCGGGATAACATCGTCCTGAACGGGATATTGCTCGGGCTGACGCGGGAACGCGTCATGCGGCATATGGACCAGATCATCGCGTTCTCGGAGTTGGAGAGTTTCATTGACCAGCCGCTGCGCACCTATTCCACCGGAATGGTGGCGCGGCTGGGCTTCTCGGTCGCGGTGCACCTCGAGCCGGATATGCTCCTGGTGGACGAGGTGCTGGCCGTGGGAGACGAGGCGTTTCAGGCGAAGTGCCTGAAGAAGATGGCGGAGTTCAGGGCCCAAAACGTGACCATGGTCTTTGTGACTCACACCCTGACGGATGTCGAGAAGGTCTGCGACCGCGCCATGTTCCTGGTCGCCGGGCGCGTCCAGGACATCGGGAAGCCGCAGGAGGTCGTCCGCGAATACCGGAAACAGATGGCTCAGCGATAAGAGGCGCTGAAAGAGCTGCGCCTGACCGAATGGGTTTGTCAGAACGTCGAGCCGTCAGCCGTCATGCTGGATGTCGGAGCAGGGACCGGCCAAAGCGGCAAACTGCTGCGGACCACGGAAGGAGGCAGTCCTAGTGTGGTGTTTCACCTAGAGCTGGTTTCACAACCTCGTAATCGTAATCGTAATCTTACTCCTAATCGGCCTTCATTTGGCCGTAACAGCAAACGGCGATTACGATTAGGATTACGATTACGAACACGGATGTCGCTAAGCACCCTGCATCGGTTATGAAATAGGCTCTAGTATCGTGTTCCGGAAGTAACACGCATAAGTCCAGACGGTGTCACCCTGAGCGCAGCGAAGGGTCTCATACCATAAACCGTTGCAGCGCGCCGCGTGTGAGATTCCTCGCCGTTCGGCCCTGAGCTCACGGCCGAAGGGCTACGCTCGGAATGACCGCGTATAACGGAACTTATTTCTGAAACGCCGCACTAGCGAAGGGCACATACAGGCGGACCTTGCGCGCGAGATCATGAAGAAGCGTTACCCATGTTGACGGAACTTGCCCCCACAACGCCCGTTGCGGCGCCGACCTCTTAAACGGGAATTTCCCGATGGTCCTGAATACCTGGCGGCATCGGCTCGGGCATGCCCTGAGCGACAGCGCCAGGCGGGCGTTCGACAGGATCGTCAGGTTGGCTACCGCGCCCCACCGTGCTTATCGCCTTTGGCGCTCCGCCGGTTCACAGGCCGTATATGACCGTCTGGGGCAGATCATCCGGGCCAAAATCCCCTCGCATCCGCCGACGGTTCTTAAAGCCCACGGTTCGGTTGACTACCGGCTAGCCTCCATTCCGCCGGTCCCTGACGACCGGCTGCCGGAAATAACCGCCATCGTCGTTACGTTCAATTCCCAGGACGTCATCGCCAGTTGCCTGGATTCTTTTTTCCAATCGAAATACCTCGCCGGCCGGTTGAAGGCCGTCGTCGTTGACAATTCGTCCTCCGATGCGAGCGTTTCGGTCGTAAAGAACTATGCCGCCCGCAACGCCGCCGTGACCCTGATTTCCAACAAGGAGAACGTGGGCTTCGGCCGCGCCGTTAACCAGGCTTTCGAGCAGGTCGGCGACCGCTATGCGCTGGCGCTCAATCCGGACGCCAGGCTGCACCCGGACTGCCTGCGCACACTCGCGGCGGCGGCCCTGAACTCGGAACCGCAGGGCTTCTCTCAATGGGAAGCCCGCCAGTTCCCCTATGAGCATCCCAAAGATTACGATCTGATCACTCATGAAACCGAATGGGTTTCGGGCGCCTGTTTTCTTGTGAGGACTTCGGATTTCCGCTCGATCAACGGCTTCGATCCGGCCTTCTTCCTTTATTGCGAAGACGTGGACCTTTCCTGGCGGCTGCGCCTGGCCGGCAAGCGTCTGATGTACGTGCCCAAGGCGGTCGTCTATCACAAGGAAGCCGTCAGCCCCCTGGCGATGGGGTTCAAATCCGACATTTTCCTCAGCGTCTCGCCCTGGCTGCTCACTCACAAATACGGCAACGCGCAGGAACTGCTGATCGCGTACCTCCGATTGCTGAAGCTGGTTTTCTTATCGGTGCGAAGGGGAACAATCTGGTTTCTGATCAGCCGCCTGGTGAAGACGCTTCCTGCGCTTCGGAAAACTCTCGTCTGGAGATGTCATAAAAGACGGGAGGCGCGGAAAGCCGGAATCGGCTTGCACGGAAAACACCTGGAGGTCCGCCGCGTCGGCGCCGACTTCCGGAGGCGTCCGGTCCGGGAGCCCGCGCGGGTCAGCCTGCTCATCCGCACGCGCGGCCGCCCGGCTTTCCTGCGCGAGGTCCTCTGCGCCGTCGAGTCGCAGACCTATCGGCCGATCGAAGTCGTCGTCGTTGAGGACGGGACCGACACGGCCGCTCCGGTCCTGCGCGAGTTTCCGTCCCTCCCAATCGTCTACCATCGCTTCACCGAATCCGCAGGCCGGACGCGCGCGGGGAACAAAGCGCTGGCTCTGTCCACCGGCCGGTATTGCAATTTTGTGGACGACGACGACCTGATTTACGCCGACCACGTCGAAACGCTCGTTTCCGAGTTGCAGGCGAGTCCCCGATATCTCCTGGCGTACTCCGCGGCCTTCACCGTCAAGACCGACATCCTGAGCCAGTCGCCCCTGGTTTATCGCGAGTACCCCTATGAGACGATTTATGCCATGCCGTTTTCGCAGAAGCGCCTTCTTCACCAGAACATCGTCCCGATTCTGAGCGCGATGTTTCATAGGAAACTATTTGAGATCGAAGGCGGTTTCGACGAAGCCCTTGACCAGTTGGAAGACTGGGATTTGTGGCTGCGCTACGCCCGGCACACCGACTTTCTTTACGTGAACAAGACCACCTGCATTTATCGCATCCCCGCCGACCCCAAGGCCCTGGCCGAGCGTGCGGTTGCTCTGGATAGCTTCCTGCCGGTCGTTCGAGCCAAGCACCGTCTGGCCGATCGCGAGAAGTCGCATCGCGTCGAAGCCGAACCTGAAGCGGCCGGTCAGCGCCTCAGCATCGTCATCGTCAGCTATAACAGCCGTCGGGACCTGCCCCAGTTGCTCGACAGCATTGCGCGCGCCTCCGCCGCCGCGGCGGTGCCCTGCGAAGTGGTCGTCGTGGACAACGCCAGCGCCGACGGAACCGCCGACTGGCTGAGCAGAAATCGCCCCGGCGTTCGGCTGATCGAGTCCACGGCGAACTGCGGCTATGGAAAGGCCGCCAATCTCGGCATCCGCGCCGCCTCGAATCCCGACGTGCTGCTCCTGAACGCCGATACGCAACTGTCCCCGGAATTCTTTGCCGACCTGCGGGCGCCGCTGCGCGCCATCCGGGCCGGAAGAACCGCGCTGATCGGCCCCATGCTCAGGAATCCGGACGGGTCCATCCAATACTCGGCCGGGCTGTTCCCGAATCTGCCCCGCATCGTCTGCGGCCAGTTCTGGCCTCGCTCAGTCCGCAAGTACATCCGCGCGGGGACGGCCGCGCCCTCCGCCGTGGACTGGGTCACCGGCGCGGCCATGCTGCTGCGCCGCGATGCCATCCTCCGTCTCGGCGGGTTCGACGAGAATTTCTTCATGTATTATGAGGACGTGGACCTCTGCCGCCGGCTTTGGAATGCGGGTTACGGCGTGGTTTACGATCCGCGATTCGCGGTCACTCATCTGCGCCCGCATCAAGCCCGAAAGTCCGACAGCCAGCTCGGCCTCTTCATCCGGCGATCGCAGTTGTACTATTTTTCTCTGCACGGCCGGCCGCTGGACCGCGCGGGCCTCAGGGCGCTGGTCCTGGCACTGGCCGCGTTCCGCTTCTCGAAAGCGATGCTGCTGCGCCTGTGCGCCTCCGGCCGCGCCGAAAAAGAATCCGCCCTTTCGGCCCAGTTGCTCGAGGCCGCCATGGACGGTTCTCGGAAAACGAACGGCCGCCTCTCCGGGAAAGATACGGCGCAGGGTCAAGTCGCTGCGCCCTTTGAATAATTCCGGGCTCAGGCCAGTGCTTCCTTGCGGAAATAGGCGTCCTATTTCCGCAAGGAAGCATGACCGCAATAAGCAGCGTCGTTCTGCCGAGTGACACGTTCCGTTGGGCCGTGTTTAGTTGCGTAAATTGACGCACCAATTTACGCAACTAAACACCAGGGAACAGCCGGCCATGCAGATCGGTATTGACGCGCGCTATGCCAGCGGAGACATGAGCGGCATCGCACGCTATACGCTGAACCTGCTTCGGGGGATCGCCCTCGTGGACCCGGGTTTTCGCATCCTCATTTTAACGACGGAGGCGGACAGCCTGCCCGAGGACGTGCGGTGTTCCGCGGCCTTTGACCTCGTCCCGCTCCGGCGCAGCCCGCGCGGCGCGCGGGAGCAGTGCCTCGCTCCCCGGACGCTGCGCCGCCTCGGCATCCGGTTGTTTCACAGCCTGGACGCGTTCTCGCCGCTGGGGTCCCGCTGCCTCAAGGTGATCACGATCTACGACCTCATCCCGATCACCTGCCGGGATGTCCTCCACTCGAGCGTCAAGGCGCGCTGGTGGCGGCTGTGGGCGTACTGGCTGGAACTGCAAAGCCGCGCCGCGTCGCGCGTGATCACCCCGAGCCGGCACTCCGCCCTGGACATCGAGCGGCTCTTGAACGTGCCGGAGGGCAAAATCCGGGTCATTCCCGGCGGGATTCAGTTGCCGGCGGAAACGGCGGCGGGTCTTCAGACCGAGGCCCGCGGCATCGTCCAGGGCGGACCGTTCCTGCTGTACGTGGGCCGCCGCGATCCCTATAAGAACCTGGCGGTGCTGGTTCGAGCTTTCGCGCGGGTGCGCGCCGGCCTGAAAGATTGCCGCCTCGTCATTGTCGGAGCGCCCGACGCAAGGTACATGGAGCCCGAGATGGAAACGCGCCGGCTGGGTCTGGATCATGCGGTGATCTTCACCGGCCACATCGGCGATGCAGCCGTCTCCGAATTGTACCGCAATGCGGCCGTATTCGTCTTCCCAAGCCTCTATGAGGGCTTTGGAATCCCGCCGCTGGAGGCGATGGCGCGGGGCGCGCCCGTCGTGGCGAGCAACAGGACCTCTCTCCCGGAGACGGTGGGCGATGCCGCGCTGCTGGTGGATCCCACGGACCCCTCGGCCATGGCGGCGGCGATCAGCCGGATCCTCTCGGACCCGCTCCTCGGCGCGACGCTGCGCGCGGCAGGGCTGAAACGCGCCGCCTCTTTCACGTTGAGAAAGCAGGCCGAACAGACCCTCCGGGTCTATGAGGAACTCACCGAACGCCCGTGAGGGCGCGCGGGCCGCAACTGCGGGCGGCCGCTTCAGTATGCATTTCGGTTGAAGAACCCCATGAAGGGCGTCAGGAAGAGGATCAGCGCGTCGAAGGCCAGCGACCAGTGGTTGATATAGTAGAGGTCGTACTCGAGCCGTTTCGTCGGCGACGTGTTTCCCCTCAGGCCGTTGACTTGCGCCCAGCCGGTCAGGCCCGCCTTGACATTGTGCCGGAGCATGTACGCCGGCAGGTCCTGCGTGAACTGCTGGACGAAGTGCGGCCGCTCCGGCCGCGGGCCGACCAGGCTCATCTCGCCGCGCAGCACGTTGACGAACTGCGGCAATTCGTCCAGGCTTGTGCGGCGCATCCACGAGCCGACCGGCGTGCATCGCGGATCGTCGTCCTTTGCCCAGACCGGCCCGGTCTCGCGCTCGGCGTCCACGCGCATGGTCCGGAACTTCAACAGCGTGAACGGCCGCCCGCCCAGGCCCATCCGCTCCTGCCTGAAAAACACCGGGCCGGGACTGCTCGCCCGGACCAGCAGCGTCAGGAGCAGCATCAGCGGGCCGAATAAGACCAGGAGCAGGATTGAGCCGACGATGTCCAGCAAACGCTTGGCCATGGCGTGCCAGCCGGAGATCGGCGTATCGCGCAGATGGATCACCGGCAGCCTCTCGATCTCCGCGATGCTGGAGTTGAGCGTGATGGCGCCGGCGAAATCGGGAATCACCGACACCGTCAGCGGCAATTTCGCGAGGGTGTCGAGCACGCCCTCGAGCTTCTCCGGGCTGCGGTGCGGGATCGCGACGAAGACCGTATCCACCGGGTTCTCCCGCATGCACTCGATCAGTTTCGAGAACGATCCGCGCACCGGCAGGCCGCACAGCGGCTCCGGGCGCGCTTCCTCGTCCACGAAATACGCCGTTCGCACCCCGAGCCACGGGTTCCCCTGCAAGCTGCGCCACAGCTCCTGCGCGCGCAGGCCGGTCCCGATGATCGCGGCGCTCCGCGTGCCCACCCCGCGCGCAAACAGCGCCTTCAGCACCCGCCGCACCAGCGCCCGCGAGCCGATCAGCGCCGGCGGACTCAGGAAAAGGAAAATGGCCAGCAGTTCGCGGCTGTACAGCATGTCGTGGCGAAAGTAGTAAAGCGCCGCCAGCGTGCCGAGCCAGGCCAGGACCGAGGCCTTTCCGATCGGCAACACCTCGCGGACGAGCGAGCGCGTCCGCACCGGGCTGTACAGCCCGACGAAAGCCAGGGCGAACAGGCTGCACACCAGGACGATCGGCAGCAGCCGGACGAAGACCATTGCTCCGGGCGGCGCCGCCTCGAGGACCGGCAGCAGCCCGAGGCGGAACTTGACGACATAGGCGATCATCCACGCCGCGGCGATGGCGACGGCGTCGCAGGCCACCGCGATGGCGAAGAAGAGCTGGCCGTAGCGCTTCAGCATCGCTCCGTTTCCCTTCAGCGGCGCCCGTAAGTAGAAGCCGCCGGGCGCTCTCTCAATGGCGTGGAGGCATTCCGTATACTCGGGAGGATAAATCACCGCAAGCTTCCGGTCAAGGCAGACGGGCTTTAGAGTCATACTCGAGGTTCATGCGCGGGGCGTTAAAGAAGGATATCCGTTCATGGCGATGGAGGCGTCATGCTGTTCTTGAACCGCGCGCGGCCCTGCTAAACGTCGGGACGACAACCTTTTCGAGTGCAATGAAACGCCGTTGGCGCGCATCCATGTTGCGGGCGGCCGGGCCCGGCCCCGACACATTGAGGTTGACAGGCTCGTCAGACGAGGTAGACTACTAATAGAGGCAAAGATGGGGTATGAACACCTGCGGGGAGGACGAAACATGAGCATCACCAAACTGATCGTCGGATCCATAGCGGCCGGATGCCTGTGCGCGGGCGGCTGCTATGTCGGCGTGAGACCGGCGTCGGTGGAAGTGGCTGCGCCGGAAGGGGAAATCGGCGTCGGCGTCGAGCAGCCCGTGCCGCCGGCGGAAGTGGTGACGGCCGCGCCGGGTCCTGAAGTGGACTTCCTGTGGATCCCCGGCTGGTGGGGCTGGGAAGGCGGCGCATGGGCCTGGCACGGCGGCTATTGGGGACACAGGCCGCACCCGGGCGCAGTATGGATTCCGCACCATTGGGCCCGCGGCGCGCATGGCGGCTGGGTTCACAGCGGCGGTCGGTGGCGCTGAGCGGCCCGGCGGGTCTGCCCGGGTTTCCCAAACTCCTGGTTTGGGAAACCCGGGATAAGAGGAGAGAACCACACCATGGAGATCTCAGACCTGTTTGAATTCGCGCAAGCGCGGAAGGCGTCGGACCTGATCCTGACGGCGGACTCGCCGCCGATCCTGCGCATTGACGGCGAAATGCGGCTCGTGAAGGCGGATCCGTTAACCGCAGAGCAGACCAAGCATCTCATCTACGGGATTCTCGACGACACTCAGATCGCCCGGTTCGAGTCCGAGCGCGAGTTGGATTTCTCGCTCTTCGTCAAGGGCACGCAGCATTTTCGCGGGAACATCTTTCTCCAGCGCGGGTTCGTCGGGGCCGCGTTCCGGCTCATCCCGGAGCATCTGCCCAAGCTGTCCGAGCTGGGTCTGCCGCCCGTCATCGAGCAGCTCTGCATGGCGCAGCAGGGGCTGATCCTCGTCACCGGGCCGACCGGCCACGGCAAGTCCACCACTCAGGCGGCGATGATTGACATCATCAACGAGCGGCGCCGCGCGCAGATCGTGACGGTGGAGGACCCGCTGGAGTTCATCCACAAGAGCAAGACCTCCGTCATCGAGCAGCGCGAGGTCGGCCTGGACACGAAGAGTTTCTCCG
>JBKQWE010000027.1:0-21880 GCA_052139675.1 Candidatus Brocadiia bacterium
AGGCCCCGGCGACCGACCCGGCCGGGTACACCTTCTCGCAATGGACGGTCAACGGCGCGGCGCAGCCCGCCGGGCAGAAGTCCGTCATGTTTCCAATGACCGGGGCCACGACGGCCGTGGCGGTCTACGTCATCAACGCGCCGTGACGTGGCCGGAAGAGGTGGGAGTATTCGAGGAACGTAATACATCAGTACGAAAAAACGACCGATTACAGGGCCTGATCGGTTCTCATCTCCGCGACAGGCCCTCTGGACTGTGCTGGCCTGCGCAGCGATTCTGACTGCGGGGATCGCGGCCTGGTCGAATAGCTTTAACGTCCCTTTCATCTTCGACGATTTCGGGGCGATCCGAGACAACCTGAGCCTCCGCCGTTTTCCCTCCTGGGAGAATCTCGTCCCTCTGCAGGCGAGGCCGGTCGTTCAGCTCACCCTCGCGCTCAACTACTGGCTCGGCGGAACGGGCACGACGGGATTTCACGTCTTCAATTTGGCCGTGCATCTCCTGGCCGCGCTGGTGCTTTTCGGGGTCATTCGCCGGACGCTCAGGCTGCCGGCCCTGGCCGGCCGGTTCGGCGGAAATGCCTCCACCGCAGTGGCGTTCAGCGCCGCACTGTTATGGATGCTTCACCCAGTCCAGACCGAAGCGGTGACCTATACCATCCAGCGGACAGAGTCGCTGATGGCGTTGTTCTATCTGTTGACTCTGTATTGCTTTATACGCTCGGCGGAGGGGTATCCGAACGCCGTTGCGTGGCAAGTCGCTGCGGTCACGGCCTGCGCGCTGGGGATGGGCAGCAAGGAAGTCATGGTCTCCGCGCCGCTGATCGTCATGCTCTACGACCGGGCCTTCATCGCCGGCTCGTTCGGGGAGGCGTTGCGGCGACGATGGAAATTGTATCTCGGGCTTGCAGCGACGTGGCTCATCCTGGCGCGGCCGGCGCTCGAAGCGCTCGGCCCGGGCGCGCCATCGGCGGGATTCAACCTGCCCGGCATCACACCACTGCAGTACGCGCGGAGCGAATTCGGCGTCATCCTGCACTATCTCCGACTGGCGTTCTGGCCGGCCGGGCTGTGCCTGGACTACGACTGGCCGATCGCGCGGAGCGCGGCGGACATCGCGCGGAGCGCGGCGGTCGTCGGAGCGCTCCTCGCGGCGACGGCCTGGGCGCTCGTGCGGCGTCCGAAGTGGGGATTTGCGGGTGCGACGTTCTTCCTCGTGCTCGCGCCGACGTCCAGCATCATGCCGATCAAGGACCTCGCGTTTGAGCACCGGATGTATCTGCCGCTGGCGGCTATCGTGACGGTCTGCGTCGTTGCGGCCTATGGGCTCGGCAACCGGTGGGGTGGCCGCATGACCGCTTCGCCCGCGACGCGGAAATTCTTCGGGCGCGCCGCGGCGGCGGCAGTCTTGTCCGCCGCCGCCGTTCTGGGCTGGCTGACGTTCGAGAGGAACGCGGATTACCGCGACGCGGTCTCAATATGGCAGGACACCGTCAACAAGCGGCCCGACAACCCGCGGGCGTGGTACAATCTCGCCGACGCTTATTCCGGGACGGGCAACGCCGACGCCGCATTGCCATGCCTGAATAAGGCGATCGAGCTGAAGCGCGACTACGTCGAAGCCTACAACAACCGGGGCGTGGCCTACGGCAAGGCCGGCCGCCTCAAGGAGGCCATGCGCGACCTGGACCAGGCCATCGCGCTCGACCCCAATGACGCCGCGGCGTATTGCAATCGAGGCAACCTCTACGCAGCCGCCCAGCGTCCTGCCGAGGCGATCTCCAATTTCGATCGAGCCATCCGGCTGATGCCTGATTACGCCGACGCCTATAACAACCGGGGCGCCGCCCATACCAAGACCGGCCACATCGAGGAGGCGATGCGAGACTTGAACCGGGCTATTGCGCTCGATCCCGATGAGGCCAACGCCTATCTCAATCGGGCCGTCGCCTACTACGCGGCGAAGGACTACTCGCGCGCCTTGTCCGACGTGGATACCGCCCAGCGCCACGGCGCGCGTCCGCCCGCCGATTTCCTCCGCGCCATAACCCAGGCCGCCGGCCGCTCCAACCCCGCGCTTTCCCCGGTACCGTGACCCAAATGCGTAACCCTCGCCAGATATGGCACCTGACGAGGGTTATGAACTGGTGGGCGCCGAGGGATTCGAACCCCCGACCGGCGGATTAAGAAAGCGCAGCCGGCCCGACATCTACAAGGTCGCTTCGCGTGTCTTACCGTCTGACTTACGGGAAACCCCCAAAATACTGTCCCCCAATGCCGCGAGCAATCAAGGCTGTCGGCTAGTTCATGTTCATGGCCGAAGCTGCCTGAACCCCACCGGGCGGGTATTCTGGTCATGGTGAAGGCGGTGCGGCCAGGAGAAGCGTGCAGTGGCACTCCTTACGCAGATCGGTCAGATTGCCGCACGGGCATCCGCACGGCCAACAAACAAACCGCTTAGCAGCGTCGCAAGTCTCGACACTACTGCGTGCCAGCGCGTTACCCACCACCGTAGGCACCCTCACAAATCGCCTCTCGGCGCTAAATTTTGCCCGAATCCGCAGCGAACCCCCGAGAATTGCCCAGCCCGTCTAATGCTTTCTTTCGGAAGTAGGCGTCCTATTTCCGCAAGGAAGCATGACCGCGATAAGCCGCGTCGTTATATTGGGTTATGCGTTCCGTTGGACCGTGTTTAGTTGCGCAAATTGGCGTACCAATTTACGCAACTAAACACCAGGCTGCACAGCGGTCATGGACCGCCGACGATGGGCCGATCGAGCAGACGATCAACCTCCGGCTTTCGAGCCGGGTCTGCTCGGACAGCATCAGCGAATGAAGCGGTTGCATTCTCCTTCAATCCCATCGCCTGGCACAGACTGCCCAGGACAAGATATTGATCGGCCGACGGCTGCTTCAGAGAGGCCCGATAAATCCGGTACACGTCCTCCGGGGATAAATCCTGCCACGCTTTTGACGTGATGGAACCCTGGGTATCGGCCAGCATGACCGACCCTCGGCTGACGGAACACGCGGTCGTGCGCTCGCCGTTTTGGAGCGTGAGCGAGGCCATCCCGCCGGAGGTGAGTGACTGGGCCGCAGCTTCACGCAGCGCAAGAGCATTCCGCGCGAGTTCCTTCCGCGCGGCGTCCGCACCCGCCGCCTCGTAGATAGTCAGCGCTTCTTCGAATTGGCATTGCCGAAGGCGCCGGTCTCCTTCCTCCACCGTTCGCGGAGTCGTGTCGGGAAGTTGCACCAACATCGTCAGCGCGGCTGTCCGAGGGGCGGCGCTCACTGAAGAAGCCGTCGCGGAGGCAGCCGTTGCCGGACGAACCTGCGTGCCTGTCCCACGTTCCGGGAGAGCCGGCGCCGGCAAGGCGGTCGTCGGAGGCGCTGGTCGTGCGGCCACGGACGCGGCGGGACTGATGGTGCGCGAACGCGCCGCGCTGGGAGCTATCCAGAACCGCCATGCCGCCAACCCGGCTGCCAACAGCGCCAGCACGCAGAGCACCGCGCCGGCCGGAGTGCGCAGGGGCAGCTTCCGGAGCCCGCCCTGTTTAGACTTGTAATGCTCAGCCCTGGCCATGACGCCGCTGCCGACCATGAACGCGCTCAGGTCGGCGCACATCGCTTCGGCGGACTGGTACCGCTCGGCGGGGTCCTTCCGAAGCGCCTTGAGGCAGATCGCCTCCAGCGTCTTGTTCACGGCAGGCAACAGCCGCGAGGGCGGGTCCGGGTCCTCCTCAATCACCTTGAGCATGATGGCCGCGCTCGATGGGCCGGTGAACGGCGGCCGCCCGGTGAGGAGCATGTAGAGGATGCCGCCCAGCGAGAAGACGTCGCTGCGGAAGTCAACCGGTTTCCCTTCGCACTGCTCAGGCGACATGAAGGCCGGCGTGCCGATGATCTGGCCGGTGGCGGTCATGCCCATATCTGCGCCCACATCCTTGGCGATGCCGAAGTCCATCACCACGGCCTCGCCGCGGTGGTTGATCATGACGTTGCTCGGCTTCAGGTCGCGATGGATGATCCCGGCGGCGTGCGCGTGGGCCAGAGCGTTCGTGATGGTGAGCATCCACGTTGTCACCGGACGCGTGTCGGGAATCCGCTCGGCCAGGATCTCCGACAGCGGACGGCCTTCGATGAACTCCATCGCCAGGAAGGGCGTGCGGTTGACTTCCGAGACCTCGTAGAGCGTGACGATGTTGGAGTGGCGGAAGCGCGCCATGCTGCGCGCCTCGGCGAGGAAACGCGCGCGGCTCGTCTCGGAGAGGACGGCGGCGCTGGAGATCACCTTCAGCGCAACCGTTCGGCCCGACGTCGCGTGCCGCGCCTTGTACACCGCGCCCATCCCGCCCTGGCCGATCTTCGCCAGAATTTCATAGTCGCCGAACTTCGCCACGAATCACTCTCTCAGGGTTTCTCGTCCGTGAGCACGATGTGCGAGACACCCAGCGTCATTCCCACCCAGATGCTACCGTCGCGGTCCACCGCGAGCGCCAACGCTGCGTTCCCTGCGAGGAAATCTTTCGCGGTCCAAGTCTGCCACGTCATCCCGTCGAAGCAGGAGACGCCGCGCAAGGTTCCGAACCACTTCCGCCCCTGGCTGTCAATCGCTATCGCCCACACACGGTTATCCGCCAGCCCATCCTTCGTCGTGTACCTTCGCCATGTTGTCCCGTCGAAGCAGCAGACCCCGCCACCGTCTGTCCCAAACCATTTCCGCCCTTGGGCATCAATCGCAATCGCGTGCACCACTCCCTTCGCCAGCCCGTCTTTAGTCGTATACGTCCGCCACTTTGTCCCGTCGAATTCGGAAACGCCGTCATCTGTCCCGAACCAAGCGTTCTCCTCGGCATCAATCGTTATCGCCCACACATGGTCATTCGCCAGCCCGTCCTTCGTCGTGTACGTCCGCCACGTTGTCCCGTTGAAGCAGCACACGCCGCTCCCCACTCTGTCGGGTGAGGGTGGGGCACGCACGTTTTCCACACCGAACCACTTCCGTCCCCGGGCGTCAACCGCAATTGCCGTCACGAAGTTGCCTGCCAGCCCATCCTTCGTTGTATACGTCCGCCACGTCGTCCCGTCGAAGCAGGAGACACCGTCATAGTTCCCGCTCCCGAACCACTTCCGCCCCTGGGCGTCAATCGCAATCGCTCGCACTGTTGGCTTCGCCATGTACGTCCGCCATGTCGTCCCGTCGAAGCATGAGACGCCGCCACTGCTGCTTCCTGTCCCGAACCACTTCCGCCCCTGGGCGTCAATCGCAATCGCCTGCACGTAGCTGCCCACCAGCCCGTCCTGCGACGTGTACGTTCGCCACGTCGTCCCGTCGAAACAGGAGACGCCGCTGGGAGTGCCAAACCATTTCCGTCCCTTGGCGTCAATCGTTATCGCTGTGACCGCGGAGGTTACCAGCCCGTCCTTCTTCGTGTATGTCCGCCACGTCGTCCCGTCGAAACACGAGACGCCGTTTGTGGTACCGAACCACTTCCGCCCCTGGGCGTCAATCGCAATCGCGTGCACCTGTCCCTGCGCCAGCCCGTCCTTCGTCGAGTACGTCCGCCATGTCGTCCCGTCGAAGCAGGAGACGCCGCCAAATGCCCCAAACCATTTCCGTCCCTGAGCGTCAATCGCTATCGCATAAACTCCCGGATAAGCTTTGCCACTCCAGAGTCCATCACTCCAGAGTCCATCCTTCGTCGTATAAGTTCGCCATGTGGTTCCGTCGAAGCAGGAGACGCTGCCGCCCCCGGTTCCGAACCACTTCCATCCCGCGGCATCAATCCTAACCGCCCAAACGCTGTTGTCCGCCAGCCCGTCCTTTTTCGTGTACGTCCGCCACGTCGTCCCGTCGAAGCAGGAAACGCCGCCCGACGTTCCGAACCATTTTCGCCCGCGGGCATCAATTGCTATCGCCAGCACTTGGTCGTTCGCTAACCCGTCCTTTTTCGCGTACGTCCGCCACGCTTTCCCGTCGAATCTGCACACTCCCACATCTGCTCCCACCCACAGCGTTCCCTGGGAGTCCACGGCGATGGCATGTACTCCTGCCCAAGGGAAGTAGGAAACCCGCTTGCCGCTCGCGGGTTCCAGTTCGAAAACGCCGCCGCTGGTGCCGACCCAGATCCGGCCAGGGATTTCAGCCAGAGCGGTCACCTCGTTGAGGGAAGCGTAGCTCGTGATGACCGCACGGGCGCGGGCTAAGGGGCTGGATTCCACGGCGGGCTTCTCAGCCTCACGTTTCTCACGCTCAGCTCTGGCACGAGCTTCTTCCTCAGCCTTCCGGCGGGCTTCAGTTTCGGCCCTGGCGCGAGCCTCTTCCTCGGCCTTCTGCTGGGCTTCAGCCTCGGCGGCTGCCCGACTTTTCTCCTCGGACTTGCGCCTTGCTTCTTCGGCTTGTCGGGCCTGCGCCTCGGCGGTCGCCTTCTGCTCCGGTTCGTTCGCCTGGCGCATCGCCTCCTCTTCGCGGGCCTGGCTGGAGGCTTTTTCCCGTTGAAAGTGGATGTAAAGGAGAGCGCCGGCCAGCAGCACCACTGCGGCCAGAGAGGCCGCGATTCCGGCGGCCGCTGCCGGATGCGCGCGCACCAGCGCCGCAACACTGGGGCGCTGGGCCGCCAGCGGCGTCTCGCCGGTCAGCCACCGCTCGATGTCCTGCGCCAGTGCCTCGGCGGTTGCGTAGCGGCCTTTCGGGTCCTTGGCCAGGCATTTCATGACGATGGCGTCGAGGCCCTTCGGCACGGCGCGGTTCACCTCCCGCGGCGGTTCGGGCTTCTCCTGCAAGAGCTTCTTGAGCACCGCCGTGGGCGTCGGCCCTTCGAACGGAGGCTTCCCCGTCAGGATTTCGTACAGGATGACGCCGAGCGAATACACGTCGCTCGCCGGGCCGATATCCTTCTGGCCCTGCGCCTGCTCGGGCGACATGTAATGCACCGTGCCGATCGCCTCGCCGGTGACCGTTACCGTCTGCCCCGCGCCCAGTTCCTTGGCCAGGCCGAAGTCGGTGACGAGCGGATTGCCTTGCTTGTCCACGATGATGTTCGAGGGCTTCAAGTCGCGGTGGATGACCTTCTCGGTATGCGCGTAGTGGATCGCGCGGGCGACGGCGGCTAGTTGCTTCACCAGCGACTGGCGATCCTCCTCGGACTTCGCCTCGGCGATGAGCTGGGCGAGCGGCTTCCCATCCACGAAGTCCATGGTGAAGAAGACGCGGTTCTTCTCCTGGCCGACGGTGAAGAGGCGGACGATATTCGGATGGCGCAATCGGCCGACGATCTGCATCTCGCGCTGGAACCGCGCGTAGGCCTCCGGCGTGGCCGAACCCGGATTCATCACCTTCAGCGCGACGATGCGATCCGCGCCGGGCTGCCGCGCCTTATACACCGCGCCCATCCCGCCCTGGCCGAGCTTCGCCAGAATCTCGTGTCCGCCGAAGACGGTTGCCATAATACTGCTCTTGCCCCGGCGCCATGCCCATGAATTCGGCGCTTCGCCCTGCGGCGCTGCGCTGGTCGCCATTATCCTCCGACCGGCGAGATTGTCAACCCCGGCGCGCTGCGAGCAAGTTCTTGCTGGCACGACGCGACAGATTGCAGTAGAATCCACCGGCGAGTTCGGCACACCGTGCGCGAGTTGCGCGCTGAGGTTTCCGGGGCTCGGATGATGGACCAGGCGGTGGTATCGTCATGAGTGTGCATCCGGAGGCGGATGGACAGGCGAAGAAGCGCAGCTCTCTCGTCGGCACTCTTCTCGGGCAGTATCGTATTCTGGAACTGATTGGCGAAGGGGCGATGGGCGCGGTTTACAAGGTGCAGAACACCGTGCTCAATCGCGTGGTGGCCTTGAAGCTGATCGCCCCGGTCTATACCAGAAACCCCAAAATGATCAAGCGGTTTCATCGCGAGGCGCAGGCTGCGGCACAGATGAACCACCCTAATATCGTCGCCATCCACAACATCGGACAAGTGCAGCAGTTTCACTTCATCGAAATGGAATACGTGGCCGGCGAGACACTCCGGGCTGTCATTGAGCGCCAGGCGCCCATGGCGCCGAGCGTGGCCTTGCCCATCCTCAATCAGATAGCCTGTGCAGTGGAGGTAGCGCATTCCCATCGGATTATCCATCGCGACATCAAGCCGGACAATGTGATGATCACCGCCGATGGCGTCGTCAAGGTTGCGGACTTCGGGCTTGCGAAATGCCTGGATGAGAATGGCGGGGGGACCACGAGCACCGGTTCGAACCTTGGAAGCCCGCTATTCATGGCGCCGGAGAGGTTCGAAGGCGTCAATGAAGACCCGCGTAGCGACCTGTTCTCGATAGGTGTTGTGGCCTACTTCATGCTGACGAACCGGCCTCCATACATCGGCGCGAGCGTGGTCGAGATCATGCGCCGTCACAAGCGGGACTTTCCGCCGCCAATCCGTGGACTGAACCCCGGCGTGCCGCCCGCGCTTTCTGTCGTGGTGCACAAGCTGCTTGAGAAGCGGCCGGAGGATCGTTTTGCGGACGCGAAGAGTTTGCTCGATGCGCTCACCGCGGCGTCGGCGCCGAGCGTTGAAGCGCGCGGCGACAGAAGAGTGACTGTGCCCGCTCCGATGCCGCCCGCCGCCGTGCCCGTCGAGGCGCGCGCGCGGGCTGCCGGACCACGCAAAGGGAAAAGTGGCAAGGCAGTTCTTGAAGACACAATTCTCCTGAAACGCTTCGTCATCGAGTTCATCGCGGGCCCGCTGGAAGGCCATCGCATCTGCATCTCCACCACCGCTCCGGTGACTATCGGACGCAGCAAAGACGTGGATGTTCGGGTGGACGACCCGCAGCTCTCCAAGCGCCACGCTCGGTTGAGCGTTTCGGCGGGGAGACTTAAGGTCGAAGATCTCGGGAGCCGACACGGTGTGTGGCTGAAGGGCGAACGTGTCAGAGCCTCGTTTGTGGCGCCAGGCGACAAGCTCCGCATGGCGAAGAGCTTGCTGCGTGTAGTCGAGCCATCCGCGCCACCGGATTGATGCAGATCAATGACCTGCGCCCAAGCACCCTCCGCGGCATGCCGGGATGATGCCCCAGCCCGCCGAAGCGGAAGATTTCCCTGAGCGAACTGAGCGCCACGGTTCTGACTTAGGTTGCCGACTTAGCTGAGATTGACCCATATGACCGGCAGTTCGTACCCCCTTGCGGGCGCCATCCTGGCACTATGCGCCGGTGCGCTGAGCACCCAACGCACGTCTTAGATTGCCGCGTACTTCGCTGGATTCCATGGCCTCAGCCGGAGAAGGAACATGCCCTGAACGTCTCCACGCAGCCTGCCGGCCAACACTCCGAGCCGGAATCTTGTTGACCCACTCGAGGGGCTTGCATATACTGTGCCAGCGTCAGGACTTGCAGACTTCGCAAAGTGGCACATTTCAAGCATTTGAGGGAATGAGCGCGCACGGGATGGTTGTCAATGCGCTTATTCGCCATGGAATCCTAAATTTGCCGGCAGAGAAAGGGACGAGGTTGATGGGAACCAGCGGTCCGCGCTTGCAGAGCTTCCCAGGTGGCCGGAGTCGGTGGCGAATGGGATTCGCTCCCATCTTTGCCTTCGTAGCAGGTGTCTTCATCATCTGCCTCACGGCACAGGGACAGGCGACGCAACTAGCCTTTGTCCAGCCGCCGAGCAACACTTTAGTCGGCAGCACTATCGCCCCGCCGGTGACCGTAGCTGTGGAGGATGTCAACGGCAATGTGATCGCGACGGACAACTCGAACGTGACCGTGACCATCGGCCCGGGCAGTGGGTCGGGAACTCTCAACGGCACGCTGACCGTTGCTGCGGTGAACGGCATAGCGCCGTTCAACAACCTTTCAATTTCCGCAGTAGGGACTTACACGCTGCAGGCGACTGACGGCGCCTTGACGCCTGCGACCTCGCCGAGTTTCACTATTTCGGCCGCCATCACTATTCTGCACGCGTTCCAAGGTGGCCCCATGGACGGGAGTTATCCGGACGGCGACCTGACGCGCAATGGCTCTAAGTTCTATGGCATGACATCCACTGGCGGAACCTACGCAGACGATGACGACGACGGCGAATACCTTGGATATGGTACGGTCTTCTCGATGAACGCGGACGGCACAGGATATACGATTCTGCACTCGTTCGCCGGCGGTGCCGACGGTGCGTATCCACAGGGCAGCTTATTGCTGAGCGGCTCGACGCTTTACGGGATGACCAGCGGCGTAGGACCTTTCGGCCTCGGCTGGGATGCGGGCACAAGCGGCACAATATTCTCGATCAACACGGACGGCACAGGATACATGATTTTGCACTCGTTCACCGGCGGTGCGAACGACGGGGCGGGTCCAAGGGGCAGCCTAACACTGAGCGGCACTATACTTTACGGAATGACGGAGTTCGGCGGCTCAAGCGACGTAGGTACGGTTTTCTCGATCAACACGGATGGCACAGGCTTCAACCTGCAGCTTTCATTCGTCGGCACTTCGACCACGGCGGGTAATCCTATGGGCGACCTGACTCTGAGCGGCGCGACGCTCTATGGGATGACGTTTTGGGGCGGAGCCGACGACGTCGGTACGATATTCTCTATCAATACGGACGGCACGGGATACACGATTTTGTACTCGTTCTTCGGCACTTGGGCCGAAAGCTGTGGTTATCCATGCGGCAGTCTGACGTTGAGCGGCACGACGTTTTACGGCATGACGCTCGGCACCTTGAACGCCGGTCCTGAAGGTTCTAACCAAGGCACGGTATTCTCGATCAATACGGACGGCACGGGATACACGGTTTTGCACGGGTTCACGGGCACTGCGACCGACGGGGCGCTGCCTTACGGCAGCCTGACGCTGTGCGGGACGACGCTTTACGGGATGACGGTAAGCGGCGGCGCTACCGGCGTTGGTACGGTTTTCTCGATCAACACGGACGACACGGGATATACGATTTTGCACTCGTTCGCCGGCACTGCGACCGACGGGCAGGAGCCATTAGGCAGCCTGACAATGAGCGGTTCGATGCTTTACGGGATGACAAATGCAGGCGGCTCATGCGGCTGCGGCACGGTGTTCAGCCTCAACCTCCAGGAGGGAACGGTCGGCCTTCTGACCGTCCAGTCCACGCCGCCGACCGGCCTGAGTATCGGTTCGAGCACGGGGCACGGCGGGACAACGTCCTACGCGATGATTGCTGTCGCGACCGGGACAACCGTGAATCTCCAGGTGCCGGCGACGGACCCGGCGGGCTACACTTTCTCGCAGTGGACGGTGAACGGCGCCGCGCAGACCGCCGGGCAGAAGTCCATCACCTTCACGTTTAGCACAGTCACGACGGCGGTGGCGCAGTACACGCTGAACCCCGGTACCTTGCTCGTGGAGTCCACGCCGCCGACCGGACTGGGCATCGGTTCGAGCACGGGCGACGGCGCGACGACGAACTGCACGATAACCGCCGTTGCGTACGGGACGAGCGCTAATCTCCAAGCCCCGGTGACAGATCCAAACGGGTACATCTTCTCGCAATGGACGGTGAACGGAACGGCTCAGACTGCCGGCCAGAAGTCCCTCACGTTCACGATGACTGTGCCCACCACGGCCGTGGCACAGTATACGCCGATCTATACGCTGAACGTCCAGTCTACGGCGCCGACCGGGTTGGGCATCGCTTCGGGCACTGGCGACGGCGGGACGACGAACTACACGGTGTCGGCCGTCCCGCAAGGGACGACCGTGAACTTGGTGGCCCCGGCGATTGACCCGGCTGGCTACACGTTCTGGCAGTGGACGGTGAACGGAGTGGCTCAGACTATGGGGCTGAAGTCCATCACGTTCGCGGTAAACGTTGACACTTTGGCCTTGGCGCAGTACACACAAAACCCTGTGAATCTGACCGTGCAGTCCACGCCGCTGACCAAGGTGAGCATCGGTTCGAGCACGTACGACGGCGGCACGACGGACTACACGATTGACGACATTGAGCCAGGGACAAGCGTGGACCTGGAGGCTCCGCCGACGGACCCGACCGGATACACTTTCTTGTGGTGGGTGCTGAACGGCGCGGCGCAGACTACAGGGCAGAAGTCGCTCACGTTCACGATGACCATCGCGACGACGGCGGTGGCGCAGTACTCAGTCAACGCCGGCTACACGCTCTCCGTCCAGTCCATGCCGCTGACCGGGATCGTGATCACCTCAAGCGCGGAGCAAGGCGGGAGAACGGACTACACGAGGACCGGGATCACATACGGCACGAGCGTGAACCTGCAAGCGCCTGTGACGGACCCGAGCGGGTACGTCTTTTCGCAGTGGGCGCTGAACGGCGCGGCGCAGACGGCGGGACAGAAGTCCATCACGTTCACGATGACTGCCGGCACGACGGCCGCGGCGGTGTACGCGCCGCTCTACACGCTGAGTGTGCAGTCCACGCCGCCGACGGGGCTGAGCATCGGCTCGAGCGCGGGCGACTACGGCGCGACAAATTACACCGATACGGTCGTCTACGGCACGAGCGTGGACCTGGAAGCGCCGGCGACGGACCCGGCCGGATACACCTTCTCGCAATGGACGGTGAACGGCGCGGCTCAGAGCCCCGGGCAGAAGTCCATCACGTTCACAATGGACGGGGCCGTGGCGGCGGTGGCGCACTACACGGCGAACGTCGGCTACATGCTGACCCTGCAGTCCACGCCGCCGACCGGATTGAGCGTCGGCTCCAGCTCGGGCCACTGCGGGACGACGAACTGCGCGATCGCCGGCGTCTGTTGCGGGACGAGCGTGAACCTGGCGGCGCCGGAGGGCGACCCGGCGGGCTACAGTTTCTCGGAGTGGACGCTGAACGGCGCGGCGCAGGCGGCCGGTGAGAAATCCGTCACGTTCACGATGGACGCGGCGGTGACGGCGGTGGCGCATTACACGCCGAACATGGGCTACGCGCTGACCGTGCAATCCACGCCGCCGACCGGGCTGAGCATCAACTCGAGCACGGGGCAGGGCGGCACGACGAACTATAAGGAGAGCGGCGTCGCGTACGGGGAGAGCGTGAATCTCCAGGCGCCGGCGACGGACCCGGGCGGATACACCTTCTCGCAATGGACGGTGAACGGCGCGGAGCAGAGTCCCGGGCAGAAGTCCGTCACATTCACGATGGACGCGGCCGCGACGGCGGTGGCGGAGTACACATCGAACACCGGCTACGCGCTCTCGGTGCAATCCACGCCGCCGCACAAGCAGGTCATCACGTCGAGTACGTTCAACGGCGGCATGACGAACTACACGGTGCTCGGCGTTGCATATGGCACCAGCGTAAATCTCCAAGCCCCGGAGACGGACCCGGCCGGCTATACCTTCTCGCAATGGACGGTGAACGGCGCGGCGCAGGTCCCCGGGCAGAAATCCATCACGTTCACGATGGATGGGGCTGTGACGGCGGTGGCGGAGTACACCTCGAACATGGGCTACACGCTGACCGTTCAATCCACACCGCCGACCGGGCTGAGCATCAGCTCGAGCACGGGTCAGAACGGCACGACGAACTACACGAAAGCCGCCGTGGGCAATGGGACGGACGTGAACCTCCAGGCGCCGGCCACGGACCCGACGGGGTATACCTTCCAGCAATGGACGGTGAACGGCGCGGCGCAGAGTCCGGGCCAGAAATCAGTCACGTTCACGATGGGCGGGACTGTCACGGCGGTGGCGGAGTACACGGCGAACGCCGGGTACGCGTTGACCGTACAGTCCACGCCGCCGAGCGGGCTGAGCATCGTTTCGGGCACGGGCCAGGGCGGCACGACGAACTACACGAAGGCCGCGGTGGGCAGCGGGACGAGCGTGAACCTGCAGGCGCCGGCCGTGGACCCGAAGGGGTACACCTTCTCGCAATGGACGGTGAACGGCACGGCGCAGCCGGCAGGAGAGAAGTCCGTCACGTTCACGATGGATGGGGCGATGACGGCCGTCGCGCAGTACACGCTGAACGGTTACGCATTGACCGTGGAATCCACGCCGCCGACGGGGCTGGCCATCGGTTCGAGCACGGGCCAGAAAGGGACGACGAACTACTACACCAATAAGAGCGTCGCCGACGGGACCAGCGTGAACCTGGAAGCCCCGGCGACGGACCCGAAGGGATATACCTTCTCGCAATGGACGGTGAACGGCGCGGCGCAGACGGCCGGGGAGAAGTCCGTCACGTTCACGATGGACGGGGACATGACGGCGGTGGCGGAGTACACGCTGAACGGCTATACACTGACCCTGCAGTCCACGCCGCCGACGGGATTGAGCATCGGCTCGTGCACGGGGCACTGCGGGACGACGAACTGCGCGATCGCCGGCGTCTGTGACGGGACGAGCGTGAACGTAGTGGCGCCGGACGCCGATCCGGCCGGATACACCTTCTCGCAATGGACGCTGAACGGCGCAGCGCAGACTGCAGGGGAAAAGTCCGTCACGTTCACCGTGGACGCAGCGGTGACGGCGGTGGCGCACTATGCGGCGAACATCACTTATACGCTGACCGTGCAGTCCATGCCGCCGACCGGGCTGGCCATCAGTTCGAGCACGGGCCAGGGCGGCACGACGAACTATAAAGAGAGCGGCGTCGCATACGGGGCGAGCGTGAACCTGGCGGCGCCGGCCACAGACCCGGCCGGGTACACCTTCTCGCAATGGATGCTGAACGGGGCGGCGCAGCCGGACGGGCAGAAGAGCATCACCTTCACGATGGACGCGGCGGTGACGGCGGTGGCGCACTACACGGCGAATACCGGCTACACGCTGTCCGTGCAGTCCGCGCCGCCGCACAAGCAGGTCATCACGTCGAGCACGTTCGACGGCGGCATGACGAACTACAGGGTGTCCAATGTTGCGTACGGCACGAGCGTGAATCTCCAAGCGCCGGCGACGGACCTGGCCGGGTATACCTTCTCGCAATGGACGGTGGACGGCGCGGCGCAGAGCCCGGGGCAGAAGTCCGTCACGTTCACGATGGCCGGGGCCGCGACGGCGCTGGCGGAGTACATGGCGAACGTCGACTACGCACTGACCGTGCAATCCACACCGCCAAGCGGGATCGTTATCACATCGAGCACGGGCCAGAACGGCACGACGAACTACACGAAGGCCAGCGTGGTTAATGGGACGAGCGTGAACCTCCAGGCGCCGGCCACGGACCCGAAGGGCTACACCTTCTCACAGTGGACAGTGAACGGCGCGGCGCAGAGCCCGGGGCAGAAGCCCGTCACGTTCACGATGGCCGGGGCCGTCACGGCGGTGGCGGAGTACACGGTGAACGCCGGCTACCTGCTGACCGTTCAATCCATGCCGCCGACCGGCTTGAGCATCGGCTCGAGCACGGGGCAGGGCGGCACGACGAACTTCACGAAATCCGGTGTCGGCAGCGGAACGAACGTGAATCTGCAGGCGCCGGCGACGGACCCGAAGGGATATACCTTCCTGCAGTGGACGGTGAACGGCGCGGCCCAGAGTCCCGGCCAGAAGTCCATCACGTTCGCGATGGATGCGGCCGTAACGGCGGTCGCCCAATACACGGTGAACACCAGCTACACGCTGACGGTGCAGTCCACGCCGCCGACCGGCCTGGTCATCGGTTCCAGCACCGGCCAGAACGGCAAGACGAACTGCACGAAGAGCGGAATCGCATACGGGACGAGCGTGAATCTCCAGGCGCCGGCGACGGACCCGACCGGGTACACCTTCTGGCAATGGACGGTGAATGGAATGGCTCAAACTGCCGGCCAGAAGTCCGTCACGTTCACGATGGATGGGGGCGTGACGGCTGTAGCGGTATACTCCAAGGACGTCCCGTAGCACCGCGAACTACGCAAATCTAGCGGGGGCCCTACCGGCTTGATTGGGACTTGGATTACGAGGCCCTGCGCGTGGCCTGAGGCGGGTAAGATCGGGGTTTTCACCGGCAGGAGGCAGTCGCCGGACGAGACTGAGACAGGCAGGATGGTTCCAGGTGGCGTGCCAGAACACGCTCACGCTGGCGCTGAACTGGGGGCGCACGGTCCGGGTTACGCACACGGGGAATCTCGGCGAGCGGCTCCGGTAGGCCCAGGCGCTCCTGGGGATCGTCACAATACCCGCTACACGACGTTGGAGAAGCGTTTCCGCGACATGGCGCGCGTGCAGATGACGGCGTCGCGGCTCGACCCGTATCTCGCTCGAGTGTTTCCGAACCCCTCCGTCCCCGACGACGACCGAGCGGAGGACCGGGTGAGGCGTGATCGCATGTGGTCGGCGTACTTCTTCGACCAGGGCAAGGGCAACCGGGTTCAGGGAGTCACTGGAGCGCTCTGGGCCGCGTACAACTGCGTCGTCGAGTACGTGGACCATCGGGCGAGCGAACAACAGACGCCAGAGCGCCGCCTGAACTCCGTCTGGTTCGGGGACGGCTACCTCGCCCAGGCGCGGGCGTTTCGGGTCGCGGAGTCGCTGGTGGGGACGTGGAGCAACTGATCTCTGCCAACGGGAAGCCCGGTAGTCCAGTGCGGTGGGACTTTATAGATGGTGTGCTCGCGGTAGGCACCGAAGATCGCTCGTCCTGCGCTGCGGCGTTTTCGGGCGAATAAGTTCTTGGAAATATCGGACCCATTCGACATACTACCCGTCATCCCGCAAGAACCGGCCAGTGCAGTCCGACAGGATTCTGGCGTCCAAAGCGGGAGCGCCGTGGCGTTTGCGGACGGACGATATCAAGGCCTATCTGGATCGCAACAACATCACGCATGACAGGGGGCCGGCGGTGGTCGGAAGCGATGGCACTTTGCAACCAGGGGATATTGTCTCTGGCGTTGACCCGTCGGAATTGGTGGAGATCGTCCGGAAAGCGCCGTTCGGCAAGAAGACGCTCGTCGAGGGGCGCACCGCCAAAACCCGCAGGGAGATCAAGCGCCCATTCTCTCCCGAAGAGCTTGCCGCCATCGTCAAGGTGCGGGGCAAGGACCACACGTTCGATGGTAACCCCGAAGTCTTTCTCCTGGGGGCAGAGGCGGAACGCATCCGCATCGCGCATCAGTTTGACCCCTCTTTGCCGTCAACTCCAGTATTGTTGATCCCCTACCCCACCAAGTAGAAGCCGTTTACAGGTGTCTTGCAGTGGGGCTTACAGTGATTTTTGATAAAACGTGGGAAACGGTGCTATGAGTTGGCGAAACTTGAAAGAACACGGAGAGGGCCGTGAATACAAGGAAACCCGCGTCAGCGCTGGACAGGACCAGCGCCGGCGCGGGCTTTTCAGTGGTGGGCGCCGAGGGATTCGAACCCACGACCCGCGGATTAAGAATCCGCTGCTCTGCCAGCTGAGCTAGGCGCCCGGGTGACCGGCGATGACGAGAATCGGAATGTTCTCATGTAACAAAACCGGCCGCGCGCTGTCAAGCGTGGACGGCGGTCAGCGCCTGTTTACTTCGCGTTCGCCGTGGAGTATAAAGTTCTCGATGGCGTCTTCGGAGGCGCAAGTCGGACGGTGAATTCCCGCAATCGGATACCAGGAGTGGTCCGAGCCATGACTCGCAGTTTGATTCGATTCTGGAACGCGCTGAGCCTCAAGGGCCGCGATGCCCGGGCGCAAGCGGGGCGCGACGAGCTGGAGCGGCGGGTCCAGGAGCGCACCGCCGAACTGGTCGCGGCCAACCAGGCGCTCCAGGCCGAGGTCCTCGCGCGCGGCCGCGTGGAGGACGCGCTCAGGGAAAGCGAGGCGCGGTTTCGCAGCACGTTCAAGGATGCCCCTATCGGGATGACGCTCGTTTCGCCGGATAATCGAATTCTTCAAACGAATCGCGCCCACAGCGAGTTCCTGGGGTACTCCGAACAGGAACTCACCGGCATGAGTATTCGGGATGTCACCCATCCGGAGGACAGGGAAGAGACTTCAAGGGTGAGCCGCCAGATGCGCGAGGGCGGCGCGCGAATCGAGAGGCACCAGAAACGTTACCTCCGCAAGGACGGCGAAGTAGTGTGGGGCGAAGTGAGCGTTTCGATGATCCGGGACGCTGAAGGCAAGCTGAGTTACACTATCGCGCAAATCGTTGACATCACCCAGCGGAGGCAGGCCGAGGAGGCTCTGCGGCGGAGCGAGGCCCTCTTCCGGGTCATCACCGATAACGCCCAGGAGGCGATCTTTCTGAAGGACCGCGAAGGCCGTCTCCTGTTCGCCAATCCCGTCGCGCTGGCCATCGTCGGCAACTCAGCCGAGAATGTGATCGGGAAAACGGCTGAGCAGATCCACACTGATCCTGAGTTCATCCGCGTCATACGGGAGAATGATCAGCGTCTCATGAACTCCGGCAAAATGGAAGCCCTCGAAGAAACGGTCCACGGGCCGATGGGAACGCGTACGTATCTGAGTATGAAGGTGCCCTATCACGACGGGGCAGGGCGCGTCATCGGTCTTGTGGGCACCGCTCGGGATATCACCGACCGCAAGCGCGCCGAGCAGGCGCTGCGCGCGAGCGAGCAGCGCTACCGCGAGCTGTTCGAGGCCTCGCCCACCGCCCTGGTCGAGGAAGACTGGGCCTTCGTCCGTCAGCGCTCCGACCAGTTGAGGGCCGAGGGCGTCTCGGATGTGCGCGCGTGGTTCCTCAGCCATCCGGAAGAGGCCCTGCTCTGCTTCCACCGCATTCTGCGGCTGGATGTAAACAAGGCGGCGCTCCGGCTTTTCAAGGCCGCCAGCAAGAAAGAATTACTGGTGAACTTCGACCGTCTGGGTTATGACGAAACCCGCGATACCGTCGTCAGGGCCATCGCGGCGCTGGCCGCCGGGAACGAATTCTTCGAAGCGGAGGCGTCCGTCCGGACGCTGACCGGCGTGAAGCGGAACCTGCTTATGAGCATTTCGGCCGTCCCGGTCGCCGAAGAGCCCCTGCCGCGATATATCGTGTCACTCTCCGACGTCACCGACCTGCGCAAGGCGCAGCAGGAGGCGATCGAACAGCGGCAGGCCGCGCAGCTCCAGCGCATGGAGTCGCTGGCCGTGACGGGGCGCCTGGCCGCGGGCGTCGCGCACGAGATCAACAACCCGCTGCAGGGCATCGTCGCCCAGCTCTCCATGCTCGCGGGCGAATTGCCGGAGCCGTTGCGGCAGGGCCGGCGCATCGTCCACATCCAGAACGGCATTGACCGGATCGCCGGCATCGTGCGGAACCTCCTGCAGCTCCACCGGGCGCCGCCGGCCGGCGAAGAATCCTGCGCCGCGTTGTCAGTGATCGCCGGCCTGGCGGACATGATCTCCTCCATGGCGACCAATCAGCACATCAGGATCGAGGTGTTCGTGACGCCGCCCGAGATGACGATCCCCATGTCGGCCAACGCTCTGACGCAGGTGCTGCTGAACCTGGTGCTGAACGCCGTTGACGCCATGCCCAAAGGCGGCGTCATGCGGATCGAGGCCAGGCAGACCCGCAAAGCAGTGACCGTGAGCGTGAGCGACACCGGTGTGGGCATTCCATTGGAGAACCGCCCGCAGCTCTTCAGTCCTTTCTTCACCACCAAGGGACCGAAAGGCACCGGGCTGGGCCTTTCCGTGACGCATTCGCTGGTGACCTCGGCGGGCGGCACGATCGCGGCGAATGACCACGCAGGCGGCGGAACGGTCTTCGTGATCCGCTTCGAGAGCGAAGGCGGCGAAGTTTAAGAAGGGGCCTGTCGGCGGCGGCGCATGGAAAAGGACCGGGCGGCATCATTTTTCGGAACAGCCGGGAAACCACTTGACAGCGGCAATCCGGGGGCGTAATCTGAGATTTGAAAGCGCCCGTCCCAGGCGACGGGCGAAGGGCAAGAAGGGGTTGGTTCGGCGTCTGCGCGGGAGTGTATTTCCAGTGATCACTCGCCTTGCACCCGCGGTTCCCAAGGCACGCATGAGAGCCGGGACAGGCTTTTTTCACGTCCGGGGATTGACAGCCGCTTTGCGCCATGGTAGAAGGAAAAGAGGTGCCACTTTGTGGTACTCAGCCGGGGCGACGGGCAAACCAATGGCAGGAGGCTGCGCCCAGGAAAGCCGCAACCGCGCGCGTGGGACAGTGCAACCACCAGCTCGAGGAAAATCATGAGCCAATTCAGTTCGCGGCGGCCGTTCCTGCAACTCGGCGTTGGACTGGCGGCGGCTCTCCTTGCGACGGCGGTTCTCTCCTGCGCGACCCATGCGCCGGCCGACCCGGCGGCACAGAAGAAACTCACGGGGCAGGATCTGTACGCGATTAATTGCGGCCGCTGTCATCCGGAACGCTATGCGACGGAGCGGACGGCGGCGCAATGGAAGACGATCATGCTGCATATGCAGGTGCGGGCGAATATCCCTCCGGACCAGGCAAAGGCGGTCCTCAAGTACCTTCAAGAAGACAGCGGCAGATAATTTAGAGGAGCACGGCTTATGACGACTCGCTCCCTGATCCTTGAAGCTGCGGCCGTCGTCTGCGTCTTCGGAGTCGCTTTCCCCCGGCCCGCGGCCGCGGAAGTGTCCGATGACGACTTCAAGGCGTTGAAGGAGGCCGTTCAGCAGTTGACCCAGCAGCACGCTGAGGACCAGAAGCAGCGGGCCGAAGATCAGCAAAAAATGCAGCAGTTGCAAGACAAGTTGAACGAAGCATTGAAGGCGCGAGCGGCGCCGCCGGCGGGCGAAGCGGTCACCGGCGAGCAGTTCAATTCCCTGAAGAGCGCCGTGGAAAAGTTGAGCGAGCAGGTTGCCGCGCCGCCCAGCGGGCCGTTTGCGTTGCAGGACTTTATGATTGTGGGCGACGCGGAGACCCAATTCGCGAAGATCCAGGGGCAGCATGGCGGATTCGCGCTGTTCGATTTTGCGCCGATCTTCCTGCTTCGGGCCTCGGACAAGGTGCTGGTTGAAGCCGGGTTCGACATCAACCTGGTGGATAATGCGCAGGATAATAATACCCCCGGCGCTTCGACGGCGCTCACTCTGAGTTTCGCCCAGGTGGATTACGTGCTCAATCAGTACGCGACGCTGATATCCGGCTATATGCTGCTGCCCCTGGGCACTTACAGCGAGCGGAACGCGGGCTGGTTGAATAAGTTTCCGGACGACCCGTTCGTGCGCGACTTTATACTGCCGGGCGCCGGTGCGGGCGCACAGGTGCGCGGGGTTGTGCCGTTGAACGCGCCGGGAGAAACACTCGCCTATTCCGCTTACGTCGTCAACGGGCCCAGCTCGAGCGTATCCACCGGCGCTCCCGCCGGCTCACTGGACCTTGCCGGCAATGTGGGGGTTTTGAACAACGGCAAGTTCGCGAACCTGCACGCTTCGCCCAGCGCCGGCGGCCGCGCCGGATGGTTCATGCCCTGGCAAGGGCACGATCATTACGACTTGGAGCTCGGAGTTTCAGGCCAGGACGGCGTTTGGAACAACGCGAACAACGAATCGTGGGCGGCCGCCGTAGGCGATGCCGCCCTGCATCTCGGTCCGTACTTCGAAGCCAAGGGCGAGTACGTCAATACCTGGGTGGAAACCACGGACCTCGGGCACATTTACCCGCACGGCTGGTGGCTGCAAGTGGGCTACAAGTTAGCGGGCCTGGATCTGGACCTCCCGCTGATCAACGACGTCGAGTTGGTCAGCCGTTATGATGAGATCAGGGACGGGCTTGGGATGAGGACCCAGCGATACTCCTTCGGTTACGTCTACTACATCACGAACACGCTGCATTTCGTGGGTGACTACGAAGTCATCAACGGCAACAGCCAGGCGACGATTCCCTCGGCCAACCAGTTGATCCTTCAACTCACCTACGGGTTCTAAACCACTACCGCCTAAAGGCGGTAGGTTGAGTCGCGACTGAAAGTCGCGGAAAGAGCCACTGAAGTGGCGAGCGTCATTCCGAGCGTAGCGAGGAATCTCACACCCCGTGCGC